>CAIJPD010000059.1 GCA_903822495.1 uncultured Chloroflexota bacterium | reverse complement strand
GCCGAGGCGGCGCGGCGGGCCGGCGAGGAACGCCTGGCGGCGGAGCGGGCCGAGGCGGAGCGCAGCGAGTCGGCGCGGCGCGTGGAGGAATCGCGACTGGCGGCGGAGCGTGCGGAGGCGGAGCAGGCGGAGGCCGTGCGGCGCGCGGAGGAACTGCGACTGGCCGCGGAGCGCGCCGAGGCCGACCGGGCCGAGGCGGTCCGCCGCGCGGAGGAGGAGCGCCTGGCGGCGGAGCGTGCCGCGGCGGAGCGACGGATCGCCGACCTGCAGGCCCAGCGCGCAGACGCGGAGCGCCGGGCGGGGCGGACCGCCGAAGCCGCCCCTGCGGCGGAAGCCGCCCCTGCGGCGGAAGCCGCCCCTGCGGCGGAAGCCGCCCCTGCGGCGTCCGGCGCGGCGACCGTCTTGCCGGAGCCGGTGGTGCCGCAGCCAGTGGCGCCGGAGCCAGTCGTGCCGGTCGTGCCGGAGCCGGTGTCGCCGCCGGCCTCCGTCCGGCCGGATGCGGGCGTGTCACCCGAAGCCGTCGAGGCGATGACCGCGCTGCTGGCGCCCGCGTCCGCTTCGCCGGCGTCGGCGAGGCCCGCGGCCAACACGCCCTGGCCGCAGCCACGGCCGGCCCCCATCGCCGAGCCCCGCCCGGTGGCCCGGATGCCGGTGGGCGCCGCGATCCGCCGGATCCTTGGTGGCGATCTCGGTGCCTTGTCCGGCGTGGCCGCGCAGCTGGGCAGCGACCCGGCCGCCCGACACGCCTGGGAGCTCCGGCTCACCAGCCTGCTCGAGGCCATCCTGGTTCGGGCGGTTGACGCCGCGGCCATCGCCGTCCCCCGTGAGCATCCCTTCTGGGGCCTGTTCACCACCGAGCAGTCCCGCGACATCGTGGCCGCGCTGTCGTCGCTGGGCTACCGCTTCGACGGCCTGGGCGGATGGCTGGACGATCGCGTCCCCGCCCAGCGCGAGCTGTCCATGGCGGTCGCCCACGCGGGCCTCGATCCGATGCGGGTTCGGCGCTGGCCGGTGGGTGCCGAGGTGGCCGACCTGCTCCGGGATGCCCATGTCCTGGGCGGCGACTACATCGCCGCGATCGCCCCCGGGCTGACGGTCCGCGAGCTCCGCCTGATCCTGGGTCGCGACGCCGACGTGCTGGCCGATGTCTGGGAGGCGTGGGATCGCGTGCGGCCGCTGCTGCTGGCCGACCGGACGTCCACCCAGGGCGCCGCCTGACCGTTTCGGCCTGGCCGAACCCGCCCGGCGGGGCAGAACCCACCGAGCGCGGCGCGGAAGGGCTAGCGGCTCAGTCCGGGTCGATGACCACCAGGCGGAAGGCCTCCGCCGCGACGACGCCGATGGGCTCGCCCTCGTTGGCCGCCCGCTCGCGCACGTGACGCAGGCTCTCCGCGCTGCCGGCCCGCTGGCTGACGTGGCAGCCCAGGGCCTCCAGCTTGCGGTCCAGCTGGGCGGTGGTGTCGACGCGGACCGTGGGCTGGTTGGTGCCCGCCAGGTAGAGCCGGCGGACGCGATGGGGCAGCAGCCCTTCACGGATCAGCCCGGGGAACGACATCGGGTTGCGGGCCGCCGGGAAGATGGCATCGGCGGCCGCGGACCCGGCGGCACGATGGTCGGTGTGGTTGATCCCGCGGCCGCCCTTGCGGAAGATGGTCTCCGGGTCCGTGCTGATCACCGCGTCTGGCCGGAACCCACGGATCTCGCGGACCAGCAGCTCGCGCAGCGAGAGGTCGTTGGCGAGCGCCCCATCCGGCTGGTGCAGGAAGCTCACCCCGGCGTAGCCGATGACGTCGGCGGCGGCCCGCTGCTCCGATTCACGGATGACGGCGAGCGCCAGCGGGTCCAGCGCGTGGTCCTCACCGCCCTGGTCGCCGCTGGTGCAGCAGACCAGCCAGGCGACGGAACCGGCCGCGACCCATGTGGCGACGGTGCCGGCCGGCCCAAAGTCCGCGTCGTCCGGGTGGGCGACGATGACCATGAGCCGGTCGGGGCGCCAGGTGTGCGGCTGCTCGATGCCCGGATCGACGCGCGGATCGGCCGAATGGGGCTGGGCGGTCATGCGCCGTCGAACCGTCGTTGGCTGCGAGGGCGGGGGTGGGTGCCGGCCGTCAGGCGCGGGCGGCCTTGAGCTCGGCGATGGCCGCGAGGACCTCGGCCGCGTGGCCATCGGCCTTGACCTGGGACCAGGCCTTGGCGACCGTGCCGTCCGGGCCAACCAGGACCGTGGTCCGGATCAGGCCCATCTTCTCGACGCCGAAGGAGTTCTTCATCGCCCAGGCGCCGTACGCCTCGGCCACGGCGTGGTCCTCGTCGCACAGCAGGGGGAACGTGAGGCCGTACTTGTCGCGGAACTTCCGGTGGCTCTCGGGTCCCTGGGGGCTGACGCCCCAGACCGCGGCGCCCTGGACCTTGACGTCCGGCTGCGCGTCGTTGAACTGGCAGGCCTCGGTGGTGCAGCCGGGGGTGTCGTCATGCGGGTAGAAGTAGACGACGGTCCACTGGCCGCGCTGGTTCGCGATGTCGTGGATGGTGCCGGTCTCGTCGGCGAGGGCAAGGGCAGGGGCGAGATCGCCCACGTTCAGCATGCTCATGCACGCAATGTAGCAGGCGATTCCACCACGAGCAGGCGGCCGCTCCGGACGGTGATCCGGGCGATCTGGGACAGCCGGACGTTCGACAGGCCACGCGCCGGGCCGGCCGGCAGGGGCTCGTCGTGGAGCGGGTAGCGAAGGCCCTCGGTGGTGACGCCCAGGACGTCCTCCCCCATCGTCAGCAACGAGACCAGGCCGCCGGGGCGGTCACGCAGCTCCACCACCACCGGCGCGCCGCCGGGACCCGGGGCTCGGACCAGGGAGACGCGCGCCGCGGGGTCCAGCAGACGCGCCGGCACGCCGTCGAGCGCGGCGAGGGCCAGCAGGCCGATGTTGGCCAGCGCGTGATCGAGGCGTGGGCCACCAAGCGCGCCGATCACCGTGATGTCGGTGGCACCGGCGCGCAGCGCGCGGTCGATGGCCAGCTCGGTGTCGGATTCGTCCTTGTCAACATCCACCCGCTCGATGGCCACGCCCGAGGCGCGCAGGCGCTCCAGCATGGGCGGATCGACCGAATCGCCGTCCCCCACCCAGCGGTCGATGGCCAGGCCGAGGGGCGCCGCCAGGCGCGCGCCACCGTCGGCGGCGATCACCAGGCCGACGCCGTCGGCCCAGCCCGGCCACGCCGCGTCGAGGTCGGCGCGGGTGGGCGAAGCGCCGTCGGCGAGGATCACGGCCCGGATCATGCCTCGATGCTAGCGCGTCAACGGATGCTAGACTCCGGACGTGTGCGAAACCCCCGAGTATCCGGCCGTCCGGCGCGTGATCGACGCTGCGGCGCGGAAGGGCGTGGCCCTGGACGTGAGGGTGTTCCCGGCATCCACCCACACCGCCGAGGATGCGGCCGCAGCAGTCGGCGCGGAGCTGGGCCAGATCGTGAAGTCGCTGGTGTTCGTGGCCGTCACTGATCAGGGCGCGCCGGATCCAATCCTGTGCCTCGTCTCGGGCGCCAACCGCGTGGATCTCGGGCGCCTCGCGGCCGTCACCGGCAAGGGCGATATCCGCCGCGCCACCGCGCGTGAGGCCAACGAGCTGACCGGCTTCACCATCGGCGGAATCCCGCCGATGGGCCACACACGCCCGCTTCGCGTGGTCATGGACCCGGACCTGGGGCGGTTCCAGGTTGTCTGGGCTGCCGCCGGCACGGACTCCGCCGTCTTTCCCGTGCCGCCGGCCACCCTTCGGATCCTCGCCAACGCCGAGGTGGCGCAGATCGCGGAGGACGTTCGCCAGGCGCCCCGGGACCCGGGGCGGACCTCGGCCCAGGACCTGGGCCTCTAGCCGGCGCCCGCCGGCCACTGCCCCGCCCGCCCGTCCGTCGCGACCATGGCCGCCCAGTCTGAGCCCCGCAACGCCGCCGTCGCCTACCCGGGCGGCCTGCGCGCGCGCTGGAGATGGGGTGGCAGCGGGACCGCGGAACAGGTCTTCTCCCTCAGCGAGGCCGGCGCCCAGCTGGCCGATCACGGACCGCTCGTGAGCGCCGATCCGGACGCGCTCTGCCGGGCGGAGCTCCACGTGGAGGGACCCGCCGGCGCCTGGACGGCCCGCTTCGCGTCGACCATCTCCGACGATCCCGCCGGGCTGACCTGGGATTCGGCGGGCCTCCTGGTGGTGAAGTACGGCTTCCACGTCTACGGCCTCGACGCCAGGACCGGCGCGTTGCGCTGGCACCACCGCTCCGGCTCGCCGCTGCTGGTGGTGCTCGGGTCGTCCCGCCTCGCCCACGTCCTCGCGCAGTCGGAGATCGAGACGTTTGCCCTGGAGGCGGACGGGGCGGTGGCGTGGCGGATCGCCCACTCGGACGTGGTCACCGGTGCGGAGCTGGTGGGTGGGAGACTCGTGCTGACCAGCTACGCGGGCGAGATCGTGGCGCTGGATCCAGCGACGGGGCGGCGCGCCGGCTGACATCCGGCGGGGTCCGGCTGGGGTCCGGTGTGGTCCGGTGTGGTCCGGTGGTCCTGCTTGTGGACAGGCTGTGGATAACCGCATCGTCCGGGCGGATTCGGTGGAGAAGTACTGTTGCCCCGACGCCGGGTGGGGCCTACGGTGGAGGCCGGTCCGGAGAGGCTGAAGGTCACTAGCGGCGGCGATGACATCAACGCCCACGTGACGGGTAGGTTTCTTCGGGCCATTGCTATGCCCGGAACCACCCCCGGTGGCCAGCTGCCCGGGCCGGCCGGTCCCGCCGTCCGCGTATCATCCCGGGCGTGACTCCCCAGATCCTCCTGGCCGCCGGCCTCCTGTCGATCGCCGCTGCCGTGGCCATCCTGCGCTCCTACGGGCCGCGCTACCGCGTGGCCCGCCTGCTCGCGACCCTCCAGCCGACGCCGCTGGCCGAGATCCTGGAGGCGGCCGGCGCGGGAGCGCCGCGCTACCTGCGCGTGGACGGCCGGATCGACAGCGAGCAGGCCTTTGAGGACGCCGCCCGCCGGCCGCTGGTCTTCCGGCGGACCCGGGTCCAGGTCCGGTCCCGGGGCGGCTGGACCACCGTGGAGGACGGCCGCGAGGAGGTCCCGTTCGAGGTGGGCGACGGGCTGCAGGCGATCTCGATCGATGCGGCGACCCTGGGCGATGGGCTTGTCGTCATCCCCCGCGAGTCGACCGGGACGGTCGCCGATCTGGCAGACCGCGCGCCCGAGGGGCTGGCGCCCGGGGCACCGGCGCGGGCGCTCATCGAACACGTCTCGGCGGTAGACCAGGCGATCGTGCTGGGCGTCCCCGGCCGCGGACCGGATGGGACGCTGCGCATGTCCGCCGGCCTGGGTCGGCCGCTGGTGCTGACGGTCCTGGAGGTCCCGGAGGCCCTCAGGATCATCGGCGGCGAGACGCGCCTCCGCCCCGTGCTGGTGGCCGCCCTGGGCGGAACTGGCCTGGCGCTGGTCGTGCTGGCCGCCATGTGGGCCGCTGCCGGCGTGGTCGTGGGAGCGGCGGGCTGAGGCCCCCGGCGCGGCAGGCCGGGGGCCCTGCGATCCGGGCCGGAGGCCGCGCCGGGAGCCGCGCGATCCGCGCGGCTTGGCCGGTGGTGCTCGTCGTGGCCTGGGTGGCGCTGCCGGCGCTGGTCGCAGCCGCCTCGCCGGCGCCCAGCCCGGTCCTGGGCGCGGATACGCGGAGCGCGGGCGAGGGGCCGGGCTTCGTGGGCAGCCCCGGCATGGCGATCCTCGTGGTCCTCGCCATCGGCCTGATCGCGGTCATCGGGACGCTCGCCTATGTCCGGCTCAGCGGGGGCTCGCGCCGGCCTGATCGCTGACGCCGACGTGCGTCGCGCGGGCCGCACTGGTTGGCCTGGTCCAGCAGGCACCGGGGCCAGCTGCCCGCCGCGCCGTCCGGCCAACCGCCGCGTAGAGCCATCCGACTGCCGATAAGGCTATCCAAGCGTCGCAGACCACACAGGACCATCGCGCTACTTCGACGGCCCATGCGCGCGGGCTACGCTGCGGTTCGTCATCTTCACATTTCTTCCTCTTCCATCAGCCTCGAAAGACGCCCCGTCCCGCATGACTACACACATTCCGCGACCGCTCGACGCCACGCTCTCCGTGACACGGGCCGCCCGTCTCCTGGGCGTCCACCCGAACACTGTCCGGGCGTGGAGTGACGCTGGCCGGCTCAGATACTTCCGAATCAACCTGCGCGGCGACCGCCGCTTCCGGTTGGGCGATCTGCAGCGCTTCATGAACGCCGCCGAGGTGAGCGAGGGTGACGGGCAGGCGTCGCTCCCCTCCATCGGGTCCGAGCGCCGAGCAGACGGGCCCGCGCGACGCGCCCTCACGGCCGGCCGACGCGGCGCCATCGTCGGCGCCGCTGGCACTCCGCCGGGACGCCGCGTTGCCAGGCCCGGACGCCGACAGGGCGATCCGCGCGTCGAGGCGTGGGCCGCCCAGCTGCGCTCCCTGCAGCACCTGGGCGCGCGCCTCAACCGGCTGACGCGCATCGAGGAGATCGGCCGCGCCATCGTCGGCGAGCTGGGGCTGCTCATCGAGTACGACAACGTCCGTGTCTACCACCGGCGGGGCGACCAGCTGGTTCCCGTGGCGCTGGAAGGCCGCGTCCACGAGTACGCGGACGAGACCAGCGATCAGCTCAAGGTGGCGGTGGGCGAGGGGATCACCGGCTGGGTGGCCGTCCACAAGATGGCCCAGAATCTGCCCGACACCGCCCACGACCCACGCGCCTGGACCATCCCGGGCACCAGCCCGGACCTCGAGGAATCGATGATCCTGGCGCCCATGACCTACGACGACGGCGTCCTGGGCGTGCTCGTCCTCTCGAAGCTGGGCCTCGACCAGTTCTCCGAGGACGACCTCCGCCTCCTGGAGATCTACGCCAGCTTTGCCGCCCAGGCGTTCTCGAACGCCGAGATCACCCAGCAGCTGCACGCCAAGTCGGCCGCGCTCGAGCGGCAGCTGCGCAGCCAGCGCGACCTGCTGTCCATCACGGAATCCATCCTCACCACGCTGGATCCGCAGCGCGTCCTGGAGCAGGTCGCGGACCGGCTGGGTGACCTCGTGGGCTACGACAACCTGGCCATCGAGGTGGTGGAGTCCGGGAGCGGCGAGTCCCGGCCGTTGACCGTCCGGGGGGTCCACTCCGATCGACTCCTGCGCTCCAGCGACGAGCGCCACGTCGGCATCGCCGACTGGGTCACCCGCCATCGACAGGCGGTCCTCATCCTCGACGAACTCGACGACCCGCGGATCAGCCACGTCCACGACAGCAAGCTGGACGGCAGCCTGATCGCCGTCCCGCTGCGTGGCCGGAGCGGGCCCGGTGGCATCGTCATCGTGGAGCGGCTGGGACGCGGCAACGTCTACACCAAGGGCGAGTTTGAGCTGGTCCAGCTCTTTGCCGCGCAGGTGTCGATCGCCCTCCAGAATGCGGAGACCCACCGCGCCGTGGAGATCCGGGCCGCCACCGACGACCTGACCGGCCTCTTCAACCACGGCACGTTCCAGGAGCGACTGGAGGCCCGGATCCGCGCGGGCGAGACGTTCAGCCTGATCATGCTGGACCTGGACGTGTTCAAGAACATCAACGACTCGCTGGGGCACCAGGCCGGCGACCGGCTCCTGGGCGAGGTCGCGCGGGCGCTGGAGACGGCCAGCCGGGACACGGACGGGGTCTTCCGGTACGGCGGCGACGAGTTCACCGTCATCCTCCCGCATGCCGACGGGGCACAAGCCCATGTGGTCGCGGGCCGGATCCTGTCCACCATCGGCGCCCTGAGCGAGCCCGGCGGCCCATGGCACGAGCAGGCGGTGCCGATCAGCGCCTCGCTGGGCCTTGCCACCTTCCCCGATAACGGGTCGACCGGCGCGGACATCCTGTTGGCGGCGGACCGCGCCTGCCAGGTCTCGAAGCGGAATGGGCGCGCACGGGTCTCGAGCGCCGCGGATGGCCTGGCCCTGGCCAAGGAGTTCACCCTCAAGGCGCCGACCCCGGTCGACCGCGTCAACGGCTGAGCCGCCGCGGGCAGCCGCGCCGGGCATCGCCAGCGGCGCCGGGCATCGCCGCGATTCGCGCGCTTCCCAGCCGGGCCGAATCGGGGCAGACTGGTCGGGCGATGAGCCTGCCGCCGCTGCCCGATGACCCACGCTTCGAGGATGACCTGCCGCCGGACCACACCGGCGCGGCGGGCCGCGGGCCTGGCGGGCCGCGGACACCCGGCAGCCTGTTGACCTCGCGCCGATTCAGCGCCGTCCTCGCCCTGGTCCTGGTGGTCCTCATCGCGCTGGCGGTCCTGCCCGGGCTGGGTATCACGTTGCCGCGGGTCCGCGTGGACATCGGGGCTGACCAGACCACGTCGCCGCCGTCCGCCCCCGCCGAGTCGGCCAGCGCATCGCCGGCCGGCAGCCCCACCTTCGTCCGGCCCACGCCGACCGCGGCCCCCACCTTCACCAGCTACGTGGTCAAGGCAGGCGATTCTCTCGGGACCATCGCGACCCTGTACCGGACCACCGCGCGGAGCATCGCCTGGTGGAACCGCGGCACGTACCCGACGCTCGACCCGGAGTCCACGACGTACAACCCAAGCCACATCGACGTGGGGTGGACCCTGGTGCTAACCCCGGGGGTGGTCGTGGACGATGTGAGCCCGCCGTCGCCCAGCCCGGGCCGGGCCACACCCACGCCGGGCCCATCGGCGGGCGGCACGCCCGGCGCGTCGGGGAGCCCCGGCGCGTCGGGGAGCCCCGCGGCTTCCGGTTCGGTTCGGCCCGCCAGCCCATCGCCCGCGGCCAGCAAGTAGCGGCCAGCGCCGGGCCTACGGGCGGCGCCGGGCCTACGGGCAGCGCCGGGCCTACGGGCAGCGCCGGGCGCGCCAAAGCGACGCCCGGAGGAGGTGGGCGCCGCTCTGGAGAGCGTCCGGGCTGGCGGGAGGAGGGGCTCGCCGACCCGGGGGGATATTCGTCGAGGCTTGATCCGGTCGGTCTTCAGGGCTTATGCCCCCAACCGCTCCGGACCTGCGGTCATCATGGTCCGGCGGCCGGATCGCGGGGATGACCCGACAGTACTACCCCGACTGGTACTTCCGCGGCCAATGTCCCGGGAATCCCAAACGACGCGCGACGGCCGCGTATCCTCTCGGCAAGGAGGTGCACGTGGAGGACGGCTTCGCGGACCGGGTCAGCGCCAAGCAGGATCGGACGGCCCGGCTCAACCGGATCATGCACGTGCTCCAGGCCAACCCGGAAGGCCTGGCGCCGACCGAGGTCGCCAGGCGCGTCGGCGTCTCGGTGCGGACGGTCTACCGCGACCTCAAGGCCATCGAGAGCGCCCTGGGCGTGCCCACGTGGGCCCTCGACGGCCGGTGGGGCATCGACGACGCCAAGGCCTTCCTCCCGCCGCTCAAGCTGACCACCGCGGAGGCGATGGCGGTGGTGCTCTCGGCGCGGCTGATGGTCCGCTACGCCGACAAGTACAACCCGTCCCTGGCGTCGGCGTTCGAGAAGCTGGAGGCCGTGCTGCCGGACTCCCTGCGGGACCACGTCGAACGAACCCTCGCCGTCCTCTCGCAGGCACCGCGGGATGAGCGGTTCAACGCCAACGTGGCGATCCTGACGCGCGGCTGGGCGGAGCGGCGTGTCGTCACGATCGACTACCGGCCCGCCGCGTACGCCAAGGGCGCGGGTCCCCGCAAGGCCGAGGTTCGGCCATACCTGATCGAGCCGTCGCTCCAGACGCACGCGCTCTACCTGATCGGCTGGGACGAGACGCGCCAGGGGCTGCGGACCTTCAAGATCGAGCGCATCCGTGATGCGGCTCTCACGCCCCGGACGTTCGCGCCACCCGACGCCGAGGACACCGCCGCGGCGCTCCGCGGGGCATGGGACATCATCGCGGACCAGCCCCCGGTGGAGGTGGTCCTCCGCTTCTCGCCGGCCGTGGCGGAGCGCGTCGGCGAGACCAACTGGCACGCCAGCCAGCGCCTGGAGACGGCGACCGACGGCTCGCTGCTCTGGCGGGCCACCGTGTCGGGGACCTTCGAGATCCGCGTCTGGATCCTGGGCTGGGGCGCCGACGTGGAGGTGCTCGAACCCGCCCAGTTGCGCGCCGACGTGCGCGCTACGCTCGAGCAAGCGCTCGCCCGCTACCCGAACTTCAAGGAGACCCCATGAGTCAGCCCGCCGCCAAGGCGCCCGCGTCGCAGGCGCCTGCCACCGTGGCCATGTCCCACCGCGTGCGGGGGGACGGCCCGCCGCTGCTCCTGTGCGCGGGGACCGGCTACAACGGCGGCACGTGGCCCGACTGGATGGTGGACCCGCTCGCCAGGCACTTCAGCGTCGTCACGTTTGACTACCGCGGGACCGGCCAGACCCCCGGCGTGGCGGGCGACTACACCACCCGGCTGTTCGCGGCCGACGTGGCGCGGCTGATCGACCAGCTGGGCATGGGTCCCGCCCACGTGCTGGGCCACTCGATGGGCGGCCGGGTCGCCCAGTGGGTCGCGCTGGATCATCCCGCACAGGTCCGCTCCCTGGTCCTGGCCGCCAGCGGCCCGGGCGAGTACCGGCCCGGCGTCGCGCCCACCACCGGGATCCCGCCGGCCGCGGCCCAGGAGCTGATCGAGCGCGGCTACCAGGGCTACATGACCTACCAGATCGGCAGCACCTTCTTCACGCCGGAGTACATCGCGGGCCACCAGGACACGGTGGACTGGCTGGTCGCGGCCTACTGGAACGGGCGGCCCGACCTCCACGAGTACCTCAAGCACGTCTCCGCACGCCAGGGACACCGGACGGCCGATCGCCTGGCCGAGCTGACGCAGCCCACCCTGATCATCGTCGGCGACCGGGACACCCACGCCGGCGGGACGGGCTCCCACCTGGACCAGTCGCGCTACCTGGCCACGCAGCTGCCCAACAACCGCTACGTCGAGGTGCCCGGCGCGGCGCACGGCTACTTCTGGTCCCACACCGACCTGTCGGTGCCCGCGCTGGTGGACTTCCTCCAGGCCCAGGGCTAGGCGCGGCCCAACCGTGGCCCGCCACCAGTTCTCCGCGGTCAACCTGATCAGCGACCCCATCCACGGGTACGTCGAGCTGACCAAGCGGCTGACCGCGGATGAGGCCGGGGCGGCCGGCCTGCCCAGCGAGGACGTCGCCGAGGAGGATCTGCTCGACACCGCCTGGCTCCAGCGGCTGCGCCGGATCAGCCAGCTCCAGAGTGCGCGCTGGGTCTTCCCCACCGCGGAGCACTCGCGCTTCACCCACGGCCTGGGCGTCATGCACGAGGCCGGGCTCTGGGCGCGCGCCCTCTACCCAAGCCTCCGCACGACCCTGGCTGCCGCGGCCCCGACCGAGCCCGGCCCGTCCGAGGGGCTGGTCGTGGAGACGCTCCGGGTCGCCGGCCTCCTCCACGACGTGGGCCATGGGCCGTTCGCGCACTTCTTCGACGACCACGTCCTGGCGGACTTCCCGGCGCCGACCGACGCGCGGCGGTCCGCCGGCAAGACCCTCAGCCACGAGGACCTGAGCCAGCTGATCATCGAGCGGGAGCTGGGGACCCTCATTCGCGGGCTGCGCCGGGCGCCGGGCGCCGTGCCCGAGCGGGACGCCCTGGCCGACGGCGAGGCCATCGACCCCCGCTGGGTCTCGTACCTGGTCTCAAAGCCGGCCCTCGACGACCCGGCGATGCCGCGCTGGGTGCGCTGGCTGCAACCGCTCCTGTCGGGCGTCTTCACGGTGGACAACCTCGACTACGTCCGACGCGACGCCTACTTCATCGGGGTCGCCGCGGGGCCCATCGACGTGGAGCGGCTCCGGCGCTACGCGTTCATCTCCGAGCGCGGCCTGACGCTCTACGAGCCGGCCATCGGCGCGCTGGCCATGTTCCTGGCCACGCGCCTGTTCATGTACCAGCAGGTCTACTTCCACCGGACGGTCCGGGCGATCGACCTGGACCTGGCCGAGGTGTTTGGGCCCTCCGTGCGGGCGGTCTTCGGGGAGGGATCCCCGGCGGAGCGGCTGTCGGACTACGCGGACCTCGACGAGTACTCGCTCCTCCACCAGGCCGCGCTCTGGGCGCGCGGCGAGCGGCTGTGGGGCGGTGGCGGGGAGCCGGCACCCGGGAGCGGGCTGGTGACGCCAGCGGTGGCGGACGCCTGGCGCGGGATCCTGCTCCGCCAGCCGCGCTGGCACGCCGAGCGGGAGGTCCGCGTGGAGTTCGAGGAGGGCGAGTGGCCCGCGGCGGCCGTCGCGACCCTCGGCGAGGCGGAGCCGGGCCGCGTGGCCATCGACCTGGCGGTCGTGGACGCGCGCCCCCCGGACGATGCCGCGATGAATGCGCTGCTGGCGCTGGAGGCCCGGGACGGGACCACGGACCTGCGGCTCAGCGCGTCGCTGGGGCGGCTCCCCGCGTTCGCGCTGATCGGGCGGCGCTACCGGCGCGTCCGGGAGTAGCGGCCGCTCGACGCCGGGGCCGCTCGACGCCCACGCTCATGCCCACCCGGGACCCGCCCGCAAGACGCGCGCCGCAAGACGCGCACGGCGGGGCGTCAGTCAGGACGCCAAACGCGGCGCCAGTCGGGACGCCGAACGGGGCGTCATGCCGAATGTTCCCCCCGGATACAACCCGACGAGAATCGCGCCACCGACCGGCCTTCGGGGTCGAGATTCGCCCCGTTGACCCCCTGTTTCCGTGGATTCGGTATCGACCGGGAACAGGATCGGGGGATTCCGGCCGGTTGCCCCTGCCGGCGCGGGAATCAACGTCAGGTTGTACTCCCTGGGAACATCGGCGGTCGGATCGGCCACCCGACGCGGCCACCCGACTCGGCTCGCGGCGCCGGTGCCCTGCTCGTGCGTCCCGCGCATGTTCGCGACCACGCTCGAGTGCCCACGCTCGGGTGCCCACGAATCTCGACCACGAGTCTCGCCCGCGACCTGATCGCGTCGTCCGGACGGTCCCCGTGGCTACGGCAGCTTCGGGAAGACCAGCTGCGGGTCGATCCGGGCGACCTCCGAATCCGGCAGGAGCATCTTCTGCCAAACGGCGGGGTCGATCCCCATCACGCCCGTCGCGTCGGGGTTGAAGAGGCCGTAGTGGAGGTGGCAGCCGGTCGCATGGCCGGTGGCGCCCTCGTAGCCGATCATGGCGCCGGCCTTGAGGATGTCGCCCACCTTGACCGAGAGCTTGTACATGTGGGCGTAGACGCTCCGGTAGCCGTTGCCGTCGTCGATGACGACCACGATCGGCAGCGTGCCCCACAGGCCCAGCGTGTCCAGGCGATCGAAGTAGGCCGTCAGGTCACCCTTCCAGCCCAGGAAGTCGTCATACCGGCGGCCCGCGGCCAGCACCACGCCGTCGTGCGCGGCCAGGACACGGTCACTGCAGAACGTCGCAAGGTCGATTCCGTCGTGAAACGCCTTCCCATCCAGGATCGCCGAGGCGCCCCTGGCGGGCCCAAAGGGCTGGGTGATCCGGACCTGGGAGAGGGGCCAGGCGTAGCCGCGCAGCTGGTGCGGCGCGCGGACGATGCCGTTGGCCGGCTCGTCCTGCTCGATCGCCAGGAGGTGCGGGTCGATGGTGTGGGCCGCGGTGGCGGCGGGAGCAGCCGGGGCGATCACATCGCCGGTGCCGCCCTGGTCGGCGAACGGCCCGCTCACCTCGCCCAGCACATCGCCAACCGGGGACGGCGCGATGGTCACGCCGGGCGTGACGCCCAGCACCACGACGAGCGCGATCAGGAGGGCGGCCACGACTGGGGTTCGCAGCACGCGGACTGGGTCAGGCACGGAACATATGTAACGGTTCGCGTGCCGGCGTGCAAGCCGGCCGCACTCGAACGGGTTCGCGGCGGCGCGATCGTCGCGTGCATCCGGGCGGTCGCGGTGCCAGGCCGCACCGGTGGAGGCCGGGCGGCGATCCGACCTACTGGACGGTGATCGTCGCCTTCATGCCCGCCAGGTAGTGGCCCGGGATGTGGCAACCGCCAAACACGGGCGTGGTGTCGGCAAAGGTGAGCGTCAGCTCCTTGGTCTGGCCGGGCTTGACGCCGATGCCGGTCGGCTCGTCCATCACCATCGCCATCTGGCCCGACATGGCCTTCTCGTGGACGGCCTGCGCCTTCTCGCCCCCCACGAAGAACTCGTGATCGATGGTGCCCTTGTTCGTGACCACGAAGGTCACGGGGACGCCCATGGGGATATTGATCTGGGCCGGCTCGATCTTCAGGGCGTCCGAGAGCGTGACCGTGACGCGGGTCGCGGACGGTGCGCCGGAGCCCGCGGCGGGAGCCTGGGTCACGGCCGAGGAGCAGCCGGTCACGGCGGCGAGGGCGACGAGCAGAAGCAGGGCGGCGGGGCGGGTCAGGCGCATGGATCCTCCGGACGGTGGCGGGACGCCCGGCGAGTCTCTCACGGCGACGCGGTCGTCGGCTGGCTTGGCGCGGGGCGGGGTATGATCGGCCGCGCCGCGCGCCCGTAGCTCAGCGGATAGAGCATCTGACTTCGGATCAGAGGGTCGGGGGTTCGAGTCCCTCCGGGCGCGCCATTTCCCAAGCACAAACTGACCGGACCGGACCGCTCGCATGGACGGCCGGCGTCCGGCGAGCCGCGATGACCGACCGACTCCGACGACGATGCCGTCGTAGATCGCGCGCGACAGGTCCGCCCTGGCTGCCGGGACATCGACGCGCACCCACGTGTCCGCCAGCACCCGCAGCCGCTCCGCCGCCCGGTTCGCGGCCGGCTCACGGCGCGGGGAGCGAGACGGCGCGAGAAGATGCGTGCCCGCCGGCCGGTCAGCCCGGCGGCCGGTCAGCCCGCCGACACCGGGTCGGGCGACACGGGGTCGTGGTCGAGCGCCTCGCGAACCCTGGCCGCCAGGTTCCGCGCGGAGAACGGCTTCTGGAGGAAGTGGACGCCCACGTCCAGGAGCCCGTGGTCGGCGATCACGTCGGCGGTGTAACCCGAGATGAACAGGCAGCGCAGGCCGGCGTAGAGCGGCTGCAGGTTCCGGGCGAGATCCCGGCCGTTCATCCCGGGCAAGACGACATCGGTCATCAGCAGGTGGATCTGGCCCTGATGCTCCCTGGCCAGCCGGGATGCCTCGCCGGGGGTGGCGGCGGCAACCACTTGATAGCCCAGCCGTTCGAGCATCACGGTGGCCAGGCGCAGGAGCGCGGGCTCATCCTCGACGAGCAGGACCGTCTCGCCGCCTCCGCGCGCAACGTGCTGCGTGGGCGCCTCCGGCGCGGCCGCCGGACCCCGGTGGCGCGGCAGCCAGATCCGGAACACGGACCCGGCTCCCGGTTCGCTGGAGACGTCGATGAAGCCCCCGTTCTGCTGGACGATCCCGTACACCGTGGCCAGGCCGAGGCCTGTCCCGCGGCCGGCCTCCTTGGTCGTGAAGAACGGCTCGAAGAGGTGGTTCATCGTCTCGGCGTCCATGCCGCCCCCGTCGTCGCGCACGGTCAGCCCCACGTAGTCACCGGGCACGGCGCCCGACAGGGTGGCGGAGAACTCCGCGTCGAGCGTGGCATTCCCGGTCTCGACCGTGATCTTGCCGGTGTCGCCGACCGCGTCACCCGCGTTCACCACGAGATTGGTCAGGATCTGGTCGAGCTGGGACGGGTCCACCCGGACCGGCCACAGGCCGGCGCCCGGCCTCCAGGCGAGCTCGACGCCGGCGCTGTTGAGGCGCCGGAGCATGTCGAGCATCCCGCTTACGGCCTCGTTGAGGTCGAGGGGCCTGGGCGCCACCGTCTGGCGACGGGCGAAGGCGAGCAGCTGGCGGGTGAGGTCGGCGGAGCGCATCGCGGCGCCCTGGATCTCAAGGAGATCGGCACGGACGGGATGCGAAGGTTCGAGCGCCTCGAGAGCGAGCTCGGCGTTGCCCAGGATCACGCCCAGCATGTTGTTGAAGTCGTGGGCCACGCCGCCGGCCAGGCGGCCCACCGACTCCATCTTCTCGGCCTGGGCGAGCTGGGCCTCGAGGGAGGCCCTCGCCGCCTCGGCCTGCTTGCGCTCGGTGACGTCGCGCGCGATCGAGAGGAATACCGGGCGGCCGCCGAGATTGGCGACCGTGGTGCTCACCTCTGCCGGGATCCGGGTGCCGTCCCGCGCCAGGTGGACCGTCTCGACGAGGGCCGAGGCTCGCTCCCCGATCTCAGCTGCGCGAGCCGCGATGGCCGCGGCCTGCTCCGGGGCGCTGATCTGGGCCACGGTCATTGTCAGCAGCTCGGCCCGCGTGTAGCCCAGGCGCTTGCAGGCGGCCCGATTGGCCTCGAGGCAGCGCAGGCTCTCCCTGTCCCAGATGAAGATGGCGTCGTTGGCCGACTCCACAAGCGCGCGGAATCGCTCCTCGGACTCGCGGAGCGCCTCCTCGACAGCCTTGCGCTCGGTGATGTCGGCGGAGAACACGAAGATCCCCTCGGCGACGGGCTCGACGCTGAAGTGGTAGTGGCTCGTGGTGCCGTCGGCGAACGTGAATGGCGCGTCAAAGCGCTGGGGCACTCGCCCTTCCATGGCCTCTCGGTAGCGACCGAAGACCTCGCTCCCCTCGATCCCCGGATACACCTCGGGCATCGACCGGCCGATGATGTCGTCAGGCACGGTGCGACCGTGGCTTGCTGCGACATCGTTGACGTAGAGGTACCGCCAGTCGAAGCCGATGATCATCGCTCCCTCGAGCATCTGGTCGAGGGTTGAGCGGAAGCGCTCCTCGCTCTTGTACAGCGCCGCCTCCGCGCGCTTCTGCTCGGTGACGTCGCGGGCGAAACCGAACAGCCCGACGACCTTCCCGTTGTCGTCGAACAGCGGGCCCTTGGTCGCCAGGTACGTCGTCGCTCCGGCGACCGTCTCCAGGACCTCCTCGTAGGTCACGACGCGGCGGCCTTCCATCACCTCCCGATCGCCGGCCATGATCGACGCGGCTTGAGAGGCAGGGAAGAGGAAGGTGTCGTCCCTGCCGATGACCTCGTGGGGCAGTTTGCCGGTGGCCCGGGCCGCCTCGCTGTTGAACAGCAGGTAGCGGCCCTGGGCGTCCTTCGCGTAGAAGGCGTCCGCGGACTGCTCGAGGTAGACATGCCGCAAGTCGCGGTCCATCCGGCCAGCCGCGTCCGCCGACTCCTCTCCGGCTGCCGAGGCTCGTCCCGCCGCGGTGTCCAGGGAGAAGGTCAGGACGCTGTCGAGCGACGCCTTCCGCTCGTGCGCGGCCGACCTGGCCGCCACGAGGGCGACCAGCAGGTACAGCCCGCCGAGGTACTGCGAGGCCCTTCCCGCCCATCCGACCGGACTGCCGACCGAGCTCTGGATGAAGAACGCGGACAGGCTCACGGCGGTCAGGGCCAGGCCCAGGCCGTACCAGTACAGGAACGGCTCCCGGGTCCTGAAGGACGTGCCGACGAAGATCAGCGCCGAGAAGACGAACAGCACGTCCGCGGCCCCGAGGACGCCCTGCCGCAGCAGTGTCGGACCGGTTCCCTGGATGAAGAAGGGCGGGGTAGCGCCAAGAAGGGCGGCCACGGTGAGGACCGTCGTGAAGGCCAGGGCCGTCGCATAGCCGGCGAGGACCAGGGGTCCCCTCCGGGCCGTCGCCACCGTCGGGGACCGCCCTGCCAGGAGGGCCATGGCGGAGACCCCGTAGAGGAGCGCCGCGGACAGGGCGCCGGTGTTGTAGATCGTCACGTTCTGGTTCGCGCCGTCCGGGAGACCCCGTGCGAATGCGGCACAGGCGGCCGCGAGCCCGAAGACCAGCGTCGCGCAACCCAGGAGGAGGATCTGGCTCCGTCCCGTCGCCGTGAAGTGACGCAGGGCGACGTAGGCGACGGCCAACGACGTCAGGGTCACGAACAGGGTGTTGGTGACCGGGATCAGCCAACCCGGGTCGTAGAAGACGGAGGGATCGACGGAGACACGCAGCGCCGCGATCAGGGCGATGATCAGGGCGACCGGCAAGAACCCCTGGTACGGCCTGTCCATGGCGTGGCTGCCGCCCGCCGTACCGCCAGCGACCCACGATCGCCGGGGCCGCCCGGGGCCAGAAGGTTGGCCGTGCGTCAGCTGTTCCACGTCCGTCCTCGAGAGGCGTCCCGCACCGCCGAGCCCGCCAGCGAGGATGACGACCGCGAGATCGCATCGCGTGCACGCCGGTGAGCTGCGTGAGCGAACGATACTCTCGTAGCCCATCGCGGAGAGGGTCCTCTTCGCCCGGAAGCGGCGCGAGGCCAGCAGGGGACGGAGACAGCCGCGACCGCGCGGACGCGGCTGCGCTGGTTGCCCCCTGCCTCACCGGCAGAGCACTCGATCGCGCAGCTCTGGGACGAGAGCGATGCCACCGACATCTACCGCCAGTTCGGCCGGCCGCGCGGGGCCCGTCGTACGGCGACAGGCTCGAGCGGCCCACGATCCACCTCGCCGTCTACCTGCCACCGTGCGCCGGGACCTGCTCGAAAACTGCCCACTGTGGCCATATGGATTTCGCCTTGACACCGCCGCGCGCACGCTGACCCAGCTCTCCCGCGAGCCGCCTGGCCTTCAGCCCAGCTGGCCGGCCACCCCGCAGGCGGCGCAAACGGAGGTTTCACGTGACCCGGATCCTCTCGCGCCCCGTGCCGGGCACGGCCCTGCTCCTGGCTGTTTCGCTGATCGCGACGGCCTGCACGTCCGGGGCCACACCCGCGCCCTCCGCCCCGTCGGCCGCGCCGCCCACGTCGGCCGCATCCGCCGCTGCTTCCGCCGCGGCCGCCACGCCGGTCGTCCTCCCGCCCGCCGAGACCACGACCATCACGATCGGCGTCACCAACAACCTGGCGATCAACCAGTACCCCAGCCAGCTGGCCAATGACATTGGGTTGTTCCAGAAGTACGGCCTGACGGTCAAGGTCCTTTCGATGGAGGGCGCGGGGGCCGCGCTCCAGAGCCTCCTGGCCGGCCAGATCCAGGCCGCCCTGACGGGGCCGGGCAATGTCCTGTCGGCGGCGCTGACCGATTCTCCGCTGATCATGGCCACCATGGAGTCCAACTACCTCGCCTACATGCTGATGGGCGGCAAGGACATCAAGACGGGCGCCGACCTGAAGGGCAAGTCCATCGCGATCAGCAGCCTGGGCGGTGTGTCGCACGCCGCCGTGGTGGCCTCGCTCAGTCAGCTGGGCCTCAAGGCGTCCGACGTGATCATCCAGGGCATCGGCAACGAGGCCTCCCAGATCGCCGCGATGGTGAGCGGTGCCGTCGCCAGCGCACCGGTCAGCACCACCGGCGTCCCCAAACTGCAGGCCCTGGGCTACAACGTGCTGGTGGACCTCACGAAGTCGGGAGTGCGGTTCGGGATCGACGGCCTGACGTTGACGAAGGCATGGGCCGCCAAGAACCCAAACACGATCCTTCGGATCATCGCCGCGCAGCTCGAGGCACAGAAGGCGATGTTCACCAAGACGCCGTTGGCCGTGACGGCGTTCCAGGCGTACACGACCGTCGATGCCACGGTCGCGAAGGCTTCCCTCGACCAGTGTCTGGCCGGGCTCTGCAACAAGGGATTCGGCTTCACCAAGGACGACTTCGCGCTCAACCGCGACATCCTGGCGACTGTCAGCCCCGCGGTGAAGGACGTCGATCTCGGGGTCGTCGGCGACATGTCCTACCTCAACAAGCTCAAGGATCTGGGCTTCAACACCGAGATCGGCTGGCCGTAGATGGCCGAGCGAGTCTGGGACCGGTTCCTGACCGATCAGGACCGGCAGCACGTCGGGCGGCTCCCGGCGGCCCGCATGGGGGTCGGCAAGCGGCCGGCCCTCCTGCTGGTTGACCTCTACCGCTGGGTGTTCGGGGACAAGCCGGAGCCCCTCATGGAGGCGATCGAGACCTGGCCGAGCAGCTGCGGGATGGCTGGCTGGGACGCCCTCCCCCACATCCAACGGCTCCTCGCGGAGGCACGTCGGCTGGGGATCCCGGTGATCCACACGACGACGCTCGAGAGCGTGCCGAGCTGGAACGACGGCGTGCTCCGCGGCAATGCCGTCGACGCGCCGGAGCTGCGGGCGCGACGCGCGAGGGGCAATCAGATCATCGACGAGGTGGCCCCCATCCCCGGGGAGATGACGATCCTCAAATCGGCGCCCAGCGCGTTCTGGGGGACCCCGCTCGCCGGGGTCCTGACCGGCCTCGGCGTGGACACGGTGATCGTGGCGGGCGAATCGACGAGCGGGTGCGTGCGCGCGTCGGTCGTGGACGGCAAGACGAGCCGTCTCAAGATGGTCATCCCGGAGGAGTGCGTGTTCGATCGGCATGAGGCCACGCACGCCTTGAACCTGTTCGATCTGGAACAGAAGTACGCAGACGTCATCCCGCTCGACGAGGTCATCGCCTACCTGCGTTCCACCGCAGATTCCGGGTTGTAGGGGTCGCGTCGGAGGCCCACGCCTGCAGGTCTCGGGGCATTGGCCGCGGCCGTCCGACGGTGAGGCCGCCGTTGGACGGGGCCGCCTCCCAACCGCGAGGGCCAACCCGAGGGCGCCTCCGCAGGGCCTGCAAACCGGATGAGTCAGGCGGCTGTCCCGGGGGAACCAGTGCGCTCAAACCCCTCGGAGGCGACCGCGAAGATCACCGGGATCAGCAACAGGAGCACGGAGCCGATGAGCGGCGACCAGATGTAGCCCACGGCTGTGGCGACCGTCAGGAGCGTCAGCCCCATGACGGTTCCCACTCGGTCCGCCGCGAACTGATGGGCGCTGAGCGGGTCCTCGAGAAGGTCGGGGTTGGATGACAGGATCTGGAACAACAAGCCCCAGGTCAACGCACCAAACCCCGTGACCGCGGCGTACAGGAGCATCGCCTGGCGGCTCGCTTCGTCGGCGTTGTCGACCAGACCATCGGCCAGTGCGGACGTCGCCCACGGCACCATCGCGACGGCCGCGAGGAGGATGAGGTTTGCGCCGTTGATCGATCTCGAGATCGACTTCACGCGGACGAAGACGTTGTGGTGGTTCGTCCAGGCGATGCCCACGAAGGCAAAGGCCCCGCCGAAGGCCAGCAGCGTCGGCCACCCGGTTCGCAGGGAGTCAAACAGGGTCACCGGCGGGACCGCCCCTGAGTCGGCGTGGATGCGTGCCAGATCCAGCGCCAGCAGCGTGATCGCGACCGCGAAGACGCCGTCGCTGAATGCCTCCAGTCGGCTGGTCTCGGTGGGCTTGCCCCGACGCAGGCGGAGTCGCATGCCCGAACCCTACGCTGGCCAGATGTCGGAGCGCTCGCCCACCGCGCCAATGCCCGGACCGTCACCGTGGGTCGCCGCGTAGCGCTCGCCGAACTGCTCGAGCGCGCGCAGGACGGGCTCCAGGCGTCGGCCCTCCGGGCTCAGCCGGTATTCGACGTGGGGCGGCACCACGTCGAAGACGTGGCGCTCGATGAGATCGTCCGTCTCGAGCTGACGGAGCGACTGGACGAGCATCTTGTGGGTGATCCCGGGGATGGCTCGCTTGAGCCCCCCGTAGCGCACGCTGCCGTGCAACGTGAGCTGCCACAGGATGAGCGTCTTCCACTTGCCGGTGATCGCCTCGATCGCGAGGTTCACCGGGCAGTAGTAGACCCGGTCGTGCAGTTGGTAGGTGGTGGGCGGGTCGTCGAGGGCGATATCGACGAAGTCTGGGCTTTCCATCTGGAGAGTATCGCACCTGATAGTGCGTACTTGTCAAATAGAGAGTGGCAGCCGATGCTCAGGTCTCAACCAACCACAGCCACGCGAGGAGCCGCCATGTCCGACCGAGAAGCCACCCAGGAAGCCGCCCTGAACGTCTCCCGAGCCATCGCCGCGCGGGAGTTCGCGGCGCTCCATGACGACCTGCTCGCCCCAGGCTTCCAGTACCACGGGGCCGCCGGGACCGAGCTGGACCGTGACGGCTACGTCGGGTTCATGACCGGCCTCACGGCGGCCTTCCCGGACATGGTGATGACGTTCGCGCCGGTCATCGTGGAGGGCGACAAGGTCGGCGTTCATTGGACCAACCGCTTCACCCACCAGGGTGCCTACATGGGCGTGCCGGCGACCGGCAAGCCGATCGTGCTGACCGGGACGTACATCCGCCGGGTGGCCGATGGTCGGGTCGCGGAGGAGTGGGACACCACCGACATCTTCGGCCTGGCGCAGCAGCTCGGGATGATCCCCGGCTGACGACGCGGCAGCGTCGGCGCTGCCAGGCTCGCCCCGCCCGTCGGTGCCCTGGTCCGGGTCTCTCAACCTGGCTCGAGCCTTGGCACGACGGCCAACCGGAAGTCCGCCCTCCGGCTCCGAGGGCCGAGAACGGCGCGCAATGCAGCTGGCGCCAGCCAGGACGCGATCTTCGCATGACTCGCCGTTGACACGAATATCACTTTGGCGTTACTGTGCGTTGACATGAACCTGTCGACGCGCCCGTACCGGATGACCGCACGGGCCGAGGCCGTTGCCGAGACCCGCCAGCGGATCGTCGCCGCCGCCGTCGCCCTCCATTTCGAGCGCCTCGCCTCGGACATCTCGCTCGTCGATGTCGCGGCCGCCGCGGGCGTGAGCGTCCAGACGGTCCTGCGCCACTTCGGGAGCCGCGATGGCCTCTTTGCCGCCGCGGAGGAATGGGCCACCCGGGAGATCGAGCGCGAGCGCCGGTCGGAGCCCGGGGACGTACCGGGCGCCATCCGCGCGATCGTGGAGCACTACGAGCTCCGCGGCGACGGCGTGCTGCTGCTCCTCGCGCAGGAGGCGTTCCAGCCGTTTGCCGCCCGCCTCACGGCCCAGGGGCGCGCCATGCACCGGCGCTGGGCCGAGGAGGTCTTCGGTCCCCTGCTGCCGGCCGGGCCGGATGCGGAGGCGCGACTCGACCTCCTGGTGGTCGCCACCGACGTCTACACGTGGAAGCTCCTCCGCCGCGACCGCGGCCTGTCCGTCCGCACCACAGGCGAACGGATGGAGATGCTCGTCCGCGCCGTCCTCGCGCAGCCGTCCGGCTGACGCAGGCCCTCCTGCGTGACGCAGGCAATCCCACACCCCCGCGCCCGGGGCGTCCCTTCAACCCACCTACCGCCGCAGGAGTCGTCATGGCCGAGATCGTCGTCGTCACATGGGACGGAGGTGGCAACGTGCCGCCCGCCTTCGCCATTGCCACCGAGCTCGCGGATCGCGGGCACAGGATCCGGGTGCTCGGGCACCGCGCGCAGCGCGACGCGATCGAGGCGGCCGGATTCACCCCCGTCGCAGCGCCTGAGGCGCGCGACTTCCGGGCGGGGGCCGACCACAGCCTGCCGGAGCTCCTTGCCACGTTCGGCGACAAGGGGATGGGCCGGGACCTGCTGGCGGAGCTCGGCCGACGCCCGGCGGACCTCGTGCTTGTTGACGCCCTGCAGCTGGGCGCCCTGGATGCCGCCCGGGAGAGCGGGGTGCGGTATGCCGTGCTCGAGCACTTCTTCGACGAGTACTACCAGGGCGCGCTGAGCGGACCCCTCGGGCTCGTCATTCGCGCCCGCGGCCTGCGCCCTGCACGGTCCCTGCGCGACGCCGCCGTGCGGGTCGTGACGAGCCTGCCGGAGCTGGACCGCGTCCGACCCGGGGCGCCCGTCAGCCAGGTCGGCCCCATCGTGACGTGGAAACCCCGCGAGCCCGGCGAGCCCACCGTCCTGGTGAGCCTGAGCACCTTCGGCTATTCGGGCATGGGGAAGCGACTGCAGGACGCGATCGACGGCTGCGTCGGGCTCCCCGCCCGGATCGTCGTCACGACCGGTCCGCACATCGACCCGGCATCGCTGCGGGTGCCCGCCGGCGTCGAGGTGCACCGCGTCGTCCCGCACGATGAGCTGATGCCGCACACGAGCGTCGTGCTGGGGCACGGCGGCCACGGGACGGCGATGCGGGCCCTGGCCCACGACGCTGGGGTGGTCGTGTTGCCGCTGGACACGAAGGCGGACCACCGTCTCGTTGGGCGCAGCATCGAGCGCTTCGGCGCCGGCCGCCTGGTCGCGCCGAAGGCCCGCCCGGACGCGATCGGTGCGGCCGTGGGGACGCTGCTCGCGGACGGCCCGCACCGCGCGGCCGCGGCTCGCCTGGGTGCGAGCGTCCGCTCGGCGCCCGGGGCGGTCGGCGGGGCCGACGCCCTGGAGGCCGTCCTGGCCGGCGCGGCCGTCCCCGCCAGGGACGAGGGGGTGCTCGTCACGGCGTGAACCGGGGACGCTGTCGCCCCGGGCGCCCACTTGCCTGCCAGGGTTTCGAGCGATCGGAGTGCCGCGAGGAGAAGGGGATGTCGTTCCAGGCCCACCTCGACAGCATCGAGGACAAGACGGGCAAGACGCCGCGCGAGTTGGTCACCCTCGCCAGGGAGCTCGGGTACGACGAACCGTCGACCAAGGCGGGTGTCATCGTGGACTGGCTGAAGCGCGACTTCGACCTGGGTCGCGGGCATGCGATGGCGCTCGTCCAGGTCATCAAGAATGGCGCGTCGATCGGCTCGAAGCACGTCGGCGGCGACGGCGTGCACCGCGACGAGAGCGACACCCTGTGGCTGGACGGCAAGGCGTCGAACCCGGCGAGGGCCTGACCGGCTACTACCCAAGGCTCGGCAGGAGCGGGCCACTGCTCCGGCTGCG
Organism: uncultured Chloroflexota bacterium; assembly: GCA_903822495.1. Lineage (GTDB taxonomy): Bacteria > Chloroflexota > Limnocylindria > Limnocylindrales > CSP1-4 > CAIJPD01. Next base: position 50,626 of record CAIJPD010000059.1, on the reverse strand, counting down.
TCGCCCCTTATCGCACACCGACGGGGCTTCGGATAGAGTCGGGCCATGGCGTCCCCCGTCGCACGGAATGACCCCGCCCGGGCGGTGGAGCGGACCTATCTCGTCCTGACCCTGCTGACCACGCTGGCGACGTCGTTCATCTGGGGCATCAACACCATCTTCCTGCTGGATGCCGGGCTGACGATCGGCGAGGCCTTCGCCGCCAACGCCTTCTTCACGGTGGGCATGGTGATCTTCGAGATCCCCACCGGCATCGTGGCCGACACCCGCGGGCGCCGCTTCTCCTTCGTCCTGGGCACGGTCACGCTGCTGCTGGCGACGCTCCTGTACCTGGCGATGTGGGACGCCCATGCGCCGCTCTGGAGCTGGGCCATCGCGTCGGTCCTCCTGGGCCTGGGCTTCACGTTCTTCTCCGGCGCCACCGAGGCCTGGCTGGTGGACGCGCTCCGCGCGACCGGGTTCGAAGGCCACCTGGAGCACGTCTTTGGGCGGGCGCAAGCCGTTGGCGGGGCGGCGATGCTGGTCGGGACGGTGGCGGGTGGCGTCATCGCCCAGGCCACCAACCCGGGCGTGCCGTACGCGATCCGCGCCGTCCTGCTGGGTGTGTCGATGGTGGTCGCGCTCCGGTTCATGCGCGACATCGGCTTCACCCCCGCACGCGACGTGACCGCCGGACGCGCCGTCCGCAACGTCCTGCGCGGCTCGCTTGACGGCGGCCTGCGCAACCGGCCGGTCCGCTGGCTCATGGTGGCGGCCCCCCTCACGGCCGGGACCGGCATCTACGTCTTCTATGCGGCGCAGCCGTACCTGCTGCAGCTCTACGGCGACCCCACGGCGTACAGCGTCGCCGGCCTGGCATCGGCCATCATGGCCGGGGTGCAGATTGCCGCGGGCCTCATGGTTCCCGGGCTGGTTCGCCGGTTCCGGCGTCGGACGGATGTGCTCATCGCCGGGACGCTCCTGGGCAGCGGCGCGCTGGCGCTGATCTGGCTCGCCCAGGGCATCGTGGTCGCCCTGGTGCTGCTGGCGGCCTGGTCCTTCGTGGCAGCGGTCAGCCGGCCCGTGCGCTCGGCGTTGCTGAACGGCGTCATCCCGTCGGAGCAGCGGGCCACGGTCCTCTCCTTCGACTCGCTCATGGGCTCGGCCGGGGGCGTGGTCGCCCAGCCCGTCCTGGGTCGGGTCGCGGACGTCAGCGGCTACGCGGCGTCGTTGCTGGTGGCAGCCGTCATCCAGGTCGTGGCGCTGCCGCTGGTCCTGCTCGCCCGGCGCGAGAACGCGGCCTCGGACAGCACGACCAGCGGCGAGTGAGGGGTCGAGCGAGCCCCCAGCCGACCGCCGGCGGCCGGGCACGCGACCACCGCGCACCCCACCAGACCCGGACGAACCGGGCCATTCGGCCCTGCCGATTCGTCGTCGCCGGGCCGAACAACGGCAGTGCGAGAGGCGCCCCCAGCGCCGACGGCACCGTGTCCCGAGGAGCCTTCAGTGACAGTCCGGTACTGGAATGTCCTGATTCGGAAGCTGAAGTTCGCGCGCGAGCGCGCCGCTGGCGCCGCCTGCCTGATGATCGAGGCGGTGCTCCGGAGGGTGGCCGCTGAGGGCGGTCCCGGGCACGCGTGACCCGCGGCCGGTGGTCGTGGAGGCCACCTGGCGTCGCGTTGGCCCTGGGCCATGACGGTGGGTGTCCTGCCGGGCCACGGCCTCGGTAGACTTCTCCCCGCGTCCGCCCTCGACGAGCGCGCCAGCCGCAGCCCCAGCCGCAGCCCCAGCCCCAGCCCCCGAAGGAGCCGCCCCGTGGAGTCGCGTGTCGTCCTTGGCCTGCTCCTGATCGGGCTCCCCATCGCGTTCAACGTGCTCTTCCTGGCCCTGGGTCGGTCGTTCGACTACCCGGACATCCTCCGTCGCGAGACCGGCGAGATCCTGACCCGGTTCACCAGCGGCGGCACCCGGCTCGTGGTCACGTGGTGGGCCTTCATGCTCACTGCCCTCGCGCTGACACCGGTGTCGGCGCTGCTTGCCGTCCAGTTGGCGCCCGCCGGCCAGTCGCTGGCGCTCACGAGCCTGGCCATGGGCGTCGCCGCCAGCCTCGTGCAGGCCCTGGGCCTGCTGCGCTGGCCGTTCCTGGTCCCGGTGCTGGCACGCCGGCACGCCGAGGCCTCGTCCGACGCCGAACGGGCGACGGTGGCGCTGGTCTTCGAGGCTGTGCACCGGTACCTGGGGGTCGCCGTCGGCGAGCACCTCGGCTACCTGTTGACCGGCGCATGGACGGCGGTCGTGGGCCTGGCGCTCATCGTCTCGCCGGCGGCGCCGGACCTGCTGGGCTGGCTGGGCCTCCTGCTGGGCACCGCCCTGATCGTGGGCTCGCTGGAGTTCGTTGGGCGGGCGGGTCCGCGCGGGTGGACGGTGGCGGAGCGCCTGGTCCCCATCGCCTACACGGCCTGGGCGATCTGGCTGCTGGCGCTGGGCGTGGCGCTGGTGCTCGAGCTCAGCTAGCAGCACGAGCGCCGCGTCTCCAGCCGGACGGCGCGGGGAGGGACCACAGCGGCGCGCTTCCAGGGTTCGTCCGCCATCGTCATGGGCCCCATCCGGTCGATCCGGAGGGGGCTGCGGGCGGCACGTCGCGCCGTCTCGGTCTGGCCGCAGGCATGTGAGCCCTCGATCGCCATGGCGCCGATGGCCTGGAGCGCCTGCGTCACCTGGGCACCGACCACGCGCGGGCGGTACGTCGGGATCGTGTTCGGACCCGGTGGCATGAACGGAGCCTGGGCGCTCAACGGGCTGTCGCCAATCATCGGGGGGGTCGTCCAGCCGATCTTGGGGGTCACCCTGCGGCTGATCCGTACGTGAGCCGCCACCCGGCTGGAGCCGAGCGATCGACCGCGGAGCCTGGACCCGCTGGCTGGGACGGGAGACCCCGCTCGGCCGGGGGGTTGGGCTGTCGTCCGTGCGGGCTCACGTCCCTCCGGGCGCGCCGGAACCTGCAGCCGGATTTCGGGCGAACCGGCTCGTCCGGTGTGACATCAGAGCTGGCACAACCCCGGCGCATACTCGCCCCGTGATGACCCTCCGACGCACCGGTCCCTGAGCCCCGTGGTCGATCAAGCCCCCGCCCGGGGGCGACCGCAGGGGGATCGACCATGCGCCTCACGTACGACGCGACCACGGATGTCGCCTACCTCTCGCTGCGCCCGGCGCGGCCGGGGGAGCCACTGGGACCCACACTCCTGCTGGAGCATGACCGGGACTTCCCCGGTGCCGTGGCGCTGGACTTCAGCGTCGAGGACGGCCGGGCCGTTGGCCTGGAGTTCCAGATGGCGTCGGCCTGCCTGCCCACCGAGCTCCTGGCCGTCGCCGAGCGTACCGGTGGCCGAGGCCTGGCCCAGCGCTACGACGAACGCGTGGCGCCGCACCTCGCCGCGCAGGCCCGGAGCCCAGGCGGCCAGCGCAGGAAGGGTGGTCACGATGTCCACTGACCCCAGCACCGCCGGGGCCAGGCACCGCCGCGCTCTTCCCGATGCCGGTCCGCTCGCCCACGTCTCGCTCCGCGAGGAGCGCGGCCCGGACACCCGGAGTCGCCTCGATGCACGCCGCGATGCTGACGGGAGCGTGGTCATCGACGGCCAGGACCTGGGGGCGCAGGTGGAGCGGTTCTTTGGGGGCCGGCAACCGCGAGTACGAGTGGGGCTGGACGGTCGCCCCGGCCGCACTCGCGACGGCGGTCGCTGCGTTGGGTGGAGGCGAGGGAGAGGACCCGCTCCGCGCCATGCGGTCCTGGTCCGCCGCCCATCCCGGCAAGGACCCGGGCTCGTTCCTCAAGGAGGCCGGTGTTCCCATCGGGTTCTGGAACCGCGTCGGTGACTGACCGACCCGACGGCCAGCGTCATCAACCGCAATCCCAACCACCACTTGGAGGTCTCGTGCAGCCATCAGCCGCCAGTCCTGACGCCGTTCCGGAATGGGCCGGAACCGCGGTCATCGCCGGGGTGACACGCGTCCTGTGGGGCGGGTCGGCCGAGTTGCTCCGTGCCCTGGATGTCGCCACCCGGCTGCACGCGGGCCAGGAGCGCAAGGGCACGGCCATCCCGTACATCAGCCACCCGCTCGGCGTGTGCTCCATCGCCTGCGAGTACGGGGCGACCGAGCCCGAGGCCATCGCGGCGCTCCTCCACGACGTGCTCGAGGACGTCCACCCGAACTGGGTCGCCCGGGAGGCGGTCGTCTCGTTCGGCCCGGTGGTCCTCGCCATCGTCGTCGGCTGTACGGATGGCGAACCGGGGGACGACGGGAATAGGGCGCCGCGGGAAGCGCGCCACGAGGCCTACCTCGAGCACCTTGTGACGGCCGGCCCCTCGATTGTCCTGGTCTCGGCGTCGGACAAGCTGTACAACGCGCGCTCCATCGTGAAGGACCTGCGGGTGTCCGGCGAGCAGCTCTGGGAGAAGTTCAGCGGGCCGCGAGAGGAGACCCTCGCCTACTACGCGGGGCTCGTCGACGGCTTCCGCGCGAACCAGCACCAGAAGCCACGGTCCGTGCGCGAGCTCATCGACGAACTCGAGCGCACGGTGGGCGAGATGCACCGGCTGGCGGACCTTGGCGCCGACAGGGAGGACACGGGTGGCTGACCGGGCGAGCCAGGAGGACTTCATCGCGTCGATTGAGGATCGCTCGCTGCGGGCGTCGATTGAGGCCGGCCTGCACCCCGCGTGGGTTGCCACGTACGGCGACGCCTCGTGGGAGGCCGCCATGGCCATCACGGGCGGCCCGCCTCCGACCGACAAGGCGCTCGAGCCAGGGGGCCGTTCGGGCTCCGCGGATATGACTGTCGTAGACCAACGCCCATAGGAGCGCGCCATGTTCGACACCAACGACACCACCGACGCCACCGACACCGGCGAACCCCCCGCCACCCCCGCCGCGGAGTGGGTTCTGCCCAAGCCCGGGGAGTGGGCCAACCCGCTCGACCCGGCCACCTGGCCACCGCGCGACCCGTGGCCGTATCCGTTCCCGCCGAACGCCGGCCTGGGCGCCGACGGCGCGGCCCAGCTCCTCAAGGAGGTCCTCCTCCACATCCCGCCCGAAGCTTCGCAGTTCGCCCCGATGAGCGACGACGTGCTGGCCTTCCGGGCCGAGCTCGTGCGCGACATCGCGGCCCACCCCAACGCCATCGTGACGATGGGCAACGAGATGCCGTGACCCGCGACGCCGACAAGCTCACGCCCGAGCAGGTGTGCGCGCGAGGCATCCCGACCAAGCTACCGTCCACTTGAGCCGGCGCTCGCGAAGCAACGTTGCCTCGAAGTCCGGCGCAGGGTAGGTAGCCATGGCAGCCGGGGTTGAGCCGGCAGGGTTCCGGATCAACACGCCATCGGTCGGGCGTCGACCGATCGTGGCACACGTGCCGCACTCGTCGACGCGCATCCCGCCCGAGGTTCGGGCCCGGCTCCTGTTGGACGACGCCGACCTCTCCCGCGAGTTGGTCAGCCTGACCGACTGGCACACGGACCGGTTGTACGGCTGGACGGCCGACCTGGGGGCGTCCCTGCTCGTCAACGGGCTCTCGCGACTGGTGATCGACCCCGAGCGCTTCGCCGACGACGCGGACGAGCCGATGGCTCGCGTGGGCCAGGGCGCGGTGTACACCCGGACGACCGACGGGAGGCCGCTCCGCGCGCTCGACGCCGTCGGCCGGCAGGCCCTGATCGACCGCTACTTCGTCCCGTATCACGCGGCATTGACCGCCCTGGTCGCCGAGACGCTCGAGACCTTCGGTCGCTGCCTGGTCCTGGACTGCCACTCCTTCGCCACGCACCCGCTCCCGTCGGAGGCGGACCAGCGCCCCGGGCGACCCGACATCTGCCTGGGGACCGACGCCGTGCACACGCCCGCCGCACTGACCGAGGCGCTCCGCGAGTCGTTCTCGGCCGAGGGCTTCGCCGTCGAGCGCGACCGACCCTTCGCGGGTTCCCTCGTCCCGCTGCGCTGGTACGGGCGGGACCGTCGGGTCGCCTCCGTGATGCTCGAGACGCGGCGCGGCCTGTACTGCGACGAGGCCACCGGCGAGCCGCTCCCCGACTTCGACCGTGTGGCGTCGGCGATCGAACGCGGCGTTCGCCGGGCGCTCGAGGCAGCCGGGCTCCGCCAGGCCGGGCGTCGGAGCCCGCGTCTCATCTGACGAGCCCGCATCTGCCGCAGGCCCTCGGGACCTACTTCGGGGCGAACAGCGCCCAGAGCACGACGGCGATCACCAGCCAGCCGAGGCAGCCAGCGGACGTCCCGGTCGCCTTCGCAGGGGCGGCCGGTTGCGGGTGGCTTCGGCTGGTGTACGAGAGCCCGGTCCCCGGGATCCCGACCGTGGCCTGGCGCCCGCGTGTCCCCGACGTGATCCAGTGACCCCGACCGCCGACCGACAGCGACAGGGAGCCCTTGCCGAGGTTCATGTACATGCCGGGCGCCAGGCGGACCCGGCGGCGGAAGCGGAGGTAGCCCACCTTGCCTGCGGCTCCATGGTTCCGGTGCGGCGGCCATCCCCGGCGGGGCGCCTGACTGGATCGTACGCCTCGCGGTGTCCGTGCTTGCCGCAACCCGCGACCCGCCACGCCCAGCCAGTTGTTCAAGTGGCGCGAAGCGCCTCCGCGAACTCGGCCGTGCCCTTGACCACCGCGGTTGGCGGAGCGTGTTCGAATCCGTCCGGGGGCGCCACTGGTTCCCCCTCGCCACGGCCGCGCTCACGCTTCTGGCAGTCCCGTCGCCGGGATGGGGTAGGCCCTCGGCAAGTCGATCGTGAGCGCCGCAGCCGCGCCGACGCGGCGACCTGCTGATGGCGGCAGGTGGCGACACCCAAGGCGGACCCTAGGAGAACCGCTCGAAACGCACCAGTTCCGCGAGGGGTCGTCGCGCCGCGCCAGGGACGGACTTCGGCTTGGCTCCCTCCTCCGTTGGGTAGCCCAGCGAGACGAGGGTCCGGGCTCGCCGGCCTTCCGGGACGCCGAGGAGCGCGGCGACCGGTGCGGCCCCGGCGGGCACGATCCAGCCGATGGCCGAGGCCAGGCCCAGGGCGGTGGCCGCGACCAGGATCCGTTCCGCGAGGCGCCCTTCGTCGAACGTCTCGATCTCGGGCATGCCGCCGTCCATGACGATGACGAGGGCGGCGGCGGCCCCGGCCACGTGCCGGACGTTCGGCGACGCCGCGGCAATCGCGCCCAGCGTCGCCGGATCGCGCACCACGACAAACGTCCAGGGCTGGCGGTTGGAGCCGCTGCCCGTCCAGCGCGCGACCTCGAGGATCTCGGTGATCAACTCGTCGGGAACGGAGTCGGGGCGGAAGGCGCGCACGGAGCGCACCCGCCGCATCGTGCGAAGGAGCTCACGGGTCGGCTGGGGGTCTGTCATTGACGACATCCGAGTCAGCCGCCCCACGTGCCGGAGTGCCCGACCCGGTCGATCTCGATCGTGAAGACCTCCCGGGGGCTGCGCCGCTGGTAGGGCTGCCCCACGTACTTGAGCGACATGCGGTCGATCCAGGCGAGGTCCTCGTCGGGCTGGATGGCGACGACCCGGCCGCTGACCGTGAGCCAGTGCCACGGGGTCTTCGTGCTGACGATCGACACGGCCACCTGTGGACGCTGGCGGACGGCCTGGCCCTTTCGCGAGCCGACGGGCGAGCCAACGGTGAGGTTTGTGCCGTCGAAGTCCACCCACATCGGGAAGGTCACGATCTGGCCCGCGTCGTTGAGATACGAGACGTGCGCCAGCGCCGGCTCGTCGAACAGGTCGCGCATGGCATCGGGGACGGAAGTGGTCATGGGGTCTCCTGTGGGTGGGGTGCCGTGCGATCAGGCGCCGGCCGAGACGCCGGCGGCGGAGCGGGGCGCGCCGACGCGAAGGCCTCGAAACAGCGGGGCCAGGCCGGCCAGGGCCGCGAGGCCTGCCACGGCGTGCATCGAGGCCAGCACGAGCTTGTTCGACACGGCGAGGTCGCCGCTCAGGGGAGCCGAGAGGGAGAGCAGCAGCACCACGGCTGCCGCCCCGGCGAAGACGGCGGGGCTGGCCACGCCAACACGGCGGAGGACCAGGAGCAGCACGGCGGCGAGGACGAGGGGGATGACCGTGAATGCGACGACCAGCCCCGCCTCGAGCGGGACCGGCGAGGCGCCCATGGGCACGAGGATCTCGACGCCTGCCGCCTTCGCGACGAGATAGACGGCGAGGTTGACGATGACGGCGGCGGCGATCGCCAGACCCGCGCGCTGCCAGAACTGCTGGGGGGACATGGCTGACTCCTCAAAGGCTTTGGTATTGCATGTGCAATATAGCGCCGCACCTGTTGCACATGCAATACTGAATCTCGTGAGCAACCGAAGCCGCGCCCAGAGCACGTGGGAGGCGATCCCTGAGACGGACCGCTTCTCCTGGCTCGCCTTCCGCAAGGCCGCCGTCGAGCTCATCGCGGTGCTCGACGCGGACCTGCAGGAGCACCTCCAGATCGGCTTCACCGACTTCGACGCGCTCGTCCGCCTGCTCAACGCGCCCGACCAGACGATGCGGGTGGCGGACCTGGCACGGGCCGTCTCCCGGAGCCCCAGCGCGCTGACACGCATGGTGAGCCGCCTGGAGGCCCGCCGGTTCGTCACCCGGAGCCGTCGCTCGCCGACCGAGGTGACGGTGACCCTCGCCGCCGCGGGCCACACGATCCTCGACGAGGCGGCTCCCCGGCACCTTGCCCTCGTCGAGCAGCTCTTCTGGTCGCCCCTGGCCGCCGACGAGCGGACGCAGATCGGGAGCCTCTGCCAGCGGCTCATCCAGGCGAGATGCGACGCCCCGTAACCACAAGAGCCGCGAACTTGCCGCGTCCAGAGCCTGAGTCGGCGTTCACCGGGTGGCTGCCCAGGGAAGGGCGCGGGCCTGCCGGGCGCGCCCCCGCGACGAGGGCTCCGCGAAACCTCGCCTAACCGGCGGAGTCGGCCAGGCCCACGAGCGCCTTGACCGCTTCGACGGCGGCGGCGGCATCCGGCGCGTAGCCGTCGGCACCGATCTGCGAGGCGAACTCCGCGGTCACCGGCGCCCCGCCGACGATGACCTTGACGTCGACGAGATCGGCCGCGCGAACGGCCGCCACGACGTCCCGCATGCCCACCATCGTCGTCGTCAGGAGCGCGCTCAGGCCGATCACCCTGGCGTCGTGCTCCCGCGCGGCCGCCACGAACCGCTCGGGGGCGACGTTCGTGCCGAGGTCGATCACCTCGATGGCCGCGCCCTTCCACATCATCCCGACCAGGCTCTTGCCGATGTCGTGGAGGTCCCCCTGCACCGTCCCGATGACGGCGGTGAACGCCGGCCTGACGCCGGCCTTCGACAGGTGGGGCTCCAGGATGACCGTGGCCTCCTTCATCGCGCGGGCGGCGATGAGCATCTCCGGGATGTAGATCTCGTTCCGCTGGAACCGGTCGCCGACGCGACGCATCGAGGCCGTCATCACCGCCAGGATGCCCTTGGGATCCAGCCCTTCGTCGAGGGCCTCCCGGGTCAGCCCCGTGGCCGATCCTCGGTCGCCCGCCTCAATTGCCGCCGCCAAGCCGTCGAGATCCGCCATGGCGCCCCCCTCGATGCGATCGATCACCGGCCCAAGCCGCGAGATCGGGAATGGCCGCGCCTATCATGCCACCCGCGCTATGGGGCGGACCGGCCCGCGGTGCCGGGCGGCTCCGGCTCGAACCGGCAGCCGTCGACGAACAGCTCGAAGAAGTCCGGCTCCAGCTCCAGCTCGACGTGCTCGATCCGCCCGACGAGGGCGTCCAGCCGCCGACGGCGCTCGTCGGAGAGGAGGAGCGCCCGGGCCCCGAGCAGCGCGGCATTGCCCACGCGGAGGACGCGCTCCAGCGGGACGGGCGGGATCAGGCCGATCGCCATGGCGTTGGCGGCGTCGAGCGCGTTGGCGAAGGCGCCGGCCAGGAAGACGCGGTCGATGTCGCCCGGCGTGACGCCCAGGCGACGCATCAGGATCCGCTGGCCGGCGACGTTCGCCGCCTTGGCCTGGGCCAGCGTGCTCACGTCGGCGCGGCTGAGGTCGACGCGTTGCTCGGGCGCCACCTCGATGACCCGGCGCCCGCCGGCGAAGCTGGAATCCGCCCGGATCAGGCCCGCCCGGGCCGCCTCGGCCAGCAGATCGACGAGGCCGGATCCGCAGATCCCCTGCGGAGGCTCGTCGCCGATGGTCCGCCAGGCGAAGTGGTCGCCGGCCCAGCGCACGGACTCGATGGCGCCGTCCGCGCCGGCCATGCCGTAGCGCACCCCGCCGCCCTCGAAGGCCGGGCCCGCGGGGCTCGAGGCGGCGAGGACCCGGTCGCCCCCTCCGATGACGATCTCGGAGTTGGTCCCGATGTCGATCAGGAGGGACAGCCCCGCCTGGGCCGCGAAGTCCGTCGCGACGAGGTCCGCCGCCGTGTCGGCGCCGACGTGCGCGGCGACGATCGGGACGCTCACGACCCTGCCCTGGGGATGCATCAGGACGCCCAACTCGTGCGCCCGCCGGAGCAGGCCGGTCGTCGGCCGGAGGCCGCGCCGCACCTCCGTCTCCGTGACCGAGCGGAACGGCCAGCGCCCCAGCGGTCCCACGTCCAGCCCGAAGAACAGGTCACGCATGGTGGGATTGCCCACCACGACGGCCTCCAGCACCTCGTGCCGGTCGATCCGGAGCGCGCGGTAGGCCGACTGGAGCTCGCGATTGAGCTCCCGGCGCAGGGCCCGTCGGAGCTCGCCGGGGTGCTCGGCGTCGTAGCCGATCCGGGCCATCACGTCGCTGCCCCCGAAGCGCTGGGGGTTCTCGAAGGCCGCGGCGTGCAGCGGCCGCCCCGACTCGAGGTCGATCAGCTCGAAGACGACGGTCGTGGTCCCGATGTCGAGCGCGACGCCGAGCAGCCGGCCGGCGGCGGGGCCCAGGTCCTCGTCCCGGTAGCGCACCCGATCGCCGCTCCGCCGGACCACCGGGTCCAGCCCCAGCCCGTCGGCCGGCTCCGACCCATCCGCCGCCAGGATCCGCAGCCGTCGGCGCAGGACGGCGAACTCGATGTCGCCGTCGGTCCGGTCCACGATCGCCTGGCACGCGAGCCGGTAGCCATGCGGGAGGAACGCCTCGGCGGGCGCTCGCGGCGAGAGCTGGGCGTCGCCGCGGACCACCCGGACCAGGCACTCGCGGCAGCGCCCGGTCCGCCGGCAGGAGGCAGGGACGGCCAGCGCCGACGCCACGGCCTCGTCGAAGAGCGACCGCCCCGCGGCCAGCGGTCGCCGCTCTCCGCCATGAACGAGATTGCCCACTCGATCGGCGTCGCGGGCCACGGTCAGCGGGCCGGGCCGTCCGACGGGTCGGGCTGGGCCACGACGCCCGACGGGTCGCGGGTGTCGACCGTCCGCATGACGTCCTCGTCGTACGTCATCCCCAGCTCCTGCCCGGGCCGGAGGACGAGGAAGTCGTGGTCCCAGTCGCCCGCGAGCAGCCGCCGGAGGAGGTCCAGCTGGCCCACCATCCGCTCGAACAGCCACCCGCGGCGCTCCGCCTCCGCTCGGGCCAGGGCCTCCACCCGGGCCGGATCGCCGAGCCCGGTGTCGATGAAGACGGCGCGCTGGTAGTGGGCCTTCCAGGCGCCCATGACTTCCATGAGGTAGTCCGCGTTGTCCTTGCCGAACCGCTCGACATAGTCCGCGTAGACGGCCACGAGCTGCTCGTCGGAGCTCGCGCCGATCCCGAGCAGGGCTCGGCTGGCCGCGTCGGTGGCGGGATCCGATCGTTCGACGTAGTCGGGGGCATACCAGTAGGTCCCGGGGGTCGCGGCCAGCTCCCGCGCGTAGCGCTCCCGGCTCCCTAGGAGCAGCGTGATGCAGTCGTGGGCCCGTGGCAGGACGAGCGGCACCCCGTGCGCCCGGATGCCGGCCGTCGCCCCGCCGCACAGGCCGTAGGCAAGGACCACCGCGTCGAACGGTCGGTCCCCGTTCCCGGCGGCGTCGATCTCCGCCTGGAGCCGGTCACGGAGCGAGGCGGGCGTGTCATGGAGCCCGCGACGCAGGAGCCCGACATCGACGACGTGCGGCGAGGCGGCCGCACACGCGTACAGGGGCCGCGCCAGGACATCGCAGCCGACGGCCTTCAGTCGGAGCGCGCGCGCCGGTGGGGCGCCCTCGGGCCCGGGCACCGGTGCGTCGTGCGGGTCAGTCACGACGAGGCACCCACCGATCCTCAGCCCTCGCCGGCCAGCGCGCCGGCCCGGAAGGCGCCCAGGTACTCCAGCCCATAGGCGTCGGCGCCGGTCAGGACGTCCGCGGCGAGCCGGCTGGGCGGCGCGTCCGGGTCGCGGCCGAAGACCCGGCGGAGATCGGCCGCGATGGGGTCGATGATGGCCGAGTCGACGCCGGCCTCGGCCGCCATGCGGATGAAGGTGTCGTTGAGGAGGCGCCTGGCCGGCAGCCCGAACGAGACGTTGGACAGCCCGCCCGTGAGGTGAAGCCGAGGCCCAAACCGCGCGCGGAGCTGCGCCACGGCCTCGAGGAACTGGGCGCCCGCGTCGGGCTCCACGGCGACCGGGATGACCAGCGGGTCGACGTGGATCGCGCCGAGGTCCAGCCCGCGCCGGACGGCCTGCTCCACGATGGCCTCGGCGTTGGCGACGCGATCCGCGACGCCGGTCGGAAGCCCGCCACGGCCGGCCGCGCTGACGATCACGGCGCACCCGGCGGACGCCGCCAGGTCCAGGACCTCGGGCCGCTCGATCGACGCGGAGTTGAGGAGCAGCCGGGCGGGGTCGGCGCTGGCCTCGAGGCCCGCCTGGATGAGTTCCGCCACCGACGAGTCGAGCGCCACGGGGACGGTCACGGCCGCCTCGACGATCCGCACGACCGCCACCACGGACTCGCGCTGCAGCGCACGATCCGTGCTGACCTCGTCGAGGTTGACGTCCAGCCAATCGGCGCCCGCCTGCGCCTGCCGCCGGGCAAGCATCTGCAGGTAGGCTCGCCCTTCGGTGGCGTCGGCATCGTTGCCGCCGAGGATGGCCAGGACGGCCGCCTGGACGTGCTTGACCCTGCCGGCGGCGACATCGGCGGCCTTGCGGAGACGCTCCGGGATGGGCAGGTGCCGCTCGACCCCGCGCTCGTCCTGGTAGCAGACCACCTCCCGCCCATCGGGCGCGACGGTGACGTGGCGGCCACCGCGCAGGACGACACGGGTGCCGTGGATGTTCTCGCCGATGACGAGGAAGGGACTGCCACCAGGCAACCGGTGCACCGCGATGCCCCCGCTGACCCCTGGGGCGACATGGGAGTGGCCCATCAGGTCCGGCTGAGTCTAGCGTCAACGGCCGGCCGGCTCGAGGCCACGACCGACCCGGCCCCGGTCGCGTGAGCGCCCGACTCGGGTCGTGAGCGGCACGGATGGCCACCCCGTCGGATCTGCCGGCTGGCGTGGGCGAGACCGGCGAGGTATCTTCGCGTCGGGGCGCGCCATCCCGGCGGCACGTCCGGGTCGCCGCGCTTCGGCACGCGTGGGCGCGACAGGCCGGGTGTCGCTGGGCGACCTTCGAGGGGGCGCGATGAACCACCGGGATCAGATGCTCGCGGTCATCGCGGGTCGCCCAGTCGACCGCATCCCGTGGGTCCCGCGGATGGATCTCTGGCTCGTGGCGAACCGCGCCCGAGGGACGCTGCCCCCGGAGCTGGCCGGCCCGGACGTCGACGAGGTGACCGTCGCCGACTGGCTGGGGACCGCCTGCCATGCGCTCGGCGCGGACCGGACCCTCGTCCGTGAGCCCAGGGACTTCGCCCTTGCCGGCCTGGGATTCGACGACCATCCGCACTTCCCGTTCCGCCTGGAGCTCCACGACTTGCCGCTCCGGCAGACCGGCACCTTCGAGGCGTTGGCCACGACCATCGGGACGAGCCACGGCGATGTCACGATCCGCTACCACTGGAGCGAGGCGATGCGGCGCGACGGGATCTCGGGGCCGATGGTCGTCGAGCACGCCGTCAAGACGGTCGCCGACCTCGCCGCCGTGGCCGAGATCTTCGAGCACCTGGAGGTCGTCCCCACCCCGGGCCGGTACGCGGCCTACCGCGACCGGGTCGGAGCGCGCGGCCTCGCCGTCACCCAGGGCCCGATCGCCGCGTCGCCCGCCCACCTGCTCCTCCACGACCTGATGCCGATGCTCGACTTCTTCTACCTGTGGGTGGATGAGCGGCCGGCGATCGACGCGTTCACGCGCCGGCTCGAGCCGTTCTTCGACGCCGTCACCGAAGCGGCGATCCTGTCGGGCGCCGAGGTCATCTACTCGGGGGCCAACTACGACCAGGGCACCACGTGGCCGCCGTTCTTCGAGGGCGAGATCGTGCCGGCGCTGCGACGCCGGGGCGCCCGCCTCCACGAGGCCGGACGCTATCTCCTGTGCCACACCGACGGCGAGAACCGGCAGCTGATCCAGTTCTACCCGGACGCCGGGTTCGACATCGCGCAGTCCGTCTGCCCCGCGCCGATGACCGACCTCACGCTCCGCCAGGTCCGGGAGGGCCTGGGGGCCAGCCAGACCCTCTGGGGCGGCATCCCGGCGGTTGCGCTGCTATCGGATTCGATGCCGGACGCGGACTTCGAGCGCTGGCTCGACGGGCTGGAGGACGAGGTCGGGGCGGGCGATCACCTCATCCTCGGGGTCTCCGACAACGTCCCGCCGGATGCGGACCTCGGACGGCTGCGCCGGATCGGCGACCGGATCGCGGGGCTCTCGCCGGCGAGCGCCGGCTGAGGCCGACGAGCGCCGCGCTCGTGGTGGCGAGCGCCGGGGTCACCATCTGGACGGCGTGGGTGGTCGTGTCCCGCGGTCGCCCGCGTCCGTAGGGGCCGTCAGGTTCTACATGCTGCTGGCGGCCGCCTCCGGCCAGGCCGCGCCGAACCCCCTGGGGGGGCCAATCCTCGGAGCCTGGCCCACCCGCGGGCTGACCGGCCGGAAGGTGATGGGGGGCCGGTTGGCGCCTCAGCTCCCGGTCGCCTCGGGCAGCGGGGCCGCGGCGTCGTCCTTGCCGAACAGGAGCGCATACGTGGCACCAGCCAACAGCGCACCCGCCAGCGGCGCGAGCCAGAACACCCACAGCTGCGCCATCGCCTCGCCACCGGCGAACAGGGCGGGTCCGGTGGAGCGCGCGGGGTTGACCGAGGTGTTGCTCACCGGGATGCTGACCAGGTGGATCAGGGTCAGCGACAGGCCGATGGCGATCGGAGCGAACCCTCGCGGTGCCCGGGCATCGGTGGCCCCAAGGATGATGTAGAGGAAGAACGCCGTCAGGACGACTTCGGCCACCAGGACCGCGAGGAGCGAGTAGCCACCGGGAGAGCGGTCGCCGAACCCGTTCGTGGCGAAGCCCGATGCCACCGCGTCGAACCCGGCGGCCCCGCTCGCCACGACGAAGAGCACCAGGGCGGCCACGGCGGCGGCGACCACCTGCGTCGCGATGTACGCCGGCGCGTCCTTCCACGGGAACCTGCGCGCAGCGGCCAGGCCGACCGTCACGGCGGGGTTGAAGTGTCCACCGCTGATGTGCCCGACGGCGTACGCCATCGTGAGGACTGAGAGGCCGAACGCCAGGGCCACGCCCAGGTATCCGATGCCGACGTTCTGCACCCCGACGGCCAGCACCGCGCTCCCGCAGCCGCCGAGGACCAGCCAGAAGGTGCCAAGGAACTCCGCGGCGAGTCGTTGGGACATGGGGTGCGTGCTCATGCCTGACTCCTCATTCGTCGAGCGCCGAATTGGAACGCCCGTCAATCGTGCCATAGCCATGCAACGTGGGGGCACCCGGACGTGCCCGGTCGCCGGGCCCACGATCCCGACCAGCCAGGTCTCAATCGACGGTGGCGGCCGCGATCAGGCCTCGGTGGGAATTCGTGCCAGGAACAGGAGAAGCACGGCACCGAACGCGGCAAGCCCGGCGCGCACCGGCAGGTCGCCCACGAGCGCGATCGACACGGCGAACGTCACGATCACCACGATCAGCGCCCGACGCTTGATGCCGGGCGCCATCGATCCCGAGCGGCGCCAGCGTTCGATGATCGGCCCCAGTGTCGGCTGGCCGAGCAGCCAGGCGTAGAGGCGCGTAGAGGCGCGCGCATAGCAGGCAGCCGCCAGCAGCAGGAACGGCGTGGTGGGCAGGATGGGAACGACGATCCCGACCAGCGCCAGCGCCAGGAAGATGGTGCCCAGCACGGCGAACAACGCTCGGACCGGGCGGGAGGTGCGGACTCGCCCGGACGTCACCGTGCAGTACCGACGCGGCGCTGAACCGCGCGCTTCGCGACGGGGGGCGAGGCCATCGTCCGGACTTCAACCCGGTCCACCTTCCGAACAGCCGAGGGGTGACTGGATGAGCTCGCGGCGCCCGCAGCGGTCGCTACGACGATGGCACGCCGCAGCCCTGGCCTGCCCGCGTCCATCATGGTCCACGCCGACCCGCGCCGACGCCGGGCGGCAGCGGCGCGGCCGGCTCGGGGTCGGTGGGAGCCTCAGGGGCAAGGAACTCCGGCAGCGTGGCCGCGGGCGACAGGCGCGGCGTGACCTTCAGGAAGGCCCCCACGAACACGCCCGCCAGCGCGATGACGCCGCCGACCAGGAACTGGGGCGAGACCCGCTCCGACAGGAGGACGGCCGCGAGCGGGACCGACACCAGCGGCATCAGCAACGTCACGTAGGAGACCCCGGAGGCCGTCCACCGGCGCAGGGCGAACAGGTTGAGGCCGAACATGAGCACGGAGCCAAAGGCCACCAGGTAGCCCAGCGCCGCCCACGTCACGGCCTGGCCGGGGATCGACCACGCCTCACCCCCGACCGCCGAGATCACCAGCAGGACCGACGAACCGGTCAGCATGGCGACGGCGTTGGTGGCAAACGGATCGCTGCCGGGGACCCACTTCAGGACCACGTTGCTCTCCGCCATGAACGAGACCGCCAGCAGGATGGCCAGCAGCGAGCCGAGCGGGACGGACGTGCTCAGCTGGTCGGCGACGATGACGGCCACCCCGCCAAACGCGATCAGCGCGCCCAGGAGCCCCTGGATGCGAAACCGCTCCTGGCGGTGGAGGATCGCCAGCCCAAAGGTCATGAGCGGCGCCAGCGCGATGAGGACGGTCGCGACGCCGGCCGGCACCGTCCGGAGCGCCGGGTAGAGCAGGACCAGGTTGGCCACGAAGCCCAGCAGCCCGTAGAGCACCGCGCCCGTGAGCCCTCGCCCGCGCGGCAACGGCCGGCGCGTGACAACGACGACCGCCATCAGCAGCCCGCCGGCGATGGCGAAGCGGAGCCCCGCGCTCCAGAACGGGGCCAGCTCGCGGACGCTCTGCTTGATGGCCAGGGTGTTGCCCCCGCCGAACAGCACGACACCGGCGAGCGCCAGCAGGGTGATGCGATCGGGCCCGGACCGCGCCGTTGGCCCCTTCGTCATGCGCCCTCCTCTCCCATTGCCGCCGTCAAGCGACGCTACGACCCGGACAACCTTCTCCGGATCAACCACAACATCCCGCCGACAGCCCGACGACGCCGCCCGGCTACGGTCGGGTCGCCTCCGCGACGCGCGGCTCCAGGACCACGACCGCCGTCTCGCCCGGCCGCCTGGCCGCCCACGTGGCCAGCGCCTCCTCGCCGTCGTACCTGGCCCACTCGGCCCAGAGCCGCGGCCGCTCTTCCGGCGTCGCGATCCGTCCGTGGACCGCGCGTGTCCCGGTGGGCAGCTCCACCGTCGTGTCCGGCTGTGCCTGCAGGTTGAGCCACCAGGCCGGCTCGGGTGCGCCCCAGCCGTTCATCGCCATGGTCACGAGGTTGGGGCCGTCCTCGAAGTAGCCCAGGATCGCGACCCGGGGCTCGCCCGTCCGCCGGCCAATCGTCCGGAGTCGCATCATGCCCCACGTCGTGGGCGTGGCCGGGCGGAGTCCGCGCCGGCCGCCGGTGACCACGTAGATGGCCCGATGGATCGCCCAGGCGATGCGGATCACCCAGCGCGGCGGGAGTGGCGCCGGCTTCGGCGCGCGGGGGCGGTGGGCCGTCATTGTCGTGATCCTCAGTGTTGGCGGATGCCCAGCGCGTGCGAAACGAGCCGGGTCGCACGAGCCCGCCAAGCGTACCCCGCTCAACGCCGCGCGGGCCAGGCTGGCCGCCCGGGGAGCCCGGACGCGCGCGGCCCGGGGCCAGACGCGTAGCATTCGGCGCATGAGCTTTGAGGTTGCGGCCGACGCGTATGACCGCTTCATGGGCCGCCACTCGCGCCAGCTGGCCCCCGGGATGGCCGATCTCGCCGGGGTGCGTCGCGGCATGCGCGTGCTGGACGTGGGCAGCGGTCCCGGTGCCCTGACGGCGCAGCTGGTGGCGCGCCTGGGTGCCGCCGGCGTCGTCGCCGTGGACCCCTCGGAATCCTTCGTCGCGGCCGTGGCGGCGCGCCACCCGGGTGTGGAGGTCCACCGGGCCAGCGCCGAATCGCTCCCCTTTCCCGACGCGACCTTTGACGCGGCCATCGCCCAGTTGGTCGTGCACTTCATGCAGGACCCGGTGGCGGGCCTCGCGGAGATGCGCCGCGTCACCCGGCCGGGCGGCACCATCGTGGCGTGCGTCTGGGATCACGCCGGCGACAGGGCGCCGGTGGGTCCGTTCTGGGCCGCGGCCAGGAGCGTCGACCCCGAGGCCCACGACGAAGGGAACCTCCCTGGTGGCCGCCCGGGCCACCTCGCCGGTCTGTTCGCGGAAGCCGGCCTCCGGGACATCGCTGAGACCACGCTGGCGGCGCGCAGCGAGTACGCCACGTTCGACGACTGGTGGTCGCCGTTCGGCGGCGGGGTGGGCTCATCGGGCGCCTACGTACGGCGCCTCGAACCCCAGCTGCGGGCCGCGATCCGGGAGGCCTGTCGCGAACGCCTCGGCGATGGCCCCATCGTGGTCGAGAGCGTGGCCTGGGCCTGTCGCGGGACGTCCTGACCGGCACGATGCGCCGACCTGATGACATCGGTCTGCCTCGGGCGTCCGGTTGTCGCGCAGGCCCCGCTTGGCCCGGGCGGCGCAATCCTCCCCGACGTTGCGCGCCCCGAAGGCCCGGTTCATGACGGCGCGTCATGAGACCAGGGATTGCCTGCGGAGCCGGACTCAGTCGTCGATGGCGTCCCGGACCCGCAGCGGTGTGCCGGGCGGGACCCCGAGGCCATCATGCAGGGCCACGGCCGCCGTGTTGGCGATCTCCACGAGACCCGAGTCGACCCAGCTTCGGCCGAAATTGCCCTCGGGTTCTCGCTCGTAGCCGAGCGCGCGAAGCGCGTCGACATTGAGCCGCCCGCGGTCGCCGGACGGCAGGAACTTCTCGCCCACGACCTCGCCGGAGATCACCCCCTCGTCAGGCGCCAGGAACTGGACGTACAGGTAGTCGGCACCCTCGACGCCGACGATGACGTACTGGCGCTCATCTGGGTCGGCCACGAGCAGCTCGAGCGCCGCGAAGATGGTCACGGCGGTGTCCTCGAGGTCCTCGGGCGCGTGGGCCGGCCCGGGAGCCGGGGCCCACGCCTGGGTCACGGGCGCCGGATCCGGTCCGCGCGGGGCCAGGACGACCCGCCCGTCGTCGTCCAGCAGCCAGAGATCGTCGTGCCACCCGATCCGGGTCGTGACGTAGCCCGCCGCCTGCTCCGCCTGCCTGGCCTTGGCAAACCGCGCTGCGGCGACCACTCCATCAACGACGCATACGATCAGGACGCCGGCCAACACGATCGAGGCGACGAGACGAGGCGCGATGCCCGGGATCGTGGGCGCCAGAAGGCCCTGCGCCACCATGGCTGCGATCAGGATGATGCCGTCTCGCTGCATCCGAGCGCGCCAATGGTGTGCCGTTGGGCCGGCGAGCATCAGGGGCACGGTCCGGGTGTGGTCAACCACGACGTATCACCCCCAGATGAGCCGTGCCGCCTCGGTGAGCGCGTCGAGCTTGCGCCACTGCGCGTCCTCCGGGACCGGCGGCCCGGCGACGTCCGACGAGAAGCCGCATTGCGGGCTGATGGCCAGCTGCTCCAGCGGGAGGAAGCGAGCCGCGTCGTCCACCCGGCGTCGGATCTGGTCCACGGTCTCCACCTGGGCGGACTTGGTGCTGACCACGCCCAGGACGGCCACCTTGCCCTTCGGGACAAAGCGCAGCGGCTCAAAGCCGCCGGCGCGCTCCGTGTCGTACTCCAGGAGCAGCCGGCCCGGGCGACGGCCGGGAAGAGCTGCTCCGCGATGGCGTCGTACGGGCCGGTCCCCCACTTGGCGTTGGGCCGGTTGCCGCGGCAGATGTGGATGCCGATGGTCAGGCCGTCGATCCCCGCCACGGCCGCGTTCTCGGCCCGGATCACCTGCTCCAGCATGGCGGCGATGTTGGCGCCGCGCGCCTCCAGGGCCGCACGGCGGTCGGCGTCCAGGAACGCGGTGTAGCCGGGGGCGTCCAGTTGCACGTACGGGCATCCGGCGTCGCGCAACCCGATCACGATCTCGCGGATGGCGGCGGCGGCGTCCATGAGCACCTGGTCCAGGTCGTCGTAGATGCCGTGCGAGGCTGCCACATCGATGCACTGGGCCACCCGGAGTGGGTCCAGGACGGTGATCTTGACCGGACGGCGGGTGAGCGCGGACGAGCGGCGCCACTCCTCGAGCGGCGTGTTGCGCACAAAGGCGAGGCGCCCGGTCGCGGGCTGGGCGTCGGCGACCTGCGGCGGGGGGGCCGTGAACCCGGGGTTGGCGCGCTGGTCGATCTCCGCCAGGAAGCGCCTGGCCCAGCCGTCCCGCCAGGCCTCCATGCCGGTGACGGAGGTGGCGACGCTGTCCACGAAGTTGCGACGCCGGAACTCGCCGTCGGTCAGGATCGGGAAGCCGTGGGCCTCCTGCGCGGCGATGACCTCCCGGACCGCCTGATCCTGCAGCGCCTGCAACTCGTCGTCGGCAACCCCGCCCCGCATCTGCCCGATGGCGGCCTCCCGAAGGGCCGGGGGACGCAGCAGGCTTCCCAACTGGTCGACACGCAGGACCGAGCTCATGGCATCTCCTCCGAGGCTGCGGCTGGTTGGTCATCGGGGCCGCGGACCCCGGCCCAGCGGAGCATCCGCTCCGCGGTCATGCCCTGCACGATCAGGGTGAACAGGACGATCCCGAAGGCGATCCCCTGCAGCAGCTGGCGGTCCGGCGCGGCCTCGGGGATCGACAGCGTCAGCGCGATGGCGACGGCCCCGCGCAGGCCGGTCCAGTTCATCACGTGGAGCCACGCCAGTGGCAGGCCGCGCGCCCGCCGGAACCGGCGATCCAGCCGGGCCGCGCCGCCGAGCAGGCCGTAGACCACGATCGCCCGGCCGATCAGGACGGCGGCGACGCCCCAGGCGATGGCGGCCGCGGCCGCGGTCAGCGCCTCGATCGGGATGGCGAGGCCGATGAGCAGGAAGGCCGCGCCGGTCAGGATGAAGGCGAGGAACTCCCAGACGACGTCGATGGCCTCCTGCGCGCGCAGGCTCAGGCCGTGGCGCCGCCCGTAGGTCCCCACCACGATCCCGGCGACGACGCTGGCGATGATCCCCGACCCGTGCACGAGGTCGGCGACGAGGTAGGTCCCGTATGCCGCCAAGAGCGTCAGGGTGAGCTCGATGAGGTGATCGCTGGTGGAGCGCAGGACGCGTGAGATCAGGTAGCCACACAGGGCGCCGATCGCCCCGCTCCCGACCAGGCCGGCGACGAACTGGAGCGAGGCCTCGCCCAGCGTGGGCGGCTGGGTCCCGAGGGCGGCCACGGCCACGGCGAACGCCAGCGCGGCGGTCCCGTCGTTGAACAGGCTCTCGGCGTCCAGCAGGGTGACCAGGCGCGGCGGCGCGGAGAGGCGCCGCATCGTGCTCACGACGGCGACCGGATCGGTCGCCGACACGATTGCCCCCACGAGGAACGCCTCGTTGAGCGGCAACCCGGTGCCGAGATGCAGCACCAGGGCGACGATCGCCGCGGTGACGATCACCCCCGGGACGGCGAGCAGCGCCACGCCCCCGAACGTCCGCCGCAACTCGACGGCATCCAGCCGGTAGGCGCCCTCGAAGACCAGACCGGGGAGGAGGACCGTCACCACGAGGCCCGGGGAGAGCTGGAACTGCTCGTGGACGGAGAGCGCCGAGACGACCAGGCCCACGAGGACCAGCGCGACCGTGTACGGCAACCGCAGCCGTGCCGCCCCAAACGCGACGATCGGCATCGCGACGAGGAAGGCGACGAACACGACCAGGATGGCGGTCGGCGTGCTGTCGGACATGCGGCCCATCGTACCGGCCCGGTGCACGCGCAGGAACGAGCCCCGCTACGCGGGCTCCTCCGACGTGGGCCAGTCCCCCCGCAGGTAGTGCGTCACGACCGGCGCGAGTGCCCGCACCAGGTCCTCGCGGGACGCCGATGCGAGTGGCTCGATCCCGACGATGTGCCGCGCCACGGCCAGGCCGACCACCGAGGACGCCACGAGGGCCGCCCTGAGCTCCGGCTGATCGGTGCCCACCGCCTGGGCGATGGGCAGCAGGATCCGGGTGGCGAGGATGTCGCGGATCAGCGGGGCGGCCTCGGGATCCGAGACGGCGGCCCGGAGGAGGCCGGTGAACACGAGGCGCCGGGATGGATCCTCGAGGATCGAGAGGATGAGCTCCGCCGTCCGCGTCCCCACGTCCCCGTCGGCCGCCCGGAGGACGGTGGCGGCCACCACCTCGGGGTCCACCGGCAGCTCGACCGAGGCCTCAAAGAGCCCCTTCTTGGAGCCGAAGTAGTGGAGCACCAGGCGGGGGTCCACGCCGACCGCCGCCGCGATTGTGCGCAGCGTGCTGGGTCCGTAGCCGACCTCACCAAACTGGCGGCGGGCCTCCGCGATGATCGCGCTCCGGGTGTCCAGCCCGCCCGGACGCCGACCGCGTGTCCTTGCCACAAGCACCACCTTGACGAATTCCCCATGCGGGGAATAGCATTCCTCCCCAGCAGGGGAATTAGAGTATAGCGGTGAGGCGATCCATGGCGACAGAGGGGCGGGTCCCGCGATGACGGTGCTCTCGAAGCAACGCACTCGACTGGTGCTGCCCGTCGTGGGCCTCTCGCTGATGGCGGTGATCTCGGCCGTCAGCGGGCTCAACGTCGCGCTGCCGGACATGGCCCGGCAGACGGGAGCCAGCCAGACGCAGCTGACGTGGATCGTCGACGCCTACACGGTCGTCTTCGCCGGACTGCTCTTCTTCGCCGGGGCGCTCGGCGACCGGTACGGCCGGCGCCGGCTCCTGCTCGTGGGTCTCGGCCTCTTCGGCGTGGGCGCCGCCCTGGGCCTGGCGACCAACGATCCCGTCCAATTGATCGTGGTCCGGGCGTTCATGGGGATCGGCGCAGCCGCCATCATGCCCACGACCCTGTCCATCATCACCACCTCGTTCCCCGAGGAGGAGCGGCCCCGGGCGATCGGGGTCTGGGTGGGGATCGCCGGCGGCGGGGCCGTCCTGGGGCTGGTGGCGAGCGCCCTGCTCCTCGAGTGGTTCCCGTGGGAATCGTTCTTCGCCCTCAACGTCGGCCTGGCGGTCATCGCGGCGGTCGGCGTCTACGCGGTGGTCCCAAACTCGACCGACGAGGACCCGCCCGCGCTCGACGTCGTCGGGGGCCTCCTGTCGCTGGCCACCATCGCCTCGCTGATCTTCGGCATCATCGAGGCACCCGACCGGGGCTGGACGGACCCCGTGACGCTCGCGGTCTTCGGCCTGGGCCTGGTCTCCGGGGTCCTGTTCGTGGCGTGGGAGCTCCGGATCCCCAATCCCCTCCTCGACCCACGGCTCTTCCTGGTCCGCCGCTTCAGCGCCGGCTCGCTCACGATCGCCGTCCAGTTCTTCGCCTCGTTCGGGTTCTTCTTCATCGTCCTGCAGTACCTGCAGTTCGTGACCGGGCGGACGGCCCTCGAGGCGGCGGTCGCGATGCTGCCCCTCCCGTTCGTGCTCATCCCGACCGCGCGCAACGCCCCGCTGATCGCGCGCCGGTTCGGGTTCCGACGGGTCGCCCCGCTGGGGCTGCTGATGACGGCGGTCGGCTTCTTCCTCCTCAGCCGCCTCGCGATCGACACCCCGTACTGGTTCTTCGTGATCGGCATCCTGGTCTTTGGGGCCGGCATGGGCCTGGCCGGGACCCCGGCGACGACCGTCGTCACCGGCGCGCTGCCCATGTCCAAGCAGGGTGTCGCGTCGGCCATGAACGACGCCGCCCGAGAGGTGGGGAGCGCATTCGGCATCGCGATCCTGGGCGCCGTGCTCAACCAGTCCTACCGGGCAGCGATGGCCCCCAGCGTGGCGGGCCTGCCCCCGGCCGTCGCGGACCGCGTGCTCAGCTCCGTCGCCTTCACGGGATCACCAGCCGTCCAGCAGCTCGGGGCGGCGGGCCAGGTACTGGTCGACCACGCCCGCGAGGCATTCGTGGGCGGCGTCTCGGACGCGGTGTTCGTGGGCTGCCTGGTCCTCGGGGTGGCGGCCGTCCTGGTCTTCGTCATCGCGGGGCCCGAGAAGGAGGCCTAGCCAGGCCGGGCGGGTTCCGGGCCGAGGCGGCATCATTGCGCCGCTCATCCACAGGGTCACCCGAAGGCGCCCAATGCCACGACTGCAGGCCAAGAGCTTCGCCGCCCCCGACGGCGTCCGGACCATGCCCAACGTCCGGTTCGAGACCGTCGGGCTGGACGACGCGACCGTCAGCCATTGCCGGTTCGAGCCCGGCTGGCGGTGGTCGACGGACATCGGACCGCTGATGGGTGCCACGTCGTGCCCGATTCGCCATCTCGGCTACGCGATGGCCGGGACCATGCGCGTCGTCATGGACGACGGGCAGACGCTCGATATCGGGCCCGACACGGTCTTCGACATTCCGCCCGGCCACGACAAATGGGTGGTCGGGAATGAGCCGTGGGCGACGATCGAATGGGGGGCGAGCGGCCGCGCGCTGGACACGGCGCTCCACCAGACCGGCGCCCGCTCGCTGGCAACGGTCGTCTTCACGGACATCGTGGACTCCACGGCCACGCTGGAACGGGTCGGTGACGCCGCCTGGCGCGAGCTCCTGGCGAGCCACAACGCCCGTCTCCGTGAGCAGCTCAACATCTTCCGCGGCCGCGAGGTCAAGACGACCGGCGACGGCTTCCTGGCCGTCTTCGACAGCCCGACGCGGGCCGTGCAGGGCGCCGCGGCGATGACGCGGTCCACGCGGGCGATCGGCATCCAGATCCGGGTGGGCGTGCACACCGGGGAGATCGAGCTGGTGGGTGACGACGTTCGGGGCATCGCGGTCCACACGGCGGCCCGCGTGCTCGCCCTGGCGGGGCCGGGGGAGGTGCTGGTGTCGTCGACGACCAGGGGCCTGCTCGAGGGCTCGGACGTGGTGCTCGAGGACGCGGGCGAGCACGAGATGAAGGGCCTCACGGGGATGCGCCGGGTCTACCGGCTGGGCATGCCGGCGGGACGGTAGCGCCTGCCGTCCTCGCGGGTGGCGCCGGCGCGCCGCGGTAGGATGTCCCGGATGCGACCGGCCGCCCGCCGCGTCCCGACCACCCTGGAGGCAGCCGTGTACCAGACGAACGACTACGAGGGCATGCTCGCCGAGACCGTCACCCTGCAGGGGCACGGCGGCGACACCATCAACGCGTACCTGGCCCGCCCGCTGGGTCCGGGGCCCTTCCCGGCCATGGTCCTCATCCATCACGCGCCCGGATGGGACGAGATCTACCGCGAGTTCACCCGCCGGTTCGCCGCCCACGGCTACATCACCATCACGCCCAACCTCTTCTTCCGCGACGGACACGGAACGCCGGAGGACGTCGGCGCCGCGGTTCGCGCATCGGGCGGGGCGGACGATGCCCTGGTGGTGGGCGACGTGGAGGGCGCCATCCGGCTCCTGCGCTCGCTCCCCTACGCCAGCGGCAAGGTGGGGGTCTTTGGGACGTGCTCCGGCGGGCGACACGGCTTCCTGGCCGGCTGCCAGCTGACGGGGATCGACGCGATCGTGGAGTGCTGGGGCGGCAACGTGGTCGCCGCGCCGGAGGACCTGACGCCCAAGCGCCCGGTGGCGCCCATCCACCTGACGGCGTCGCTGTCCGCCCCGCTGCTGGGCATCTTCGGCAGCGACGACCGGTCGCCCACGCCGGAGCAGGTGGACCAGCACGAGGCCGAGCTCAAGCGGCTGGGCAAGGACTACGAGTTCCACCGCTACGACGGCGCGGGCCACGGGTTCTTCTACTACGACCGGCCCAACTACCGGGCCACCCAGGCGATCGACGGCTGGAAGAAGGTCTGGGCGTTCCTCTCGGCCCGGCTGGGCTAGGCGCGCGCGGAGCAGGAGACCCATCCAATGTGCACGATGATCACCGAGCGAGCCGGGATCGACCTGGGCCGCGGCAAGAGCGGACCGGACTGGTTCGTGGTCAACGAGGCCAACGTCTCGTACGACCACCCCTATGACCTGCCGCTGGAGCACGCCCTCAACATCGACTTCGTCAACGCGGCCGGTGGGCCGGGCGCACGCGTCGCGGTGGAGCTGAGCGTGGAGGCGGCCCGCGAGCTGGTGCGGACGATCGAAGCCGTCCTGGCCCGCGCCGGGCAGCGTGGCGTCCTGGAGGACATCCCGCTGGCGTAGGGGCGACAACGAAGACGGCCCCCGCGGTCGCGGGGGCCGTCTTGATTCTGGATCAGGGTCAGCGCGGACCCACGAGGCCTACGGCCAGTTGGTGGTCGGGTACGGGACGCCGATCTTCTTGTAGAAGCCCAGGTCGTTGAGCTTCTTGAGGTAGCTCGCGTCGTACGCCTTGGTCGGATCGACCGTGGAGAGGGCCGGCGTCACCGACGTCAGCACGGACAGCGCGAAGCTGAAGCCCGACGCCGGCCAGGTGAGGTCCGGGTTGATCTGATTGATGGCCGCGTCGTAGTCGGCGGACGCCTTGACGGTGTCGGTCTGCTGCAGGAACGCGGCCCACTGCGCGACCGTGGTGGCCCGGTCACTGGTCACGACGTGCGTCGCCTCGAGCTCGGCGGCGACGAGGGCCAGCATCGTGTTGGGGTACTTCTTGAGCCAGGCGTTGGTGGAAGCGAGGCCGACGGCCGGGTAGGCTGCGTCCTTGTTCGAGGACAGGTCGACCAGCATGTTGAGCCCCAGGGCGGTCTCGGTGGCCTTCTGGTCGATGCTGATCGGGGCGCAGGCGATGGAGCCCGCCTTCAGGGCGGCCTGCCGGACGGACGAGCCGCCGACCTGGGTGATGGTCACGTCGGTGGCCGTCAGCCCAAGGGCCTTGAGGGCCAGCCGGGCGGACGCGTCGCCGGCCGCACCGAACGTGCTGATGCCGACGGTCTTGCCCTTGAGGTCTGCCGCCGTCTTGATGCTGGCCTGACAGAAGAAGCCGTCGAAGACGCCAAGCTTCTCGACGGACACCGACGTGGCCGGCGTGTCGGTGAGCTGGGAGTTGAAGCCGATCTCGGCGCCCGTGTCAGCGCCCACATCCACCGCGCCAGCGAGGAGCGCGTTCACGGAGTCGCCGCCGGCGTTGAACTTGGTGATCGTGACCTTGACTCCGTACTTCTCGTACAGGTGCAGCTGGTCGGCCAACACCGCGCCGAACTGGCTGAACTGACCGATCGGCGTCCCCATCTTGATGGACGAGAGTTCCGGCTTGGGAAGGGTGCCGTCCGGCGCGGCGCTTGGCGCGGCGGTGACGGGGGCAGCGGTGACGGGGGCAGCGGTTGGCGCCGGGGTAGCGGCCGCGCTGCATCCTGTCAGCGCCACCCCCATGCTCATGACCAGCGGAACAAAGCGGCGGGACGCGACCATGCTCAGGCTCCTTGGCCTTCCATCCGTCCAACAAGGTGCGGCGCCCAAGCGGACGCCGGCGAAGTGAACGACATTCGCTCGGGAAGTGGAAGGGGAAGTCTGAAAGACCCGGCGATCACCTCGGAAACTTAACCGCACCGCAACCGAGCACGAGGTGCGGCGGCACGAGCACCAGGGATCGCCGCTGGCCGATCGCGCTAGTCCAGCGCCGCGCGCAGCTCCTGGAGCGCCTCACGGGCCTCCTCGACAGAGCCCTCGTCCTCGATCGTGGTGATGTCGCCCGGGTCCATGCCCGTCACGACCGCGCGCAGCACCCGGCGCATGATCTTGCCGCTGCGCGTCTTGGGCAGCATGTCCACGAAGGTCAGCTCGCCCACGACGGCCACGGGCCCCAGGTCCTCGCGCAGCGTCGCCAGCAGCGCCTCGCGGAGCGCCTCCGATGCCGAATACCCGTTCTTGAGGACGATGAACGCGGCGATGACCTCGCCGCGGAGCTCGTCGGGGCGGCCGGTCACGCCCGCCTCGGCGACGGCGGAATGGCGCAGGAAGGCCGTCTCCACCTCGATGGTCCCCAGGCGGTGGGCCGCGATCTTGATGATCTCGTCGGCGCGGCCCGCGAACCAGACGTAGCCGTCCTCGTCGATGTGCGCGGCGTCGCCCACGTAGTAGCTGCCGGGAATCTTGCCCCAGTAGTCCTTGCCATACCGGCCCGGCTCGCCCCACAGGGTGGCGATCAGGCCCGGGAACGGCTTGCGCAGGACCATGATCCCCTTCTGGCCGCGCGGCAGCTCCTCGCCGTCCGGCGTCACGATGGCCGGCTCGATGCCCGGCAGCGGGAGGCCGGCGGAACCCGGCTTGATGGGCAGGAGCCCGAGCCCGAAGGGGTTCCCGAAGATGGGGCCACCCGTCTCCGTCTGCCACATGTGGTCGATCACCGGGATCCGGTCGTCGAAGACCTCCTCCTGCAGCCAGCGCCAGGCGGGCGCGTTGAGCACCTCGCCGGCGCACACCACGCGGGTGACGCTGGACAGGTCGTGGCGCTTCGCCGGCTCCGTGCCGTAGCGCATGAGGAGCCGTACGCCGGTGGGCGAGGTGAAGACGCCCTCCACCCGGAGCTCCTCGATGAGCGCCCACGCGGCCTCCTGGCCGGGGTGGTCCAGCGCGCCCTCGTACGCGACCGTGGTGCAGCCGGCCATGAGCGGCGCGTAGACGATGTAGCTGTGGCCCACCACCCAGCCGATGTCGGACATGGACCACCAGACCTCGCCGGCCCGCAGGCCCATCACCCAGCGGCCCATCGCGGCAATCCAGACCTGGTAGCCGCCGTGGCGGTGGACGGCCAGCTTGGGCTTGGCCGTGGTGCCGGAGGTGGCCAGGATGTAGGCGGGCTCGTTGGCCTCCATCTCCTCGTGGCTGACCGGCTGGCCCGCGCCGCCCGCCAGGAATTCGTCCCAGTCCAGCTTGGGCGGCAGGCCGGGTGCATTCGTGGGCGGCGCGCCGCGTCGGTGCATGACGATGTGCTCGACCGCACCCGGCTCATCGCCCAGGGCGCGGTCCACGATCGCCTCGAGCGGGACGTCCTTGCCCTTGCGGTACGTCAGGTCGGACGCGATGACCACCTTCGACCCACAGGCGCGGATCCGGTCGCCCAGCGCGCCCGCGCCGAACCCCGCGAAGACCACTGCGTGGATGGCACCGATGCGGGCCACCGCCAGCATGGTGGCGATCGCCTCGATCGTGGTGGGCATGTAGATGGTGACCCGGTCGCCTCGCCCCACGCCCAGGCCGCGCAGCGCGGCCGCGATCTGCCGGACCTGCTCCAGCAGCTCGTGGTACGTCACCGTGCGGCGGCCGCCGCGCTCGTCCGCGCCGATGATCGCGACCTGCTCGCCACGGCCGCCTTCGATGTTCCGGTCGACGGCAGACCAGGCGATGTTGGTGATCCCACCTTCGAACCAGCGGAAGGTGGGCGGCTCGTGACTGAACACCCGATCGGGCCGGCGGGACCAGTGGACGAACTCGTCCGCCACCGAGCGCCAGAAGGCCTCGGGGTCATCCCGTGCGGCGTCCCGCAGCCGATCCAGCTCGCCTGGAGCGTCCATGAGCGGGACTCTAGCGTGCGACCGCCGGGCTGGGAAGGGGTCCCGGCCAACGCGCGGCCGAGTCCGGCTACGGCGCGTTGCCGCGCGGGCAGTCCGCCTACGGAGCGCGCACGTCGATGACCAGGCGTGCCGGGCTTGACAGCTCGGAGACCTGGTAGCACATGGGCCCGGTGAACCCCGCGTACCAGGTAGTGATCCCTTCGAAGTCTCCCGCCTGGACCAGCGAGGTGAGGCGGACATACCCCGGCGTGAAGGCGCTGGTGCCGGTGTAGCTGGGCTGACCGGTGGGGGTGGCATACCCGGCGCCGCTCGCGGCGAACAGGAGGATCCTCACGAACGAGGTCCCCGTCACCGTCAGCGGCAGCCCGCTGGGATCCTTGACGAAGGGCGGGCTGACCCGCTCGAGGCGCAGCCTGGGCGTGCCGCTCCCCAGGAACTCAACCACCACCCGGTCGTACGCGTCGTGGGCGCCGACGCGAACGTCGCTGATGAGCGCGACCGGATCGGAGCGGGTGGCGGCCCGCTCTACCGGGTAGCCGCAGGCGAATGCAGCCGATGGGCTGGGCGCCGCGCCAGGGGTGGGCGCCGGGGCAGTCGCCGTGGGCGGTGGCGTGGCGGACACCGTGGTTGTTGGCGCGGCGGAGGGGACGTTCGTGGGGACGGCGGAGGGCGTCGCCCGGGACGTGGCCGAGGCCACCGGGGCGGTGAACGACGCCGACGGACCACTGGACAGACCGCTGGACGGACCGCTCGTCGTGCCTGGCCCGACCGTCGGGCCGGCGGTCGGCGCCGGCGTCACCGTGCTGCCGCAGGCCATGGCGACGAGGGCGGCGAGCGGGACGGCGGCAAGGCGGACGAAGCGGCGTCGGGCGTGGGCGGACAGGCGAAGCATGAGCGGCCTCCTTCGCTTCGGCGCCATCGTACGTTCCGCGACCCGGACGACGCGAGTGCCACCGGAACCGGGAACCGCCGTCGGATGACCCCACCCCAGGGGAGGTGCCCCAGGGCGATCCGGCTATCATCGCCCGATGAGTGCACCGCCCAGCCGGGGGACCCAGCTCCAGGGCGTCCTGGCCCTCGCCGACATCTCCGGGTACACCGGCTTCCTGCAGGGCGTCTCCGACGCCCACCACGACATCATCGTGGAGGCCGACGAGCCGCCCGTTGCCTATGCGCTGATCTCCAGCCTCCTCGATACGCTGGTGACGGCGGTCGTCCCGCCCTTCCGGCTGGTGAAGTTCGAGGGCGATGCCCTCTTCGTCGTGGCCGACGACCCGGTGATCTCCCTCCGGGGGGACCGCCTGCTGGACTGCCTCCGTGGCTGTTACGCCGCCTTCGTCGAGCAGCTGGGCCTTGCCCGCACCCAGTGGACGTGCGCCTGCGACGCCTGCGCCAGGGTGAGCTCGCTGGGGCTCAAGTTCGTGGTTCACCACGGCGGGTGGGTGACGCAGCGGATCGTCGACCACGTCGAGCTGGCGGGGAAGGACGTCATCGTGGTCCACCGGCTGCTCAAGAACCACGCCCGGGATGTCGTGGGCCAGGGCCCGTACGCGGTCATCTCGGATGCCGCGATCGACGCGCTCGGCGTGCCGTCCGTGGGCCTGATCCCCATCACCGAGACGTACGAGGACCTGCCCCCGGTCCCGGTGCACGTCCTCGCCCTGGGCTGAGGCGACGCTTCGGTGACGAACCGGCCGGCCGCCGTGCTGCTGGTGGCCCTCCTCATGGCGGGATGCGGCGGCCCCGCGACCCCCGGCCCCTCGACATCGCCTGGTGGCGGCCAGCCGTCCGGGACCCCGGGCGCGGTGGCGCTCGCGTCGGCATCCCCCTCCGCCCGCCCCAGCCCCACGCCGGCGCCCAGCGCAGTCCCCAGCCCCACGCCGACGCGGGCACCCTCCCCCACCCCGACCGCGGCACCGCTGGCGCTGACGGCCACCACCCTCGCGGTGCACACGCCGACGCACCTGAGCCGGATGGTGGTGTTCATCGACGGGGGCACGCTGGTGGTGTGCGGGGGCTGGAACGGCTCTGGGACCACCGGCGCCATCGTGCGACTGGACCCGGTGGCGGGCACCATCGCCCAGGCTGGGTCGCTGGCCACGGCCGTCCACGACGCGGCCGGCGCGCAGCTGGGCGACCTCTGGCTGGTCGTCGGCGGCGGCGCGGCGGCACCCGGCGCGGCAGCGCAGGTCGTCGACCGGTCCGGCGTGGCCAAAGTCGTCGGGCAGCTGCCCGCGACCCGGGCGGATCACGTCGCGGCGGCCATCAACGGGACCGCCGTGATCGCGGGCGGTGCCGGCACGGGCGCCGCCGACCCACGCGTGCTGGTCACCACGGACGGGGTGACGTTCACGATCATCGCCGCGCTCCCCGTGGCGGTCCGCTATCCGGCGGCGGCGGTGCTGGGCGGGAAGCTCTACCTGCTTGGCGGCGAGACGGCCAGTGGCGAGACCGCCTCGATTCAGGCGATCGACCCCGTCGCCGGCACCGCGGTCGAGGTGGCCAGGCTGCCCGCACCGCTCTCGCACGCGATGGCCTTCGTGCTCAATGGGCGCCTGTACGTGGCGGGCGGGCGGCGGGCGGGGGTCGCGCTCAAGGACATCGTCGCGGTGGACCCGGCGACGGGCGCGGTGACGGCGGCGGGGCAGCTGCCCGCGACGGCTTCGGACGGCGTGGCGGCCGTCATCGGCCAGAAGGCGTACCTGATCGGCGGGGAGCGGGACCAGGTCCTCGATACGGTGGTGGCGCTGGGCGCCGGGGGCTAGCCGGGCGCCGGGGGCTAGCCGGGCGCCGGGGGCTAGCCGGGCGCCGGGGGCTAGCCGAGACCGGGGCCTGGTCGGCGTTGGCGGGCGGCCCCGGCCTCGGCCTTGATCCGTTGCCCAGCAGCCGGGCGTGGACCCAGTGGTGGCTCAGGCGTCCGTTGGCCCCTCGGCCCCCAGCCACTGCGCCAGCCAGCCCAGGACCGTGTCGTGCCACTGCACGGAGTTCTGCGGCTTGAGCACCCAGTGGTTCTCGTCCGGGAAGTAGAGCAGGCGCGACGGGATCCCGCGGCGCTGCAGCGCCGTGAACATCGCCAGGCCCTCGATGTCGCTGACCCGGTAATCCAGCTGGCCGTGGATCACCAGCGTCGGGACGCGCCATTCCGCGATGTGATCCACGGGGTTGTGCTTGGCGTACTCCGCGCGATGCTCCCACGGGACGCCACCGTGCTCCCACTCGGGGAACCAGAGCTCCTCGGTGGCGTAGTAGGCGAAGTGCTCGTCGAGGTTGCCGTCATGTGAGACGAGCGCCTTCCAGGGCTCGTTCCAGACGCCGGCGATGTAGTTGACCATGAAGCCGCCGAAGCTGGCACCCAGCGCGGCGGCGCGGTCCGGGTCCAGGAAGGGGTATCGGGCCAGGGCGTAGGCCCAGCCCTGCTGCAGGTCCTCCAGCGGCTTGCCGCCCCAGTCCCCGGAGATGGAGTCGGTGAACCCCTGGCCGTAGCCGGTGGAGCCGTGGAAGTCGATGAACACTGCCGCATAGCCGGCACCCGCGAAGACCTGCGGGTTCCAGCGGTAGCTCCAGTCGTTGGAGAAGCTGCCCTGGGGGCCGCCGTGGATGATGAACGCGACGGGGTAGCGCTTGGCGGGATCGAAGTTGGCCGGCTTCAGGACGTGGCCGTGGACCGTCTCGCCGTTCCAGCCCGGGAAGGAGAACTGCTCGGCCTCGCCCAGGGCCACGCCGCGGAGCGGCCGCTCGTTGAGGCGAGTGAGGCGGCGCTCATGGCCGTCCTCCAGGACGTACAGGTCCCCGGGGCCGGCCAGCGACGCGTTGACGTAATAGATGCGGCCTCCCTGCGCAAACGGCTGCCCGACGTGCCCGCGCCCAACCAGCGAGGTGACCCGGCCGCTCTCGACGTCGATCGCGAACAGGCCGCGCTGGCCGGTGTCCTGGGCGTTCAGGTAGAGCGTCCGGCCGTCGGCCGACCAGGCCAGGCAGTCAACGCTCCGATCCCAGTGGTCGGTCAGCCGGCGGGTGGCACCGTCCGGCCAGGCGCGCAGCAGCACGGTCTGCTTGTCGGATTCGAAGCCCGGCCGGTCCATGGCCAGGTAGGCAAGGGTCCGCCCATCGGGCGAGAACGAGGGGTCCGTGTCGGTGGCCGGGTTCTCGGTGGTGAGCTTGCGCGGCGACTCGGAGGCGTTGCCCGGGGCCAGGAAGAGGTCGAGGTCCGTGCTCCATGCCTCCTCGCGGCCGGCGTCCCGCGCCGTGAAGACGACGCCCGTCCCGTCCGGGGTGAAGGTGTAGTGCTCGTTGCCACCGAACGGCTTGACCGGCGAATCGGCATCCATGTCGGGCATGACATCCACGGCCGGGCCGCCGGCGACCGACTGGACAAAGACGTGGCGGCGACGTCCATCTCGCCACTCGTCCCAGTGGCGGACCATCAGCTGGTCGTAGACGCGACCGGTCTGCGGCTGGGCGTCGTGCTCCTTGAGCCGCGCCGCAGTCACGGCGAGCGTGTCCGGGCCGGTGCCGGGGAAGACCATGGCCGAGAACGCGACGCTGGACCCGTCGCGCGACAGGACGAACGTGTCGATATCGATGGGCGAGGCGGTCACGGCCTCCGGGGCATCGGCGCCCGGGGCCAGGCGGACCACCTGGCGCTCCTTGCCGCGCGGGCCCGTCAGGTAGAAGAGGCTGCCGTCGGGGCCGAAGACCGGGTTGCCCTCGCGGCCGCTCCCCTTGAGCTTCCGCAGCCCGGCGCCGTCGCCGTCCATCAGCCAGATCGTCGAGTCCAGGCGATTGCTCCCGGGCCGGGCCGAGGTGATCCGCAGTGCGATCCCGGACCCGTCGGCGGAGACGGCGTAGCCGGACAGGCGGCGCAGTGCCACCTGGTCGCGGATGGTGTAGCCGCGGCGAACGCGCGACGCTGCTGGTCCGGTGCGCGGTGCGCGTCCAGCCATGTGATCTCCCAGCTGCGAGGTTGCGCGGCCGCCACTTGACAGCCGGACCCATGGGCTCCCGCGCGGTGACCGACCGGGAGCGTCGTTGGCGAGAGGGTAGCGGATGACGCCAAGCGGCGGCTCTGGCACGCAGGTGGTGGCCGTGGGAGGGCGAGCGCCGTGTGCCGCCGTGTGCCGCCTCGATCCGGCGAACCCGGGACGCTATCGTGGGGCGATGGCGATCACCCCGCGGCAGGCAGCGCCGCCCGAACATGCTCCCACGGCCCGAGGCCGCTGGGATCGTCCGCGCCGGCTGGCCGTGCTGGTCGCGATCCTGGTCGTCTTCGCCTGGGCGGCGTCCGGGCCGATCCGCCACGTGGCCGGGCTGGTGGGTGCCTCCGACTGGGGATCGGACTGGCGCTGGCTGCAGGACGGATTGGACCGCCTCGCGGCCGGCCTCCCGCTCAACCGCCCGGAGTACGTGACCGCGCCCTTCTCGCAGGCCACGGGCAGCGACGGGGCGCCGACGTACACGTGGTCACTCCACCCGCCATACAACGCCTCGCTCGTCGCAGCGCTGCTGCTCGTGCCGGCGGGGATCCGCGAGGGCGCCTGGGCCGGCCTCATGGCGGTGGCCCTGGCCGGTGCCGTCCTGCTGGCCTGGCCGCGACGCCTGTGGTGGGGCACGAGCCTCCTCCTGGCCGCCGCGGCCCTGGGCCCGCCGCTGTATGGGCCGTCCATCGGGCTGGTGGACCAGCTCCACTTCGCGAATCCCAACGCGCTGGTCCTGCTGGGCCTGGCCCTGGCCTGGTGGGGGAGACGGCGGGCGAGCGGGCGGGCGGCCATCGCCCTGGTGGCGACCGGCGTGGTGCTGGCGGCGGTCAAGATTGTGCCCGCGATGGGCCTCGCGGCCTGGCTCCTGGCGGCCCGCGAGGGTCGGGGCGTGGTGGCCCGCGGGTCGCTGCTCGCCGCGGCCGTGCTCATCGCCCTCACCCTCCCGGTGCTCCTCCTTGACCCCGGCGTGATCGGCGACACCATCGCGGTGCAGCTCAACGTGGTCCCGCTGGCGAACGCCACCAACCTGGCACCGTCGGCCTGGCTGGCGCCGCTCCTGGGCACGGGGGCCGCGGCCTGGATCTCCCGCGGCGTCGGGCTGGGCCTGATGGGCTTCGTGCTCGCCCGGCGGCTGGATGGGCCCGGCGGGTTCGTCCTGGCGGCCACGGCGCCCCTGCTCGTGACGCCGCAGCTCTGGGCGCACTGGTTCCTGCTCCCCATCCTCGCTGCGCTGTTTGCGGCGGGAGCGTGGCCGCGACTCCGCGGGCTTGATGCCCGGCTGCGCTCGGCCGGGGCCGGCGGACGAGCACCGCTCAGGGGTTGACCGCTCAGGGGTTGACCGCTCAGGGGTTGACCGCTCAGGGGTTGACGGGGAAGCCCAGCCAGCGCAGCAGGTTCTCGTTCAGCCGGTCGAAGCTGCCCTGGGTGGTCCCCATATTGATGACGGCCGGGGAGAGTCCGTCGGCCCAGCCAAACGAACCGGCGTCGAAGATGCGCGACCCGGCGGGCGACACCCGGATCGTGGACGCCGGATAGATGCGGTGGCCCAGGGGATCCGGCGCCACCCCGGCCAGCACCCCGACCGAGCCTGAGCCCGGGTACGGCGCGTCCGCCTCTCCCTGGAGCAGCCCGCGGGCCACCGTCCCGGTGACCCAGCCGGTCCCCTGGAGGAGCCAGGCCGGCGCATCGGCGGTCACGCTGAGGTTGTAGCGAGCGTAGCCGTCGGCCACCACCTCGGCGTACTGCGAGCCGATCACCGCGCCCTCGGGTCGGTTCACGGGCTCGTCCTGCCAGCGAACCGTCGCCAGCCCGGGGTGCGCCGCCGCCTCCGGGTCCGCCGCGGCGCTCTTGTAGCAGACGATGTCCAGCGGGGCGCCGGCGGTCCGCGCGGCGGCCAGGCGGACCTGCCAGTAGAAGCCGTTGGCGCCGAAGCTGAGCACGTTCATGTAGCCCAGATCGTTGACGTAATGCTCCAGCCAGTCCCGCAGGGCCAGGGGCACGTACTCCGTGTGGCGCGGGAAGATCACCAGCCGGGGCACGATCGCGGGTGGCGCCACGGCCAGGTCGTAGTCGGTCGTGTACTGGAGTTGCTGGCGTCGCTGGAGCCAGGCGAGGATCCGGTCGTCGCTCTTCGTCCAGAAGCCGCGGCCCCCAGCCTGGTCGTACGGGCGCTCAAAGCTGACGCGCGTCGCCTTGGGGCCGGCGTAGCCGTACAGGTTCCCGCCGCCCCACAGGTTGTAGGCCTGGTAGGTCAGCGCCGAGAAGACGAAGACGGGCTGGTTGGGCGTCAGGACCTGGTTGCGGACCACGAAGATGGCGCGTCCCAGCGTCCCGCTGGTGTCCGTGGCCGTCGCGATGTAGACGCCCGGCGACCAGCCGCTGCTCACCACGCGGTCGGTCACGGGCCAGTTCGCGCGGGCCGTCCTGGTCAGCGAATCGTAGGTCGCCAGGGCGCGGTAGTCGTGGCCCGGGCGACCATCGACCGTCGCCACGACCTGTGATCCGCCGCTGACCGTCGCGTCGCTCCGGGCGATCGACAGGCGGTACCCGGCCGCGGCGGTGGAGACGTGGAGCTCCAGCGGCTGGCCGGCCGTGATGGAGACCGCGCCGGCATACAGGTCCACCCGCGCCGGCAGGGCGACCGGCGGCTTGATGTCCTTGCCGGTGGCGGTGTCGAGCGGGGTTGCGCTGGTCGGGCTCTGCGTGGCCGGCGCGGGGGTGGCCGGGAGCGTGCCGGAGGCCACGGGCGCGCCCGTCGCGATGGGCGGTGGCGGTGTCGTGGGCGGGGCCGAGGCTGACGCGGCAGCGGAACCGGACGGGATGGGCCCGGTGGGCGGGAGGGTCCCCGCGCCGACCTGCGCGGCCGATGCCGGTGCCGATGCCGAGGCGGAGGCAGACGCGCCGGCGGGCGGCGTGAGCAGCGTCCGCGGCCCCGCCGCGTGGAGCGTGGCGAGGAGCGACGCCATGACCACCACGAGCGAGATGCCCACGCCGGCCAGGGCGGTGCGCGGGGAGCGACTCGGGGCGGTCACGTCGTGAAGATACGCTGAAGCCTGCGCCAATGGGAGTGGGCGCCGAGACCCGGGTCAGGGAGCGGTGACGGTGCGCACCCGGCCCGCCACCAGCCAGCCGGCCGCGATCAGCGCCAGGCCGCCCGCGATCAGCGGAGCGGCCAGCAGCACGAAGAGCCAACCTGCTCGATCCACCATGACGAGCGACGCCGACCCGACGACGGTGACGAGCCTGGGCGCCATGCCCCCGTCGGCCAGCGCGCCACGGATCCCGCCCACGACGGCGGCCAGCAGCGAATCGATGCCCAGGGAGAGAACCAGGAGGCCGATCCCGCCGGCGAGGACGGTCGCACCCAGCCGACGGGTGATGAGCCGCCAGCCGCGCGAGCCGGCAGTCAGGGCGAGGGCCGCGCCGATCAGCAGCAGGACGATCACCGCGAGGACCGCCAGTGGCAGGCCGGTGCGGGCCGCGGCGGCAAGTCGCAGGATGTCATTGATCCCGGCCGTCGCCAGGACACCGGCGCCCGGGGCGTCGCCCGGCGTCGCCAGGTCCACGCTGTCCGGCAGCTCCGCCGCCACCACCGAGAAGCGTCCGGCCACGACCACGGCCAGCTGGCCGCTCGAGACGGCGGTGGGCCGGCAGCGCGGCGGATGGTCGCCCAGCAGGTCGATGGACTGCGCGACCGTACAGGCCGGCCAGGTCGCGATCCGGTCGAGGACCACGCCCAGGACGGTGGGCCCGGTCAGGCGTGCCTTGAGGGTGTCGAGGGCCACGATCGCGTGCACCTGGCCGCTGGCCACCACGCCATCCACGAGCGCCGGCACCACGCGCTGCGCCTCGGAGCGAAGCCAATCGGGCGGGGCGAGGGCGAAGGCGATCGCCTCCACGTCGGAGCGATCCAGCGGCTCCAGGGTCCGGGGATGGTCGCTGGGGAGGCCGTCGACCCACGTGACGATCTGCTCGGCGATGGCCGCCGGGGCCCGGTCGTAGGCGTTGCCCGCCTCCAGCGCATCGAGCCAGCGCGCCGGCGAGAGCGTCATCTCCACGGCCACGTACAGGACGCCCGCCGCGACGATCAGGAGCGCCGCCGCCAGCCCGGCGATGAAGGCGCCGAATCCTGCGACGCCGACGGGGCGGCCGGGGCCGCGGGCGTCACGTCGGCCGGCGGGCGTCAATTCGACTTGAAGGAGAACGACCGGGTGATGGGCCCCGACGCGATGACGAGATCATCGAAGAGCACGCCGTCGAAGGCATCCACGTCCACCACGATGGTGGACTTGTCCGGGCCGTCGAGGATGTCGAGCCGGAGCTTCTCCGTGCCGGCGACGACCCAGTGATAGTCACCGTCCCTGCCGAAGAAGAGGGGCACGGTGGGCAGCCCGCCGGCGAACGAGCAGGAGAACGTCCACCCATCGGCGATCTCCACGTCGATCTCGGTGCCGCGCAGCCCGCCGATCGCGGCCAGGCGGGGCGCGCTGACCTTGAGCCCCTTCAGCCCGCGGATCCAGGCGGCCAGGCCCGCAGCCGAGGTGTCCACCCCGGGCTCGCCGGCATCCGGGCAGGCCTTGTCCTGCGACATCGCCAGGGGCGACTGGAACACCGAGATGCCGACCGCATCGGAGACGGCGGGGCGAATGGCAAAGTAGTCGGCGGTGTCGTTGTCGTTGGCCCAGCCGGCCGGGACGGTGTAGGACAGCGCCGGCTTGAACGCCTTGCTGGTGTAGGTGCCGGCCGGCAGGCCCGTGGGCCCGACCGACGCGCGGGGGGTGGCGACGGCCCCGCCGCAGCCTGCCACCAGCAATACGGCGGCAAGCGCCATCGCGGCGACGGATCCGGATCTGGGTGCCACGCTCCCTGCTCCCTTCCGCCGGACCTGCACGCTGGGGACCCGCACGCTGGCGCGGCCCGGCAGGGGGCGCCATCGGCAGAAGCATCCCACGCGGCGCAGTCCGCCGGACGGTCCATCCGGCCCGTCCGTTGGTCCCGAAATGGCCGTGGGCGGTCGCGGCCCGGCTACGGCAAGGGCCGCCAGGCCTGGGCGAGCGCCAGCGACGTGGCGATCAGGAGTGTGGCCAGCGCGACCAGCAGGACCGTCAGCTCCTGGGTCTCGTGCTTCACGATGAGGTAGGTGGGCAGCTTGTCGAAGACGGCCTGGAGCTCCCCGGCGCTCTCGGCCGGGTAGTACTCGCCGCCGGTCAGGTCGGCGACCTGCTTGAGGGTGACCTCGTCGATGCCGCGCCGGAAGTTGCCGCCACCCTGGGTGCCGCCACCAAATCCGCCGCCGCCAAAGCCGCCGCCGCCAAAGCCGCCGCCCGGGACCGGGGCGCCCGACGCGTTGGGCTCGCGTCCCACGAAGCCGGGCGCGCAGTTGGCCGCGAGGCCGCCCCCGCCGGCCGTCCCAAACCCGATGGTGTAGACACGGATGCCGCGGTCCACGGCCTGCTGCGCGGCATCGACCGGGAGCGGTCCCGAGTTGCTGGCGCCGTCGGTGAGCAGCACGATGATGTCGGGCACGTAGGCGCCGGGCAGCACCGGGGTGGGCGGGACCGTGGTGCTGGTGTCGGTCCGGCTGGGCGCCACGTTGGGATCGATCAGGGCGATGGCGTCGATCGCCCGGAGGAGCCCGCTGCCGATCGCGGTCCGACGCCCGGTCGTCAGCGACCGGATCGCGTCGAGGAGCAATGCACGATCGTTGGTGGGCGCCTGCACGATCTCCGCGAAGCCACCGAAGGCCACGATCCCGATCAGCGCGTTGGGCCCCTGCGCCGTGATGAACTTGGCGGCCGCGGCCTCCGCCGCGAGGAGCCGGTTGGGCTGGATATCGGTCGAGCACATGCTCCCGGAGACGTCGATCGTCAGCAGGATCGTCGTCTGGCTGCTGGGCACGCTCACGATGGCGACCGGCCGGCTCATGCCCAGCAGCAGGCTGGCGAGCGCGGCCGCGAACAGCGCGAACGGCAGGTGACGTCGGACGCGCGAGGAGCCCGGCAGCGCTTCGCGGACCAGCGACAGGCTGGAGTACCGGAGCGCCGGGCGCGACCCGCGACGCTGGGACCAGGCATAGGCCGCCACCAGCGCCGGGACCAGGAGGAGGAGCGCCAGCGCCCCAGGCCAGAGGAGGCTCATCGCGCGCACCCCGCAGCAGTCAGCACGCGGGCCCGCCCCGCGACCTCAGACATGGTCATGGCAGCCGGCCCGTCCAGGCCAGCGAGGTGATCCCGCCCACGAGGATCAGCACGAGGCCGAACGCCGCGAGGAAGGCGGTGACCTCCGTCAGCTGGTTCCGGAAGTCGACCCGCGGGTCCAGCGTGTCGTAGATCGACTGCAGGTCGGCGGCGCTCTCGGCGGAGAAGTAGCGGCCCCCGGTGACCTGGGCGATCTGGCCCAGCAGGTCGGGGTCCAGCTGCGAGTGGATGGTGAAGCCGTCGATCTTGAGGTCGGCGCCGGCCTCGCTGCCGATGCCGATCGGGTAGATCCGGATCCCGCGACCGGCGGCCGACTGCGCGGCCTGGAGCGGATCGGGCCGCTGGTTGTTCTCGCCGTCGGTCAGGAGGACGATCGAGGCAGACGTGTGCGTCCCCGGCGGGACCGGGGTGGGGGCGATGCTGGGCTCCGGGCTCCGGTTGGTGTAGAAGCCCTTGACCTGGTCGGTCTCGGCGAGGGCGATCGCGTTGAGCGAATCGAGGATGCCCTGCCCCAGCGACGTCCCGCGCTGCGGCTGCAGACGATCGATGGCTGCGCTGACGGTCGCCGGGTCGTTGCTGGGTGCCTGGACCGAGAAGCCGCTGTCGGAGAACGCCACCACGCCGATGACGACGCTCACGGGCTGGCGCGCGACGAATGCCTTGGCCGCCACCTTGGCCGCCTCCATCCGGGTGGGCTGGAGGTCGTCGGCGGCCATGCTCTGCGAGACGTCGAAGGCCAGGATGACCAGCCCCTCCGAGACGGGCAGGCTGACGACCGCGGTGGGCCGGGCGAGGGAGAAGGCCAGGAGCATCAGCCCCAACAGGTAGAACGCGGCGGTGATCTTGCGGCGAACGGCGACGCGCCGGCCCGTGGCGGACGGGGCGAGGTTGAGGTGCCCGAACGACGCGACGCGCGCGGCGCGGCGTCGGCCCATGACCCAGAGCGCCAGGGCGCCGAGGGGCACCAGCGGGACGGCCACCAGCAGGATCGGCCAGGCGAACGTCATGCGTGACCCCGCCGTCGCTTGCGGCTGCCGGCGAGCCGGACGATGGAGCGGACCAGGTCCTCGTCGGTGGACATCTCCACCGCCTCCACGCCGGCTCGCATGAACGAGGTCCGCAGGGCCTCGTCGCGGCGCGTTGCCGCGTCCCGGAAGCGCTGCCGGAAGGCCTTGTCGCGCGTGTCCACGTAGAGCTGCTCGCCCGTCTCGGCGTCCTCCATGATCAGCGGGCCCACGTCCGGGAGGTCGTGCTCGCGGGGGTCCGTGAGGCGGATGGCGATCACCTCGTGGCGGCGGCTCAACCGGTTGAGCGCGGCCTCCCAGCCGGGCGTGCTGATGAAGTCGCTGATCACGAACACCAGGGAGCGGCGCCGGATGGTCCGGCTCCCGGCGTCCATGAGCGCGCCCAGGTCCGTGACGCCGCTGCGCCGGAGGCGTGGCGACTCCAGCAGGTCGTTGATCAGGCGGAGGACCTGGAGACGGCTCCCGCCGGCGGGGATCGTGCGCTCGATCCGGTCGCCGTACAGGACCGCGCCCACGCGGTTGCCGTGACGGGTCAGGAGGCGCGCGAGCGTGGCGACGAAGTCGATCAGGACCGTGCGCTTGGCCCGGTCGGCATCGGCGGTCCCAAAGTCCACGGACGGGCTCATGTCCAGCAGGAACCACGCCGTGATGTCACGGTCCTCGTGGTACTGGCGGACATGGGGGGTGTCGAGGCGTGCGGTGACGTTCCAGTCGATGTACCGGATGTCATCCTCGGGCTGGTACTCGCGCAGGTTGGCGAAGTCCAGGCCGTGGCCAAACAGGAGGCTCCGGTAGTCGCCCTGGAGCAGGCCGTCGAGCCGCCGGACCACGTGCCAGTCCAGCCGCTGGAGGACGCGCTCCGCAGCGGTCGGCGTGCGCCCGGCGCCCCCGGCCGTCTCGGTCTCGATCGCGCCCCCGTCGAGGGCTGGCGCGTCCTGCTGGAGCGTCACGCCGTCACCCAGGGCCGCCTGTCCGTGGCCACCGCTGCCTCACCGTCGCCTCGTCTCGGACTCAGGCGCCGACGCCGACGCCGACGCGCGCCTGCGCTCGGAGCGGGACCGCCGGAGCCGGGATCCGCGCGAGGATGGCCCGCAGCAGCTCATCCGCCGTGACGTTCTCGGAGAGTGCCTCGAAGGAGAGCACCATCCGGTGACGCATGACGTCCAGGGTCATGTCGAGGACGTCCTGGGGAAGCACGAAGTCGCGGCCGCGGACGTAGGCGAGTGCCTTGGCGGTGAGGATCAGGTTGATGCTGGCGCGCGGGCTGGCTCCAAAGGTCAGGTAACGGGCCAGCTCGGCCAGGCCGTGACGGCCCGGATCGCGGGTGGCCGTGACCAGGCGGACGGCGTACTCGATCAGCGCCGGGTCCACGTAGACGGCATCGGCGGCCGCCTGGAGGCTCACCAGCTGCTGGGTGGTCAGGACCTGGCTCACCTGCGGGAGCGGGTTGGTCATCCGCTCCACGATGACGAACTCCTCCGTGGCGCTGGGGTAGTCCACGACCACCTTGATCATGAACCGGTCCACCTGGGCCTCGGGCAGCGCGTAGGTGCCCTCGGTCTCGATGGGATTCTGGGTTGCCAGCACCAGGAACGGGTTGGGGACCCGATGGGTCTCGTTGCCGATGGTGACCTGGCGCTCCTGCATCACCTCGAGGAGCGCGCTCTGGACCTTGGCCGGGGCGCGGTTGATCTCGTCGGCCAGGAGCAGGTTGGTGAACACCGGCCCCAGGCTGGTGCTGAACTCACCCGTCTTCTGGTTGTAGATCCGCGTGCCCACGAGGTCCGCGGGGACCAGGTCCGGCGTGAACTGGATCCGCTTGAAGTCGCCGCCGATGGCCTGGGCCAGGGTCTTGATGGCCATGGTCTTGGCGAGGCCGGGGACGCCCTCCACCAGGACGTGACCGCGGGCGAGCAGGCCCACGATCAGACGCTCCAGGAGGTGGTCCTGGCCGACGATGACCTTCTTGACCTCGTACAGGAGCCGCTCCATGGGGAGGGCTGGTTCGCGGTTGGCGGTCTGGTCCAATGGATCGTCCTTTCGGTTGGCTGGTCGTCGGGGAGCGGGCGGGGCTGACCGGGTGGGCTGGAGCGCCTGGTTGGGCTGGAGCCGCTAGTAGGGCGGGAGACTGCCGCCGCCACCCGCGGCCGTGATGGGGACGGCCAGGCCGATCCCCACGAAGACGTCTTCCTTGGTCGGGTTGATGAGCGCGGCGACGATCCCGATCACCTGGCCGGCGCGGTTGACCAGGGGGCCGCCCGAGTTGCCCGGGTTGACGGCCGCGTCGACCTGGATGAGGCCGGTCAGCGTGACCGTGCTGCCAGGGACCTGGAAGGAGCGGTCCAGCGCGGAGACGACACCCGCGCTGAGCGAGCTGTACAGGCCAAACGGGCTGCCGATGGCGAAGGCCTCGTCGCCCACCTGGACCCGGCCGGGATTCCCCAGGACGGCCGCCGGGATGCCCTGGGGCGGCGTGCCGGCGCTGATCGTGGCGGTGTCGCTCTCGGGCGACTGGCTGACGATCCGCGCCGGTGCCTTGCTGCCGTCCGCGAACGTGACCTGGATGGCCGTCGCGCCTGCGATCACGTGGTTGCTGGTCATGATCAGGCCAGCATCGCTCACGATCACCCCGGTGCCGAGGCGACCACCCTGCTCCGTGGCGGGTGATGGCGAGCCGGCGGGCGCGGCGGCGGCC
This sequence comes from uncultured Chloroflexota bacterium, assembly GCA_903822495.1. Taxonomy (GTDB): domain Bacteria; phylum Chloroflexota; class Limnocylindria; order Limnocylindrales; family CSP1-4; genus CAIJPD01. The sequence goes on along the minus strand of CAIJPD010000059.1, from coordinate 5,771 downwards.
GGCGCGTTCACCTGGATCAGCACCACGGACAGGGCGACGGCCTGGTAGGCGCCCCTGGAGAACGGCGGCGCCGGGGTCTGGGACGCGAGCGCCTTCGTGATGGCGTCGTTGACGTCCCTCCTGCTGAGCGGCGCCGGTGGCGGCGAGACCTGGTTGAAGGCCAGGAGCGCGACCAGCATGGCCGCGGCGCCGGAGACAAAGGGGAGGCCACGCCGGGCGGAATCGCGAACGTCCCGGCCGGCCGCACGGACGCGCCGGGCGAGGCGGTCGCTACGAGAGGGCGGGCGAGCCGCGCGACCGGGCGGAGCCGCGGCCGGCCGCGGCGGAGGAGTGCGGCCCAGCAGCGCGGCCGCGGCCGGGGTCATGCCCAGGGCGTTGGCGGGGGGCGGAGCGGCGGTCGGCGCATCGATGGGGGGCGTGTCATCAGCCGGGCCCGACGGCCCCGGCTGGGATCCCGACCTGAGAGGAAGCAGCGGCAACGGACGCACTCCGGCGGTTCCCCGTGAGGCGATGGCCCCCGCCCCGGCAGAGGCGCGGATCGTAGCAGAGGCTCCCTGAAGGTCCGCTGAAGGGCCCGACGTGCGGCCCGGGGCGCCGGAGTGCGTCGGCCCGCGCCTTGGCGCCGGAGTGCGTCGGCCCGCGCCGGGGCGCCCGGAATCAAACAGGGGGGCGGCCTCACGGCCGCCCCCCTTGGCAAGTTCAGGATCGGCGCGGAGGCTAGGCCCGGCTGGCCTCGTACTCCGCGATCGCGAGCGCGACACGCTCCTGCGTGAGTGGCATCGCCAGCACCCGGACGCCCGTGGCGCTCCGGATCGCGTTGGCGATCGCCGCGGCCGTGGCGCAGACCACGACCTCGCCGATGCCCTTGGCCCCGTACGGGCCGTAGGCAAAGTTGGTCTCGACCTGCCCGAAGACCAGCTGGTCCACGTTCGGCACATCGAGCGCCGTGGGGATCCGGTAGTCCGTCAGGTTGGCGTTGGTGGGCTTGCCGTCCCGGAACGACATCTCCTCGAAGATGCCGGTCCCGATCCCGAAGCCGACGCCGCCCTCGATCTGGCCGATCGCCATCTGGTCGTTCATCGGCTTGCCCGGGTCGAGGATCGAGACGAGCTTGTGGATCTTGATGCGGCCCGTCTCGACGTCCACTTCCAGGTCGACGGCCTGCGAGCAGTACGAGAAGCCGACCTTGGGGAGCACCTCGCCCTTGGGGCCGCGCTCGTTCTGCGGGTAGAACATGGCGCCGCCGACCAGTTCGGAGTAGTTCTCGAGGAAGGGGCCGTACTCGTAGCCCGGCGCCCCCATCGGGAGCTTGAGGAAGAGGTCCTTGATCGCGATGGAGCGGTCGGGCGAGCCCTTGACGAAGACCCGGCCACCGGCGGTGTCGAGATCCCCGGCCGCTGCCTCGAGGAGCGATGCCGCCCGGTCGAAGAGCTGCCGCTTGGTCTCCTTGCAGGCCAGCCGAACGGCGTGCCCCGCCTTGACCGTGGTGCTGGACCCGGACTGGCCGGTGTCGAGCGGCGTGACGTCCGTGTCCACGCGGATGACGCGGACCTGGCTCATCTGGACCTTGAACTCTTCGGCCACGATCTGGGCCATCACGGTGCGCGAGCCCTGGCCGATGTCCGTGACCGACGAGCGCACCTCGAACGAGCCGTCCTCGTGGATCTTGATGGCCGCGGAGGACGTCTGGATCGAGAAGTGCTTGCAGCCGATGGCGATGCCCTTGGCGCGCTTGGCGGTGGGCGAGATCGGCGCGTCGGCCGGGGTGCCCCACTCGATGAGCTCGGCCGCCTTCTGGACCGTGGGATACGAGCCCACGGCGTCCATCAGGTACTGCTCGGGGTTGTAGTCGCCGTCGACCAGCAGGTTCTTGAGCCGGAGCTCGAGGGGATCCATCCCCAGCTTCTCGGCGATGATGTCCATCTGGGATTCGACGGCCCAGGTGGTCTGGGCGACGCCGAAGCCGCGGAACGCGCCGCCGACAGGCTTGTTGGTGTAGACGCGGAAGTTGTCGAGCTTGAAGTTGGGGACCTTGTAGACGCCCACCGCGCCGTACGCGGCGTTGCGGGTGACCAGGCCGCCGACGGTGCCGTCCGTGTAGGCGCCGGCGTCGAGGATCGCGCGGATGCTGCGGGCGACCAGCGTCCCGTCCTGCTTCACGCCGTCCTTGATGTAGATCACGAACGGATGCTTGACGGTGGTGTCCGCGAAGACCTCCTCGCGGGTGTAGACCAGCTTCACCGGCTTGCGGGCGGCGCGTGAGAGCGCCGCGGCGATCCCCTCGCCCTTCATCCGGGTCTTGCAGCCGAAGCCGCCGCCGATGTGCGGCGGGACGATGATCCTGATCTTGTGCGGCGAGACCTTGAGGATCTCGGCGACCCGCTGCTTGACCAGGTACGGCGTCTGGGTGTTGCAGTAGATGGCGCAGTTGTCGTAGATATCGACGTCGGCCAGGGCGACGTGCGGCTCCATGGGCGTGCACTGGGCCATGCCGGTGGTGAACCGGTTCTCGACGATCAGGTCCGCCTCGGCGAACCCCTTGTCGAGATCGCCGTCCGCGGCGCCGTACCAGTGGGCCTGGTTGTTGCCCATGACCTTCCCGCCCGGGCCCTTGCCGGAGGGATGGATGATCACGGGGGTGGTCTCGGACATGGCGACTTCGGGGTCGAAGACGGCCGGGAGGTCCTCGTACTCCACCTTGATCGCCGCCAGGGCCTGCTCGGCCAGCTCGAGCGTCTCGGCGGCCACCGCGGCCACCGCGTCGCCGATGTAGCAGACCCGGTCGAGGGCCAGGGTGGGCCGGTCGCCCGGGAAGTCTTCGAGGTGCGGCATGTCCTGCGCGGTGATGACCGCGAGGACGCCGGGGATGGCCCGGGCCGCGCTGGTGTCGATCGACAGGATCCTGGCGTGGGCGCGCGGGCTGCGCAGGACCCGGGCATGGAGCATGCCCGGGAGCGTCATGTCGATGGCGTACTTGGCCCGCCCGGCGATCTTCTCCGGGGCGTCGATGTTGAGCTCGGACTTGCCGAGGATGAACGTATCGACCATCTCAGGACACCCCTTCCGCAGCCACGTTCTGGATGGCCTTGACGATCCCGACGTACGCGGTGCAGCGGCACAGGTTGCCGGCGATCGCGTCGCGGATCTCCCCCTCGGTCGGGTTTGGGTTGTGCTCGAGGAGCGCCTTGCTGCTCATGATCATCCCGGGCGCGCAATAGCCGCACTGGAACGCGCTCAGCTTCAGGAACTCGTCCTGGAGCGGGTGGAGATGCTCCGGGGTGGAGATCCCCTCGATGGTCTCGATGGTGCGCCCGTCGGCATCCGCCGCGAGGGTCACGCACGACACCACGGGCTTGCCGTCCAGCAGGACGGTGCAAGCGCCGCATTCGCCGGCTTCGCAGCCCAGCTTGGTGCCGGTCAGCTCCAGGTCGTCGCGGAGCATCTCCAGGAGCGTCCGCCACGGGTCCACGCGGAGCTCGCGCTCCCGCCCGTTGATGGTCGCCCGAACCTCAGCCTTCGTCATGGGACTCGTTTGCTCCTTCGTCGGGCTCTGGTCAGCCCTGCGCCGCGTCGCGGGCGCGGGCGAGGCTTCGCCGGGTGAGCACGGGCATCATCTGCTTGCGATACTCGGCAGATGCCCGCTGGTCGGTGATGGGGTTGGCGTCCTGCGAAGAGACGTTGCCGGCTTCGCGGATCACCTCGTCGGTGAGTTCCTTGCCGAGGAGGAACGCCTCCACGTTGGCGGCGCGAACGGGGCGCGGGGCCACCGAGCCCAGGGCCAGCCGCGCGCTGGTCACGCGGTTGCCCGCGTCCAGCTTGATGCCGCTCGCCACGCCGACGATGCACAGGTCCAGGACGTCGCGGTAGCTGAGGCGCGCGTAGGCGGAGCCGCTCCGGGGGCCGGGCGCCGGGATGCGGATCTCACGCATCAGCTCGCCGGGCTGGAGCACCGTCCGGCGCGGGCCAAGGAAGAAGTCCGCCAGGTCGATCTCGCGCTCGCCCGACGGGCTGACGGCGATCACGCTGGCGCCCAGCGCCATGAGGGGCGGCGCCATGTCGCCCCCGGGGGAGGCACGACCCAGGCTGCCTGCGACCGTCGCCAGGTTGCGCACCTGAAGGGACGCAAAGCGCTCGGCCGCGTCGCCCAGGGCGGTGTAGCTCTTGGCGATGATGGGGTTGCCCACCAACTCCTGGATGTTAGTCAAGGCGCCGATCCGCAGCCCTGACGCGTCCTCCGTGATGTAGCGCAGGCCCTCGAGCCGGTTGATGTTGATCAACGCCGTCGGCTTGAGGCCCCGGAACTTGATGTCACCGATGATGTCGGTGCCGCCGGCGATCACAGTCGCCGTCCCACCCGCTTGGGCGATGGCCGCAAGGGCCTCCGCGACGGTCTGGGGCCGAAGATAATCCATGGTCGATTCACCTCGCGAGCGTGGTCGAGCCGGCGAATGCACGTTGGGGACGCGCCAGTAGCGAGGGCGCAGACTGGGGTCCCTCTCGGGGTTGAGTGTACGCCAGCGAACGCGGTCACCGGAGGGCCGGGTCGAAACCGGCGGGTGAGCGGCGGTGAAGCGGCGGGTCAGCGGCGGTGAAGGGGCGGTGAAGGGGCCGCGCATCGGCGGTGAAGCCGGGGTGAAGCGGCGGGTCAGCGGCGGTGAAGGGGCGGTGAAGGGGCCGCGCATCGGCGGTGAAGCCGGGGTGAAGCGGCGGGTCAGCGGCGGGTGAAGGGGCGGTGAAGGGGCCGCGCATCGGCGGTGAAGCCGGGGTGAAGCGGCGGCCGGGAAGATGACCGCATGGATCCCATCAGGTTCGGCCGATCACTCCGCGCGATCCGGATGCGCCGCGGGCTGCGCCAGGTCGACGTGGCCGCCGCGGCGCGGCTCTCCCGATCCCAGGCCGCGAGGATCGAGCGAGGCGAGCTGAAGGGCGTGCCGGTCGATGACCTCCTGGCATTGGCCGCCGCGCTCGGCGCCGAAGTGGACCTGAGCGTGCGCTGGCACGGCGAGGGCCTGGACCGCCTGCTTGACGCGCGGCATGCCGCCCTGGTGGAAGTGGTCGTCCGACTGCTGGAGCGCAATGGATGGGCGTGCGTCGTGGAGGCGTCCTTCAGCATCTACGGCGAGCGCGGCAGCGTGGACGTCCTCGCGTTCCATGCGGGGACTGGGACGATCCTCGTCGTCGAGGTCAAGACCGTCGTGCCCGATGCGCAGTCCCTGCTGGCGGCGCACGACCGCAAGCTGCGGCTGGCACTCCGGATCGCGGCCGAACGCGGCTGGGCTGGCCGTGGGGCGGCGCGCCTGCTCATCGCACCGGAGGGCACGACCGCGCGCCGCCGGATCGCGGCACTGGAGCAGAGCTTCCTGGCGGCCTACCCCGCCCGCGGCGTGGCGGTTCGCCGCTGGCTCCGTGCCCCGTCCGGGCCGATGTCCGGCCTCCTGTTCTTGCCAGATTCCCAAGTGGATGGCGTTGGGCGACGTCGATCGGCGCGCAAGCGGGTGATCCGCTCGCGACCACCACCAAACATCACCGGATGACATGGTGGTGGGCATCTGGCGACGATTGGGCCCTGGTGGTGACGGTCCAACCCGGAGCCGGCTGCAGAGTCTCGCCCAACGCCATCCCGGTGGGAATCCGGTGAAAACACCGGCACGACCGGCAAGGCATCGGCGGGACCTCCGCCGGCAAGGCATCGGCGGGACCTCCGCCGGCAAGGCATCGGCGGGACCTCCGCCGGCAAGGCATCGGCGGGACCTCCGCCGGCAAGGCATCGG
>CAIJPD010000058.1 GCA_903822495.1 uncultured Chloroflexota bacterium | reverse complement strand
TACCAAGTCGTGGAAATACCAGGGCCGGCTCGATGTCGCGGCCTCGGGTCCCAGCCTGTATGACTTCGCCGCCCGCGAGATGAGCCCGGGCCTCGGCTCCTTCACCAGCAACGACACCGTGCTCGGCTCGGCCACCAACCCCCGCCAGCTCAATCGGTACGTCTACCGGGCCCCCTCGAGGATCCGGAACGACACGGCCTGCAGCACCCGCGCGATGTCGTCGCGAAACGGCAGCCCATCGAGGTTCACGCCCTTCCGCCGCGGCGACAGGATCTCGACACCGATCACGCTGCCGTCAGCCGCGTAGTTGATCCCGCGAGCGTCGTCGAGCCGAACCTGGTGGTGCCAGTCATCGTCGCTCACGGTGAGATACGCGGCGTCCACTGACTCGTCGTATTCGAGGAGCAGGTTGCGGTTCGTCATGGCTTCTCGCCCTTGCGCCACACGGACACGACGCGTCCGTCATCGATATCCACCACGACCTCGACACCCTCGGCCGCGAACCAGCGCGTCCGGATCTCCCGCAGCTCATCGTGATCCGACGGGCGGACGCTGTCTGGATCCTCGTAGGTCATCTTGATCATCTGGAGCGGGATTCTCTCACGCGCCGCCTCACGCGTCGCGTGGCGGCTCATGAGGCTCGGATGGAACTTGCCTGGCAACGTCATCGTCCTCGCTCGGTCAACCCTTGCCGTCGAGCCTACGACCTCGGCGCTTTGACAACAACCGGCGGACCAAGGCCAAAGCGAGTGATCGAATCGATATCAGGCCGGTCGAGTTGTTATCATGCAGGCATGATCCGAACGCAGATCTCCCTCACCGAGGACCAGATGCGGCGACTCCGGGCCGAGGCCGGGCGGCAGGGGGTCCCCATTGCGGCCGTCGTTCGCGACGCGGTTGACCGCGTCGTCCCGGGCGATGCGCGGTCGCGCCACGAGGCATTCCAGCGCGCGCTGGCAGCCGCGGGCCGGCTTGACTCGGGGACCGGTGACGTCGCCGAGCGCCACGACAAGATCGCGGGCGAGATCGGCTGGTGAGCCGCGTCTTCGTCGATACCAGCGCCCTCCTGGCGCTGCTGGATCGCGCTGACCCCCGGCACCCGGCGGTTCGGAGCGCGTTCGCCTCGTTGTCCGACGCGGACCTGCTGACCCACGGCTACGTCGTGGCCGAGTCGCTCGCAGTGGTTCGGCGCCGGTTCGGCGTCGACGGCGCGATCGCGTTGCTCGACGATGTGCTGCCGATCGTCCAGATCGTCCCGGTCGAGCCCGAGCTGCACTCCCGCGTCCTGGCCGCGTATCGTGCGTCGCTGCCTCCGGGCATCTCGTTCGTCGACCGAATCAGCTTCGCGGTCATCGAGCGCGGCGGGATCGATGCCGTGCTCGCAACAGACGCCGACTTCCGGGCCCTCGGCGTGCCCCTGATCCCGGCCCCCATCGAACCGACCGGCTGAGCCTCCCCGCGAGTCGGCGGATCGGGCGAGCGGGTTCCTGGCCGAAATGCGTGTCGCGAAGGCCGGCGAGCCTCAGGCCCCGGAGCCGCCCGGCGATCGCGGCAGCAGCACGCTGATTCGCGCGCCGCGCGGGGCGACGTTCTCCGCGACGGCGTCGCCCCCGTGGGCGCGTGCCAGCTCGCGCACGATGGCCAGCCCCAGGCCAGAGCCCGTGCCACTTCGGCTGGGGTCGGCGCGGTAGAAGCGCTCGAAGACTCGCTCGATCTCGCCGGGCGGGAAGCCAGGGCCGTCGTCAGTCACGACGAACGCCACCCCCGGCCCGCGGCCGCTCACCGTGGCGACGGGTCGCGCGTCCACCCAGACGTGGCGGTCCGGGGCGTCGGCGGCGGCCAGCGCGTTCTCGATGAGGTTGCCCAGGATCCGGTCCAGCGCCACGCGGTCCGCCGCCAGCCCGAGCGCCTCGTCGCCGATCCGGCCCACGCACGCATTCGCGACCGTCACGCCGCGGGCCTTGCCCGTGGCGGCGAAGCGTTCCACCGTGGCCGCGACGATCGCCGCGCCGTCCAGACGCTCCGGGCGGAGGCCGGCCTGGCCGCCGCGCAGCCGCTCGACCGTGTCCAACTCCGCGACCAGGCGCTCCAGTCGGGCCGCCTCCTCGCTGATGGCGCGGGCCGCGCGTGCCGCGTCGTCGCCCACCGCCGTCCCGTCGCCGAGGGCCTCGGCGAACCCGCCGATCACGGTCAGCGGCGTGCGCAGGTCGTGACGCAGGTCTGCCAGGAGCCGGGTCTCGTGCTCGCGCTGCGCGGTCAACTCGGCGGCCATGCCGTTGAAGCGTCGCGTCAGCTCCTGCACCTCCACCGGACCCTCCGGGGTGAGCGGCGGAGCCGAGCTGGCCGGCCCGACGGGGAGATTGGCGGTGGCCTCGGCCAGGCGGCGAAGTGGCCCGGTCACGGAGCGCGAGAGCAGCCAGACCACAGGCACGCCCACCAGCAGCAGGATCAGCAGCACGGCCGCCATCATCCGGGTCAGGTCCCGGAGCGCGGCGGTCGCGGAGCGGTCAGGCTCCGCCAGCGCGATGGCCCGGACCCCGGCCGTCGCGGGGCCGCGAACGATCGTGACCGCGTACAGGAGGTCCTGGCGCCCGGGCCCGTTGAGCGAGCCCGTGGCCGTGGTGCCGAGCGCCGCCGTCGCATCCACCGGGAACGTGATTGGCGACAAGCCCTCGCCCAGGTCCAGCGCCCGTCCTTCGGGGCCCACCAGGTAGACCTGGACGCCCTCGGCCACCTGGCCACGGAAGTCGGCCACCGCCGACCGGAGCTGCGGCGCCGTCGACGCCGTTCGGAGCTGGAAGACCAGCGGCTGCACCGTCTGGGCCAGCGCGTTGGTGGCCGCGTCGGCGTGGAGCCCGCGGAGCACCACGAACAGCGAGCCGGCCACGCCCACGAGGATGACCAGGGCGAGGCCAGCAAAGGCCAGGAAGATTCGGGTGGAGAGACGGCCGATGCTCACGGGCGCGCCTCGGGATCCGACGGGTTCGGGCCAATCGAAGGCGCCGCCGCCCCCGGCGCCGCCG
>CAIJPD010000057.1 GCA_903822495.1 uncultured Chloroflexota bacterium | reverse complement strand
CTGAGCGATCCCCCGGTCAGCGTCTTGCTGGCGCTCGTCGGACGCTTGGCGGCGTCGTACGCATAGGTGACGGCGTTGGCGTCGCTGTTGAACTTGCGGGTGGCCAGCAGGCCATCGGGACGGTACGTGAAGGACGCCGTGCCACCGCCCGACTGCCAGCCGGACGGCAGGGTGGCGCCACTGATCCGCTTGGCCCAGTCGTACGTGAAGCTACTGGTCCCCACGGCCCCGGCGTCGCCATCGGCGCGCGACGACAAGGTCCCGTCGGCGTTCCACGAGAAATCGGTCAGGACCGTGCCGGATCGCTTGAGCTGGTCGGGGCGACCGGCGGTGTCGTACGTGTAGTTGATCGTGTCAGACGGGCTGCCTGAGCCATTGAGGTACACGGCGACCGTGTCCTGGGCGCCGTCGCCGAAGTAGCTGGTCGTGGTCTTGATCTTCTCCGTCCCAGACGGGTAGGTCCCCTGGTAGACCGTGGACCCGGTGACCCGGCCCACGTTGTCATAGCTGAGCTGCGTATAGCGGTGACTGGTGCCAGCGGCCGTCTGGCTGGTCTGGCGGGTGAGCTGGCCGGCGACGTTGTACGCCCACAGGGTGGTGTCGAGCTTGGTCGAGGTCTGGTTGACGGGCGGGATCTCCGACGCCTGGTGGCCGGCGTCGTCATACGTCCAGTGCCAGCCGCGGGTGTACGCATCGCCAGCGCCCACGGTGGTCGCGGTCCGGTCGCACGGCGTGCCGCCGAAGAGGCCCATGGCCGGGCAGTAGGCGACGAGCTCGCCCAGGGTGTCGTACCCGAACGTGCTCTTGACGTCGTGATCGTCGGTGCTCGCCGCGGGCGACGAGCCGGTGTCGTTCTGGATCGTCTGGATGGCCCGGCCCAGGCGATCGAAGGCGAAGCTCGTCTTGACGCTGGCTTGGTCGAGCGTGTAGTCGGTCCGGCCCAGGGCGTCGTAGTGGGTGGTGGACGCGAGGTTGCTGGTGCTGTCGCCGGTGCCGGCGCCGGCGATGGCGTTGACCGTCACCACCGTTGGGCGGCCGAGGCTGTCGCGGTCGGTCGTGGTGACCAGGGGCTCGTCGGTGCCCGGATCACCGGGCGGCAGGATCGTCCGGATGATCGCGCCGTTGACGTCGTAGATCGTCTCCGAGGTGGGCACGTTGAGATCGGGCGTGCCCGAGTCCCAGACGACCGCGTCGTCGAGCGTGAAGGTGTAGTCGGACCCGGTCGAGGTGGAGCGGTAGGCGGCCAGGACCACGCCGGTCCGGTCGGCGGACGCCGTGAGGGTGAGCGTGACCCGGGTCCAGGCGCCGGTCCCGGTATGGACGGAGTTCGTGCTCTGGGTGCCGTTGCCGAACTTGATCGTGACGTTCTTGCCGGAGGGCGCGTTGACCCAGATCGTGGCCTTGTACGTCCGGCCATTCTTGAACGTGCCGTCGAGCTTCCACGCGACGCCGGTGTTGTTGCCGCCCGAGGCGACCGACAGGACCGAGTTGCCGGACTTGGCCGAGCTCGCGGGATTGGGGATGGAGAGCGTGGCTCCACTGGTGACGAAGGTGCCGTTTGCGGCGCTCCAGTTCTCGGTAATCCCGTCATTCGCGATCGTGTCGTCGGCGATCGCGTTGCCCACGATGGTGGTCTCGAACGATTCGACGGTCATCCCGGCGTAGCCACTCGTGTCGACGTGGGCCAGGGTCTTCTGGGCCCGGCCGGCCTTGTCGTACACGGTCTTGGTCCACGAGCGCGAGGCATCGGCAACGCCCGTGCCATCGGGCGCCGAGACGCGGTCGACCCGGCCGCCCGGGGTGTACACGGTCTTGGTGACCGAGACGTCTGTCCCGGCGCTGTCCTTGCTGGTGACCGCGGTGACTCGCCCGAGGTTGTCACGGGTGGTGACCTGGGAGCGGCCCAGGACATCCTTGGCCACGATCACCTGGCCGGCGAGGTCGTAGTAGGTGGTGCTGACGATGTCCACATCGGGCGAGCCCGAGCTGTACACGCCGTCGCTGTAGTTGGCGATCACGAACACGGGTCGGCCCGCGAGGTCGCGGAACGTCCGGCTGATGATGCCGTTGGCATCCTGGGTCCCCTGCGCCTGACCCCGCATGTCGAGGCTGGAGACGGCCGTGCCGGCGGCGCCGAGCATGACGGCCGACGTGTTGCAGTACTGCGTGGTGATCAGGTTCAGGGTCGCGTCGGGGCAGGCCGGGGCCGGTCCACCGGTCGGTGGGATCGGCTGCTGGACCGCGGACGGCTTGGGGCGCACGATCACGGCCCCGCCGCTCAACGTCGTCGTTTCGAAGTAGTTCGTGGTCGTGCGCGCGGTGCCGCCGGTGCCGGCGCCCGTGTTGACGGTCGTCGCGACCGCGTTATGGGCGAGGTCGTAGGTCGTGGCGGTCCGGGCGTCGAGGAAGCCCGTGTACGGGCAGTTGGCCGTGATCCCGGCGCTGGCCACGTGGCAGTCAGCCGCGACGGTCACGAGGTTGCCGTAGCGGTCGTACTCGTACAGGGTTGCGAGATCGTCCACGCCGCCCGCGGTCGGGGTGCCGTTGACGTAGTTGGCGATCTCGACGGTCTTGAAGCCCTGGGCGTCGTAGGTGGCCTTGCTGATCGTGCCGTCGGGGGCGGTCACCTGGACGACGTGGCCGGCCAGGTCGTACACGCTCGCGGTCGTCTCGGACCTGGGGGTCAGGACGGTCAGGACGTGGCCGACGAGGTCATACGTCCGGGTCGTCACCTTGCCCAGGCCATCGGCGCTCGTGAGGACGTCGGTCTTGTCGCCATTCGTCCCGCTGGCGGAGTAGGTCGTCGTTGACGAGACCCCGTCGGGGTCGGTGCTGACCAGGGGCCGGCCCCAGGCGTCGTAGGTGGTCGTGCTCGCGACGTCCTCGTCGGGCTTGGTCGGGTCGTACGTGCCGTTGACGTAGTTGGCGATGCTGGTGGTCGGCCAGATGTCCGGGTGGATCGTGCCGTTGGCGACGTACTGGTTCTTGAGGTTGATCGTGGCCACCGCGCCGCCGGCCTGGCCGGGTCGCAGGACCTGGCTCGTGTCGGGCGTGCCGGTCGGGTTGTACGTCGCGTTGGCCCAGCGCGTCAGGACCGCGACATCGTCGTACTGGACCGTGCCGCTGCCGGTGGCATTGCGACCGAGCGTGATCTGGATCCGCCCATCCGTTTCGAGCGGCAGGGTGATGTCCCAGGCATAGGACGTCCAGGATGTGGGCGTCTGGGTGGACGAGACGACGTTGACCCAGCCGGTGCCGAGCTTCCAGTAGCTGACGGTGATCTTGCCGGTGACCCCGGCATCGGACTTGGTCCAGGCCTGGAAGCGCAGCGTCTGGCCCGCGACGAGCGCCACCTGCTGGATCGCGCTGCTGGCCACGTCGGTCCCCGTCGCATAGTCGACGCCGCCGGTGTGCGGGGTGCAGCCGCTTGGGCACAGCGTGCTGGAGATCGTCGTCCAGTCCCCCACCCCGCCCTCGAAGCCGGGCGAGCTCAGGAGCTGGTCGTCGCGCTGGGTGGGCCGCCAGCTGTTGTCATAGGCGGTCCGATCGCTGGTCGAGACGACCGCGCGGCCGGCGTCGTAATGGCGGGCGATCTGCCCGGCGCCCAGGGGCCGGCTCCAGACGGCCACCTCGTCGATCGAACCCGTGAAGTACGTCGCACCACTCAGGCCGTCGGCGTGATCACCGATCTCGAAGTTGGACGTCCCGGCGCCAGGGGCAGTGGTGTCCGAGCCCGCGGCCACCAGCTCGCCATCGACATACAGGCGAGTAGTCGTCTGGTCCCAGGTGGCCACCGCGTGGTACCAGCGGTCCACCTTGGGCACGATCGTCGAATGGATCCAGGTGGTGTTGTGGGCCAGGGCGATCCGGCCCTCGCCATCGAGCCACAGGACCACGCCGTCGGCGTAGCGGTCACCGGCGATGCCCTTGCCGGCCTGGCCCGCGGACCCGGACGTGAACCACGCCTCGATCGAGTAGCCCGTCGGGTCGAGCGAAATGCTGCTGGCAACCTGCGAAGAGGAGCCATTGAAGGAGGCGGCCTTGTTGGTCGTGCCCAGCAGGCCACCCGGCTGCGCGTAGGTGACGCTGGTCGCGGTCCCGGTATTGTTGTTGCCGGAGCTGTCGGTGAAGGTGCCGCTCGTCTGATCGAGCCGCCAGTACGCCGTCAGGGCGCTCGGGTTGTCCGGGTACGTGCTCGTGATCGCGGCGGCGTAGTCCGCTCGTGCGTTGGGAACGACGCTCGTCACCGCAATCGGCCGACCGAACGACGCATAGGCGTACGTCGTGCGGTACAGGTCCGGGTTGATCCCGCCCGAATCGCGGACCGATGCCGCGTACTCGTCGGCCGTCTGGGTCCAGGCGAGCTCGCCGGCGCTCAGGGGGTCACGGTAGTTGTCGACCGCCGCCGAGGCGTGCTGGCCGCGCCGGGTGACGATCCGCTCGGGCGTCGTGCCGGTGCAGCCCGAGGCCAGATTGGCCACCCCCGGGCAGCGGTAGATGATGACCGTGCTGACCTTGCTGATGCCGTCGAACTCGTGGGCCTCGCGGATCTGGCTGGCGAGGCTTCCGGTCGATGGCGGCGTGGCGCAGTTGGGGCTTGCGAGACAATCCAGGGTGGCGTACTCGAACAGCAGCCCGCCGTCGCTGGTCAGGTCGGTGTAGGTCGCGGCGTTGGCGCGGATCGCTGCAGCGTCCTGCCAGAGCACCCGCGTGGACGCCGGGCTGATCGTGCCGCCGACCGCGTAGTTGAGGACGCGCAGGAGGGTCCCTCCAGTGGAGCGATCGACAATCGAGTCGGGCTTCCCGCCGGCCCCGGTGTAGGTGATGTCGTAGCGGAAGTCGTTGGGCACCGTGGTGCTGTTGTCCCAGCGCGGGTCCGCAATCCTCGTCAGCTGGTGGGCGCCGTCGTAGGTGAGCTCGATGCAGCCGGTCGGCGGCGCGCCGGCACAGGCCGGCTGGCGAGCGGGCTTGATGACGGTGACGTCGCCGCCCGAGATCGTGAACGTCGTCGAGCGACCCGTGATCGGGTGGGAGACGGTGCCGAGCGATTCGGTGAACGAGACCGCGCCGGCGGGATAGGTCACCACGAGCTCGCGCTGCCAGTGATCGGTCCCGGCCTGGAGCTTGCCGTCGGATGGCGCCCGAACCCGGTCGAGGCGGTAGGCATCCTGGCCGGCCACGGCGGGATCGATCGCGTAGGACAGGACGACCCGGTTCTCGTTGGCGCCATCGAGGATGTCGTTCCGATCGGCGATCCCGATCAGCAAGCCCGCCTCGTTGAAGTAGTGGATCGTGCCGTCGGGATGGGCCGCCGAGAACTCGTAGATGGAGGCGGGATCGCCCGAGCTCGTCGGATGGGTGTAGCCCGGGTAGCCCATGTCCGGGGCGCTGCTGAAGAGCACGGTATCGAGGAGCAGGTAAGCGCCATCGATCCCGGCCACCCCGAAGCCTGAGACCGTGACGATGTCGAGCCCGCTGGTGCCACCGGTGGTCGCGCCCGCGGGTGCCACGAACGGCTTGGGCAGACTGCTCGCGTGGTTGTACCAGTCGAGCAGGGTGCGGGCGTCGGCGATCACGTCGCGCGTGACCCGCACCCAGCTGTCGGGGGCGGCCGGGGCGACCTGGATCGGGTTGACCGCGCCCGGCGGCAGGCTGCCCGCGTAGTAGGTCAGGTCCACGGTCTCGCTCGTGGTCGCGTTGTGGACGTGGACGACGAAGGCAGCCGTCGTGCCACCCACCTTCTTCCAGAACCAGCTCACGTAGGGCGAGGCAAAGTAGGTCGGGTTGGTGGCGCACGTCGCGCAGTCGGGCGAGGCGGCAATGGCCGCCGGGGTGATCTTGAGCGAGAGGGCGGAGCCATCGGGGGTATCGGAGCTGGTCGTCAGGCCCAGCCCCGCCGACATGCCGCCCGGCGCCGCATCGGTGAACGGCACGTAGGCGCCGCCTTCCAGCCAGAACGAATCGAGCCAGGTGGTGCCCGCGTCGGCACCGGCGCTGATCGTCTTGAAGGCGGTGATCCGGTAGCCGTCCTGGGGCGTGCCGAAGGACCCGGAGTTCACCACCCAGGCGAACAGGTCGTCGCGGTACATCGTCCACGAACCGATCGAGCCACCGAGGTTGGCCTGGTCGTAGCCGGTCGTAAACGGCGTCCCGAAGGTGTACGCGAACCAGCGGCCGCCCGCGTCGACGTTCTTGGAGCTGTCGGTCAGGTTCTTGATCTTGAAGGCGACCGCGGTCGAGGCGGCGCTCGTGGCGCGCACGGCCAGGGCAACCACCGGGTAGACCGCGAGGTCGATCCCGGTGAAGCCGGTGGGCGTGATGTCGAGCGACGAACCCGACGCGACGCCAAAGGACGAGGCGCCCCTGAAGGCGCCCGGCGCCGGCGGCGTACCGTAGCTGCCGTTGGCGGCGGTCCCCGACTCGTTGAACACGGTGTAGCGCGGCCGGGCGATGAGCGCGCCCGGGCTCGTGATCTGGCCATCGACGTTGGTCGACAGACTGGTCAGGTTGCCATTGGGGTCCTGGTAGGTGTATGACCCGGGCTCGGTCCCCGCTGGGCTGATCCGCTCGTCGAAGTTGGTCGACCAGCCATTGGCGCCCAGGACGCTCTTGGTGGTCCCGGCCGCGGCACTCGCGTGGTAGGTGTAGCCGAGGCCGACCGTGATGAGATCGCTGAAGCCGACCCCTTCGTCACCGGTGTACGTCAGGTCGCGGCTCCACAGGTTGAGCGCGAGGGTGGCGCCATCGCCCAGGGTGACGCTCCGCCACTCCCCGCCCGGCGGGGTGGTCGCGCTGACCGTGATCGGGAACTCGTCGTGCTCGATCACCGAGCCGCCCGTCCAGCGCGTGTTGGCCGGGTCGGCGCTGTCCTTCATCCGCTTGTACAGGAGCGCCGGGTCCGCGTAGTCGGTCGCCCACAGGTCGTTGCCCCACTCGTACAGCATCACCTCGACGCGGAGCGTGTACTGGCCGGGCGTGCTTGGCGGGGTGATGGCCAGCGGGATGGTGGCACTCGTCTGGCCCGAGAGCAGGGTGGCGGGCAGGTGGGTCGAGCCCCAGCCGACGACCGCGGCGTTGGTGTCGATCCAGCGGTAGCCGAGATCGTCGTACTCGTTGGCGTCGTCGCTTGGCGTCTTGAACGTGAAGCCCGACGTGTTGGTGACCCGGATCGGCAGGGTCGTGGCCTGGCTCGCGATCATCATCGAGGGCGAGTAGTTGGCGCCGAGCGCCGGATCGAAGTCGAGCTTCGTGGTGGGCGCCTGGTAGGTGACCGTGAGGAGCGGGCGGTAGGCGGCGGTCGAATCGGACGCCCGGTTGAGGTTGATGCTGCCCGAGCCCGCCGAGTCGTCGTCGAGCATGATCACGAAGCCGTCGTTGTCGACGGCGTTGTCCGTGCGCTGGGTGTACATGTTCGCGACGCGCGGGCTCGGATAGAAGTCGATGTACCCCGACGAGGGCACGGTTGACCACGAGTAGTCGACCCCGGTGTACGCGCCGCCCGAGCCGAAGCCGTTCCAGGTGGTCGTCGGTCCCCACCACTGTGTCGCGGCAAAGGCGTCGATCTGCTTGCCGACTGCCGAGCCATACACCTCGGCGACGTGGACGCGCAGCTGGGCGGCGTTGACGATCGACCCCTCGGGGATCAGGGAGCGGTCCGTCGGGAAGTAGACGAGGCTGCGCTGGCGGCCATAGCCGTACCCGCTCGCGTCATAGCCGACCCGGATCCGGTTCCAGCTGTGCGGGTAGTCGTTGGGCACGGCGCTCATGAGGAAGGTGTCCTGCACGCCAGTCGTGACGTTCTGGGTACAGCCCGAGGCACCGGCCCCGATGCACACCTGCGGGTCGAGGACGACCGGGAACTGGCGCGCCGGGTCGGCCAGCCAGGAACTGGCGACGGTGTAGCGGAGGGTCCAGGTGGGCCCCGGAAGCGGATACAGCGCGACCGAGACCAGCGACGGATCGAGCGCCGGCTGGCCGCCCTCGCCGCCCTCGAGCAGGAGCGGCGCGCTGATGCTGCCGGCCACGACCGTCGAGACGAAGTCGCCGTTGTCGACGAAGCGCAGGAGATCGATCGTGCGGCCGTCCTTGGCGACCACCGGCACGAGGCCCTGGGTGTTGAGGGTGACGTCGAGCGTGTTGCCGATCGAGGCGTCGTTCCAGATCCCCTGGAACTCGAAGCCGGTGTCGGTGGGCTGGGTCAGGAGCGCCGGGGCACTGGTGTCCGCGGCATAGGTGAGGCGCGACAGGTTGCGCTGGGGCGTGGTCCGGCCGGGCGCGCGGAGGGACAGCGCGCCGACGCCATTGACCGAGATCTTGGCGATGCCCGTCTCGCCCCGGCCCGTGCTGAAGGAGACGTCGCGATCGAGCGCCGCCACCGACAGGCCATAGGTGGCATCGTTGGCCACCCGCAGGGACAGGTCGATCGGCTGCCAGGCGCCCTTGGCGTCCTGGTAGTGCAGTCGGCCCGAGCTCGCCTCAAGGCGGAACTGGCCGTTGGGCAGGGCGATGGTCCGGGTGTTCTCGGTCCGGGCGCTGACGATCTCGGTCTCAACCGCCGGCGCGGCGGCGGACTGGCCCGCGGTCCGGATCGCCACGCCGGTCGAGGCAGCGCCGCCACCCGCCGCGTTGCCCGACGTGGCGAGATCGATCGGCACGGCGCCCGCGCCGACGATGTACGGACCGGCGGCCGGGACGGGGCCCGCGACGGGATTGGTGTCGACGGGCGCGGGACTGGCCCCGACCGCCCAGGTGGGCGACGCCTGGGCGAGGAGGCTGGTCAGGATGGCCACGACCATCCAGCCCGTGGCGAGCCGATGGATGGCCCGGCCACGACGACGCGCACCGAACGAACCGCGCATCCCGATCCCTCCGCCGCTCACTCCCCTCAGAGCGATCGGCCATCGGGCCCGTAGCCTGGCGTGTCGTCGTGTCGGAGAACAGGGCAGTGTTCCCCGGGCGGCGCGTCCTGCCGCGAACCAACCCCCACCTGGTCGTGCCGCAACGGCGACCCCCGTCACCCCTGCGGCTGGGGGCAGTCTTGACGCGACCCCCCCGTGTCAATAGGAAGTATTCGGGATGGTCTGCAAACTTGCGGCTTGCCGTGGCGTTCGTTTCAACGGGACGCGGCGAACGCGACCCTACGCGCTGCGGTCTCGCCCGCTGCGACGCCGATCCGCCAGGACCAGGCGCACGAAGGCCAGGTTCGTCCGCGTGTAGCGGCCCAGCAGGCGGCGCGGCTCCGAGAGCAGCCGGAAGAGCCACTCCGTTCCCGTTCGCTGCATCCAGCGCGGCGCGCGGCGGCGACGGCCGGCGTGGAAATCGAACGCGGCGCCCACGGCCAGCAGCGCGGCGGCGTCCAGGCGGGCCCGATGTTCGGCCGCCCAAAGGTCCTGCTTGGGCGCCCCCAGGCCAATCCAGACGTAGTCGGGCCGGGCCGCGTTGATTCGGGCGACCATCTCGTCGTCCTCCTGGGCGGTCAGCGGCCGGAACGGCGGCGACTCCATCCCCACCACCAGCAGGCCCGGGAAGCGCGCCGTGAGGGCCGCCGCCAGCTCTTCTGGCACGCCGGGCGCGCCGCCGTACAGGTAGTGACGCCGCCCCGGCGCGACGCCGGCGCCGGCCAGCGCGGGCATGAAGTCTGGGCCACAGACGCGCTCCACGGCCAAGCCGGATCGGCGGCCCACCCAGACCAGGGGCATGCCGTCGGGCTCCACGATCCCCGCGGCCAGGGCGGCCTGGAGGCGCGGGTCGCCGTGGGCCTCCACGACCGAATGGGCGGTGGCGAAGTGGACCGACAGCCGCTCCCCGGTCTCGGGGGCCCGGAGCACGCGCTCCAGGAAGGCCGCGAAGGACGCGGCGTTGATTCGCAGCTCGGCGAGCGGGAAGGACGGCGCCCCCACGAGCGGTGCCGACGCCTCGTCAGCCAACCCGGGCCCTCCGCGCGATGGCCGCGCCGTACGCGTCCACCAACTGCGCCAGGTGAACCGGGCCGCGGAGACGCTCCTCGAACAGCGTTCGGGCCCGCCGACCCATCGTGCGCGCCTCGTCCGGGTGGCCAAGCGCCCATTCGGCGCCGCCCGCCAGCGCGGCGGCATCCCCGGGCGGGACCAGGAGACCCGTCACGCCGTCTTCCACGATGTCGGGCAGGGTGCCGATCCGGCTGGCGATGATGGGCGTCCCCGCGGCGAACGCCTCCAGCATGATCATGGGGAAGCCCTCGAACCAGATCGACGACATGACCAGCGCGGCCGCCGACCGAAGGCGCTCGCGCATAGGGCCCGCCCAGAGGGGGCCCAGGTAGGCGAGGTGGCCCGCCGCGGCGGCGGCGCTCACCTGCGGGGCCATGGGTCCGTCGCCGATGATCGTGAACCGACCGGGCAGTCGCGCGGCCGCGTCCAGCAGCGTGGCGATCCCCTTCTCCTCGGCCAGCCGGCCCACGTACAGGACGCCATCGCGCACGTCGCCGCCCGCGCCGGGGTCGGGCTCCAGGAAGTTGGGCACCACCTGCATCCGGGCAGCGGGCAGGCCGCCGCGCACCAGCAGGTCGCGCTGGAACGGCGTGCCCACCAGGTAGCGATCGATCCCCCGCCGGTACGTCCCCAGCGCCCGGTGCGTCGTCAGCGTGGCCACGGAGACGGCCGACTGGGCCCGCGAGCCCCGGACGCAGCCGTGGACCACGGCCGGCAGCGGGATCGGCATGCCCACGCAGTCGGTGCAGGCGTGGCCGTCGCGGTACGCCGTGGCGACGGGGCACGCCATCCGGTAGTTGTGGAGCGACTGGACCACGGGGACGCCCAGCCGGATCGCCGGCGAGTAGACGGACGGCGAGGCCGCGGCGAAGGTGTTGTGGACGTGCATGACCTGCGGGCGGAACGACGCCAGCTCCTCGCCCACCCGGCGCGCGGCCGCGCGGGACCAGACGGCCGACACGGCCAGGCCCAGGTCGCCCAGGGCCGAACGCGATTCCTGGAGGTCGGCGTTGTCGAAGAGGACCTGGCGGACTTCGATGCCGGCGGCCTCCAGCAGGGCGCGCTCGGCGGCCACCACCTGGTCCTCGCCGCCGGCCTGGCGGTAGCGGGTGTGGAGCTGCAGGACGCGGATGACGGGCGGCGCTGGCGTGGTCGCGGGGCCAGGGGCGCCGACCGAACCCGGCGCGGGGCCCGCGAGCGGCGCCGGCGAAACGGACCCCACCCTACGCGTCCGAGCGGCGGCGGCTCTCGCGCATGACCACCAGCCCAAGGCCAAAGACCACCCAGAACCAGATCCCGCCCTGCGGGCCTTCCAGGTACGGGTCGAACGATGTGTCCACCATCATCGCCAGCCAGTAGGCCAGGACCCAGCCCGCCGCCCCGGCCATCGCCCGGTCCCCGGCGCGTCGGAACGCCAGCAGCGCGCGGAGCAGCCCCAGGGCGAAGGCCGCCTGCAGGAGCGCCCAGAGCACGAACCCGGGCACGCCCATCCGGGCCAGCGCGGAGATGTGGCTGTTGTGCGGGGCGCGCAGGGAGTGGTCGGCGTTGACCTGGAACCCGTCGTCGTCGGCCAGGTTCACCCCAAAGCCCTTGCCCGTCCAGAAGTAGGGGCCGCGGACCGTGTAGTCGAAGATCGCGGTCCACCAGGCGATTCGGAAGCTCTTGGTCCCCTCCAGCCCGCCGGCCCCGGACGAGCTGACGATGCTGTCGGTGTTCTGGATCAACTGGCAGGCGTTCACGCCGCGATCACCGGCCGCCGCGTTCCCCGCGTCGCCGTTGGGGTCGCAGCCCTGGAGGTCACGGATGAGCGAGGGCGCCAGGAGCGCGACCAGGAGCACGTAGCCCAGCAGCACCGGGATCCAGTTGCGCGTCCGTGCGCGGAACAGGACCAGGATCCCCAGGGCGGCGGCCGACGTCAGCAGCGCGCCGCGGCTGAGGGTCGCGGTGACGTACTGGGCCCAGGCGAGGGGCAGCGTCGCGAGCGCGCGGACGGCGAAGAGCCAGGGGCTGGCCCACGCCCCGGCGACCAGCACCAGCCAGGCCAGCGAGCCCGCCACGTGGACGGCCATGTCGCCGTTCTTGAACCAGACGAGCGGCACATCCGACCCGGGGACGTCGGGGTCCAGGCCCGCGGTCAGCTGCCCGGTGAGGTTCCAGGCGATGGGCAGCCACAGCGCGAAGACCGGGATGACCCAGCCGTAGGCCCGCAGCGCCTTGCGGATCACCGCACCGTCGACGACCACGTAGACGATCAGCGCGAAGAGCGCATAGCCCCACAGGACGGCGTCGCGCAGCGCATCCGCGCCGTACTGGCCCAGGTACGGGACCGTCCGGACCAGCCCCAGCGCCATGAAGGCGCCCAGCAGCCAGATGACCGGGGTGATGGGCCGGCGCGCGCCGTGCCGGACGATGGCGACACCCGCCGCCAGCAGGCCGAGTGCCAGCACCACCTCGCCCACGAACACGGGGCTGCGGCCGATATGCGCGAAGCCGCGGCCCATGAACATGTAGCCAAGGAGCAGGACGCCCAGCGCGCCCAGGAACACTCGCACGATGGGCAGGTCCGCGGGGCGTCCAGGGGCAGAGGCGGGGCCGGCCGCCGCGGGCCGGCCGGCCGCCGCGGGACCCGGTGCCGGGAGTGCGCTGGGTTCGGGAGCGGTCAACGAGCGGCCCTCAAGCTTGATGCGTCCCGCGAGCCGCCTGCGCGACCGGGTCCGGGCCGGAGCGCGGTCCCGTGGGTCGCCGCATCAGGCGCTCGCAATCTACCCCATCCGCCGGGGTCGGGCGCCTGGACCGCTACATCATCACCAGGCCGCCGTCCACCGCCAGGACCTGCCCGGTGATGTACGCGGCCTCGTCGGACGCCAGGAACGCCACCGCGTCGGCGATCTCCTCCGGGGTGCCGAAGCGGCCAAGGGGCGTCTGCTCGGTGATCTTCTGCTTCCACTGGTCGGCCAGGCCCACGGTCAGCTCCGTCAGCACGAAGCCCGGCGCCACGGCGTTGCAGGTGATGCCACGCGAGGCCAGCTCGCGCGCCGTGGCCTTGGTGAGGCCGATGAGACCCGCCTTGGCGCTGGAGTAGTTGGCCTGGCCCATCTGCCCCGCCTGCCCCGAGACCGAGGTGATGTTGATGATCCGGCCGCGCTTGGCCTTGAGCATGGGGCGGGTGGCGGCCTTGATCGCGTAGAAGGCGCCCGACAGGTTGGTGTCGATGACGGCCCGCCACGCGTCGATGGACATCCGCATGATCAGGTCGTCGCGGGTGATCCCGGCGTTGTTGACCAGGATGTCCACCTTGCCGAAGGCCTCCAGCGCGGCCTTGATCAGCGCGTCGGCGGCCTCGGGCTGGGCGGCGTCGCCCTGGACGGCGAGGGCGCGGCGGCCCAGCGCCTCCACCTCGGCGACCACCGCCTGCGCGGCGGCGGCGTTGCTCTGGTACGAGAAGCAGACGTCGGCGCCCTGGGCCGCCAGCCGCAGCACGATGGCGCGGCCGATCCCGCGCGAGCCGCCGGTCACCACCGCGCTCTTGCCGGTGAGGTCGATCATTGGGGTGCTCCTCCGTCCCGCCGTGGGGCGCTAGGTCTGGGTCGCGCCCGCGGTCGCGGGCCGGGGCTCGTCGGGGATCACGTCGTCGAGCGGGACACTTGGCCCGCCGGGCCGGCGCATCAGCTCCGCCAGCGCCGCCGGGATGGGGTCGACCGAATCCCAGTCGACCGGCGCCCGGACGTGGACGTCATTCGGGTTGACGGCCGCCTCGCCGGCCAGGCCGCGGGCGGGATCGGCGGTCCACTCCAGCGTGATGGCGCCGGAGGTGAAGCCGGCGCCGAACGCCACCATGACGATCCGGTCGCCCGGCTTGATCCGGCCGGAGTTCACGGCCTCGGCCAGGGCGATGGGCACGGACGCCGCCGAGGTGTTCCCGTAGCGGTCCAGGTTGACGAACATCTTGTCCATCGGCAGGTCCAGGCCCTTGGCCACCGCCTCGATGATCCGGATGTTGGCCTGGTGCGGGATGAACAGGTCGATGTCGGAGGGCTGCAGGCCGGCCTTGCGGACGGACGCGAGCGCCGTGGAGGCGAGCGTGCGGGTGGCGAACCGGTAGGTCTCGCGGCCCTCCATCCGGATGAAGTGCTCGTTCCGCGCCACCGTCTCCCCCGACGACGGGCTCCGGGATCCACCCGACGGCAGCCAGATCATGTACGCGCCCTGCGGCTCCGTGGTGAGCTCGATACCGAGCGCACCGCCGGGCGCGTCCGAGGCCGAGACGACCACGGCGCCCGCGCCGTCGCCGAACAGGATGCAGGTGTTCCGGTCGGTGTAGTCCAGGAAGCGGGTCAGCAGCTCCGCGCCGATCACCAGCACGTTGCTGGCCAGCCCCGAGGTCACGTAGGCGTGCGCCGTGGCGTAGGCGTACACGAAGCCGGAGCACGCGGCGGCCACGTCCATGGCGGCGGCCCGGGTGTTCCCGATCGCCTCCTTGACCAGCGCCGCGGTGGACGGCATGGGGTAGTCCGGGGTGAGCGTGGCGACCAGGATCAGGTCGATGTCGTCAGGCGCCAGCCCCGCGGTGGCGATGGCGCGCAGGCCCGCGACCGCGGCCATGGAGGCGGTGGTCTCGTGGGCGGCGGCGACGTGGCGTTCGCGCATGCCGGTGCGCGACACGATCCATTCGTCGGTGGTGTCGACCAGCTTCTCCAGATCCTTGTTGGTCAGGATCTGCTCCGGGGCGTAATGGCCCCAGCCGGTGATGTGGGCGGCGCGCGGAGCGCTCACAGGGGATCCACCTCGATCAGGGGCTGCTTGGCCTTGACCAGCTGGCCGTTCTCCGCGACCACCTTGACCACGCGGCCGGCGAGGTCGGACTTGATCTCGTTGAAGAGCTTCATGGCCTCGATCAGGCCGATGACCTGGCCAACAGCCACC
Organism: uncultured Chloroflexota bacterium; assembly: GCA_903822495.1. GTDB lineage: Bacteria > Chloroflexota > Limnocylindria > Limnocylindrales > CSP1-4 > CAIJPD01. Next base: position 20,921 of record CAIJPD010000057.1, on the reverse strand, counting down.
TCGCCGCCGATCCGCACGTACGGGGCGGAGCCGGGGGCCGGGGCGCCGTAGTAGATCCCGGTCAGGGGCGCCTTGACCGACGGGCGAGCCGGGGCCGGGGCGGGCGTCGCGGCAGGGTTGGCAGCCTCCGCGGGGAGGGCCTGCGTGGGTGCCGGCGCCGGGCCGTAGAAGGCGGGCGAGCCGCCGGCCTGGGCCGTCGCGGCGGCGACCGCGATGGCCGTCGGCTTGCGCAGCACGAGGCCCGTCCCACCGGCCTCCACCTCGATCTCGGAGAGGTCGCTCTTCTCGAGGAGACCCGCCAGCTGATCGATCAGGGCCAGCAGCGACGCGTCCCCCGCCGAGACGGATGCGGGCGGGGGCGATGCCGCGTCCGAAGCGCCGGCCGCGCCCGAAGCCGCGTCCGCGAGCGGCTGCCCGGCGTCGCTCATGACTCCCACCGCCGAAGCACCAGCGCCGTGTTCTGGCCGCCGAAGCCGAACGAGTTGGAGATGGCAATCCGGACATCCTGGTGCCGCGCGACGCCGGCGACCACGTCCAGGCCCTCGGTGCCATCCTCGGGATCCACCAGGTTGAGGGTGGGCGGGACCCAGCCCTCGCGGATGGTCTGGATGGTGACGATCGCCTCGATGGCACCCGCCGCACCCAGGGTGTGGCCCAGCATCGACTTGTTGGCCGTCACCGTGGCATGCCGGGCGCGCTCCCCCAGGATCGTCGAGATCGCCTGGATCTCGGTCTTGTCACCCTCCGGGGTGGAGGTGGCGTGCGCGTTGACGTGGTCCACGTCCGAGGCGGAGATCCCGGCCTTCTCGAGCGCCCGGCGGGCCGCCCGGACCGCGCCCGCGCCACCGGGGGCCGGCAGCGTGAGGTGGTAGTCGTCGGCCGTGGCCCCGTAGCCCACCAGCTCGGCGAGGACCTGGGCGCCGCGCGCCTGCGCGCTCTCGAGCGCCTCCAGCACGACCACGCCGGCGCCCTCGGCGATGACGAAGCCGTCACGGCCCTTGTCGAATGGCCGCGACGCCGCCGCGGGATCGTCGTTGCGGGTGCTCAGCGCCTTCATGGCGCAGAAGCCGCCGACGAGGGCCTCGTGGAGCGCCGCCTCGGCGCCACCGGCGATCATCAGGTCCGCGTCGCCGCGACGGATGATCTCGAACGCCTCGCCCAGCGCGTGCCCGCTGCTGGCACAGGCCGAGACCGTGGCAAAGGATGGGCCCAGCGGCCCGAACGTCATGGGGATCTGGCCGGCCGCCATGTTGGGGATGCCCATCGGGATCATGAACGGGCCGATCCGGTCCGGACCGCGCTCGGCAAAGCTGATGACGTTGGCAAACATGGTGCTGACGCCACCCAGGCCGGTGGCCAGGATGGTGCCGGTCCGCTCGGCCAGATCGCCCTCGAGACGGGCTGGCAGGCCGGCCTGGTCCATCGCCTGGCGCGTGGCGACGAGGGCCAGCTGGATGAATCGGTCCGTGCGGCGGAGGTCCTTGCGGTCCATCACCCCCGAGGCGTCCAGGTCGCGGACCTCGCCGGCAATCTGGGAGGCGAGCCGGGAGGGGTCGTATGCCTCGATCCGGCGGACCCCGGAACGGCCGGCGATGAGGCCGGCCCACGTGCTGTCGACGTCGTTGCCCAGCGACGTGACGGCGCCCATCCCGGTGATGACGACGCGGCGCGCTTCGGAGCGACGCGCGTCCGTGCGGCCCGTCCCCGCGTCCCCGTTGCTCACCGGACCAGCTTCCCCGACCGAACTGTGGCGGCCCGGTAGACATCCCCCGGGAGGCCGCGGGCCGAGATCGCGTTGGCGGCGGCCAGCTCGTCGAACGGGGTCCGGCGGATCTCCGCGCGGACCTGGTCGCCCTCGATCTCGATCATCGCCCAGGAGGCGGTGGGTTCCCCGTCGAGGACATAGCCCGCGCTCCCGCCGTTGACGATCATCTTCCAGCCAAAGTCCCGGATCTCGGGGAGGTGGGTGTGCCCGCAGCAGATGACGCGCGCATCGGTCCTGGAGAGCCGCTCCATGACCACCGTCACGTCGATGAAGGCGTCGAAGCCGGCGGTCTGCGAGCCGGGCGAGGCGTGGGTGAGCAGGAGCAGCGTGTCCTCGCACCAGAGCCGGCGCTCGGCGGGGAGACGGCGGAGCCAGCCCAGCCGCTCGGGGCCCAGGGCCTCGTGCGCCCACTCTGCGGCCTCGCGGTAGCTGTCGGGGATGCCGTCGGCCAGCCAGGGGAAGGCGCCGGTGTAGTCGAAGTCGGCCACCGCGATGTCGGTGTTGCCCGAGATGACCAGCGCCCCGTGGGCCTCCAGCTCCCGGATGCCATCGACCGTGGCCGCGGGATCCGGCCCGTTGAGCGCGTAGTCGCCGGCCACCAGGACCGCGTCCGGCGACTCCTTCACGATCGCCGCGCGGACCGCCTCCAGCGCGAACGAGTTGCCGTGGATGTCGGACAGCAGCGCGACCCGGATGATGCTCACTTGAGCACCCCCTCGTTCGGGATGATGAAGCTGATGGTGGCCTGGCAGGCCACCTCGCCGTCCACGCTGGCCACGGCCTGGGCGCGCCCGAAGCGGGAGCCCAACTTCTCCATGGTGATCTCCAGGCGGAGGACGTCGCCCGGGCTCACGACGCGCTTGAAGCGGCAGTCGTCGATGCCCGCGAAGAGCCCGATCCGGTCGCCGAACCCGGGCTGCCTGGCCACATAGACCGCCATGGTCTGCGCCAGCGCCTCCACCTGCAGCACGCCGGGCATGACCGGCAGGCCCGGGAAGTGGCCCTGGAAGAACCACTCCGACGCGGTCACCGCCTTGATCCCCACGATCCGCTTGGCGTCGGGGTCGTACTCGACGATCCGGTCGACGAGCAGGACGGGCCAGCGATGCGGGATCAACTCCATGATCTCGCGGGTGGTCAGGACGGTGGCGTCGGTCACGAGCGGCTCCGGTGGCTTGGTGTGACGGGGTCAGTCTGCCGCGCGGCGCCCACGGCGAGCGTCGCGAAGCATGCAGGTGTGCAACGGGCCTGGATCACTGGCCGCGCGCGGCGGCGGCGAGGAACGCGGCGCTCCCCACCCGGTCCAGGAGGTTCGTGGTCATGCGCCCGTCGAGGAAGGCGTCGTTGACCAGCAGCGCCCGATGGATGGGCACGTTGGTGACGATCCCCTCCACCACCAGCTCGTCGAGAGCGCTGCGGACACGCGCGATCGCCGTGGCCCGGTCGGGGGCCCACGCGATCAGCTTGCCCAGGAGGGAGTCGTAGAAGGGCGGGACCTCGTAGCCCGAATACAGGTGGCTGTCCATGCGGATGCCCGGGCCGCCCGGCGCCAGGTAGCGCTCCACGACGCCAGCGCCCGGGCGGAAGTCGTTCTCCGCGTCCTCGGCGTTGATCCGAAGCTCGATGGCGTGGCCCGTCTGGCGCACGTCCGACTGGGTGAACCCGAGCGGCTCCCCGGCGGCGATCCGGATCTGCGTGGCGACCAGGTCGATGCCGGTCCGCATCTCCGTGATGGGATGCTCCACCTGGATCCGGCAGTTGATCTCGATGAAGTAGAAGTTCCCCTCGCGATCCACCAGGAACTCCAGGGTCCCCACGTTCTCGTAGCCGGCGGCCACGGCGGCCCGGATCGCCTTCTCGCACAGCTCCGCGCGGGCGGTCTCCGAGAGGGCGGGAGTCGGCGACTCCTCGAGGATCTTCTGGTGGCGGCGCTGGACCGAACAGTCGCGCTCACCGAGGTGGACGCCGCTGCCGTAGCGATCCACGGCGATCTGGACCTCGACGTGCCGGTTGTCCTCCAGCCAGCGCTCCAGGTAGAGCGAGTCGTCGCCGAAGGCGGCCCGGGCCTCGGAGCGGCACAGCTTCATGGCCGTCTCCAGCTCGCGCTGGGAGCGGACCATGCGCATGCCCTTGCCGCCGCCGCCCGCCGAAGGCTTGATCAGCACGGGGTAGCCGATCCGCTCGGCCTCCGCGATGGCGTGTGCGTCGTCGCGCAGCATGCCGTCCGAGCCGGGGATGGTGGGCAGGCCGTGCGCGGCGAGCAGGCGGCGCGTGGCCTCCTTGCTCGCGAAGCGCTCCAGGACGTGGGATGGCGGGCCGATGAAGACCAGGTCGTGGGCGCGGACCACCTCGGCGAAGCCGTCGTCCTCGGACAGGAAGCCGTAGCCGGGGTGGATGGCGTCGCAGCCCGTGACCAGGGCCGCGGAGATGACCGCCGGCGCCGAGAGATACGAGCGGCGCGCGTCGGCCGGGCCGATGCAGATGGCCTCGTCGGCGAGCTGGACGGCGAGGGTGTCGCGGTCGGCCTCGCTGTAGGCGACGACCGCCTCCACGCCCAGCTGGCGGCAGGCGCGCAGGACGCGCAGGGCGATCTCGCCACGGTTCGCGATCAGGATCCGGTGGAACATCAGGCCACCTCCCCGTCGCTCGGCTCGCCCGCGATCGGGAGGGGCCGCATGTCGATGACGGGCTGGCCGTACTCGACGCCATCGCCCGCCTCCGCGATGAGCGGGCCGACGATCCCGTCCGCGGGAGCCACGACCTCCTGGGGCATGCCCAGGACGTCCACGGCGCCCAGCCGGTCGCCGGCATGGACCCGGCGCCCGGCAATCCCCGGGAGCGGCCGGAAGATGCCAACGGCCGGGGAGGTGGCGGGCGGGGTGCCGGCCGGATCGGCGGCGCGCGGCCCGGCCTGGCGGGCGCCGTCGCGAGACGGGGTTGGATGGGAGAGCGGGGCGTGTGCCTGTCCGGCCTGGGCCGGGAGGCGGAACTGGCGATCCGTGACGCGGCGCCCGATGCCGACGGCCTCCAGCGGGCGGCGGAGGCGCACCTTCCAGTCGCCCTCGCGGACCTCGATCTCCGCCAGGCCGCCGGCCGTGAGGCGGCCGATCAGCGCCGGCAGGAGCCCTGTCGCCAGCCGCTCCACGGCGCGATGGTCTGCGTCGCGCTCGGCGGCCGTCCGCTCGGGGGCGGCGTCGTCGGCACCCCGTGGGCGGAGCACGTTGGATGGCATGGAGGCGGGATCGGGCACGCGCTAGACCTCGTCGCGGGCGGGCGGTTCGTCGCGCTGGCGGCCCTGGCCCGGCTGCGGGCCCGTGGGGGTCGCCCAGCGGTTCATGTCGAGAAGATTCCGGAGCCGATCCGCGAGACCGGTCCGCTCGGGAGCCGGCACCGCGGGAGCGGCCGTCTCAGTGTACGGGCCCAGCGCCCGGAAGCGCCGGTAGCGGGCCTCGACCAGCTGGTCGGTGGGCACCGGGACCAGGGCGTCCAACCAGCCCACGATCGTGGTCCGCAGGTGGCGGGCCGTCTCGGCGTGGTCGGTGTGTGCGCCGCCCGCCGGCTCGGGGACCACGACATCCACGACGCCGAGGCGTTGCTGTTCGCCGGCACTCATCCGCATGGCGCGGGCGGCAGTGGGCGCCTCCTCGGGGGTCCGCCACAGGATGCTGGCGCAGCCCTCCGGCGTGATGACCGAATAGGTGGCGTTCTCGAGCGCGATCACCACGTCCGCCACGGCCAGGGCCAGGGCGCCGCCGGAGCCGCCCTCGCCCGTGATGACGGCGACGATCGGCGTGCGCAGTCGACTCATCAGGGCGATGGAACGCGCGATGGCATCCGCGATCCCGCGCTCCTCCGATTCGGCGCCGGGATGGGCACCCGGCACGTCGATCAGCGTGACGATGGGGAGGCCGAAGCGCTCGGCCATCTCCATGACTCGCATCGCCTTTCGGTAGCCCTCCGGATGGGGCATCCCGAAGCTCCGCCGGATGTTCTCCTCCGTGTCGGCGCCCTTCTGCATCCCGACGATGGCGACCCGGTGGCAGTCGATGGTGGCCAGCCCGGCCACCATGGCCCCGTCGTCGCCGAAGAGCCGGTCGCCGTGAAGCTCCACCCAGCCGTCGGCCATGAGGTGGATCAGCTCCAGGGTGTGGGGGCGCCGCAGGTTGCGGGCCAGCTGGACCCGCGCCCAGACTGCCGCCTGGTTGTCGGCGGATCCGGTCGATTCGGCCGGGACCAGGACTGGGGTGGCGTCGCGACTCCGGCCGAGCAGGCGGTCAACCACGGGGTGCCTCGGCGTTTGACGATGCAGCGGACGGCGCGGACGGCGACGGCACGGGGGCCGGGGCGGGCTCCTCGGCCGGGGCCAGGACGCGGTCGGCGAGCGAGCTGAGGATCCCCAGCGGCCGGAAGGAGGAGAGGCCCAGCGAGGACGAGGCCGCCTCCGTGGCCAATGCCCGCGGCTGCAGGTAGCGCAGGAGGAGCGCCAGTTCGGCGCGCAGCTCGGAGCGATGGACGACGCGGTCGACGAAGCCGTGGTCGAACAGGAACTCCGCCCGCTGGAAGCCCGGCGGCAGCTCGGCCCCGATGGTCCCCGCGGCGACGCGGGCGCCGGCAAACCCGATGAGCGCGTTGGGCTCGGCCAGGTTGACATCGCCCAGGACCGCGTACGAGGCAAAGACCCCGCCGGTGGTGGGATCGGACAGCAGGCTGACGTACGGGACGCCCGCCATGCGCAGCCGCTCCAGCGCGCCCACGGTCTTGGCCAGCTGCATCAGGGCGAGCGTGCCCTCCTGCATCCGGGCCCCGCCGGATGCCGAGACGATCAGCAGCGGGATCCGTCGGGCGAGCGCGTCCTCGGCGGCCCGGGTCACCTTCTCGCCCACGACCGCGCCCATCGAGCCGCCCATGAAGCCAAAGTCCATGACGCACACCGAGACGGGATGGCCATCGATGGCGCCGATCCCCCGGACGGCGGCGTCGCGGAGCCCGGTGGCGGTCTGGGCCGCGATGACCCGGTCCGGGTACGGCTTCTGGTCGACGAAGCCCAGCGGGTCGACGGATTGGAGGCCGGCGTCCAGCTCCTCGAACGAACCGTGGTCGAGAAGCAGGTCGAGGCGGGCCTGCGCCGAGAGGCGGAAGTGGTGGCCACACGACGGGCAGACCCGGGTGGCCTTGTCGAGCTGCTTGTTGAAGAGCATCTCGCCGCACGACGGGCACTTGGTCCACAGGTCCGGCGGATAGGCGTCGCGGCGTGGTCGGAAGGACGGCAGCTTGATCGGCATCAGTCCGGCCGCTCCACGCCGGCCTGCCGGGGCTGGACCAGCCGCAGCGCGTGGGCCGCCCGGGCCGCGCGGGCCATGGGCGAGACGGGGTGGTGCGAGCGGCGCCAGGCCACGATGGCCGCCCCGGCGATGGAGATGGCCGCGGAGGCCACGGCACCACCGATCAGGATGGGCCGCGCGTGACGGCGCAGGGCACCCTCCGCGCCTCCATCGTCGTCGCCGCGCGAGGCGGCTGGACTCGGCGCGGCGGGGCCGTCCGGGTCGGCCAGGGCCGATACGTCGACGAGGTCGGCCAGATCCGTCACGCGGCCGCGGCCGATCGGCACCGGGACGCCTTCCGAGCCCACGGCGCGGGCGACGTACATCGCCGCCGCGGCCTCGGCCAGCCGAAGCGCGAGGCGCTCCTCGAAGCGGAACGAGGGGTGGAACCGGGGCAGGTCCCGGCGGAGCCGGAGGGACGCGAGACGGACGCCCCGGTCCAGGTCCCCGCCCTCCCAGCCGAAGGCGGCAGCCCCCGCCGTCGCGTCGCCGCGCGTGGCCAGCAGCGACTCCAGGTAGCGGTCGGTGACGAGCGCCTCGACGTCATTGGTGTCGCGCGTGGCGGTCATCCCGTGGTCGCTCCCCCGTGCCCGCGGCCCTCGCCACGGCCCGTCAGGTCACGGGCGACGCTCCGGAGGCCGCGATGGATCAGCACCCGGACGGCCCCCTCGGAGCGGCCCAGGACGCCGGCGATCTCGGCCGTGGTCATCTCGTCCACGAAGCGGAGCACCAGCGCGCGCCGCCGGTCCGCGGGCAGCCGGTCCACCGCCTGCCACGCTGCCGCGGCCTCTTCACGCGCGACGGCATCGCGCTCCACGTCGAGCGGGTGAACGGCGGTGGTGGCCGCCTCGAGGGGGGCGGTGGCCGTGCGACGGGTGGTCCGGCGCTGGGAGGCGATGGAGTTCCGCGCAATCTGGAACAGCCAGACCTTGAAGGTGGAGGCGCCGTCGCCATCCGCGGGGCGCGCCCGCTCCTCGAACCGGGCAAGGTTCGCCAGGGCGGACAGGAAGGTCCGCTCGGTCGCGTCCTCGGCGGCGTGATGGTCGCCGAGCTCGTAGTACGCCAAGCTGTACACCTGCGCGAGATACCTGCGATAGAGGGCGTCGAAGGCGGCGGGGTCGTGCTGGGCCGCCTCCACCATGCCGCGGTCGCGGTCGAGGTGGATCACCCGCGGCCCCTCCTCCCCCATCGGTCGCGGAGCCGCACTCGTCTTCCTGAACGCCGGTCGCTGCACGGTGTTACACCCCCGCCGCAGAGTTGGCCGCAGGCCCACCGGCCGGCGCCAGCCGGAGATGGCGGACCTCGCCGCCCATGATCAGCCGCTCGCCGCCCGGGAGGGCAGGATCGGCCACCACCAGCGCCCCGGTTCGGGCATCGACGCCCAGGGCCCGGACCACCTCGTCGGATCCGTCGGGGCGCGCAAGCCGCACGAAGCGGCCCACCACCAGCTGCCGGAGCGTCCAGTCGCCGACATCGAAGCGCCCACCCTGGAGCGCCGCCACCCGCACCTCGAGCCGGCCGAGGAAGCCATCGAGCAGCGCGACCATGTCGATCGGTCGGCCGTGTGATGCCTCGCGCAGCGACGTCATGCCGGGTGCCAGCGCGGGCGGGAACTCCCCGGCCGGCCAGTCCGCGTTGATCCCGATGCCGATGATCGCGGTGGGGGTGGCCGTCCCCAGGCCGCTCGTCTCGCCCAGAACGCCGGCGAGCTTCCGATACCCCGGGCCGCCCGCGTCCAGCGCGGGGAGCGGGAGCCCAGCCTGGGCCGCCCGGTGGGCTTCGGCGGGGTCCACCGTGTCCTCGACCACCATGTCGTTGGGCCACTTGAGCCGGATCGAGTGCTCGGCCAGGCCGGCGGCATCCTCCGCGGCATCGGCCATCGCCAGGCTCACCACGGCGCCCAGCTGCCAGACGCGGTCCGGCGCCAGCCAGCCGGGCCGGAAGCCCAGCGAGAGAAGGAGCGCACGGCCCGGGGGCGCGGTCCAGGTCCGGCCCTGGCGACCGCGGCCCGCCGACTGCTCGTCGGCCACGGCCAGGCAGACCTCGCCCGTCCCCTCGTCCAGCCAGCCGCGGACGACGTCGCTGGTGGAGGCGACGACGGGGAAGCGCTCCTGGCGCGACAGGAATCCGGACATGGGCACGCGGCGGCGACGGGTCGGGGGCCGGCCCGGCTCAGCCGGCGGCCGAGTCGATGGCTTCCGGCTGCTCCAGCTGGAAGGCCGCGTGCAGCGCGTTGAGCGCCACCGGCAGCTGATCCTCCGCGATCATCGCGGTGATCCGGATCTCCGAGGTGGAGATCATCTCGATGTTGACACCCGCATCTGCCAGGGCGCGGAACATCCGGGCCGCGTAGCCCGGGGCGTTCTGGATCCCAGCGCCGATGATGCTCACCTTGGCGACCGACGCGTCCGTGGTCAGCTCGCGGAAGCCCAGCTCGCGGGCGATGGGCTCCAGGATCCGCTTGGCGCGGGCCAGCTCCACGCGCGGCGTGGTGAACGACAGGTCCGTGGCGCCGTGGTGGCCCACGTTCTGGACGATGATGTCCACGTTGATCCCCGCCTCCGCCAGGGGCTCGAAGACACGGGCGGCGACGCCCGGGCTGTCGGGGACGGCGACCAAGGTCAGCTTGGCGACATTGCGGTCATGGGCCAGCCCGCGAACCTTGTTCCGCTGCTCCACGTGCGGGTCCTCCGTGATGAGCGTCCCCGGTGCATCCTCGAAGGAGCTGAGGACTTCGATGACGACATTGTTGACCCAGCCCAGCTCCACCGCGCGGACCTGCATGACCTGGGCGCCCTGGTGGGCCATCTCCAGCATCTCTTCGTACCCGATCAGCGGCAGCTGACGGGCGGCGGGGACCACGCGCGGGTCCGCCGTGTAGATGCCCTTGACGTCCGTGAAGATCTGGCAGCGATCCGCCTTGAGCCCGGCGGCGAGGGCGACCGCGGTGGTGTCGGAGCCGCCGCGCCCGAGCGTGGTGGTCTCGGCGTGGCCCGGCGCCGCGACGCTCAGGCCCTGGAAGCCCGCGACGATGACCACCTTGCCCTGGTCCAGCTCGTGCTGGATGCGGCTGGGCTCCACGCCCGCAATCCGGGCCCGGCCGTAGGTGCCGTCCGTGGTGATGCCCGCCTGGGCGCCCGTCAGGCTGATCGCCGGGACGCCCAGACCGTGGAGGGCCATGGAGACCAGCGTGGCGCTCTGGTGCTCGCCCGTTGCGAGGAGCATGTCCAGCTCGCGGGGATCCGGCTCGTCGGTGATGGCGGCCGCCAGGGCGAGCAGCTCGTCCGTGGTGTCGCCCATCGCGGAGACCACCACGACGAGGCGCGACCCGCTGTCGCGCTCGCGCTTGATCCGCCGGGCGACGCGTTGCATGCGCTCGGCGTTGGCAACCGAGGAGCCGCCGAACTTCTGGACGACAAGCGGTGATGACATGGCCGGAGTTTACCAGCGGCGCCGCGGCCGCTCCCGGCGCCGCCCGTACCCGCACCCGTCGGCCCCGCGGGCCTCGTGGCGGGAGCCGGGGCAAGGGCGACGCGACTCCCCGCCGGAGCCCCGGACGTACCCGATCTCGACTGAACGGGCCCGCTAGCGGAGCGCGGCCAGCTTCGAGGTCATCGCCGGGGTCAGCTGCTTGACCAGCACCGCGTTGTACGCCCCGGAGGCCGTGCTGGCCCGCTGGGCCGCGGTGGCGCCGAAGATGCGCTGCGCGCCGATCGCGTAGCCGCGCGACTTGGCGGCCGGCGAGCCGGGTGCCACGGCCGGGTCGACGTCGGTGATCACGATGGAGATCGTGTTGTCGCCGTTGCGCCGCAGCTCGATGGTCCGGAGCTGCTGGGGGAAGTCGCGCAGCGACGGGGTCTCCACCTCCCAGAACCCCAGCTCCGGGTGGTCGCGCGGATCCGCCGCGTTGTAGGGCTGGGCCGTCACGGTGTTCCCGTGGAGATGGCCCGAGATCCACATGACCATGTTGGGGAATTGGTGGAGCAGGGCCAGGACGGCATCCTCGGTCGCCGGGGCGGCCAGGTGATAGGGCGACGGGTCCGTCATCGACACCTGCGGCCGGATGGGGATGTGGGCCGCGATGATCATCAGCTGTCCGGCGTCCTGGCCCTGCTGCAGCTGCGCGCGCAGCCAGTCCAGCCGGGTCGCATCCAGGCAGGCCATGGCGTACGCGGGCTGGCCCGCGCCCTTGCAGGTGTCGTCGAGCGAGATGAGCCTGACGGGGATGCCGGCCCTGGGGACGAAGCTGTACGAGGTCATGTCGGCGTCCACGTCCGCCTGGCTGTAGCCATGGCCCACGGGGCTGCTGGTCGTCGTGAAGAACTCGCGCAGCCACCCCTGGCTCGATGAGGTGTCGCTGGCCAGGGACCGCCGATCGGGGTCGGCCACCACTGTGGGCGGCGTGGCGAAGTTCGAGGCCAGCCCCGCCCCGATGACGTCGCCATAGCGAGTCGAGCCGTCGATGACACCGAAATAGCCGTTCGCCGTCACGGGTGGCTTGAGGGCCAGCGTGGGGTCGTGCAGGAAGTCGAGGATCGTGCTGGCGATGTGCGTCTGGCGGACCGCGGCGGTCTCGAACGCGGAGCCCACCCAGAACTGGTCGTGGTTGCCCAGCACCTGGTACCACGGGATGGACCGGTCGAGGCCGGCCGCCTGGAACGGCCGCTGGTAGTCGATGGTCGTCGCACCCGCGTGCGCGCCGGAGCTGGGCGTGATGACCTTGCCGTCCATCACGTCGATGAACCAGCGCAGCTCGTTGTACTGGGTGTTGTTGACGTCGTCGCCCAGCGACAGGCCGAAGTCGAACGGGGATCGTCGGTGCAGGGCGTTGACCGTCTGGACGGCGGCGTCAAGGACATGGGTCGTCGACAGGAGGACGGGCGAATAGGCCGACGACAGGTTCGGGCCGCTGGGGGCAAAGCCCGCGCTGGAGCCGGCGTAGATCGGCTGCGACGGCGACTCCTTGTCGGCGACGTGGATGTCGCTGAACGTGAAGAACGACAGGAGGCGAGTGGACGCCGCGGGGCCGGCATAGGTGGGAGCGAGGTCCGTGCGCGTGACGTACGGGAGGCCCGGGCCCGCTTGCCAGGCCGTGTAGCCGCTGGGCTCATACAGGGCGACCTGGTCGGGGTTCAGCTGCGGGGCGCCGGCGGGCAGCGTGACGGGCAGGACCTGCCGCTCCACGGTGGTGACGACGTCGGCGGCGATGGGCCAGCTGAGCACGGCGACGGCGCCTGGGCTGGCCGTTGCCCCGGGCGTGCCCGCTGGGGACGGCAGCGGGCCGCCACAGCCGGCGAGCAGCGCGAGGATGACGGGAAGGACGACCAGAGGCACGGGCGCTGCAGGCGCGCGGCCGGATTGAGCGAAGCGCATGGTATGGACGACCCGCGTGCGCCGGCGCGCCACGCCGGTGGATGGCCCTTCGCCCCTATCCTCTGACTCCTCCCGCCGCCCGACAGCCCCCCGAATGGGGGTGGACCGAGGGTGCTCCCCTACTCCGACGCTCCGTGGCGCACGGCCGCGGGGCACGGCGCGAGGCCAGGGGCCTCACCCCTGTCCCCTTCCCTACTGGAGGCTGAGGACCCGCGCGCCCGCGTTGCGGACCGGCATGACCTCCGTGCGGCCCGGCAGGTCGGACGCCGCCGCCGTCGCGCTGAACGCCGCCGCGATCCGGTTCACGGACGCCCGGCTGTCCGCGAAGGCGATGATCGTGGAGCCCGCGCCCGACAGGCACGCGCCCAGCGCCCCTGCCTCGCGAGCCGCCGCGACCATGATGGGGAGCTGCGGGAAGACCGCTGCGCGATACGGCTCGTGCAGTCGATCCTGCGTCAGCGCGCCGAACAGGTCGTTGCGGCCGGCGGCCAGCCCCGCGACCCCCAGCGCCACCCGCCCAAGGTTCGCCACCGCGTCCGCGAAGGGCACCGTGGCCGGCAGCACCCCGCGCATGGACTTGGTCGCGAGGCGCAGCTCGGGGATGAAGACCACGATCCGCAGGTCGCGCGGGACGTCGAAGCGGATGCTCTCCACCCCCGTCTCCAGCGCGGCCGAGACCACGAAGCCGCCCAGCAGCGCCGCGGCCGCGTTGTCGGGATGCCCTTCGATCACCGTGGCCAGGCGGAGCACCTCGCGGCCCGAGAGGGGCTGGAGCAGGAGCGCGTTGGCGGCGAGCAGGCCGCCCACGGTGGCCGCCGCCGATGAGCCCAGCCCGCGCGAGAGCGGGACCTGGTTGGCCATCCGGATCTTCCAGCCCAGCTGCTCGGGCACCCAGCCGGCGGCGCGGATGACCGTCTCCAGGCCCTCGATGAACCGGTTGCTGCGGTCGTTGCCCAGCTCGCCGGCGCCCTCGCCCTCGACCTCCAGGGTGATCTGCCCGTCGCAGTCGTGGCAGACCTCCAGCTCGATCCGGTTGGTCATGCCCAGGGCCATGCCGAGGCAGTCGAAGCCAGCGCCCAGGTTGGCCGTGGTGGCCGGGACCTCGACGACGACCCGTCGGCCTTCGAGCTCGGCGAGCGAGCCGATCACCGGGGGCTCACCAGCCCAGCGCCCGGCTGACGCCGTCGAGGGTAGCTGGGGCCTCCATGATGCGTCCCACCGAGAGCTCGGCCGTGTGCGGGTCCTTCAGGCCGTTGCCGGTCAGCACGGCGACGATCAGGGCGTCGCGATCAACCCGCCCGGCCGCGGCCAGCATCCGGATCCCGGCCAGGCCGGTCGCGGACGAGGGCTCGCAGAACACGCCCTCCTCGCGGGCGAGGTCGCGGTACGTCTCCAGGATCTGCTCGTCGGTCACGGCCTCGATCACGCCGCCCGACTCGTCGCGCGCGTTGGTCGCCTTGAGCCAGGAGGCCGGGTTGCCGATGCGGATGGCGGTCGCGATGGTCTCCGGGAACTCGATGGGGTGGCCGGCCACGATGGGCGCGGCACCCGCCGCCTGGAACCCATACATCCGGGGCGTGCTCCCCACCAGGCCGGCCGCGTGGTAGTCGCTGAAGCCCGCCCAGTAGGCGCTGATGTTGCCGGCATTGCCGACCGGCAGTGCGAGGATGTCAGGCGCGCGGCCCAGGTCGTCGCAGACCTCGAACGCCCCGGTCTTCTGGCCCTCCAGCCGGTCCGGATTGAGCGAGTTGACCAGGGTGATGGGATGGTCGCCCTGCTTGCTCAGCTCCAGCACCAACTCCAGCGCCCGGTCGAAGTTCCCCTCGACAGACACGACCTTGGCACCGGCGACCAGCGCCTGGAGGACCTTGCCGATCGCGATCTTGCCCGCCGGCAGGACCACCACCACCTCCAGGCCGGCGGCGGCGCCATAGGCCGCGGCGGACGCTGAGGTGTTGCCGGTGGAGGCACACACGATCGCTCGGGCGCCCGCCTCCATCGCCTTGGAGACCGCCACGACCATGCCCCGGTCCTTGAACGACCCGGTGGGGTTCTGGCCCTCCACCTTCACGTACAGGTTGTTGAGGCCCAGCTTGCGACCCAGGTTGTGGAGCCTGACCAGCGGCGTGAAGCCCTCGCCCAGCGACAGGGTGGGCGTGGCGTCCGTGATGGGCAGGAAGCGGCGGTAGCGCTCGACGAGGCGCGGGCGCCCGCCGGGCAGTGCGGGGGTGGCGGCGGAAGTCTGCATCGGCCGAATGGTAGCCGAGAGGCCGTCCCCGCCGAAGGGCCGAATGGGCCGGGACCGTCGAACCGCTCCCGCCGTCCCCGCCCCAGGGCCACGGTCGTGCGGCCTCCCGCGCGTGGGCTACACTCGCGACCCATGACCACGACCGCCGTCACCCCCCGGATCTTCAGCGGAATCCAGCCCTCCGGCGCGCCCCACCTGGGCAACGACCTGGGCGCGATCCGCAACTACGTCCGCCTCCAGGCCGAGTACGAGGCGATCTACTGCATCGTCGACTACCACGCCCTCACGTCCACCCACGACGCCGCGACGCTCCGGACGCGGACGCGCGAGATGGCCGCGACGCTGCTCTCCCTGGGCCTCGACCCGGAGCGCTGCACGCTGTTCGTGCAGTCCCATCGCCCGGAGTGCACGGAGCTGGCCTGGCTCCTGACCACGGTGACGCCGGTCAGCTGGCTGGAGCGCACGCCCACGTACAAGGAGAAGAAGCAGAACCAGCCGGACGACATCAACCACGGGCTGTTGACGTACCCGGTCCTCCAGGCGGCCGACATCATCCTGTACAAGGCGACCATGGTCCCCGTCGGGCGCGACCAGGCGGCGCACCTGGAGCTCAGCCGAGAGATCGTGCGCGCCTTCAACAACCGCTACGGGGACACCTTCCCGGAGCCGCAGGCGGTCTACACCGAAGCGCCGGTCGTCCTGGGCACGGACGGCGTGCGGAAGATGTCCAAGTCCCTGGGCAACGCCATCGAGGTCCTGGCGGACCCCGAGACCGTGCGCAAGCAGGTCATGGGCATGGTCACCGACACCACCCGGGCCCTGCGCAAGGACCCCGGGCACCCCGACACCTGCAACGTCTGCCAGCTGCAGCGGTTCTTCGGTGACGACCACGAGGGCCTCTGGGAGGGTGAGCGGACCGCCCAGACCGGCTGCGTCGACATGAAGAAGCTGCTGGCCGCGCGGATCACGGACCACTACGCGGCGGCGCGGGAGCGCTACCTGGAGCTGATGGCCACCCCCGACCGCGTGGACGAGATCCTCGCAGCGGGCGCAGAGCGGCTCAAGCCCCTGGCGACCGCGACAATGGCCGAAGTCCGCGAGCGGATGGGGCTGCGCTGACCGATGGACCGGCGCCCGCGGCCGGGGGTCCGGTGAGCGTGGACCTGACGCGCCGCGAGCGGCGCTGGCTGGAGGCGCTGCTCGTCCTGTCCACGGTCGCGGTCGCCTACATCGTGCTGGGCTTTGCCGCCCAGGTCATGGCCGACTTCGGCGACGTCATCCTGGTCTTCTTCCTCGCCTGGCTGCTGGCCTTCGCGCTCAGCCCGCTGGTCAGCCGCCTGACCCTGGCCATCCCGCTGTTGCCCAGGGTGGCGGCCGTCGTGGTCGTCTACGGGTCGCTGCTGGTGGGGCTGGGGGTCGTGATCGTCCTGGTCACTGGCGCCGTGGTCCGCTCGATCACGGCCTTTGTCCGGAGCATCCCGTCGCTCTCGGCCGACCTGCCCCGCCTCATCGCGCCGTGGGAGGACTGGCTCCGGAGCCTCGGCCTCACGGACGTCAACCTGGCGGCCCGGGCCCAGGACCTGGTCCAGAACATCGGGGCCTATGCGGACCGGCTGGCCGGGCCGCTGCAGGGCCTGGCGGTCGCCAGCCTGGGCACGATCGGCAACCTGCTCCTGATCTTCATGCTGTCGCTGTACATGATCGCGGACCGTGACGATATCCTGGCGTTCCTCTTCCGGCTGGTGCCGCCCGCCTACAAGGAGCAGGCCACCTTCCTCGAGCAGAGCGTGGCGCGCTCCTTCGGCGGGTTCCTGCGCGGCCAGGCCGTCATGGGCATCACGTATGGGCTCGTGGGCACGGTCACCAGCCTGGTGCTGGGCCTGGACTACCTGCCCGCCACCTCGGCGCTCGCCGGCGTCCTGATGGCCATCCCGTTCTTCGGGCCGTTCGCCGCGTGGGCGCCGCCGGTGCTGGTTGCTGCCGTCACGTCGCCGGGCGCGGTGGTCCCCGCGCTGATCGCCATGGCGGCCGGCTGGATGGTGGTCATGAACGTGCTCCAGCCGCGAGTGATGGCGAATGCGCTGCGGATCCACCCGGTCGTGGTGCTGGGCTCGGTCCTGCTGGGGCTCAAGGTCGCCGGCATCGGCGGGGCCGTGTTCGGGATCCCGATCGCGGCCGTCCTCTCCGCGTTCTTCTTCCACAGCGTGCGGCGAGCCGGCGACACGGGGAGCGTCGCCCGCCGGGCGGCACGACGGCTGGAAGCCCGGGAGGGCCGCCCGGTCCGGGTGCCCCGGGAGCCGCTGCCTGGCCAGGACCCCGATATCGACGCACCGGCAGGCAACCCGCAACCGGCGGCCGACACCGGCTCGGCGGAAGGAGTCACCGCGTGAACCCCAGCGACTCACACGGCACCGGTGATCCGGGCGCCGGCGACGACCAGGCCGGCACCCCACGGCCCGAGCTGCCGGAGATGACCCGTGAGCGCGCCCGCTCGGAGCGGCGAGATCTCGACCTGGAGCGCGGCGAGCCGGTGGCTGGCGGCATGGGGCGCGCGGACAGTCCCCGCGCCCTCCGTCCCTACGCGCGGCCGCTGGGCGAGTGGCCAACTCGTCCCCGGATCCTGGTCACCAACGATGACGGCGTGGAATCGCGCGGACTGCTGGCGCTCAAGCAGGCGCTCGACCCCATCGGCGACGTGACCGTCGTCGCCCCGGACACCAACCAGAGCACCGTGGGCCACCAGAAGACGCTCATGCGCCCGCTCCGCGTCCGGGAGCGCCAGCTGGCGGACGGATCGCAGGCCTGGTCGATCGACGGCTCCCCCACCGATGCCGTCAGCCTCGCCTTCCTGGGCTACTTCGACCACCGCTTCGACCTGGTCGCCTCCGGGATCAACTACGGCGCCAACCTGGGCGACGACATCACCTACTCGGGCACGGTGAGCGCGGCGATGGAGGCCGTGATCAACGGCTGCCCCGCCTTCGCGATCTCGCAGGAGTACTACGAGCATCCCGACTTCGCGCTGGCGGCCCTCGCCGCCCGGGTGGTCGCCCGCAACATCCTCGAACACGGCCTGGCGCCCGGCGAGCTGGTCAACGTGAACGTGCCGGCCGTCGATCCCGACGAGTTCGCCGGCTTCGAGGTCACCCGGCTGGGCAAGCGGATCTACCAGGACGAGCTGATCGAGCGGCGCGACCCGCGTGGGCTCCCCTACTTCTGGATCGGCGGGCCGCCGCCGTCGGGCCTGGCGATCGCCGGGACGGACTTCCACGCGGTCATCAACCGCAAGGTCGCGATCACGCCCATCCACCTCGATCTCACCGGGCGGAGCCTGCTGCGCCGCCTGAAGACGTGGCGCTGGGAGATGGACGAGGACCCCGACCAGGCGATCTGAGGCCATCGCCCGGCTGCGGCGCGGGGCCGGCCCGCGGGGCCCGGCCGGACGACGCTACCCGGCCAGCTGCGCCGCGGCGACATCCTCTTCGTGCAGCCGGCGCGCGACATGGACGCGGGCGTGGTCGATCGCCGCGGGGGTCGCATCGAAGATGTGCCGCCGATCGCTGAGGCTGGCGAAGACACCCAGCCCCTCGAAGACTCCCCGGTGTTCGGCGCGCGCTCCCGATAGCAGCACCGTGACCCCCCGGCCCTCCAGCCGCCGGATGGTGTCGCGCAGGACGGAGGCGCCCGTCGCGTCCAGGGTGGCCACCCGTGACAGGCGGAGGACCACCACGCGGACGTCGCTGACCTCGGCCAGCTCCAGCAGGAACGCGTGGGCGGCGCCGAAGAAGAGGGCGCCGTCCAGCCGGAAGGCGACGATGTGCTCATCGAGGAGCGAGGATTCCTCGTCGGCGTGGTTGCCCGGGTCCAGCGGCATCTCGTCGAGATGGGCGGACCGGGCGACCTGCTGGAGTGCGAAGGCCCCGGCCACGATCAGCCCGAGGATGACCGCCGTGACCAGATCGACGGCGATGGTGGCCGCGGCCGTGAGGATCAGCACGACGGCGTCACCGCGCGTGGACCGGAGGAGGGCTCGCACGCTCGATACCTGGACCATCTGGACCGCCGTGGCGATCAGGACGCCCGCGAGGGCGGCCAGGGGGATCCGCGCCACGAGCCCGGAGGCAACCAGGACCACGACGAGGAGGACCAGGGAGTGCGTGATGGCGGCCATGCGCGACCTCGCCCCGGACCGGACGTTGACGGCCGTGCGAGCGATCGCCGCGGTGGCGGGCACGCCGCCGAAGAACGGGACCACGAGGTTGGCCACGCCCTGGCCAAAGAGCTCCCGATCCGAATTGTGGCGCTCCCCCACGCGCATGCCATCCGCGACCGTCGCGGAGAGCAGGCTCTCGAACGACGCCAGCGCGGCGACCGCTACGGCGGGCAGGACCAGTCGGCCCAGGTCGATGCCCTGCAGGTTGGGGATCGTGGGGAGGGGCAGCCCCGCCGGGATCGCACCGATCGTGCCCACGGGAAGGTCCAGCCAGGCCACCGCCGCCGTCACGATGCCGACGGCCACGAAGGAGACCGGCAGGCCGGGGCGCAGGCGGGCGGCGATCAGCATGGCTCCGGCGACGGCGACGGCGATGGCGGGGGCGGTCCAGTCCGGGGCCCCGAGCCACGGGCCGAGGGCTGCCAGCGCCGTGGGAAGCACGCCTTCCGCCGTCGCCAGCACGCCGAGGGCGGCCGGCACCTGCTGGAGCGCGATGATCACCGCGATCCCGATCGTGAAACCCTCGACCACGGGGAGCGGGATGTAGCGCATGGTCCGGCCGGCGCCGGCCCAGCCAAGGAGGACGAGGAACAGGCCGGCAAGCAGGCCCACGACCAGGACCGCGTCGGCGCCGTAGTGCGTGATGATGGGGACCAGGACCACGGTCATGGCCCCGGTCGGCCCGCTGACCTGGAGGTTGCTGCCGCCGAAGAACGCCGCCAGGACGCCTGCCACGATGGCGGTGACCAGCCCGGCGCCGGCACCCAGCCCGGACGAGATCCCGAAGGCAAGCGCGAGGGGAAGCGCGACGATCGCCACCGTGAGGCCGGCGACGAGGTCCCGGCGCGGGCTGGCGGCCATCCCCCGGAGGTCGACTCGCGTCGGCAGGAGCCCACGAAACCGCTGGCCGGCGGCAAGGATGGTGGTCGCCATCACGGCGGAGGGGCGCTTGAGACCCTCCTCGATCATGACCCGAGGCCAGGTGCCCCTGGTCCGTCGAGCCCCGAGGGAGCCGGCGACCCGAGGTCGCGGCGGAGTTGCTCGCGATCCTCGAGCAGGCCGAACAGGATGCGCCGGGCGGCGATCAGCAGGTCGCGGACCTCCTGGACGCTGATCGCGTACAGGACCTGGCTACCGGATCGGCGCTGCGTGATGAGGCCTGCGCGTCGGAGGACGGCCAGCTGCTGGCTCAGGTTGGACGGCTCAATCTCGATCCGGTCCAGCAGCTCGTGGACGGCGAGCTCCTGCTCCGCGAGCAGTTCCAGGATGCGGATCCTGGCCGGGTGGCCCAGGGTCCTGAAGAACTCCGCCTTGGCCCGGTAGAGAGGTACGGTCATGTGCTCATGTTAGCACTTGACAACTTCTTCATATCCGCACAGCCAGGAGCGGGGGCCGGCCCGTGGGCCGGCAGGCCTGGGTGAGGCTCGACCTACTTGGTGACCTTGAGGAGACCGGCGCAGATCGAGCGGAACGTTGCCTCGTCCAGTCCCGTTGCGGTGGCGCTCCAGGACGGGTTCAGGCCGGGCTTCACGTACAGCACGTAGGCGGTTGACAGCTTGCCCAGCTGGCCGACCAGGTCACCGTAGGGGGCGTTGCCCAGGCTGGTGTCGTATGGGCCGCACTCGATGGGGACGCCCAGGCAGCCGACGCCCTCCTTGAGCTCGACCCGCTGGCCCGTGGCGCTCTTGTAGCTGATCACCATGGAGCCGCCGCCGCCGGCCCGGAAGTTGCCGGCCTCCACGAACCAGCCCTTGGGCAGCGTGGGGCAGTAGACGGCCCAGGTGACCTGGGCGGCGACGTCCCGGAAGAACTGGCGGTTGGCGTCCGTCCCCGCGCACAGGCTGGGATCGATGGAGCCCGTGGGCACGGGGCCCGCCGAGCCGGCCGCGCTCGCCCTGGGCGATCCGGAGGCCGCCGCCGAGCCCGACGCCTTGGGGCTGGCGGCCGCCGAGGGTGCCACGCTGGCGCCGCCGCTTGCGGCGGCGGACACCGCAGCGCGCG
>CAIJPD010000056.1 GCA_903822495.1 uncultured Chloroflexota bacterium | reverse complement strand
CTCGCGGGTCCCGGCCGTCTCGCGCGTGCGAGGGGATCGGCTACTTGCCGAGCGGCTCCAGGTAGGTCTCCGGGACCATCTTGGCGACGACGTTGGCCGGGACCAGGGCCCGCTTGGGGAAGTAGGTCGGCGGCGCCGGCTTGGTGGCATCGATGATCATCTTGGTGTTCATCGCGCCGTGCTTGAGGTGCGTGATGTCGTAGGCGGTCGGGTCAAGGTGCGCGCCCAGCGCGTTCTTGATGATCGCCAGGTCCTCGTGCGCCTCGAACCGGGTCGCGACGGCCCAGAGGACCTCCTGCTCGTTGAAGACATCGATGTCGTCGTCGACCAGGATGATCAGCCCCAGGTTCGCCTCGGCGGCGAACGCGGCGAAGGCGGCCTGCTTGGGCTCGCCGTCGGCGCGCTTCGTCATCGAGATGTAGAGGTGCAGGCGGGCGCAGCCGGACATCGGCAGGTTGATGGCCTTGGCGTGCGGGACCGCGTCACGCACGTTCCGCCAGATGGAGCCGGCCTTCGGGATCATCCCGAGGGAGTTGTGCTCCGGGTGGGCGGCGTTGATGTCCTGCCAGATCGCGTCCTTGCGCATCGTGATGCCGGTCACGGTGATGACCGGGCGATCGCCCAGGCCGGTGTAGTACCAGGGGTACTCGCCGAACGGGCCTTCGTCGCGGACGTGGCCGGGCTCGATCTGGCCCTCGATGATGACCTCGGCGTCGGCCGGGACCATGATGTCCTGCGTGATGGCCTTGACGAGGCGGGTGGGCTCGCCCATGAGGCCGCCCATCATCTCGAACTCGCCGCCGATGCGGGCCGTCTGCGCGGCCGCGGCGAGGAGCATGGCCGGGTGATGGCCGACGGCGATGGCCACCGGCATGGGCTTGCCCAGCTCCTCGTACCGGATCCGGACGTAGTTGCCATGGTGCGAGGGATTGACGAAGTAGCCCAGCTCCTGCTCGTTATAGACCTGGTGTCGGTAGATGCCCAGGTTGTGCAGGCCGCTGTCGGGATCCTTGACGATGGTCGCCGCGGAGCACACGAACTTGCCGGCGTCGAGCTCGTTGTGGTGGGTGATCGGCAGCAAGGAGAGGAGGGCGTCCTTGCCTGTCAGCACGACCTGCTGGACCGGCGCATCGGCGCGGGTCACCTCGACCGTGGCGATGGGGTTCTCTTCGTGCTCGGTGGACTGCACGATGGCATCCCAGACCGAGGGGGCACCGTTGGCCAGGGCGCAGCGCTCGTACGTCGCGAACAGGTTGATGAGGACCGGCAGGTCCGAGCCCGCGACCTTGTTGTACATGAGGGCCGGGAACTCGTTGCGCTTCTCGAGGGCGGCGGCCAGGCCGGTGATCTCGAAGACCGGATCGACCTCCTTGTTGACCGTGCGCAGGTCATTCGGGAAGGCGACCTTCAGCTCGTCGAGGAATGTGCGCAGATCCTTGGGCATCGACTCCAACCTCCTGGGATGCTCTTGGCGAACTCGGCTTGCGAATCCGCGATGTGTCTCGGTACTCGATTGGCGGCCGCCGCGGCGGCAGGTTCGCGATGGGGATCGCCGGCGGCCCGGCGGCGATGTCAGTCGAGCTTGGCCCGGTAGCTGGACAGGATGGCCTTGCCCTCGAGCTTCTCGACGTGGCGGACGAACTTGAACTTGTCCTCGACCCCGTCGCCGGGGCGGGGCGCGACATCGGCGATGCCGGTCTCAACCTTGGCGACGACGAACGACAGGCCGGTGCCCTCCATGGCCGACTTGGCAGCCTGGGCGAACTCCACCTCGGTCCGGGCGGTCCCCGCCTGCGCGATGCCGCAGCCCTGGGCGACGGCGGCAAGGTCCGTCTTGCCGCGGGTCGCGGAGATGTCGTGACGCACCCGCTCATAGCCCTGGTTGTCCATGACGAAGACGCGCAGGTTGCTCGGCGCGATGTTGCCCAGGGTGGCGAGGGCGCCCATGTTGAGGAGCAGGCTGCCGTCCGTCTCCAGCAGGATGATTCGGCGGTGCTTCATCGCGAGGGCCATGCCCAGCGCGACCGGCGTGTTGCAGCCCATCGCGACCAGGTAGAGGTTCCGGTCGCTGGGGCAGACCGCGTTCCACTCGAGGCCCGTGCCGCCGAGGGAGACGACAACGAGGTCCTCGTCCGTGATGTACGGGGCGAGGATCCGGAGGATGTCGATCCGCTTCACTGGCAGAGCCTCCCGCCGATGATCACCGCGACCGGTCGCTTGGAGACGTACAGGACTTCCCACGCGCCCTTGATGGTCGGGATGATGTCCTCTTCGCGCTCGACGAGCTTGTACGGGATCTTGAGGGCTTCCAGCATCGGCATCAGCGTGTCGCCGCTGGGGATGGCCCACCAGTCCTTGTCGCCGAAGTCGCCCCGGTAGGGCATGATCATGAACGAGGGGATGCCGTGGCCGATGCCCAGCCGGGCGAGCGTCTCGGACGCCACGCGCAGGCCGGAGTTCTCGAAGATGGCGACCGGCTTGCGCCCGCCGAGCCACGCCCCGGAGACGATGCCGACGCACTCGCCCTCGTTGGTGCCAAGGACCACCTCGAAACTGGGGTCCTCAAGGATTGCGTCGTAGACATCGTGCATCCAGCTCTCGGGCAGGTACGACACGAAGTCGATCCCCGTTTCCTTGAGCCCCTGGACGATGGCCTCGGTGACAGACCGTCGCATGCGACCTCCGGTGGCCGGCGGGAACGATTCAGCAGCGCCCGCCGCAACTTTGGAAGGGAGGATTGTACCGCCGTACGTCGACGACGGTGCGGTCGCCCCACGCGCCGTCACCGGCCGCCGCCCGTTGGTGACGATCGGCACTTGCTCCCGGCCGGGTCGGCGCGCAGCGTTCCCCAAACGGGAAGGGCTGGTTCGCCGTGAGCGTGCGGCAGCAAGGCGAGGTGCTGCGATGACTCGGGTCCTACTCGTGAACCACGACCGTGACGTGGCCGATCTCCAGACCGATTCGCTCCGTCGGCGCGGCTACGACGTGACCGAGTGCCTGGGGCCAGTCGGCGCGTCGTGCCCCATCCTGGCCGGCCGCTCGTGCGACATGGCCGAGGGCGTGGACGTTCTGGTGTACGACGCCTTTGTGACCGGTGAGCCGGACGGTGCCCAGCGGCTGATCGAGGGCCTCCGCGAGATCCATCCAAGCGTGCCCATCGTCCTGTGTGCGAACGGCCTGGAGCCGGACTGGATGCAGACGGCGGGCGTTCATGGCGTGACGCCCCTGGTGGCCGCGACAAACTGGGCGCAGCTGGCCGCCTCGATCGAGCAGGCGATCGCGACGCACGTGGCCTGAGGGGGCCCGGGCCCGCCTCGATCAGGCGCCCGCGGCGATTCCCCGGGCGATCAGGTCAGCGGTCGACATGATCGTCAGCATCGGGTTCACCCCGCTCGACGTCGGAAAGACGCTCCCGTCGGCCACGAACAGCCCGGGCAGATCGAATGACTGGCCGGTTGGATCCACGACCGCCGTGCGCCGGCTGGCGCCCAGCGCGCAGGTGCCCATCTGGTGGAACGAGATGAGCGCCATCCGGCCGTGGCCCGGATCCCGCGTCGCGACCTCGTCGGCGAACCGGTCCACCCAGCCCGCGGAGCCGGCGGTGGCCCTGGCCGGCGGCTGGTGGAGCGAGAGGAGTTCGCGGGCGCCCGCGGCAGCCAGCACGCGCGCCGCGCCGGCCAGCGCCACCCGCACATGGCGCCCGTCAAACTGGGACAGTTCGTAGTCCACGCGTGGCCGGCCGTCCCTGCCCAGGACCACCCGGCCCGGATCGCGGTCGCGGAGCAGGATCCCGGCGATGCTCAGATGGGCAAGCTGCTCCACGTCGGCGCGGTGACGGACCGGGTCGTCCCAGCCGAACGCGCTCGCGGGCAGGGCCCAATGGAGCGGACCCGTCTCGAACATGGCGCCGTAGCCATCGTCGAGGTCGGCCAGCTCGCGTGATCCGCGTGTCTGCATCTGGCCGGTCCACGGCTCGATCCGCTCGTCGAAGACGCCGCCGATCGCCGTCACGGGGTGCAGGCGCAACCCGCGGCCGATATTCGGGTTGGCCAGGCCGGATCGCAGGAGCAGGGCCGGCGTGTGGAGCGCCCCGCAGGCGGCGACGACTCGCCGCGCGCGGACCGTCAGCGCCGCCCGCCCGCCCCCGGGGAGTGCCACGGTGGCGTCCACGCCCGCCGCCCGGCCGTCCACGCGCAGGACGCGGTTCGCCGTGGCGCCAGTCACCAGGCGCGCACCGCCGGCGACGGCATCGGCCAGGTATGTGGCCGTGGTCGAGCGCTTGGTCCCGTGCCGGCAGCCAAGCCCGCAGTAGCCGCACTCCAGATCGCTCGGGCAGCCGCGGGCGTTGCGCGGGATGACGTCCACGCCCCAGCCCATGGCGCGGAGTCCCCGCTCCAGGACCTGATCGCGCGGCGCGGGTGGGCTGCTCTCGGTGTTGACGTCGATGCGCCCGGAGACCCGCTGCACCGCGGCCTCGAACTGGGGCGTCGCGAAGTGCGTCGTCCCCGCCAGCCGGTCCCATTGCGCGCGGGTGGCCTCGGGCAGCGCGAAGCTGGACGTCCAGTTGATCACCGTGCCGCCACCGAGGCAGCTGCCCGCCAGGATCGGCAGGGAGCCGCTCCGCGTCATCAACAGCCCGCCGTCGAGGTAGGCGCGCGTGAGCATGTCGCCCTCGACCTGCGTGAAGTCCGCTGGACCCAGGTTGGGCCCCGACTCCAGGACGATCACGTCCAGGCCGGCACCGGCCAGGATGCCGGCGACCACGCCGCCGCCTGCTCCGGACCCGCACACCACCACGTCACATTCGAGGACGGTGTCGCCCGTGATCGAGACCGTTGGCAGGCGTCCATCCGCCGCCATCTGCGGCGGATACGGGACCGCCGGGGCCGCGGGCTGGGGAAGGGCCCCCGGGTAGCCGGTCGCCGACCACGATGGGTGCCAGTCGTCCTTGACCGGCCACGTGTACCAGGCGACGTTGACCAGGCGCTTCAACGCCTGGAAGCCGGCCCTCCGGAGCTGGATGCCGCTGTCCGACCAGCCACGCAGGACCGCGACCCGCTCGTCGAGCGACAGGCGGTCAAATGGCGCGGCCCGTCCGGCCAGGGCCAGGTTGACCGATGCGTGCCCCAGTGCCTCCAGCAGGAGGCGGAGTCGCAGGCGGTCCTCGGCGTTGGGCAGGGATGCGAGCAACCCGGCGACCCGCGCCAGGAGCCGACCATCGCTCGCCGACGTCCCCGGCTGGAACGTGCGGCACACGGCCTCCAGCACGCGAAGCTGGCGCGCGGATAGCCAGCCCGGGTTGGAGCCGGGGCGCGGGGACCCGCCGGCGATGGATACGGGAGCCTCCTGGGGTGCGTGACCGCAGCGTACAGGTTCCGCGGGCGCCAGGACCCACCGGAGGCGTGCTAGCGTGCCGGGATGCAGTCCCGCCGGAGCTTCGCCCTCTTTGCGACGGCGATCGTCTTGTTCGCCCTCGCGATGTCGTACCTGGAGTCCGCGGTCGTCGTCTACCTCGACGGCGCGCTGGGCGCCCCCGTCGGGGACATCTTCCCGCTTCGGCCCGCGTTCGCCGGCCACCAGCTGGTGGCGATCGAGGTCGGGCGTGAGGCCGCCACGCTGGTGATGATCGCCCTGGTCGGCGTGATCGCCGGCCGGGCCCCACTCGAGCGGCTGGCCTGGAGCGCGGTGGTCTTTGGTGCGTGGGACATCGGGTACTACGCCTGGCTGTTCGTGGTTGCCGGGTGGCCCCCGTCACTGCTCACCACGGACCTGCTCTTCCTCATCCCCGTCCCGTGGGTGGGCCCGGTCTGGTCGCCGCTGGTCGTGAGCCTGGCCCTGGTGGGCTTCGGGCTGGCGGCCGCGCGCACCATTCGCCAGGGCCACGTCGTGGCGCTCCGGCCGTGGCATGTCGCGGCGGGCGTCGGGGGCGGCGCGCTGGTGATCCTGTCGTGGACGCTCGACTTCCGTCGAATCTCGGATGGCGGGTCGCCGGGGGACTACGCCTGGCCCCTGTTCGCCGTCGGCATGCTCGCCGCGGTGGCCGCCGCGGTGGATGCGCTCAGCGCGCGTCGGACAGGGCGTCGGCCTGCGTCCGCAGGTACTGCGTGACCTTGCCAACCCATGCGAGTAGCTCCGACCGCGCCCGGCCGGTCGGCTGCGTGGCACCTGGGCCCAGGCAGGGTCGGCCCCGACCGGCAGCGACTCACGGCATGAAGTAGCCGGTCACGTCGAACAGCAGCTCGACCCCGCTGCCGGCCGGCGCGCCGAACAGCGCCGAGAGCGTGCCGGTGCCGCCCAGGGCCACCGTCACGCCGTTGGCCCGGTCATCGCCCCATGGGAAGTTGATCGTGCTGCTGCTGGCCGACGCGGTCTCGACCGGGCCCAACAGGGCCCAGCCACCGCCGGTCTGGCCGGTGACGGTCAGGATCCCGGTGACGGCCACGGCGTTGGCCGGAACCCAGCCCCGGCCGGCGACCCGGAATGTCCGCGGCGTCCCGGCCACGAACTGGCCGGGCAGCCCGTTGGCGGACCGGGTGTCGAGCAGGCGCGCCGGGCTGAGCGGCACGTACTTCGCCCCGGTCAGGTTGGGCACGAAGTAGCCGGTCACGTCGAAGATCAGCTCGACGGTCCTGCCCGCAGGTGCCCCAAACAGGGCCGAGAGCGTGCCGGTGTTGCTCAGTGCCACGGTGACCCCGTTTGCCCGGTCATCGCCCACCGGGAAGTTGATCGTTGAGCTTGTGGCCGAGGTGGTCTCGGTGGGACCCAGGAGCGCCCATCCGCCGGAGGTCTGTCCGGTGACGGTCAGGATGCCGGTGACGGCCACCGCATTGACGGGCACCCCACCGCGGCCGGTCACCTGGAACGTCCTCGGCGCACCGGCCACGAACGGCCCGGGCAGGCCATTGGCCGAGCGGGTGTCGAGCAGCCGGGTGGGGGTCAGTGCCACGTAGGTCGCCCCACTGGTGTTGGGCACAAAGTAGCCCGTGACGTCGAACAGCAGCTCGACGGTGGAGCCGGGCGCCGCGCCAAACACGGCCGACAGGGTGCCGCTGCCACTCAGGGCCACCGTCACCCCATTCGCCCGGTCATCGCCCACCGGAAAGTTGATCGTGCTGCTCGTGGCCGAGGTGGTCTCGACCGGGCCCAGCAGGACCCATCCGCCCGAGGTCTGGCCGGTGACGGTCAGGATCCCGGTCACGGCGCTGGCGTTGGCGGGGACGCCGCCCCGACCGGTCACCTGGAACGTGCGCGGCGTGAAGGCGCCGAAGGCACCGGACAGGCCATTGGCCTCGCGGGTGTCGAGCAGGCGGGCCGGGGTCAGCGGGTGGAACGTGGATCCGGTCACGCTGGGCGGGGCCGGCAGTTGGAGGCGGGACACGCTGGTCGCCCAGCCCCCGCCCCCGTTGGTATACGCCGCCGCCTGCCAGACGTCGGTCCCGCTCAGCGGATCCTGGGCCAAGTGCACGGACTCTCCCCAGTGACCGCCACTGAAGGTGCCGGATCCGACGGCGAGCGTCACGGGCGTTCGAATCGCGTTGGGCGCATCCCAGGCGGACTGCAAGCTGCCCAGGGTCGATATGGCGGCCTTGCTCGCGGCGGACGCCTGCGACCAGGTGATGGCCACGGAGCCCGTCCCCGAGAGGCCGATCCCCCCGGAGAAGGAGTCGAATCCCGACTTCGCGACCATGAAGTCCTGGGCCATCGTGGGCGTGCTGCTCGTCTGGATCGCGCCGACACGAACGCACGAGCGGGCCGTGGTGTCCCCGGTTGGCGTGCATGCCGCACTCGCCACGAACCAGAGGGCGCCCCGCTGCCACAGGGCGTCGGTAGGACGGCCGTTGAGCACGTCATTGGGCCCGGCCCCGAAGGCGGCCGGGCGACCCGGCTCCACGAAGTGCGGCACGCCCTGGTTCGCCGTCATGTCGTACGCGCCGATGGACAGCGTCCCGGCGGCGATGGTCCCGGTCACGCGCCCATAGCCGACGTCATCGCCGCCGGCCCCCGGGATCCCCAGGACGAGGTGGAGGTCGGATCCGGCGGTCAGGCCCTGTGCCGGCCGCCAGCCGTGACGCTGGGCGTTGAGGTTCGTGCCGATCGCCGTGACGGAGGTCGGGGCGCCGAGGAGGGTGGTCATGTCCACCACCAGGAGGCGGCCACCGTAGAAGGACGACTGCCAGTGCGGACATCCGCCGCTGTAGCTGTACTCGTCCCAGGAGAAGGCGACCTTGTCGTCACTGACGCCAAATCCGTGGGAGGGCGCGATCGCTCCTCCCACCGCCCAGATGTAGAAGTCCCAGATTCCCAGCGGGTCGTCGGTCCGGGAGATGCCCACCTCCACGCCACTGGTCGAGTGGGGGCAGTCCACGAGGATCTCGGAGGCGAGCCAGCGACCGTGGAGGCCGTCCCAGATGACCTTCGCGTCGCCGTCCGCGCTGACTCCGAGGGGTTCGTCGAAGAATGCCGGCAGCGACATCGACGTCATCAGGTTCCCCGACCGATCCCGGATCTGGACCCCGGCATTCGTCGTTTCGATGACGTGATTGAGCCCGACGGCGACGCCGGCCCCCGGGGACTGGTCGAAGGGCCCGCCGACGCCGGTCGCTGGTGTTGCTGAGGCGAGCGGCGATCCGGGTGCCACTGACGCCACCGCCGGGCCGACGACGGTGAACGCCACCGTGACGGCGTGGTCGGGTCCCACCCAGAATGAGCAATTGGCCGTCCCGGTGCACGCGCCACCCCAGCCGCCGAAGGTGGTGCCAACGTCCGCCGCGGCCTCAATGTTGATCGGCGTGCCCGTCGCGAGGTTGAAGGTGCAGGTCGGAGTCGGCCGGCAACTCCCGCCGGGGTTGACCGACAGGACGCCCGAACCGAGACCGGTATTCGTGATCGTCACGTCGACGTTGGCCGTGCCGGACAACGACACGCCGCCGGCGCCGGCGATCGTGTTGTCGGCGAACGCCAGCGTGGCGCTGGCGACGATCGGCTGGGTGGGCTTGTAGGCGACGCCCATGGTGCAGGTGGCACCGGGCTGGAGGCTGGCGCCGGAGCAGGTGTCGCCGGTGACCTTGAACTCCGACGCACCGGCGCCGGTGAGCCCGGCCGTTCCGAGGGTGATGGGCTTGGTGCCTGCGCTGGTGACGGTGACGGTCTGGCTGGGGCCCTGGGTGCCGATCGTCTCGTTCGCGAAGTCGATCGCATTGGTGGAGATCGTCTTGTCTGCCATGGGGACGGTGGAGTTGATCCGAATCTCGCCGCTGTGGTTCGCGTAGTTCTCGTAGGGGCATTGGGTCAGCGAGAAGGACGCCGCGAACGACAGGACGTTCCCGCCGGCATCCATGCTGATCTCCTCGACTGTCACAGTCTCGACGGTGACTGAGCAGATCTGGCTTAGGTAACCGTTGAGCCAGAACAGGGTGTCGCTGGGCTGCACGCGGTAGCTGAAGATGTTGGAGTACGTGCCAACCGTGAGCGGCTGGCCGATGCCCGCCTGCATCACTAGCTGCCACGTCCAGCCAATGCAGCCCGGCAGGCACACCTTGATCATCAGCCCGCCGTTCGGGGGCGCGGGTGCGCAGACGACATCCGTGGTGTCGGCCGACTGGCAGCCGTTGGTCGTGAACGTCGCCGTCGCGGGCGTGTAGGCATATCGCGCGCTGAATAGGGGGCTGCCGCCGTCGCGATTCACGACGAGCGCGGTCCGTGGCGTGGGTGTGGGCGTTGGCGTCGCAGCAGGCTGGACGGCCGCAGGGCCCGGGACCACCTGTGTGGCGAGTGGCGTCGGCGTCGCGACCGGGGTGGGCTGGGGGGCAGCTGGCGCGCCGGCCTGGGGTGGGACGGCGACCTCGGTCGGTGCGCCGAGCGACGCCCGCGCGGGGTGCGTGTCATTGGCGGCGGCCTGGCGCACGTCGACCCGCCGAGAACTGCTGGACGTGGCCCGGGAGAGCGCCTCGGTCCCCGACGGCCGCGCCGGCTGCGCTGCCGCCACCGGCCAGCCGGTCCCCACGAACAGGGCCGCGAACAGCACGGGCGCAATGCGCCGCAGGATGGATGCACGCCTTGCCATCGGTCAGCCCCTCCGGCCTCGTCAGACCAGGCCCGGAGCTCCCTCAGCCCCGTGCTTCCGGCCAACGCGCGGACCGTAGTCTAGGCCCCGCAGATTGGGTGGAACAGTCCGAATTGACTGGTTCGACGAAGGCGGCTCGGGCGACCGCCCGGGCGGCTCGGGGCTTCGGCCGTTTGGGGCCGCGGCGGCGCCCACCGCTCGGCCCGTCAGCGCGCGGCGGCCAGGACGTCGGCCTGCGTCCGCAGGTACTGCGTGACCTTGCCAAGCACACCCATGTAGGTGGGGACGCACAGGTCGCGACAGTGCGTGGCCAGCTCAGCCACCTCGCGCAGCCGCTCCTCGATGACCCGCCACGCGGCGTCGCGGTGGGGGAGCAGGTAGTCCACCTCGTAGAAGAGCTCGAAGCTGGGCCCGATCACCCTGCCCGGGTGTTCCGTTCCAACGGGCAGCCGCGTGATCAGCCCGCCCAGCGGCTTGATGGCGCCGAACATCAGCCCCACCGTCACGTTGGACAGGACCTGGAGCTGCTCGTCCGTCTCGTCGGTGTGGGCGAAGTAGCGGGCCAGGAGCTGGAGCAGGATCTCGTAGGTCGCGTTGAACAGGTCGACGCACCGGTTGGCGAAGGCGTCCGTGATCACCGGGACGTCGACGCCGGACTCGGGCGGCCGCACGACGGCGGGGAGCACGGGCCGGACGGGATCGAACGCCGGGTCGGCCGCGCGGGCGGCCAGGTACTCGTCGAGGATGGCCACGATCCGGCCGAAGTGGGCGTCCTTCCAGTCGCCGCGGGCGCCTTCGCCCTGCTCAACGATGACCTCGATCGCCGCGCGGGCGGATGCCAGGTCCGTGACCGCGACCAGCTCCTCCCAGCCGAAGTGGGCGGCGGTGGCCTGCGCGCGCGGCGGCCCGATGAAGAGCCCGTCCTCGCCCAGCCGGCCGGCCAGGTGGTCGAGCCCCTCCTCGATCGACCGGTACAGGTGGCCGATGGTCTCGAAGTCCTGCAGGCGCGGCGAGATCTCGTCCTCGTCAGCCGGTGGCAGGCTCGCGGTCTTGGCCATGGCCGCGAGGCCCTCGGCGTCATCGAAGTCCATCCCCTCCGGGCGCTCCAGGAATGCGAAATGGCGGAGCGACGGCTCGCCGAACGGGAGGAGGGCCATGACGATCCCCGCGGGGTAGGCGTGGGGCGGGAGCGGGAAGTTGGGGCGTGCCAGGCGAGGGGCGCCGCCCACCGCGGTGAGCACGTTCTGGACGAGGGCCAGGTGGAGCATCTCCTGCCCGCCGATGTGGAGCAGCTCCTGCCGCCAGCGCTTGACCATGGACGCCTGGGCCGGCGTCATCCCCTCGTCCTCGCGTTCCTTGAGCGAGAAGGCGGTGTACAGGTACTGGCACATGACCAGGTGCTCCAGGGCCGCGGCCTTGCCCAGCGTGAAGATCAGCGTCTCGCGGTGGGCGAAGACCATGGGCGCCTCGGTGTCGGCGCGGCGGCGCCGGCTGCCAATGACGTGGGCCAGTCGGCTGCCGGGAAGCGGGGCGCTGCTCATCTCGTGCGCATCCTCAGGGCCGTTGGACGTGACGGCGGACGTGCCGGCGGGCCATGGACCGGCTCACCGGGCCGCCAGTCTACGCGACGACCGCCGCGCGCAGGGACCTGCCGGCCACGCGGCTCCGGCCACGCGGCTCCGGCCACGCGGCTCCGGCCACGCGGCTCCGGCCACGCGGCTCCGGCCACGCGGCTCCGGCCACGCGGCTCCGGCCACGCGGCTCCGGCCACGCG
>CAIJPD010000055.1 GCA_903822495.1 uncultured Chloroflexota bacterium | reverse complement strand
GGATCCGGACTTGAGGCGCCGGTGGGGCGCCTCAAGTGTCCGATCGCGACCGGTCACCGGGACGCGGCCACCTTGGCCTTGGCCCCGGCCAGCCGCTTGGTCACCTTCTTCTGCGGTGCCTCGGTGCCGACCAGGGTCTCGTTGTCCTCGCCCTTGATGAACGCCTCGACGCGGGTGAAGGCGATGTCGTCGTGGATCTGGTGGGGCGGGCTCTTCATGAAGTACGAGGACGGCGCGACGAGCGTCCCCTTCAGGCCGCGGTCCAGGCCCAGCTTCAGGCAGCGAATGGCGTCGGTGATGACGCCGGCGCTGTTGGGGCTGTCCCAGACCTCGAGCTTGAGCTCGGCGTTGATCGGCACGTCACCGTACGTGGTGCCCTCCATCCGGATGTAGCACCACTTGCGGTCGAGGAGCCACGGCACGTGGTCCGAGGGGCCGACGTGGATGTCGTCCGAATCAATCTCGTAGTCGAGCATGGACGTCACGGCGTTGGTCTTGGAGATCTTCTTGGACTCGAGGCGCTCCCGCTCGAGCATGTTGAGGAAGTCCGTGTTGCCGCCGAAGTTCAGCTGATAGGTGCGATCCAGCCGGACGCCCCGGTCCATGAACAGCCGGGTCAGCACGCGGTGCGTGATGGTGGCGCCCACCTGGCTCTTGATGTCGTCGCCGATGACCGGCAGGCCCTTCTCGGCGAAGCGGCGCTGCCAGTAGGGCTCGCGCCCGATGAACACCGGGATGGCGTTCACGAACGCGACGCCGGCCTGCAGGGCCTGCTCCACGTACCACTTGGTGGCCTCTTCGGAGCCCACCGGCAGGTACGAGACCATGACGTCGACCTGGCGCTCCTTGAGGATGCCCACCACGTCGGCCGTGGGGCCGGGCGCCTTCTGGATGATCTCGCTCAGGTACTTGCCCAGGCCGTCGTGGGTCATGCCCCGATCGACCTTGACGCCCAGGTGCTGGACCTTCTGGAAGACGTACGTGTTGTTGGGCTTCTCGTACATCGCCTCGGACAGGTCCTTGCCGACCTTGTTCTTGTCGATGTCGAACGCGGCGACGAACTCGATGTCCTTGATGTGATAGCCGCCGAGGTTGACGTGCATCAGGCCGGGGACGAAGTCGTCCGCCTTCGCATTCTCGTAGTAGTAGCGGCCCTGGATCAGGCTGCTGGCGCAGTTGCCGACGCCGACGATGGCGACGCGGATCTTGCCGTCGCCGCGCCGACCCGAGCCGGCCCAGGTGTTGTCCGGGGTGTCGGCGTTGCTCGTTCCATGCTTGGTCGCCACTTGTCGCTCCATTTCGCTCGGGGTTGCGTGTTGGGTAGGTGGTTTGCGGTGGTTGCCGGCTGGTCAGGTGGGTGGCGCCGCCGCCTGGGGCGGGGGCGCGTTGGTAGTGGGGCGTGGGGTCATGGCGTCTCCGGGCGACGCTCCTCCGCCCCGGTCGGGCGGGCTCCGGTGGGTCGGGCTTCGGCGGTCTCCTCCATCCGGCGCGCCTGCGCTCGGGTGTAGGCGATCCGCTGGATCACCGTGACGGTGGTCAGCGTCAGGAGCAGGGCCATCGCGGCGACCAGCGCCGTGGCGCCACCCGACAGGCTGCCGTCGGCGGCCCGGCTGACCCCGCCCAGCGGCGCGACCAGGAAGAGGCCCACGGTCACGATCACCAGGCGGACCTCGCGCGGCGCGATGCCCACGGCCGCCATGCCGGTGCCGGGGCTGAAGCCCAATCCCTCGGCGCGGGCGCGCACGTAGCTGACGAGGAACGAGGAGCCGGCCGCCAGCGACACCAGGGCCGTCCCGCCGACGATCCCGGCGGCGGCAAACCCGGTCGCGATGCCCCCGTACACGACGGCCTCGCCCCAGCGGTCGAACGAGGCGTCCATGAGGGCGCCGAACGAGGAGGACCTCCCCGTGGCACGGGCAAGGGCGCCGTCGAAGAGGTCAAAGACGCCGCCGGCGATCACGAGGATTCCGGCGACCAGCCAGGCCTCGAGGCCCGCGGCGACGCCGCCCGCGGCGGAAATCACGAAGCCGATGAGGGTGAGCTGGTTGGGGGAGAGGCCAATGGCGCCGAAGCCGCGGGCGACGGGCTGGGCCAGGCCGCGCACGACGCGGCGGAGCTCCGGGGAGACAAGGGAGCGGCCGATCACGAGGAGGCCCGTCCCTGCCCGCTGGCGGCGAGCCCGAGGGCCAGGCGCTCGCGGGTGGCGAAGGCGTCGAACGCCTCCGGTAGCAGGCGACAGACGGTCTCGCGGCCATTCCGGCGGGTCTCGACGATCCCGGCGGCGCGCAGCCGGCCAAGGTGCCACGAGACCAGCGGCTGGGAGAGCCCCACGTGCTCGATCAGCTCCGTCACGGAGGCGTCTCCCTCCGCCAGCCGCTGGACGATCCGCAGCCGGTTCACATCCGCGAGGGCCTTGTGGAAGAGGCGGACGTCGCGCAGCTCATCGGGCTGGTCCACGACCGACGCGATGGTTGAGCGGATCCGGGCTGGTGACGGGCTCAGGGGAGGTCTCCGTGGGACGGTCTGGCGATGGGCCGCGGCCAAGGATCGCATCAAGAACGGTTTATATCAATATGCATTGATGCGATGCCGCCTGTCAAGCGGTTCTCCGCGGAAGACGGGTTCGATCGACGGCCGTCGTCGGGGGGATCCACTGCGTATGACATTTGGCCCGTATTTGATGAGCCATCCGCCAGTGCGCAGGCGGCGCGACTAAATTAATACTGGCGCACTAGGGTTTAAAAGCCGGTCGCGCGTTCCCCCCGACCAGCCAGGCGACCCTGGATCTATCCAGTGTGGGAATACGGGGGGAATGGATGCGGACCAAGGGACGGTTGGGGCTCATCATCGTCATGGTGGTGGCCCTGGTCGGTGGCCTGTCGATCGGGCGGCTCTCGGGCGGCCTCGGCGGCGGTGGGTCGCTGGCGGATATTGCACAGAAGCGGGGCCTCACCCAGACGGAGGCGGAAGGCGCACTCAAGGCCTTCACGGCACCGGGCAAGTACGACCCCTACATGATGGTCTCGTCGGGCGGTCATTCCGGCAGCCTCTACCTGATTGGCGTCCCGTCCATGCGGCTGCTCAAGACGATCCCCGTCTTCACGCCGGAGTCGTGGTCCGGCTACGGCCAGGGCGCCGACTGGAGCCAGACGATCCTGGACCAGGGCTCCAGCGACAAGCAGGCGGTCGACGAGCTGACGTGGGGCGACACGCACCATCCCGGCCTCTCCGAGACCGGCGGGGCGTACGACGGGCGCTGGGTCTACATCAACGATCGGGCCAACGGCCGGATCGGGATGGTTGACCTTCGCGACTTCAAGGTCAAGCAGATCTGGGATGTCCCCAACCTGCAGACCTCGCACGGCGGCGTGTTCGTCACACCGAACAGCGAGTACGTGCACATCTCGAGCATGCAGCCGATGCCGACCACGGCCAACGGCTACGCACCGCTGAGCGACTATGCCAAGTCCTACCGGGGCTACTCCACCTGGTCCAAGATCGACCCGCAGACCGGGAAGATCAACGTGGCCGAGAGCTTCCAGATCGAGCTGCCGCCCTACACGCAGGACCTTGCCGACGCCGGCAAGCTCGCCAGCGATGGACTCGGGTTCATCAACAGCTTCAACTCCGAGATGGCCACCGGCGGCAACGCCGACGGCGGCGT
Organism: uncultured Chloroflexota bacterium; assembly: GCA_903822495.1. Lineage (GTDB taxonomy): Bacteria > Chloroflexota > Limnocylindria > Limnocylindrales > CSP1-4 > CAIJPD01. The sequence goes on along the minus strand of CAIJPD010000055.1, from coordinate 111,098 downwards.
GCCGCTTGAGAAGGGCGCCAGCCAGAAGGACTACGACTTCCTTCACATCATCGACTGGAAGAAGGCGGCCGAGGTCGCCAAGGCCGGCAAGACCGAGCTGCGCAACGGGATGCGGGTCATCACCCTGCAGACCGCGGTCGCCGAGGGTCTCCTCTACTTCGCGCGCGAGCCGCGCAGCCCGCATGGCGTGGATGTCAGCCCCGACGGCAACTACATCGTCGTCGGCGGAAAGCTCGACCCCAACGTCACCATCTTCGATGCCGAGCTGATCAAGGCCGCCATTGCCACCAAGAACTTCGAGGGCAAGGACGACTTCGGCGTCCCGATCCTCAAGTTCGAGGCGGTCGTTGCGGGCCAGGTCAAGGTGGGCCTCGGCCCGCTCCATACCCAGTTCGACGGGAAGGGCAACGCGTTCACGAGCCTCTTCCTCGACAGTGCCGTCGCCAAGTTCTCGCTTGGGCCCAAGGCCGGCATCAAGGCGGAGGACTCCTTCAAGCTCCTCGACACGCTCAAGGTCAACTACAACATCGGTCACCTGGTGACCAGCGAGGGCGACACCGTCGCGGCCGATGGCCAGTACCTCGTTGCCCTGAACAAGTGGTCGCTCGACCGCTACCCGGTCATCGGCACGCTCAAGCCGCAGAACTTCCAGCTGGTCGACATCACGACGCCCAAGATGGAGCTGCTGGCCGACATGCCGATCGGCTTCGCAGAGCCGCATTACGTGCAGATGATCAAGACATCGCGGCTGGTCAACGCGATCGACATCTACAAGGCCGGCACCGATCCCCTGACGATGGCCAAGTCCCCGGTCGCGACCGAGGCCGGCAAGGAGCGCATCGAGCGCGTGGGCACGGACGTCCACGTGTACATGACCGCCATGCGCAGCCACTTCACCCCGGACGTGATCCGGGTGAAGCGGGGTGACACGGTGACGATCCACGTCACGAACATCGAACAGACGGCGGATGCCACCCATGGCTTCGCGATCCCCGGCTACAACATCCAGGCCAGCCTCGACCCCGGCGAGGTGGTATCGCTGAAGTTCCAGGCGACCAAGACCGGGTCGTTCGCCTTCTACTGCACCGAGTTCTGCTCCGCGCTCCACCTGGAGATGCAGGGCTGGCTGCTCGTCGAGCCCTGAACACCCGGGGCGCCCGCCGCGACGCACCCGTCGCGACGGGCGCCCCACGACCTACCCGCAACGTCACGGAGGTATGGATGAACATCACCAGGATCCTGGTCTCGATCGCGCTTGCTGCCACCGTCGCCGCCTGTGGCAGCGCCGCGACCCCCAAGCCCGCACCCGTCGAGACGACCCTGGAGGCGAACGAGTTCGCCTTCACGCCCAAGGAGATCAAGGCCGTCGTGGGCAGCACCGTGAAGATCACGGTCACCAACAAGGGCACGCTCGAGCACGATTTCACGATCGAGTCGCTCAACGTCAAGGTAGCCGCGGCAGTCGGCAAGACCGTCTCCGGGACGACCGGCGTGCTGGCGGCCGGCACGTACGACTTCTTCTGCTCCGTCGCTGGCCACAAGGAGGCCGGGATGGCTGGGAAGCTCGTCGTCGAGTGAGGCCTTGAAGAGCAGGGCGGGACTCGTGGGCAACATCGGTGCCACCGGCGCCGGTGTTGCGCTCCCGCGCGGCCTCCCCAGGACCCCATTCCTGGGGCCTGTCGCGGCCGTTGTCGGGACGCTGCTCCTGGTGCTGGCCGGCACGTTGCCGGTATGGGGCATGCGGCTGCTCGCGCCGCAGTACCCCAAGGGGCTGGGGCTCTGGTTCTATGGCGGTCGCACCGAGGGCCCAGTGACCGAGGTCAACAACCTCAACCACTACGTCGGCATGCGGCCGATCGACCTGTCAGAGGTGGGCGAGCTCGCACTCTGGCCGCTCGCGATCGTCGCCTGCGCGCTGCTGCTGGTCGCCGGCATCCTCCTGCGTGGCTGGCCGGGTCGGCTCGCGCTGGTTGGGCTGCTCCTCGTCCCCGTCGTGATCCTGGCGGACATCCAGCGCTACCTGATCATGTATGGGTCGCAACTTGATCGAGGATCCGCCCTCCGGCTGGACCCGTTCGTGCCGGTGGTCGTCGGGCCGTCGTCCGTCTGGAACTTCACGATCTGGACGTACCCCGGCCCCGCCCTGCTCATCATCTGGCTCGTCGTCGCACTGGCGCTCATCGCCCGTCGTGCGGCGCCCGTGGGCCGTCGGCTGGCCATCTTCACGGTGGCGGCGGTGGCCGTGATCACGGTCGTGGGGACCCTCCTCGTGGTGATGCCATCGGTCCGCACAGAGCCTGTCGCCGGCGCCCAGGCCACGCACCCCGCGGGGCCGATCGACCTCGTCGCCGTCGTTGATGCCGCGCCGGCCGGATCGACCGTCGTGGTCCCTGCCGGCACCTATGCCGTGCATCTCCAGCTCCAGCGCCCCATCACCCTGGTCGCCGACGGGGAGGTCGTCCTCGACGGGAGCGGGCGCGGCACGGTCGTGACGATCTCTGCGGACGACGTGACCGTGCGGGGCTTCCAGATCGTGAACACCGGCGGCCAGGTCGAGGACGCGGCGGCGATCAAGACGGTCCAGGCGTCGCGCGTCCGGATCGAGGCCAACCGCATCGCCGCGTTCTTCACCGGGATCTGGGTCAACGGCGGCGAATCGATCGCCATCGTGGACAACGTCCTGACCGGCTCGGGCCAGGTCACCATCGGGGGCGACCACTCGACCAGCGGGGCCCCCGTCGCGGTGGTCATCGCCGGCGGGGAGCCTGCCAGCATGGACATGGGCATGACCATGGACATGAGCAGCACGGGGTCAGATCCTCATGCCGGGCATGGATCCGGCGCCGGGCCAGTTGGGCAGGGCGATGCGATCACCCTCTGGACGGCGCACGGGATCACCGTCCGCGGCAACACGATCCGTGACGCGCGGGACGGGATCTTCGTGAACTACGCGAACGAGGTCCTCATCGACAGCAACGTCATCGAGCACAGCCGCTATGCCATCCACGCCATGTTCGGCGAGGACCTGACGGTCTTTGGGAACACCGCGCGCGTCAACGTCACCGGCCTCGTGTTCATGTATTCCTCGCGCGTCCTTGCGGGCCGCAACGTCCTGACCGATTCGCAGGAGGCGGGCATTGGCGTCGGGATCGTCATCAAGGACGTGGTCGGTGTGCAGCTGGCCGAGAACCGGATCGAACGGAACCGGGTGGGGCTGCAGGTGGATGGCACCGTCCATCACGACACCGCCGAGGCCCTGGTGGTGCGCAATCGCTTCGCGGGCAACGGCGTCGGCGTCGCCCTGTTTGCCTCCGCCGACCTGGCCTTCGCGGCCAATGACTTCGACGGGAACCTGACCCAGGTGCTGGCGCTGGAGCCGGGAGTCGAGCGCCACAACGACTGGACGAACGGCGGCACCGGCAACACCTGGAGCGACTACGCGGGGTTCGACATCAACGGCGACGGCATCGGCGACGTGCCGTACGTCGCTTCGGGGCTGGGCCCGGTCCTCACGACGTCCTCCCCGGCACTCGAACTCTACCGGACGGCACCGGCCATGGCGGTCCTCGGGACGGCCCAGTCGATCTGGGAGAGTTCACGCGGTCCGGTTGTCCGTGACTTCGCGCCGCGAATTGCCGCGGCCGTCAACCTCTCCTCCGTGGCAGGCGGTCCCGGTGTGGCCATCCAGTCTGCCGTCGCCGGGCCGGCCGTCGCCGCCGTGCAGCCCGCTGTCGCCGTGCCGGCCGACCAGGGTCATGCCGGGCACGCCATGGCAGCCAACGGCGCACCGGCCGCAGGCGCGGCCGCGTCCCTCGACGGGGACTTCACCGGATCCGCGCTGCCCTGGCGGCTCGCTGGCCTGGCCCTCGTCCTGGCCGCCGCGCTCGTGACGGGTGCGATCCGGCGGGCCCCGGCTCGCAGCGTTCGCGGGACTCGGACCGCGTCGCGATGACGGCGACCGCTCCGCGATGACGCTGGCCGCCGACAACCAGCTGGAGCTCCGGGGCCTGGCGAAGGCCTACGGCAAGCGGGCGGTCCTGGGTCCCATCGACCTCGTCATCCCCGCCGCCACCCTCGTGGCCGTCCTCGGCACCAACGGTGCCGGCAAGTCGACCCTCCTCGGGTCGATCGCGGGTGTGCTCCGCCATACCGGCCGCGTCTCCTACGCCGGCGCCTCGATCCGTCCCGGCGACGGGTGCGCCTACCTGCCGCAGCGGATGCGCTTCCCGGCGCACGCCACGGTCGACGAGACACTGGGGCTGTTTCGGCAGCTCGTGGGCCAGGTCGTGGACCGGGTCACGCCGGCCGACGGGTTCCTGCCCGAAGGGGCTCGGCGGATCGAGGAGCTCTCCGGGGGCCAGGCCCAGCGCGTCGCGCTCGCGTGTACCGTCATGGGCGCGCCGCGCATCCTCCTGCTCGATGAGCCATTCGCGAACCTCGATGAGCCCGGTCGCGCGGAGGCGACACGCCTGGTCCGCGCCCATCGTGATGCCGGCGCCACGGTCCTGGTCGCCAGCCCGGCCGCCGCCGATGTCCTGTCGATCTGCGACCGATCGATCACGATCGAGGCCGGCCGGCTCGTCGGACCCATGGAGACCATCACGTGATCGCCCTGGCGGCGTACCAGGCACGCACGTTGCTGCGCGGCCGGGCGACGATCGCGGCGATCGTCGTCTTCGCGCTGGTCGCCGGCCTCGCGACGCTGCTCGGTCTCGGCTCCTACCGCCAGCTCGGCCTCGGGTCTGTTGGGCCCGCCGCCGCGGCCCTGATCAACCTTGCCGTGCTGCTCCCGACGGCCCAGGCGATCCTCCTGGGCTCGCTGGTCTACGCCGGCGATCGCGAGAGCGGATTTGCCGCCATGCTGCGGGCCCGGGGCACCGGCGTGCCCGCGCTGGTCGTCACCACCTGGCTGGCCGTGACGCTATCCGCGTGGCTCTCCCTGCTGGCTGGGTTCGGCCTCGCCGCCGTGATCATCGCCGGCAACGTGCCGCTCGCGGACCTGGCGACGTTCGTCCTGCTCGCCGGGTTGATGCTCCTGGTCGCGGCGTCCGCCGCCGCGATCGGCGTCCTCGTCGGGGTGGTGGCGGGCACCAGGGTCCAGGCGGCCCTGGCGGCGGTCGCGATGTGGTTCGTCCTCTCGATCGGGCTGGATCTCGCGGTGGTCGGCCTGGGGGCCTACCTGCGGTTCGGCGAGGCGGCCATCATCGGGGCGATCGTCATCGATCCCCTGACCACCGCCCGGATCGCTGCGCTGGGCCTGCTGGACGCCAACGGCTCGGTGCTCGGGCCGGTGGGCGCCTACCTCCTGGACCGGATTGGCCGCGCCGGCACCCTGGTGGGCCTGCTCTCGGTCATCCTGGCCTGGACGGCCGTGCCGCTGGGCGTTGCCATCGCGGTCCAGCGGCGGCGCGACCTGTAGTCTCTCGCGGCGCCGTGAGCACCATGCGGTGGGGCGGCGGGGCACCTGCGCTGGGCCGCCGGCCGGGTCTATCCTGACCGCGACCTGCCGGCCAGGCGGATCACCGGAGGCGCGTACGGATGTTGCAGCAGGGCGAGCTCACCCAGGGACCGACCAGTCCGCCCGTTCCTGTCGCGGCGGCGGGGTCGATGGGTGCCACGAAGATCTACGCGGTCACGGGTGGAGTGGGCCGCAACCTCGCCCTGGCCGATCTTCCGGCCGCCCTCGCGGAGTCACAGACGCGCGTCTGGGTGGACCTGACCAACCCCGGCCCGGCCGCTCTCGCGGAGGTTGGGGCGGTCCTTGGCCTGCACCCACTCGTGGCGGAGAACATCGGCGAGCCGTCGCAGCGGGCGAAGATCCAGCAGGTGGATGGCCACGCCCAGATCGTGCTCTTCGCGATCGAGTACACGGGCGAGGTCCAGCCGATCGAAATTGATTTTGTCCTGGGCCCCCGGTTCCTCCTGAGCGTGCACGCTCCCGGATGGGATCCCATGGCGGCGCCCGCCATCCGGGCCGCGGGTCCGGAGTCGGTCCTCGCCAAGGGCCCCGACCACCTCTTCTACGCGTTCGGCGACTGGATCGTGGACGGCTACTTCCCTGCGCTGGACCGGCTGGCCGACTGCATCGACGAACTCCAGGAAGACGCGATCCAGACCGCCTCTCCCGTGACGTTGCAGGGGCTGTTCGCCCTGAAGCGGGAGCTGATCGGCTTTCGGCGCGCCGTCTCGCCGGCCCGCGAGGTCTTCAACCAGCTGACCAACCGCGATACCGGACTCGTCGCCGCCGAGCACATCGTCTACTACCGCGACGTGTACGACCACCTGCTGCGGGTCACCGACGAGCTGGACAACTACCGCGACCTGGTGGCGGGGACCATGGAGGTCTACCTGTCCACGATCAACAACAACCTGTCGATCATCATGAAGCGGCTCACCGGCGTGACGGTCCTGCTGGCCGGCATCGGTGCGGTGGCCGGCCTCTTCGGGATGAGCGAGGCGGGTGCGGCGTTCGCCGGTGCGGAGGCGGGCGGCTTCTGGCTGGTGGCCGCCGCGACGGTCACGGTTGCGGGGCTGGGCGCGGTCATCCTGCACCGGGTGAACTGGATCTAGGCCGACCTTCGGTCGGCGGCCGACCTTCGGTCGCCGCGTGCGGCGGCGGCCCGTCACGCTGTCGAGGGGCGATCGCCGGACTCGCTACTCGCAGACCCGCGGATGGGCTGCCGGGTGCGCGTCGCCCGCGCCGGCCTTGCTCATGGACGCCGGCCGTGCGATCACCTGCGTCTTGCCCGGGGTGCCCTTGGGACCCTCGGATGTCTGCAGCCAGAGCTGTTCGCTGGTCGCGGAGAATGCGTCGCCCAGGCTGAGCTGGTGGCGGCGGACTTCCATCACCTGGTAGTGGAAGACCAGGTCATCGCTGGTGTAGACGTCCACGATCATGCCGAGCATCCGCTCGCCGTTCGCGACCTTGGATGCGTCCAGGATCGGGAGGAACATGCCCGACCGGGCGTGGGCGTACAGGTAGATCGCCTGGCCGCTCCCCGGCTGGTACAGGTTGATGAAGTACATCGCCACGTCGCACAGCGGGTACGTCTCGTCCTGCGGCCGGATGATCGCGAGGTCGACGCGGAGGTCGCGCACCACCACCCGGGTCGCAACGCGGTCCGACGGGTCGGTCGGCCAGCCGGCGGGGAGCGGATCCGGGAGCGGCGTGCTGGGCACGAACGAGGCGCCGGCGAGGAGATCGAAGGTGGCTCGTGGGGCCGGCGTGGGGGTGGCCAGGCTGACCACGACCGGCGGCCGGTCGATGAGCGGTCCGGCCTCGACGGGGCTCGAATACGTGAACAGGCCGGCGGTCATCATGGTCACGCCCAGCGCGATCAGGATCCCCGGGATGACGCGTGTGCCGATGCTCTCGACCAACTTCCTCACGGGCCGAAGACTAGCAGGCGAGCCGGGCGATCGACCCCGTGCCGGGGGTACTGGGATGGGTCGTGCTGTCGGCGTGCTGTACGCTCCCCGCATGACCTCCCGTGCATGGGGCGTGGCCGGCCTGCTGAGCGGGGCCATCGCCGGACTCATCCTGCTCGCGGCCGTGACGCTCGTCCCGGACCCGCGATTGGCGACGCCCGGTCCCACCGCCGGGCCGTCTCCCATCGCCGCCGCATCCCCCGCTTCGTCGGCCTCCGGCCCGTTCGGGCCATCGCCGGCTCGCTCCGACGCCCCATCGGCCAGCGGCACACCATCGGGCTCCGGCGCGGCACACGTTGCTCCCGGCGCCACGGGGATCACCCTGCTGCACATCGGCGAGCGGGCCCCTGTCCTGGCGATCCAGGTGGCTGCCGGTGGCTTCACCGACCTGGCGCAGCTCCGGGGGAAGGCCGTCTGGGTGGTGTTCATGACCACGGGTTGCGAGGTCTGCGCCGCGCAGGTGCCAGTCCTCAACGGCTACCTCGCCCGGTACGCGGCGAACGGACTCACGATCCTCGGCGTCGACGTGAAGGAGGACGCTGGCACGGTGAGCGCCTTCGCGCGTCGGGTCGGGGCGACGTTCCCGTTTGGCCTGGACCTGGCCGGCAGCGCGAAGCGGGAATGGGCGGTCCTGGGCGTCCCGACCCACTTCTGGATCGACGGCAGCGGCGTGATCCGGGACGCGGCCGAAGGCGCGATCGCGACCGAGGCGATGGTTCACGGCCTCAGCCAGATCCTGCCGGGGGTCACGGTCACGCCCTGACGGCGCCCGCCTTGCTCGCCATCACCCGCTCGCCCTCGCCGCCGGGAAGCGGCGGAGCCCGACCGGCTAGTGCGGGAGGAGGGTCCCCGCGGCGGTGCCCGCCATCTCCAGGAGCGCGGACGGGAAGAGGCCCAGGAGGATGGTCAGCACCGAGGTGACGGCCAGGCCGCCCCACAGCAGCGCACCATGCTTGAGCACCGGCTGCTGGTCGGCGGGTTCGCGCATGAACATGTAGACCACGACGCGCAGGTAGTAGAACGCCGCCGCGGCCGCGTTCAGCATCGCGATGACGGCGAGGATGGTCGCCGGCCCGCCGGCCTCGATCGCCGCCAGGATCACGCTTGCCTTCGCGAAGAAGCCGGCCGTGGGCGGGATCCCGGTGAGCGAGAGCAGGAAGAGCGTCATCAGGATGGCCAGGATCGGCTCCCGGCGGCCCAGTCCGGCGAACGTGCTCAGCGACGACGTCACGCCGGCCCGCTTCTGGAGCGCCGCGATGACCGCGAAGGCGCCCAGGTTCATGAACGAGTAGGCGGCCCCGTAGAACAGGAGGGCGCTCAGGCCATCCACGCGCCCGGTGGGATCGGCGGCGTACGCCACCAGGCCGACGAGCATGTAGCCCGTGTGCGCGATGGAGCTGTAGGCCAGCATCCGCTTGACGTTGTCCTCGGTCAGGGCAACCAGGTTGCCCAGCGTCATGGTCAGCGCCGCCAGGACCACCATGACCGGGAGCCACCACTCGGACAGCGGGCCCAGGGTCTCGACGAAGAGGCGGAGCACCAGCGCAAAGGCGCCGATCTTGGGGCCGACGGACAGGTAGCCCGTGACCGGGGTTGGGGAGCCCTGGTAGGCGTCGGGCGTCCAGTAGTGGAACGGAACCGCGGCGATCTTGAAGGCGACGCCCGTGGTCATGAAGGCCAGCCCCATGCCCAGGCCCGCGGAGATCCCGTTGGGGAGCCTCGTGAGGGCATCCGCGACCTCGGCGACGCGCGTGGTGCCGGTGAGGCCCCAGACGAACGCGAGGCCAAACAGGAAGATCGCGGACGAGAAGGACCCGAGGAGGAAGTACTTGATCGCACCCTCGGCGCTGAAGCCGTCGGTCTTGTGGTAGCCGGCCAGCATGTAGCCCGGCAGGACCATGAGCTCCAGGCCCAGGAAGAGGAGCAGCAGGTCCGTGGATGCGGCGATGAGCATGGCGCCCGTCATCGCGAACAGGAGCATCGTGGCGAACTCGCCCAGTGGAAGCCCGCGCGGCGCCAGGTAGTCGGGCGCGAACACGATGGTCAGCGCCGCGATCGCCACGAACAGGAGGTCGAGATACGTGGTCAGGGCGTCCACGGAGTAGGCGCCGCCGAACGCGCTCGCCGGCACCGCGCCAGTGGCCGCGACCAGGGCGGCCAGCGCCGCGAGGCCGCCGACTGAGACGATCACGACCGGGACGGTGCGCCCCGGGCGGACGAGGTCAACCAGCAGGACCAGCACCGCGACGACCACGGCCCCGACGAGCGGCCCGATGACGACCAGGTCCTGCCAGCTCATGCGGCGATCTCCCCGGTGGCGGCGGCCGGCCGGCGGAGGCCGGGGAGCGTGACCACCCGAACCACGATCACGAAGGCGAGGATGCCCAGCGCGCCCGCCACGAGCATCGGATCCAGCGGGATCTCGGACGCGCGCGCCACGTCGCTGAGCACGTCGTTGATGGGGTCCTTGATCACCTCGAGCAGGATGCCCGGCAGGAGGCCAAAGACCACCACCAGGATGCCCAGCGGCAGCAGCGTGAGGATCTCGAGGCCGCTGATGTCGGTCAGGTGGTCGTGGAGGCTCTTGAGGAAGTCGGACACCTCGCCCGTGGCCACCCGCTGGAACATCCAGAGCAGGTAGGCCGCGCCCAGGACCATCACGAGGGCCGCCACGGCGGCGGTGGCCGGGTTGAACGCGAAGGCGCCGAGGAGGACGAGGAACTCGCCCACGAAGCCCGACAGGCCGGGCAGGCCGGCCGATGCGAAGACGAAGAAGCCGAAGATCGCGACGTACGTCGGCGTGATGCCCGCGAGGCCGCCCATCTTGGCGATGGTCCGGTCGTGGGTCCGCTCGTAGATGACGCCGACGAGGAGGAACAGGGCGCCGGTGATCAGCCCGTGGTTGATCATCTGGAGGATCCCGCCCTGCAGGCCCTGCTGGTTGAAGACGAAGACACCCAGCGTGACGAACGCCATGTGGCTGACCGAGCTGTACGCGACCAGCTTCTTGAGGTCCGGCTGCACCAGGGCGACGACCGCCCCGTAGATGATCCCGATCAGGCTGAGGCAGATGATGAGCGGCGCGTAGGTGAGGGCCGCCGCGGGGAAGAGCGGGATCGCGAAGCGCAGGAGCCCGTAGCCGCCCAGCTTCAGCAGCACCCCGGCCAGGATCACCGAGCCAGCCGTGGGCGCCTCGACGTGGGCATCGGGCAGCCAGGTGTGGAACGGGAACATGGGGACCTTGATCGCGAAGGCCAGGAAGAACGCGGCGAACGCGAGCAGCTGGAGGGCGTCGGGGAAGCCGCTGGTGGCCGCGTAGTGGCGGAGGACCTCGAAGTCGAAGGCCCCGACCCAGCTGCCGGTGGTGCCCTGGAAGGTGAACGCCGTGGCCAGGATCGCGACCAGCATCAGGAGCGAGCCGACGAGGGTGTACAGGACGAACTTGATGGTGGCGTAGATCCGGTTGGAGCCGCCCCAGATGCCGATGATCAGGTACATCGGGACCAGGACGATCTCCCAGAAGATGTAGAACAGGAACGTGTCGAGGGCGATGAACACGCCCACCATGCCGACCTCGAGGATCAGGAAGGAGATCATGTACCCCTTGATCCGGGTCTTGATCGGCCGGAAGCTGGCCAGGATGCTGATCCACGAGAGCGTGGTGGTCAGCGCGACCAGCGTGAGCGACAGGCCATCGATGCCGAGGTGGTACTGGATGCCGAAGGCGGGGATCCAGTCGGCCACCTCGACCAGCTGGAAGCCGGACTTGCCGACCTCGAACACGGCGATCATCGCCAGCGAGACCAGCCAGGTGACGAGCGCCGTCCCCAGGGCCACGGGGCGGGCGGCCCGCTCCGGCAGGAATCCGATGAGGACCGCGCCAAGGAGCGGCAGGAAGGTGATCAGCGAGAGCACCGGGACTCCGTCGAGGCTCATCCGCCCTTCCCCACGATCATGACGTACGAGGCGATCATGACGATCAGCCCGATGGTGATGCCCAGGGCGTAGTTCTGGACGCGCCCGGTCTGGATCCCGGCGAGGCCGCGACCTGCCCGGCTGGTGAGGCTGCCCACGCCGTTGACGATGCCGTCCACGATGTTGCGGTCGAACCACCAGAGCGCATTGGCGATGCGCCCGCCGAACCGGATGATGACAAGGTCGTTGAGCTCGTCGAACCACCACTTGTTCAGGGAGGCCCGATACAGGAAGGGGACCCGCGCGCTGAGCCGCGTGACGACCTCGGGCCGCGGCGCGCCCTTGATGGGCCCGATCCCGACGCCGAACAGCCGCCAGGCCGCCAACATGCCGGCGAACGCCACCGCGACGCTGACGAGGATCAGGGCGCCGTCGATGCCGAAGATCTGGAAGGCCTCTGCCTCGCGGCCCATGATCTCCAGGCCTTCCTTGAAGACCGGGTGCAGCCAGGTGGCGAGCAGGCCCTCGCCCTCCATGCCGAAGAGCGGGCCGAGGGGCGGGCCCGGCCACGAGAGGACGATGCCCAGGAGGAGCGACGGGATGGCCAGGAGCCAGAGCGGGATGGTCATGACCCGCGGGGACTCGTGGATCTTGGGCTCGGTGTGGTGGTCCACCCGGCTGGTGCCCCAGAAGGTCAGGCCGATCAGGCGGAACATGTAGAAGGCGGTCATGACGGCGACGACGACGCCGATCGCCCAGACCCAGGTGAAGCCGTTCTTGAACGACTCGCCGAGGATCTCGTCCTTGCTGAAGAAGCCGGCGAGCGGCGGGATGCCGGCGATGGCGATCGTGCCGATCAGCATGGTCCGGTAGGTGTGCGGGATCTTCTTTGCCAGTGCGCCCATCCTGCGCATGTCCTGCTCCTCGTGGACCGCGTGGATCACGGAGCCGGAGCCCAGGAAGAGGAGGCCCTTGAAGAAGCCGTGGGTCATCAGGTGGAAGATCGCGGCGGTCCAGGCGCCCACGCCCAGGGCCGCGAACATGTAGCCCAGCTGCGACAGCGTGGAGTAGGCCAGCACGCGCTTGATGTCGGTCTGGGTCAGCGCGATGCTCGCCGCGAAGAGCGCGGTGAAGATGCCGATCGCGGCCACCACGGCCATCGCCTGCGGGGCGCTGGCGAAGATGGGATTGGCGCGGGCGACCAGGTAGACGCCGGCATTGACCATCGTGGCGGCGTGGATCAGCGCGGAGACCGGGGTGGGGCCCTCCATCGCGTCCGGCAGCCAGACGTGGAGCGGGAACTGCGCGCTCTTGCCCATCGCGCCGGCGAACAGGAGCAGCGCGACCACCGCGATCGGGATCTGCAGGGTCGCGGTGTGGGTGACCAGGAACTCGATGGACTCGCGGATGTCGAGCGTCCCGGTGTTCACCCAGATGGCCATGATCCCGAGCGCGAACCCGATGTCGCCGACCCGGTTGACCAGGAAGGCCTTCTTGCTGGCCAGCGCGGCGGACCGCTTCTTGTACCAGAACCCGATGAGCAGGTACGACGAGAGGCCGACCAGCTCCCAGGCCACGAAGATGACCAGCCAGCTGCTGGCCAGCACCAGCAGGAGCATCGAGAACATGAACAGGTTGAGGTAGGCGAAGAAGCGCCAGTAGCCCGTGTCGTGGCCCATGTACCCGATCGAGTAGACATGCACGAGGAGGCCGATGGTGCACACCACGATCAGGAGGCACGCGGTCAGGTTGTCGACGAAGAACGCCGCCTCGACGTTGAAGTTGCCGGCGGGGATCCACTCCCAGAGCTTGACCAGGTGGCCGCCGTCCCCGAACCCGCCGGTGAACGAGGTATAGACCACCGCCATGGCGATCAGCCAGGCCGCGCCCACGGCGGCGACCGGCACCAGGTGGGCGTTGTGGCCCAGCCGGGGGCCGAAGGCGGCCGTGAACAGGAAGCCCGCGATCGGGAGGACCGCGATGAGCGGGATCAGGGTGTCCATGTACGGCGTCAGCGCATCCATCAGCGGGACATCGCGTCGTACTCGTCGACCAGCGGGGTCTTCCGGTTGCGGAAGATCGCGATGACGATGGAGAGGCCCACGGTGGCCTCGGCGGCCGCGACCGCCATGACCATGAGCGCGATGATGGGGCCGTCGGCCTTCAGGCCCTCGATGAACGAGCCGAAGGCGACGATGGCCAGGTTGACGGCGTTGAGCATGAGCTCAACCGACATCAGCATGCTGATGGCGTTCCGGCGGGCGAGGAACCCGAAGGTGCCGATGGCGAACAGGAGTCCGGACAGCACCAGGTAGCTGTCCAGTGAGTTCGCGAGGTTCACGAGCCCTTCCCCTCCCGCTTGGCCAGGAAGACCCCTCCGACGACGGCCATGAGGAGGAGCACGCTCACGATCTCGAACGGCAGGACGTAGTCGGCGAAGAGGGTGGCGGCGAGGGCGTTGGCCCCCACCCGCATGCGCTCCGCGACCTCATTCCAGGCGGTACCCGTGACGGTCAGCGTGACCATCACGGCGATGATCACGGCCAGGACGGCCGCCGGGCCGGCCTGGGTCTGGAAGACCAGGCGCGACGGCGCCCGCTTCGACTGGGTCAGCATGATGGCGAACAGGACCAGGACGCTGATGGCGCCCACGTAGACCAGCACCTGGGCCGCGGCGACAAGCGGCGAGCCAGCCACCCCGTAGATCCCGGCGAGGGCCAGGAAGCAGACGATCATCGCGAGGCCGCACCGGATGATGTCGCGCATCGTCACGACGGCCAGCCCGGAGACCAGCATCAGCGCGGCGAGCACGACGAACAGCGCGTCGTCGAAGGAGCCGCCCGCCGGGCCCATCACGATCAGGGCGGGCGTCAGCAGGATGCCGGCCAGCAGCGTTGTGCCGAGGAGGTACTTCCAGGCTCCCATCGCTCGGTCCCTACTTGAGGCGCGCGAGGCCGGTGCCGGAGCTTCCGGCCGGGCCGTGGTCGTGGCCGTGTCCGTTGCCCGCGCCCAGCTGCGCCGTCACGGACGCGGGGAGGACCGGCAGCTGTCGACCGGCGCCGACCAGATGTCCGCTCGCGGCCGCCCGATCGCGCCAGCTCTGGTCGCGGCGGATGTAGGTCACCTCGGTCTCGCGGTCGATGCCGGCGAGGGCGATCAGGTCGATGGTGGGCTCGGCCCGGCTGGTGTGCGCCAGCTCGTAGTCGCCGCCGTCGCGCAGCGCGTCGTAGGGGCACGCGTCGACGCAGATGCCGCACAGGATGCAGCGGCTCTCGTCCACTTCGTACTTCTGGAGGATCCGCGGCTTGGGCATGAGCGCGCCGGTGGGGCACGTCTCCGCGCACCGCCCGCACGACACGCACGGGGTGTCGTTGAGGCTCATGTCGAGCGGCGTCGTCACCAGGGTGTCGAAGCCGATCCGCATGAAGTCGTAGCAGGCGGCGCCCACCACCTCGGCGCACACGTTGGCGCAGCGCCCGCAGTCGATGCAGCGCGACGGCTCGCGGAGGATGAAGGCGTGGCTGTCGTCGCGCACGTAGTCGTGGTTGCTGCCGGTGAACCGGTTCTCGGTCACGGAGCGGTAGCCGGCGCCGTGGTCGTGGCCGGGCTCCAGCGTCTTGAGCGTGGTCCCGTACTCGATGCCCATGCGCCGCAGGTCGCAGAAGCCGATGGCCTCGCATGTGCACTGCAGGCAACGGGTGGATTCGGCGACCGCCTGCTCGCGCGTGTACGGCAGCTCGTACTCGACGTAGCTCCGGTTGCGCTCCTCGGCCTCCATCGCCGCCATCCGATAGCGCGGCTCCTTGGCCTCGCTGGTGAAGGGGACGATGCTCAGGAACTCGGGCTGCGGCTCCGCCAGGATCTGGCGGGCACGGATGCCGGAGAGGTCCTGGCCCTGCAGGTACGCGTCGACCGCGTAGGCGGCGCGCCGGCCCTCGGCGATGGCCTGGACCACGGTGGCGGCCCCGACCCGGACGTCGCCGGCGGCGAAGACGCCCGTCCGGCCGGTCTCGAACGTGACCGCGTCGGCCTTGAGGCGGTAGCGCGCGGCCTGGACGCCCTGGTTGCCGGGGCCGATCCAGGTCAGGTCCGGCCCCTGGCCGATGGCCAGCAGGACGCGGTCGCACGGGATGACGAACTCGGTGCCGGGCGCGGGCTCCGGGCGGCGTCGGCCGGAGGCGTCGGGTGCCCCCAGGGCCATCCGGATGAACTCGACGCCGGTGACCTTGCCGGAAGCCTCGTCCTTGACGACGCGCGTTGGTCCGGCCTGGAAGATGGCCTGCGCCCCCTCCTCGATGGCCTCGTGGACCTCGCCGGACGCCGGCATGTCCTTCATGTCGCGCCGGTAGACCAGCGTGACCTCCGCGGCGCCCTGGCGGACCGAGGTCCGGGCGCAGTCCATGGAGGTGAAGCCGCCGCCGATCACGACGACGCGCTTGCCGGCGTGGTCCGGGTAGGGCAGGCCCAGGGTGGCGGTGCGCAGGTACTCGAGGCCGTCGATGACGCCGTCCGCGTCCTCGTTGGGGATGCCCAGCTTGTTGCTGTCGTAGCAGCCGATGGCGACGACGACGGCGTCGAAGCCCTGGTTCTGCAGGTCGTCGAGCGAGAAGTCCTTGCCCAGCTCCTGGTTGCAGACCATCCGGCCGCCCAGGCGGGTCACCGACTCGTACTCGGCCTCCAGGACCTCCACCTTGGGCAGGCGGTACTGGGGGATCCCGTAGCGGAGCATGCCGCCGGGGGCCGCGTCGCGCTCGAAGATGGTCACGTCGTGGCCGGCGATCAGCAGGTAGTAGGCGGCGGACATGCCGGACGGGCCCGAGCCGATGACGGCAGCGCGCCGTCCGGTCTTGGGCTGGAGCTCGAACGGGACGGGCGGGTCGATGCCCTGGTCCAGCATGGCCTTGAGGACCTGGTCGCCGGCGTGCCGGTGGCTGTCGCGGATGGCGATGGCCTCGTCGATCTCGTCGCGACGGCAGTGCTCCTCGCATGGCGCGGGGCAGACGCGTCCCAGGACGGACGGGAACGGGATGGTGCGCTTGAAGATCCGGGCCGACTCGCGCCACTCGCCCTCGGCGTTCTGCTTGAGGAAGCCGGGGATGTCGATGTGGCTGGGGCACTTGTTCTGGCAGGGCGGCAGGCAGTAGGCGTTGTGGTCCGAGAAGATCAGCTCGAGGTTGGTCTTCCGGAGGCGCCGGAGGCCCTCGGTCTGGGTCTGGACCTTCATCTCCGGCTCGGCGTGGCGCGAGCACGAGATGGGCGGATGCTCCTCGCCCTCGACCTCGACGACGCACATGCGGCAGGCGCCGAAGCCCGGCAGCTTGGGCTCGTAGCAGAGCGTCGGGATCTCGATCCCGTTGTCGCGGCAGACCTCGAGGATGGTCTGGCCTTCGCGGCCCTCCACGACCTGGCCGTCGACCTCGATCCGGATGACCGGGGTGGACTGCGGGCGCTGGGGCGCGTCGGCGGTCAGCAGGCGCTCCGCAAGCGCTCGCTCGGCAAGCGCTCGCTCGGCAAGCGCTCGCTCGGCGTCGGCGGAAGAGGTGGGTCGGGAGAGCAGGTCGGTCATTGTCCCCTCAGTTGACCGTTCCGGCGGCCACCGCGATGGGATGGCAGACGCCGGCGGGACAGGTGCTTCGGAGGATGTGGTCCTCGAGCTCCGCCCGGAAGTATCGCATCCCGGTCGTGAGCGGGAGGGTCGTCAGCCGCTCGTGGTCGCATAGGGCGGAGGCCACGAGATCGGCGGAGAGGTCCGCGAGGAGGGTTGTGTCCGCCGGCCGGCTGGTGCCCGTGACGATGCGCTCGCCGATCTCGGCGAGGCGGCGGGTGCCGATCCGGCACGGGATGGTCTTGCCGCAGGCCTGGGCGGCGCACCAGCTGGTGAGGAGCCGCGCCAGGTCAACGACGCAGGCGCGGTCGTCGGCGACGACGATGGATCCGGATCCAATGTGGGCCCCGGCGGCGCGCAGGGTGTCGAAGTCGTACGGGGTGTCCATCAGCTCGGCCGGCAGGAGCCCGCCCGACGGACCGCCGATCAGCAGTGCCTTGATGGGTCGCCCGTCCGCTGCGGTTCCGGCCAGGGCGATGATCTGGCGAAGCGGCGTGCCCATTGGCACCTCGGCGAGCCCCTCGCCGGCAGGGCCGCGCAGCTGCACGAGGATGGTGCCGGGCGCGTCCTTGCTGCCGGTCTGGGCAAACGCCTCCGGCCCGTTGACGATGATCCATGGCACGGCCGCCAGCGTCTGGACGTTCTGCACCAGGGTGGGCTGGCCGTGCAGGCCTTCGGTCGCCGGGAACGGCGGCCGCTGCTCTGGCTGGCCGCGACGGTTCTCCAGGGCCTTCAGGAGGATGGTCTCCTCGCCGAGGAGGTAGGCGCCCTGGACCGGGCGGACCACGACATTCAGGTCGCGGCCGCTGGCCAGCACGTTGTGGCCCAGCAGGCCCGCATCCTCCGCGGCGGCGATGCACGCCCGGAGCCGGCGGATGGCCTCCATGCTCTCGGCGCGGACGGCGATGATGATCTCCGAGGCCTCGACCGCCAGCGCGGCGATGGCCGCGCCCTCGATGACGGCGTACGGGTTGCGCTCCAGCAACTCGCGGTCGCCGGAGACGGCGGGATCGGCGCCGTAGCCGTTGGCCACGACGTACCGGGTGTCCGAGGCCGACTCCGCCACGATGCGCCACTTGTCCGCGGCGGGATAGCCGGCGCCGCCGCGGCCGCGCAGCCGGGCGGCGGCGATGGTCGCGATGGTGGTGGTGGGGCCATCACGCAAGGACCGGCGGAGGCCTTCGAAGGCGTGGTTGCGGATCGCGGCGGTCAGGTCCGTGGGATCGGCGGTAGCCGTCCGGGGGAGGAGGATCGCCGGCCAGTGGGGCGGGGTGGCGATGATGGTCGTCACGCGTCGGCCTGCCTTCCGGCTGCACCTGTGGCGGCCGCGAGCGCGGCGAGGTACGGCGCGGCCGAGGGTGCCGCTGCCGGTGCGCCGAGGGCGCCCAGCCGGAGGTGGCCGTAGAAGGAGGCCGTGCCGTAGATCTGTGCATAGCCGGTGCCGGTCCGCTCGGAGATGCGCTTCAGCGCCCCAACCGGCAGGTAGTCGAAGGCCGCCTGGGTTGCCTCGAGGATGCCCAGCAGCTGGGCCGGGTCATGGTCGAAGTCCTCGAGGATGCTGTCCACGGCCGCGATGTCGATCGGCGCGAAGCGCTCGTAGGCGGGATCAGGGACGGGACGCCCGGATCGTCGCAGCGCGGACTCCTCGCGACGCTCGCCGTAGGTCTCCGCCGCGCCCCAGTGGACGTGGAAGCGGCCCTTGGTGTCCATGCCGCCCATGTCGATGCACTCGATGGGGCAGGCCTGGGCGCACTGGAAGCAGGTCTCGCACTTGAGCGAGCCGTTCTCGTCGTAGAGCAGCTGGAGGCGGCCACGGAACTTGACCGCGACGTCCGAGGGGACCTCGGGGTAGCGGATGGTGACCTTGGGCTGGAAGAACCGCCGCAGGGTCAGGCTCATGCCCCGCACGATGCCGATGCCGGGGATCAGGTTCATGGTCGCACCACCATCACCGGCCCACCACGAGGATGGCCCCGGCCGTCACGAACAGGTTGAGCAGCGCGGCGGGCATCAGCCACTTCCACGCGAAGCCCATGAGCTGGTCGATCCGGACGCGCGGCAGCGTGGCGCGCATCCAGACGAACGTGAAGACGAAGACGTACGTCTTGGCCAGGAACCAGAGGAGGCCGGCGACCCAGTCGAACGAGACGAAGGCCCAGACGCCGAGGAGTCCGATGACCACGACGTTGAAGAGGACGAAGCCCAGCACGATCGCCTGCCACGCGGGCATGGAGCTCCGGGTCAGGAGGAACGGCAGGCTGAGGAGGAGCGTCCCCACGAGCGGCACGATGGCGATGCCCAGGAGCAGCCAGATCCCCAGGCTCCCCGGATCCAGCAGGATGGCGAGGGCGGGGAAGGGGAACGGCGCGTTCCAGCCGCCGAAGAAGAGCGCCACGGTCATCGCCGAGACGATGAACACGTTGACGTACTCGGCGAAGAAGAAGAACCCGAAGCGCATCCCGGAGTACTCGGTGGCGAAGCCGGCCACGATCTCCGAGTCCGCCTCGGTCAGGTCGAACGGCGTCCGATTGGCCTCCGCCGTCACGGCGATGAAGAAGATCACGAAGCCCAGCGGCTGCTGGAAGACGTACCAGTTGGTGAACCAGCCGGACTGGTTGGCGACGAGCTGGTTGACGCTCATGGTGCCGGCCAGGAGCAGGAGCCCCGCGACCGACAGGGTCAGCGGGATCTCGTAGCTGACCATCTGGGCCGCGGAGCGGAGGCCGCCCAGCAGGGAGTACTTGTTGAAGCTGGACCAGCCGGCCATCAGCAGGCCGACCACGGCCAGGCCACCCATCGCGAAGAAGTAGAGCAGGCCGATGTTGAAGTCCTGCGCGAACAGGCCGGGGGCAAACGGCAGGACGACGAGCGTCATGACGCTGGAGCCGTAGACCACGACGGGGGCCAGGGTGAAGATCAGCGGGTCCGCCCCGGACGGGGTGAAGTCCTCCTTCACGAGGACCTTCAGGCCGTGCACCACGGACAGGAGCGTGCCCCACGGGCCCACCCGGTCCGGTCCCACCCGCAGGTTCATGAAGGCGATGATCTTCATCTCCATGAAGATGATCAGGAACGCGGTGGGGATCGTGATCACGAGGATGATCGTGGCCGCGACCAGGAAGCGGAGCACCGCGCCGTACTGGCTGGCCAGCTCGACGATGGGTCCGCCCAGGATGCCCACGACCAACGCCAGCGCCACGCCCACGGCCAGCAGCAGCGGGATGGCGGTGAAGATGACCTTCCCCGGCAGGGTCAGGCGACCCCACGCGCGCGACATGACGGTCATGAGTCGACCCCGTGAGCGCGCAGCAGCGCGCTCACTTGTCGATCCCGCCCATGATCGGGTCCAGTGAGGCGTTGATCGTCATCCAGTCGGCCAGGAGCTGGCCGGGCATCAGCAGCGTGAAGGACTGCAGGTGCAGGAAGCTGGGGTCGTGGATGCGGAAGCGGAACGGCTGGTCCGTCCCGTCGCTCACGGCGTAGATGCTGTACTGGCCACGCGGAGCCTCCACCGTGGCGAAGGCGCGGCCCGGCCGCGGGCGCATCAGGCGCGGGACCCGGGCCATCACCGGCCCGTCCGGCATCTGGTGGAGGCACTGGTCGATGATCCGCAGGCTCTGCTTGATCTCGTCGATCCGGAGCAGGTAGCGGGCCAGGCTGTCGCCCTCCGACCGGGTGGGGATGTCGAAGTCCAGCTCCGGGTAGACGGAGTAGGGGTGTGCCCGCCGGATATCGAACGGGACCCCGGTGGCCCGCAGGTTGGGGCCTGTCCAGCACATCTTGAGCGCGGTCTGCGCATCGATGGTGCCCACGCCGCGGTTGCGCCGGACGAAGACCTCGTTCTCGTTGAGCAGCCCCTGGTTGGCCTCGACCTGGGCCGTGGCCCGGCTCATCCAGTCGCCCAGGCGGCTCATGAACTCGTGGTTGAGGTCCCCGTTGACGCCGCCGATCCGGAAGTAGTTGAAGAGCATCCGCTGGCCCGTGATGGACGCCAGCATCTCGACCATCTCGTCGCGCTCGATGAAGCTGTACAGGATGGGCGTGATCCCACCCAGATCCAGCGCGTGGAAGCCCATCGCCAGCAGGTGGCTGGAGATCCGGTTCAATTCGCCCGTGAGGACCCGGATGTACTCGGCGCGGCGCGGGACCTTGATGTCCAGCAGCTTCTCGTAGGCCATGACCGCCGGCCACTCGCAGAAGAGCGAGGAGACGTACTCCAGCGGGTCCATGTACGAGATGGTGTGGTGGAAGTCGGCGTTCTCGCAGAGCTTCTCGACGCCGCGGTGGAGATAGCCCAGCACCGGGTCGATGTCCACGACCCGCTCGCCGTCCAGCTTCATGACCACGCGGAGCACCCCGTGCGTGGACGGGTGGTGCGGGCCGATGTTGACCAGCATCTCGCCGTCGGCGACGGTGTAGAACTCCTGCTCGCGCTCGGTGCGCGGCGGGTACGGCGGGATGGGCTCGAAGCTGCCCAGCTGCTCGTCGAGCGTGACGCGCGGGTCGTCCATGGACGCGTGGGTGGTCATGTCTCTCCCCGTCCTACGCCCTGGTCCGGCGCACGAGCGTCTTGCCCGGGGCGAGGGGCGCCTCGGGCTGCTCCATGTGGCGGACGCCGCCGCCCGGGGAACGGGCCGCGTCATCCGGGAGGTAGAAGTCCTTGCGGAGCGGGAAGCTGGTGTAGTCCGGCGGCATGTAGATGCGTCGGAGGTCCCGGTTGCCCTCGAAGATGATCCCGAACATGTCGTAGGCCTCGCGCTCCATCCACTCCGCTCCTCGCCAGAGGAACGTGATCGACGGGACGCGCGGGTCCTCGCGGGGCAGGCCATCCGCGATCACGCGCAGCCAGTCGCTGCTGGTGGTGCTCCACAGGTGGTAGACCACCTGCATGGCGGTCCCGGTGTCGACGCCGGCGAGGTCCGCCAGGAGCTGGAAGTGGAAATCGGCCTCGTCGTGCAGGGTGCGCAGCACGTCCGGCACCTGGGCCGGGGCGATCCGGATCTCGGTCTCGTCGTGGCGTTGCCGGACGGGGCCCTGGAGTCCCTCTCCGAACCTGGCCTCCAGGCGGCGCTTGAGCGCGGCGTCCATCGCTAGACGTCCGTGGGGACGGTGGGGCCGATCGCGCGCTCCGGCCAGTGGCCGCGACGGTCCTTGACCAGCTGCTGGAGCTTCATCATCCCGTAGATCAGGCCCTCGGGCCGTGGCGGACAGCCCGGTACGTAGACGTCCACCGGCATGACCCGATCGATCCCCTCGATGGTGGAGTAGCTCCGCTTGTAGCGGCCACCCGAGCACGTGCAGTCGCCCATCGCGACGCACCACTTGGGCTCGGGCATCTGCTCCCAGAGGCGCAGGAGCGGCCCGGCCATCTTGGTGGTCAGGGTGCCGGCCACGATCAGCACGTCCGCCTGGCGGGGGCTGGCGCGGAACGGGAACATGCCGAACCGGTCGATGTCGTTCTTCGACGTGGCGCTGGACATCATCTCGAACGCGCAGCAGGCCAGGCCCGACAGGAGCGGCCAGAGGCTGTTGGCGCGGATGAGGTCCAGGACGTAGTCCGCCTTGGTGGGGATGACCTCCAGGGCGCCGCCCCAGCGCGCGTCGTCGCGGCGGGCACCCTCCGTCTCCGCCCACTCGCGAAGGTGCGTGTACTCGGAGGTGTTGGCCGCGGTGGCGGACTGCCCGGTGGGCGTCCAGAGCGTGTTGGGGACCACGATGGCCTCCGCCAGGTCCCGCGCGCCGGATGCCGCCGGAAGCGTGGTCCCCGCGGCGTCGTTCACCGCCATGTGAGGACGCCCTTCCGCCAGGCGTACGCCAGGCCCAGGAGGAGGATGGCCACGAAGACCACCATGCTCACGAAGCCGGTCGCCATGAGGTCGCGGAACGCGATCGCCCAGAGGTAGATGAAGATCACCTCGATGTCGAAGGCGACGAAGAGCAGGGCGTAGATGTAGAAGGAGAGACCGAACCGCCCGTGGGTGTCGCCGTACGTATCGATGCCCGATTCGTAGGGAACGCCCTTGTGGACGTCACCCCGGCTCCGGTGGGAGATCAGCCACGCGGCACCGATGGTGACGAAGACGAACGATACGGCCGCGAACGCGAAGCCCACGACGTACCAGACTGCGGTCAAGCGGTCCTCACTTCGCGCGGTGCCGGTCCGACTGGGCGTGCACGCGACTCCTGGTTGCTGATCTCCGGACGGCGCAAAAGCGCCCCGGAAATCCCGGACACTGGGGCCATTCTAGCAGCGCATCCCGGGGCCGGGGCGGCCGCCAGCCGTCGCGGACGGGTGCCAAACGGCACGTTTCAGCGCCGTGGGAGGCGGAAGTCGAGGGCCCGGAGCCGGCAGTCCGGCGGCAACCCGCGCCCCATGAGCATGACCCGGAACTTGCCCATGGCGGCCGGATCGAGCATCCGCATGAGCGCCGAGCGTGCCGTCAGGTAGTCCTCGGGCGCGGTCGCGGGGTCGCCTCCCAGCGCCGCGAAGAGCTCGCCCGCGCCCAGGCTGGTGAGCAGCTCCGCCTGCGTCGTGATCCCCGCCGTCACCAGGCCGGCGGCCTCGGCGGCGCGCTGGACGGCCGTCACGTCGACGTGCGCGGTCAGGTCCTGGCGACCCACGGCCGCGAACGGCTCGTCCAGCGCGCGGTGGTGGCGATAGGCGAGGAGCGTGCCGCGCGGCCGCTTGAAGCCGTCGTACAGCTCCGGGGCGGGATGCCCGTAGTCGACGAGCAGGAGCAGGCCGCGGCCCAGCTCGGCGGCCCGGTCCGCGACCCACGCATCCAGCGCCAGGCAGATCTCGGCGTCCTGGCCGGGGCGGAGGGTGATCCCCTCGCCGGCGAGACGGGCGGCGAGGGCGGGGGTGGAGGGCGGACCGGCCAGGGCCTCGAAGGCAGGCACGGATTCGGCCGCCCCTGCGGCCTCCACCACGAACAGCTCCTCCAGCCCGCCGTCGGCCAGCCCCCGGACACGATGGACCGGGAGCGCGTCGAGGACCTCGTTGCCCAGGATCAGCCCGGTCAGCGGGGCCGGATCGGCGGCGCCCGCGAGGTCCAGGCGCGCGCCGTGACCCGCGGCGGCCAGCCGCGCCGCGAGCGCCTCGATCCGGCGGGGCTCGACCTCCACGGGCTGATAGCGCAGCCCGTGGAGGACACCGGACCCGTCGCGCGCCAGCCCGTCGAGGATCGCCTGGGCCAGGGCGCCGGCCCCGGCCCCGTGCTCGCGCAGGACGAACGGGTCGGGACAGCCCAGGAGCTCCCAGACCTGGTGGACCTGGCGTGCCAGCGACCAGCCGAAGATGGGATGCGCCTCGGGGGCGGTGATGAAGTCGCCCTCCCGGCCGGGTCGGGCCTGCTCGGCGGTGTAGTAGCCGCCCTTGGGGTCGTACAGGGCCAGCGCCATGAACCGGGCGAAGGTCATGGGGCCGCGCTCGCGGATCTCCCCGGCGATCTTCGCGGCGAGGGCGGGATGGCTGGACGGGGCTGGCCGAGGGTCCAGGCCCGCGACGCGCCGAAGGCCCAGGGCGGCGGCGAACGGGTCGTGGGTCACGCGTCACCGCCGACGACGAGGTGGAGCCCGGGACCCACCAGGCTGTGGCCGCCCAGCAGGACCGGGATGGGTGCCGCGGCCGCGGAGGCGGTCAGCGCCCGGAGCCATGGGTCGCGGACGCGGCCGGGGAGCAGGAGGTCGCTGGCAAACCGGTCCTCCGCGGCCGGCCAGCCCCGTTCGTCGCGGCCAAGGCGATGGGCAAGGAGCACGCGCGTGTCCAGGATCGCGGCCTCGCCCAGCCGGGAGAGGATGGTGCCCAACGCATCGGGGCCATCCCGGTCCAGCAGGGCACCCAGCACGGACACGGGCGGCCGGCCATCGGCGGCCCCGGTCTTGAGCCCACGCTCCTCGACCAGCGCCCGAACTCGCGCGGCCGCGTTTTGCTCCAGCCAGGCCAGCGCCGCCGCCGAGGTCCGGCCGACGACCACCAGCTCGGCCCGGGGATCGGCGGCGACGGCCCGAATCCGGCCGAGGCGATCGAGCACCGGTCCGAGGCCGGCCGCGGCGGGCGGTTCGGGCGCCCACGCCGGCGTCTGCCCGCCCGTCGGGCGGCCCGCGGCCAGCGACGTCAGCACCAGGTCCAGCGGCGAATCGAGGTCCAGGCCCAGGCGGTCCCGTGCCCGGAGCTCGGTGACGGCGTAGCCGGCCGCCTCGGCGAGCCAGCGCGGGAGGGCGTTGTCGGTGATCGCATCCGAGAGGTCGCGCAGGGCGGCCAGGCCGGCGATGGCGACCACGTCCGCGGAGAAGCGGTTGTTGGCCAGCGCGGTCCCAGCGGGTCCCCGCGCGGCATCCACCAGGCGCCGGTAGTCGCGGCGGGTCGCGAGCGGGATCGCGCCGGAGCCCAGGACCACCAGGCCGTGCATTCCGTGCTCGGGTCGATCGGCGAGGGCGTCGCGGAGCCTGCGGCCGAACGGGACGTCGTCGGGCGGGCCGGCCTCGATCCGGATGTCGTTGGCGCCGGCGGCCTCGAACGCGGCCCGGTGGCGCTGGGCCAGCCGCGCGCGGGAGGCGCCCAACCACGATTCGAGCGGCCCGGCGGCCGGTCCGGGCTCCGGATGGAAGATTCGGACGGCGACGCGCATCATCGCGCCGAGTCTAGCGGCGCCGGCCCGGCGGTCGACGCCGGGCGTTCGACGCCGGGCGTTCGGCGCCGGATTGGAGGAGGCACGTGGCGCGACGGGTTCGGGCGTACGTTGGGCTGGGGTCCAACACGGGGGACTCCGCGACCACGCTCGCCGTCGCCGTCGCGGCCCTGGGCGCGCTCGGCGGGGCGCGCCTCCGCGCGGTGTCTCGGCTGTACGTGACGCGGCCCGTGGGCGTACTGGACCAGCCGGACTACCTGAATGCGGTCGTCGCGCTGGAGGTGGCGCGTGGGCCCCACCCCGACGACGGCGCGCTCGCCCTCCTCCGCGCCCTCAAGGGAATCGAGGCCGACGCCGGCCGGACCGACGGTCGCCGCTGGGGGCCGCGCGTCCTGGACCTGGACCTGCTCGTCTTCGGGCGCGCCCGCATCCTGGTGGCGCGGCCGCCCGAGCTGGCCCCGATCAGGGTGATGGATTCGGCGGAAGCGGCCGGCGTTCCCCCGGCGCCCACCCTGCTCCAGGTCCCGCATCGCGATGCCGCGGACCGCCTCTTCGTGCTGGCGCCGCTCGCCGACCTTGCCCCCGGCCTGGTCCCGCCCGGCTGGCACGAGACGGTGGCGACGGTGCGTGCGCGCCGCGAGCGCGAGGAGGGCGCCGACGCCGTGCGCCAGGCCGGGGACTGGGACGCTCGCACGAGACGCTGGGTGGATCGCTAGGAAGCTCACCCGCTGCGCTAGGTGTCGCCGCGGAGGGCCGCTCGCTTGACGCTGCGGCGACGGTGCGTACAGTTCGGCCCGAGTGCAGCGGGACCGCGCGCCCGGCGACTCCGGCGGCCGACCCGCCGGACGCAGACGTGGTGACCGAAGGAGGACGGCGGGACGTGGCGTATCACTGGTGGTTCGCCAGCTTCGAGGCCGAGCGGCTCTTCGAGCTCTTCGCCGACCCGTCCGGCCCCGCCGTGGTGCGGATGGTGGCACTGGCCCCGGAGCTGCAGACCCGGCTGGTCGACCCGCCGACCGCCGTCCGCGTGGTGCAGACGTTCCTGGCCTCAGGCCTGTCGTACGACGATCTCAGCCTGCGCGAGGCCACGGCGGCCGACGATTTGGTCCCCGAGATCTTCTCGCCCCGCGGCTTCGGCGCCGAGTTGCTCGTCGAGCCGCTCTCGCCCGCCGGGATCCCGCAGACGCTGGTTCGGGAGCTGGTCACGCGCCTGCCGTCCGCCTCCGCGCTCAAGTCGTTGATCAGCGGCCGGCGGGCCGGCCAGGATCAGCCCAGCGCGTGCGCGTACGTGGTCCTGGAGCCGGCCGAGGTGGCGCTGCTCATCCACGAAGTGGAAGCCGCGCTGGCGGTCTGGCTGCCCTGGGAATCGGAGGGCGGGCCGCAGATGACGCGCGACCTGCTGCTGGCCCCCCTGCGCGATTCGGTGGGCGCCTGGGTCTTCGGCCAGCTGGTCTGACGCCCGGAGCCGTGGGGCCCGGGCGTCGCGCCGCGAACGCCTAGAGGCGGACCGTCGGGGGCTTCGACAGGTCGAACATCTGGACGGTGTCCACGAAGCGGACCTGCTTGCTCTGGTACGACATCACCAGCGAGTGCGTCCGGGCGCCGCCGCCGAAGAAGCGCACGCCGTCGAGGAGGTCACCCTTGGTGACGCCCGTGGCCGCGAAGACCAGGTTCTCGCCGCTGGCCAGCTCTTCGGTCCGGTAGACCCGCGACTCGTCGTCGTCGTTGCCCATCTTGATGGCGCGGGCCCGCTCCTCGGGGTTGCGGAACCGGAACCGGGCCTGGATCTCGCCGCCGAGGCAGCGCAGCGCGGCGGCGGTGATCACGCCCTCGGGCGCCCCGCCCGTGCCCATGACCGCGTGGACGCCCGTGCCGGAGACCGCGCACGAGATGGCCGCGGACAGGTCGCCGTCGGTGATGAGCTTGATGCGGGCGCCGGCGGCGCGCACCTCGTTGATCAGGCCTTCGTGGCGCGCCCGCTCCAGGATCACGATCGTGATGTCCTGGGGCTTGCGGCCCAGGGCCTCCGCGATGCGATGGACGTTCTCGGTGGGGGTTCGGGTGATGTCGACCTTGCCGGCGACCACCGGGCCCACGCACAGCTTGTCGAGGTACGTATCCGGGGCGTGCAGGAGGCCGCCCTTCTCGGACGCGGCCAGGACGGTGATGGCGCCGGCCTGCCCGAAGGCGACCAGGTTGGTGCCCTCCAGCGGATCCACCGCGATGTCGATCGCCGGCACCCCGGGGGCGCGGGTGCCGACCTGCTCGCCGATGTACAGCATCGGCGCCTCGTCGCGCTCCCCCTCGCCGATCACGATGGTCCCGGCCATGTCGATCTCGTCCATGATCTTGCGCATGGCTTCGGTGGCGGCCTGGTCGGCGGCCATGCGGTCGCCCCGGCCCATGAACCGGGCCGATGCGATGGCGGCGATCTCGGTGACGCGGACCATGTCGAGTGCGAGGAGCTGTTCCATTGGTGCTCGGGCCTCCCGTGGTGGTGGAGTCAAGGCGGCTGATCGGGGCGTGCCGAGCGTTCGGCTGATCCGTCGGTGCTGGACGACGCCATCGCTGGGCGTTCGCCCGTTGGGTGCAGTTTGGCGGATTCGTCCGCGCGGCATCGTCAGGTCCGGAAGTGCCGCCGGCCGGTGAAGACCATGGCCAGGTGGTGACGGTCCGCGACCTCGATCGCCATCTCGTCGCGGATGGAGCCGCCGGGCTGGATGATCGCCGTGACGCCGCTCTGGGCAGCGATCTGGATGCCGTCCGGGAACGGGAAGTAGGCGTCGCTGGCCATGACCGAGAAGCGGGCCCGGTCACCCGCGCGTCGGAGCGCGATCTCCACCGAGACCTGGCGGCTGGCCTGTGCCGCGCCGATCCCCACCGTCCCGGCATTCTTCGCCAGCACGATGGCGTTGGACCGCACGTGGCGGACCGCACGCCAGGCAAACAGGAGGTCCGTGAGCTCCTCCAGCGTGGGTCGTCGCTTGGTGACCACCTGCAGCTGCCGGCGGTCCAGGCCCAGCGTGTCCTGGGTCTCCACGAGCAGCCCACCACCGATCCGCTTGAAGT
Source organism: uncultured Chloroflexota bacterium (assembly GCA_903822495.1). Lineage (GTDB taxonomy): Bacteria > Chloroflexota > Limnocylindria > Limnocylindrales > CSP1-4 > CAIJPD01. The sequence goes on along the minus strand of CAIJPD010000055.1, from coordinate 82,451 downwards.
CCAGGCTGGCGATGCCGTAGTCGCGCATCCCCTCGGACGGGTCCGGCGGCACGGCGAGAATCTCCAGGCCGGGCTTGGCCTTCAGGATGCCGAGGGCCGCCGGGCTGTACGACGGGGCAACCACGGCCTCGTACGAGTTGTTCGCGATCTCGCGCGCCGTTGAGCCGTCCATCTGGCGGTTCACCGCCACGATCCCGCCGAACGACGCCACCGGGTCCGTCTCGAGGGCCTTGCGGTACGCCTCCACGAGCTCGCCGTTGGAGGCCAGCCCCACCGGGTCCGTGTGCTTGACGATGGCCACGGTGGGCGCGGTGTAGTCGCCGACCATCCGCCAGGCCGCGTCCAGGTCCTGCAGGTTGTTGAACGAGGGTCGTTCGCCCTGGATCTGGGTGGCATCCGCGAGCGTCCCGGACGTGTGCGTGGTCTCCCGGTAGAACGCCGCGCTCTGGTGCGGGTTCTCGCCGTAGCGCAGGTCGCCCACCTTCTCCAGGACCATCGCCAATCGGCGCGGGAAGGTGGTGCCCGAGAACTGGTTGAGGTAGGCCGCGATCTCCGCGTGGTGGGCGGCCACGGCCCCGAAGGCGTCCGCCGCCAGCTGCGCGCGCAGCTCCGGGCTGACCGATCCCCGCTCCTTGAGCTCCTCGATCAGCCGGGGGTAGTGCTCCGGGCTGGCCACGGCCGCGACTCCGGCCGCGTTGCGTCCCGCCGCGCCCAGCAGGGCCGCGCCGCCGACATCGATCATCTCGAGCGCCTCGTCGATGCTGACCAGGCGTTGCCCGATCTCGGCGCCGAAGGGGCGCACGTTGACCACGACGATGTCGATCAGGCCGATCCCCTGTTCCGCCAGCTCCCGGAGCTGGTCGGGGCGGTCGCGGCGTGCCAGGATCCCGGCGTAGACGGCGGGGTGGAAGGTCTTGACCTGGCCGCCGAGGAACTCCGGGACCTGCGTCAGCTCGACGACGGGCCGCGCGGCGATGCCGTCGGCGGCCAGGTGCTCACGGGTTCCGTCCGTCGCGAACAGCTCCACGCCCAGCGCGGTCAGCTCCCGGGCGAGGGTGCTGATCCCCTCACGGTTGGCAACTGAGAGCAGGGCTCGCACCCGGGCGGTCCTCCGACTGGCGGGAGATGGCGTCCGCACAGGGCCGACTGTTCTCCTGGCCGACCGCAGGGCTGCCCGGGACCCCTGGTGCGATCCGGCCCGGCCCTTGGCTCCGGCCCCGCGCGACTGCGCCCGAGTATAGCGCCCGGCATGGCATACTCCCTCATCGCCGGGTGTTCACAGACGACACTCGTGCATCGGTCCACGAGGAACTACCGTGACGTTGCTGCCCTGGGAATACCTCTTCCTGCCGTTCAGCCGCACGAACTTTCCGGATGTCTACGACCTGAGCTGGGCCGCCTCGCTGGCGCTCATCGCGGTCGCGGTCGTCCTGTACAACATGCGCACCCGGGCGCTCCACAAGCACGCCCCGTACCTGGACATGTGGGAGTGGATCCTGTGGACCTCGGTCATCACCTTCTTCCTGGTGGCGATCGCGGCGCTCTTCCTGTTCGACTTCTTCATCGTGCTGTTCACGATCGTCGTCGGCCTGGGCGTCCTGGTCTACGCGCGCTTCCGGCGCTTCCCGCCGGTCTTCGCGATCTACGACCAGAAGCTGGCCCGGGAGCGCTACTTCAGCAAGACGCGCTTCACGCACCCCGAGGCCACCATCCGGTCCAAGCCGGCGCGCCGGACCAACCGCCGCCGGCGGTAGGGTCGGGCGGGCAGCAGGTCGGGCCGGCAGGCACGCAGGCAGCGTCGACGGGTCTCCGATCCCGATGGATGTCCGCCGCTTCGGGGTTGGCCACCGCCGCCCATATGGGCCGGAGGGGTCGCGCCACGTCGATGGCGTGATCATCCACAGCGACGCGCGGGGTGCCGTCAGCGAGCTGGTGTTCGCCCGGGACGCGCGGCTGGAGCCTCACCAGAGCCCCAATGCCGCGTGGTTGTGCGTGATCGAGGGCGGGGGCTGGGTCCTGGTGGGCGAGGAGGCGCGGCGGGTGGCCGCCGGCGAGGCGGTGGCGTGGCCGGCAGACGTGCTGCACGCGGCCTGGACGGACCACGTGCCCATGCGGGCGCTGCTCATTGAGCTGACGGGCGCAGACGACGCGTGGGCGCGCGGCATCCTGGAGGGGCGGGCGCGGCTGGTTGGGCCGGGGCAGGGTCGCGCGGCCGACCGCGGCGAGGGCCGGCTGGCGCCAAAGCCGGTGGATCCGGCTGACTTCGTCACCCGCGAGGGTGAGCCGCTCTAGCCAGGACGGCGCCTTCGCCGAGGCGGCACGCCCGCCAACCTCGGCCCAACCTCAGCCCAGCCGGCGGGCGATCCAGACCTCCTCGGACGGCCACTGCCGCGCCCATCCCCGGCTGGCGGTGTCGAACCGCTCGTCGGCCGGGTCGCCGTCTGGCGCGCGGAGCTCCACCAGGCGCTCCACCTGGAAGCCCGAGGCATGGAGCAGGTCGATCCACTCGCCGTGCGGCAGGTGGAACTCCACGCCTGGGTCGCCGCCCCAGGTGATCCGGCCCATCCCGAACTGCGGCCGCAGCAGGGTCTGGGTGGCGCCGCCGGACACGAACGGGACCGTCAGGTACATCAGGGTCGAGTTCGTCAGGAAGGCCAGGCGCCCGCCCGGGCGGAGCACGCGGGCGGCTTCGGGCACCCAGCGATGCGGGTCGGCCCACAGGCAGGCCCCGTACTCGCTGATCGCGAGGTCGAAGCTGGCGTCCGGGAACGGCAGGGACTCCGCGTTGGCGAGGTGGAGCGGGAAGGCGAGGCCGAACTCGGCCTGACAGGCGCGCGCGGTCTCCAGCTGGCGGGGCGAGTTGTCGATCCCCACGGGCCGGGCGCCGCGCGCGGCGAGCCAGCCCGAGACATAGGCGGTCCCGCAGCCCAGCTCGATGACGTCGAGGCCCTGGACCCCGCCCGGCGGCAGCATCCCGACCTCCGCCTCCGGGATGTTCCAGATTCCCCAGGCCATCTCCGGCCTCGCCCAGTTTCGCCGGGCGTAGGTGGCGTACTCGGTGGCGTATTCGTCCCAGACCGTGCGATTGATCCGGGCGTGTTCCGGCAGGTCGTCCATGGGCGCGAAGGGTACCGCGTTGCTGGGCGCGCCCCGGCACACCGTGCCGCGCCCCCTCCCGCACCCTTTGCCCCGGGCCGTCTTGCCGCGACGGCCTCGACCCCGGATGATCCCCGGATGCAGCGCTACCTCCGCGTCCTCCGGCAGCGCGCCTACGCCCTGCTGTGGGGCGGCGCGACCGTCTCGTCGCTGGGCGACGGGATGACGTTCGTCGCCCTCGTCTGGCTGGTCCTGGAGCGCGGCGGCGGGGCGGCGGAGGTGGGCTGGCTGGGCGCCGCGTACAGCGCCCCGGTGATCATCGGCGGCCTGGCCGGCGGTCTGGTCCTGGACCGGTTCGATCCGCGGAAGGTGCTGATCGCCGACAACGCGATCCGGGGGCTGGTCATGGCGTCGGTGCCCATCGCGGCGGCGCTGGGGGTGCTCACGCTCCCGCACATCTTCCTGGCCGCGGCCACGTACGGGCTGCTGTACATGGTCTCCGGCGCGGGGATGCCCACCATCCTGCCGCGGCTCCTGTCGGGCGACGAGCTGATCACCGCCAACGCCATGGAGTCCATCTCGTGGAGCATCGGCGGGCTGGTTGGCCCGGTGCTGGCCGGGCTGCTGATCGCGGTCATCGGGGCGCCGACGGTGCTGGCCTTCGACGCGCTCAGCTACGGCGTCTTCGTCGCGTGCCTGCTGGGGATGGGCCCGCTCCCCGCGCTGGTCCGGAGCGCGGCGGGCCGTTCGGCGCTTGGCGGAACGCCCGGGGTCGAGGGAGACGCCGGCCCGGCCGAAGGCGGCCAGGTGGGTTCGGCGCCGGAGGTTGGTTCGGGCCCCACGGATTCGAAGCCGGCCGGCCGCGGCCTGGGTCCGGCGGTCCGCTTCATCCTGGGCACGCCCGCGGTGCTGGCGATCACGTTGATCTACATGACCGGCAACATCGGCGAGGGGATCTTCACGGTCTTCGCGCCCATCTACGTGCGCGACGTCCTCCACGGCGATGCGGCGGTGTACGGGGTGGTGGTCAGCGCGTTCACGGGCGGGGCGCTGCTCGGGGCCGTTCTGGTGGGGGCGCTGGGCTGGCGCTGGCCGCTGGGGCGGTCGATCGCCGCGGCGGTGCTGGCGGCGGGGCTGGTCCAGGGCCTGCTCATCTTCCGGCCGTCGTTGATGCCGCTGGTCCTGGTGCTGGCGGGGATTGGGCTCTGCTCGTCGTGCCTCACGGCCTGGGCGCAGACCATCCGGATGCGCCTCATCCCGCCCGAACTGCGCGGCCGCGTGTTCGCGGTGCTCCGGACCCTCATGCGTGGGACGCCGCCGCTGGGCTCACTGCTGGCCGGGTTCCTGCTGGCGGGCGGCGACATCACCTGGGCGGTGTTGGTCGCGACGGTGCTCAACGTGGTCCCGGGCGCCATCGGCCTGGTCCACCCGGCGTTGAGCCGGGCGGCGACGGGGGAGGCGAAGTCGGCGCCAGCCCCGGCCTGAAATCAGGCGGCGCCAACCCAGCGACCGGCCATCCACGCGCCGCCGATGAGGATGAGCGCCACACAGACGACCGAAAGGATGAGGGCGCCCCAGCCGGCGCGGGCCCCGGTGCCCCTGAAGGCGATGGCCGCGTAGCCGGCGCCCACCGCCGCGACGAAGACGGTCAGCATGAAGATCCAGTCCAGGCGCATGAACAGGTGGCTCAGCACGGCGCCGTCGACCGCGATGAAGGCGAGCCAGCCGCTCCAGGTCAGCGCGCAGACAAGGGATCGTGCCAGGCGTGTCGCACCGGCCCGGTGCACCAGCTCGACGCTGATCACCATGGCCGGGAAGAACAGGAGGACCACGACGGCCAGCGAGACCGGCCCAAAGCGGGCGAGCGAGTCGACGACGGCCGCCGGGACGTCGCCGGGCTCCTGGCCTTCTGCCAGCGCCAGCCAGCCATACGACACGACGACCGCGAAGATGCACAACGCGAGGTACACGACCCCGGGCCGCAGCATCCCGCGGCCGAGCGCCGGCACGCGGGACAGCGGCCCATCGGGACGCCCGGCAGGATCTCGGTCGCGGGCGGTCGTCCTCATCACCCCACCATCCGGATTCGCCTTGCGTCGGTTCGATCAGTCGCCGAGGAGCGCGCCCAGCTGGCCCAGGATGCGGGCCGTCGCGCCCCAGACCACGACCTCCTCCACGCGGAAGGCGCCGTAGCGGAGGCGCCAGTCCTGCATGGGGCGCTCGTGCACCTCGATGGGCGCGCCGGGCAGGAAGTGCCGGATGGGTGCCTCCAGGATGCGGGCCACCTCGGCCGGGGAGGCGACCAGGAGGGGCCGCCGCTCGGCGATCGCCAGGACGGGCGTCACCGCGAAGCCCGACACCGGGATGTAGAAGAGGTCGAGCAACCCGATCACGCGGACCCCGGCGGCTTCGGCGTCCAGCCCCACCTCTTCCTGCGCCTCGCGGAGCGCGGTGGCCGCGGCGTCGACGTCCTCCGGCTCCACCACGCCGCCCGGGAAGCTGATCTCGCCCGAATGGGGTCGATTGCCCCGCGCGACCCGCTCGGTGAGGATGACGTGCGCGTCCCCGTCCTCGCCCGGTGTGATGAGGACCAGGACGCACGCCGGCCGGCCCACGCCCGGGGCCACGCCGGTGCCGCCCTCGCCCGGGCCGCCGACGCCCGGCTGCATCCGGTCGTTGAGCGTCTCGGTGGCGTGCGTCTCGCCGTCCTCGCCGATCCGCATGGGGCGGAGCACGGGGTACGACGCCGGCAGGACCGTCGGGAGCGTGGCCAGGCGGGCGACTGCCTCGGAGTACTTCACGCCGGGCACGATACGGCGGGAACGCAAGGCCCGTCGGCGCCGAGGTTCAAAGCGCGGCGCCGTTGCCCGGACGGTTCATACCGTGGCGTATGAAGCGGTCGCCCCGGAGCGCCCGGGCGAACGCGGACGAACCCGGCTGGCCTGCCTGGGGTTCGGACCGGTCGATGTCATACCCGTCCGTATGGGCTGGACACCTTTCGGCCTCCAGGCCACGGGCACAAGGTCGCGGCGGGCCCGAACCGTGCCGTTTCATACCGGTGGGTAAGGAGCGCCGAGCGGCGGCCGCGGCGGCCGCCAGGAGTCCGGAGCTGCCGCGGCCCGTTGGGACCGAACGCCGGCGCCGAACCGTCCGCGCCGAGATCCGTGGTCAGTTGGGCCGGTCCCCGCCGTCCGGCTTCGACGGCGTCACCGGCGGCAGGTCCAGCGGGCCGCGGCGCCCACCGCCGCCCCTCGCCCCCGCGCCGGCGAGCCCCCCGGCTCCCGGCTCACCGCCCGCGCTCCGGGCGTCGCGTCGGTCGGCCGCGTCCGCGACCACCGTCGAGCGCTCGGAGGTGAAGACCAGCGTGCCCGAGACCGGGTCCGCGTCGGCCACGATCCGGTCGCTGGGGCGGAACTCGCCGCCGACCAGCGCCCGCGCGAACGGGTTCTCCACCAGGCGCTGGATGGTCCGCTTGAGCGGCCGGGCCCCGTAGGCCAGGTCCGTCCCCTCGCGGACGATCAGCGCCCGGGCCGCCGGCGTCAGCTCCAGGACCAGGTCCTGGCTCACCAGCCGCCCCTGCAGGTCGATGATCAGGAGGTCCACGATCCGGGTCAGCTCGGCCCCGGTCAGTGCGTGGAAGACGATGACCTCGTCGATCCGGTTGAGGAACTCCGGCCGGAGCTGCGCCCGGAGCGCCTCGGTCACCTGGCGCTTCATCGCCTCGTAGGCCGCGGCCTCGTCGGTTCGGCCGGCGAAGCCGGAGATCACCTGGGAGCCGATGTTGCTGGTCATGATCACGACGGTGTTCTTGAAGTCCACGGTCCGGCCCTGCGAATCCGTCAGGCGGCCGTCGTCGAGGACCTGGAGCAAGACGTTGAAGACGTCCGGGTGCGCCTTCTCGATCTCGTCGAGCAGGACCACCTGGTACGGCCGCCGGCGGACCGCCTCGGTCAGCTGGCCACCCTCCTCGTAGCCCACGTAGCCGGGAGGCGCCCCCACCAGCCGCGAGACGGCGAACTTCTCCATGTACTCGCTCATGTCGATGCGGACCATGGCGGCCTCGTCGTCGAAGATGAACTGGGCGAGCGCCCGGGCCAACTCGGTCTTCCCGACGCCGGTGGGCCCCAGGAAGAGGAAGCTGCCGATGGGCCGGCGTGGGTCCTTCAGGCCGGCCCGCGCGCGGCGGACCGCGTCGGAGACCGCGGCGATGGCCTCGTCCTGGCCGATGACCCGGTCGTGGAGGCGCTCCTCCATCTTCATCAGCTTGGCCGACTCGCCCTCCAGCATGCGGGTGACCGGCACGCCGGTCCACTTCGAGACGATCTCGGCGATGTCGTCCGCCGTGACCTCCTCCTTGAGGAGCGACCCAGGGCCCTGGAGGGCGGCAATGGCCGCCTCCTGCTCCTTCTGGCGCTCGGCAAGGTCGCGCTGGGTGCCGTACTTGAGCTGGGCGGCCCGCCCGTAGTCCAGCTCGCGCTCGGCCTGCTCGATCCGGACCTGGAGCTGCTCCAGCTCCGACTTGGTGGCGCGCAGGGCCGTGATGGCGGACTTCTCGGCCTCCCAACGCTGCTTCATGGCGCCGGCCTGCTCGGCGATCTCGGCCAGCTCCTTCTCGAGCGACTCCAGGCGGGCCTTCGAGGCCTCGTCGGTCTCCTTGCGGAGCGCCTCGCGCTCGATCTGCAGCTGGACCCGGCGCCGCTCCAGCTCGTCCAGCGCGATCGGCATGGAATCGATCTCCATCCGGAGGCGGCTGGCGGATTCGTCCACCAGGTCGATGGCCTTGTCGGGGAGGAAGCGCTCGGTGATGTAGCGGTTGGACAGCGTGGCCGCCGCGACCAGGGCGGAGTCCGTGATCCGGACGCCATGGTGCACTTCGTAGCGCTCGCGCAGGCCGCGCAGGATGGAGATGGTCTCCTCGACCGACGGCTGGTCCACGAGCACCGGCTGGAAGCGGCGCTCCAGGGCGGCGTCCTTCTCGATGTGCTTGCGGTACTCGTCGAGTGTCGTCGCGCCGATGGTGTGCAGCTCGCCGCGGGCGAGCATGGGCTTGAGCAGATTGGAGGCGTCCATGGCGCCTTCGGCCGCGCCCGCGCCGACCACGGTGTGGAGCTCGTCGATGAACAGGATGACCTGCCCGTCGGCGTCCTTGACCTCCTTGAGGACGGCCTTGAGCCGCTCCTCGAACTCGCCGCGGAACTTGGCGCCGGCGATGAGCGCGCCCAGGTCCAGCGAGACGACGCGCTTGCCCTTGAGCGTCTCCGGGACGTCGCCGCGGACGATCCGCTGGGCGAGCCCCTCCGCGATGGCGGTCTTGCCGACGCCCGGCTCGCCGATCAGCACCGGGTTGTTCTTGGTCCGCCGCGACAGGACCTGCATGACCCGACGGATCTCGTCGTCGCGTCCGATCACGGGGTCCAGCCTGCCGGCACGCGCCTCCGCCGTGAGGTCGCGCCCGTACTTCTCCAGCGCCTGGTAGGTGTTCTCGGGGTTGGCGGAGGTGACCCGCTGGCCGCCGCGCACGGAGGCGAGGGCCTGGAGGATGGCCTCCTTGCCGGCGCCGTGGCGCTCCAGCAGGCGCTGCCCCTCGCCGCCCACCTCCAGGGCGCCAAGGAGCAGGTGCTCGGTGGAGACGTACTCGTCGACCAGGCGGCGGGCTTCTTCCTGGGCGCGCTCCAGCATCCGCTTGGTGCGCGGGTCCAGGGCCAGGGAGCCGCCCTGGATGCGGGCCCGCTTCGCCAGGAGGGCGGCCAGCTCTCCGCGGACGGCGGGCAGGTCGGCGCCCAGCCGTCGGAGCGTCTCGGCGGGAACGCCGTCATCGGGCTCGAGGAGGGCGGCGAGCAGGTGCTCCGCGTCCAGCACGGGGCTCGCCAATCGCTCGGCGAGCTGTTGGGCGGCCACCACGGCCGCCTGGGCCTTCTCGGTGAACTTGTCCAGCTGCATGGTCAGCCTCGCTTCGTTCGTGTGTGTGCGGCGGGCGTCAGGCCCGCGGGTCGGGTTGGTTGGCCAGGGCCAGGAAGGCTTCCGCCGATGCGCGGGCCTCTTCCGGCAGATGGGTGGGCAGGACCACCCGGATCCGGACGTACAGGTCGCCTGGACCGTCGCCCTTGAGGCGGGGCATGCCCTGCTTGCTGAGTCGAAAGGTCTTGCCGTTCTGGGTCCCCGGCGGGAGCGTCAGCAGCACGCGGCCCTTGAGGGTGCCCACCGGAACCTCGCCGCCCAGGAGCGCCTCGCCGAGGGTGATGGGGATCTCGCGCTCCAGGTCCGCGCCGCGCCGGGTGAAGACGCCGTTGGGCCGCACCTGGACCACCACCACCAGGTCCCGGCCGTCGGGTCCCTTGCCGGTGAGCTTGACCCGGCTGCCGGTGTCGACGCCGGCCGGGATGCTCACCTCGAGCCGCCGGTCGCCGATCTCCAGGATCCGGGTGGTGCCGTGGAACGCCTCCTCGAGGACCAGCTCCGCGTTGGCCTCGACGGGAGCGGGGGCCGACGGTGCCGCGTTACCGCCGCGCGCGCCACCCTGTCCCCGTCCACCACCGAACGACCCGAAGCCGCCGCTGCCCATGCCCGAGAGCACGTCCTCGAACGAGCCACTCGCCCCACTCGCCCCACTCGCCCCACTCGCCCCACTCGCCCCACTCGCCCCACTCGCCCCGCCGCGCCCGCGGCCCTGGCGGCCCGATCCGGCCCCGGCGCCACGGCCCGCCGCATCGCCGGAAGCGCCGGCATCGCCGCCGAACATCATCCGGAAGAAGTCCGAGAAGTCCCCCCCGCCGGCGTCGCCGCCAGCCGTGCGGAAGTCGTAGCGTGCGCCGCCGCCCGGCCCGCCTGCGCCGCCGAACCCGGAGTAGCCAGCAAACGGCCCACCGGGACCGAACGGGTCGCCGGGGCCGCCGCTCGCGCGCCGGCCCGTGGTCGCGCCGGCGCGCGAGTACGCCTCCCAGTCCTTGCCGAACCGGTCGTACTTCTCGCGCTTGGCCGGGTCCGACAGGACCTCGTTGGCCTCGTTGATCTCCTTGAATCGCTGTTCGGCACCCTTGTCGCCCGGCTTGGCATCAGGGTGATGCTCGCGGGCGAGCTTGCGGAAGGCCTTCTTGATCTCGGCCTGGGTCGCCGTCCGCCCCACGCCGAGGGTCTTGTAGTAGTCCCGGATGTCCATGGTTCAGCGCCCGCCAGACGGCCGCGGGGGGCGTTGGCCGCTGTGGTCCTCGCTCACGCACGTCCGAGTGCGCTCGCTCCGGTCCTCTCGGCCGCCTTCCCCGCGACTCGTCTGGACGGTCACTGTGTGCTTCTCCTCCGTCAGACGACGACGGCGGGCTGGTCGGGCTGGAACGGTGGGCGCCGGACGTGGTGCGTCCCCGTGCCCGGCCCGCCCGCGCCCGGGTCGGCCTTGGTTGCCAGGGGCTTGGGGCGCCGCCGCAGGGCGGCCTCCAGCACCTGGTCCATGTTGTCCGCCAGCACCAGCTTGATCTGCTTGCGGATCTCGTCCGGGACGTCCCGGAGGTCCTTCTCGTTCTTCCTGGGCAGGATCACCATCCGGGCGCCCGAGAGGTGCGCGGCCAGGATCTTGCTCTTGAGGCCACCAATCGGGAGCACGCGCCCCCGCAGGGTGATCTCGCCCGTCATCGCCACGTCCTTGCGGACCGGGATGCCGGTGAACGCCGAGACCATCGCCGTGACCATGGTCACCCCGGCGGACGGGCCGTCCTTGGGGATGGCGCCGGCCGGCACGTGGATGTGGAGCGTCTGCTTCTCGAAGGTCTCCTTCGGGATGCCGAGCTCGTCCGCGTGGGTCCGGATCCAGGAGAGGCCGGCGCGAGCGGACTCGCGCATCACCTCGCCCAGCTGGCCGGTGAGGATGAAGTCCTCCTTGCCGTCCATCCGGGTGACCTCGACGGCCACGATGTCGCCGCCGACCTCCGTCACGACGAGGCCGGTGGCCGCACCGATCTGGTCTTCGGCCTCCAGCTCGCCGTACTCCCAGCGCGGCGGGCCCAGGTAGTCGAGCAGCTTCTTCACGTCGACCAGCGTCTTGCGCTTCCGCCCCTCGGCGACCGAACGGGCGACCTTGCGCATGATGTTGGCGATCTCGCGCTCGAGATTTCGGACGCCGGCCTCGTGGGTGTAGGCCTGCACCAGCTCCGTCATGGCCGCGTCGGTGATCTCGATGTGCTTGGCGGTCAGGCCGTGGTTGGTCATCTGCTTGGGGATCAGGAACCGCTTCCCGATCTCGACCTTCTCGCGCTGGGTATAGCCGGGCAACTGGATGATCTCCATCCGGTCGCGCAGCGGGGCCGGAATGGGGTCCATGAGGTTGCCCGTGGCGATGAAGAGCACCTTGCTCAGGTCGAAGGGCACCTCGAGGTAGTTGTCCTGGAAGCTGTTGTTCTGCTCCGGGTCCAGGACCTCCAGCAGGGCGGACGAAGGGTCACCCCGGAAGTCCATCCCGATCTTGTCGATCTCGTCGAGCATGAAGACCGGGTTGTTGGTCCCGGCGGTCTTCAGGTTCTGGATGATGCGACCCGGCAGCGCGCCGATGTAGGTGCGCCGGTGGCCGCGGATCTCGGCCTCATCGTGAATGCCACCGAGGCTCATCCGCACGAACTTGCGGCCCATGGCGCGAGCGACGCTCTTGCCCAGCGAGGTCTTGCCTACGCCTGGCGGGCCGACGAGGGCCAGGATGGGGCTGCGGATGGTGGTGGCCAGCGACCGGACCGCGAGGTACTCGAGGATCCGCTCCTTGACCTTGTCCAGGCCGTAGTGGTCCTCGTCGAGGATCCTGGCGGCCTCCTTGATGTCCAGCTGGTCCGTGGTCGCGACGTTCCACGGCAGACTGACGAGCCAGTCGACGTAGGTGCGGATCACGCCAACCTCGGGGGAGGCGGACGGAATCCGGCTCATCCGGTCGACCTCCTTGAGGGCGCGAGCCTTGACCTCGTCCGGCATGCCGGCGGCCTCGATCTTGGTGCGGAGCTCGTTGATGTCGGCCTGCTGCGGGTCGTCGTCGCCCAGCTCGCGCTGGATCGCCTTGAGCTGCTCGCGCAGGATGTACTCGCGCTGGGTCTTGTCCATCTCGGACTTGACCTCGGACTGGATCTTGCCCTTCAGCTCGAGGATCTCGATCTGCTGGGCCAGGAAGTTGCTGACCAGCTTGAGGCGATCGACGACGTCGAGGGTCTCGAGGAGCTCCTGGCGCTGCTCGACCGACATATCGGGGCTGTAGGCCACCATGTCGGCGAGGAGCCCGGGCTCCGTGATGTTGCGGGCGGCGACGGCGGCTTCGGGCGGGACGGGCGCCCCGTTGGCCACGTACTGCTCGATCTGGGCCTGGACGGAGCGCATCAGCGCCTGAATCTCCACGCCCTCGGGAGCGGGGTCCTTGACGACCTCGATGCTCGCGACGAGGTACGGCGTGGTCTGGGTGAGGCCGTGCACGCGAATGCGGCCCTGGCCCTGGACGATGGCGCGGACCGTGCCGTCCTGGAGCTGCACGACCTGGGCGATCTTGGCGAGGGTCCCGACCGCATACAGCTCGCTGGCGTCGGTGATGTCCTCCTGCTCGGCCCGCCGCTGGGTGACCAGCGCGATGGGCCCGCCCGAGGCGACGGCGGCGTTCAGGGCGGCGACGCTCTTCTCGCGGCCAACGGTGAGGGGAACGATCATCTCCGGGAAGATGACGGTCTCCCGCAGGGCGACGAGGGGGAGCTCGCGAGGACCGGAGCTCTCCTGCTCCTCCTCGGGCTCCGGGTTGACCGGGCGCTTGGCCATTGGTGTCTCCTTGTGCCCCGGCGCACCGGGACGGTGATGGTGGGTCCTCGTGGGTGGATTGTCGGTGGAGCGTCCGCTCCGTCGCGCTTGGGGTTTGGACTGGTTTCTGGTCTCGCGTTTGAATGATTCGGTTGAGATGAGGGCGGTTGGCAGGGCGTGGGCCCCGGCAGGGAGTTGGCGATCGTCAGGCGAGGCGGGCGGTCATCCCGTCGCGCCGCCGTTCCGCGTGGCCGTGGTACCCGGTGGCGCGGCCGTGGTGCCGGCCTCCGGCCCCGCGCCGGCCCCGATGTCGGGCTCCGAGTCCGTGGTGCACAGGCCGGCCGCGACGCCCTCGTCGTAGAGGGCCTCGAGGATCCGGGTGCCGAGGCGCTCCTCGAGCTCGAAGAGGATGCGGACCCCGGCCAGGTTGACGCCGAGGTTCTGGGTGAGGTGGCGGATCCACAGGACCCGCCGGATGTCCTGCTCTGAGTAGAGACGAATGTTGGTGGGCGTCCGGGCCGGACAGACCAGCCCTTCGTCCTCGTAGATGCGCAGCGTCCGCGGATGAACGCTCAGGAGGCTGGCCGCCACGCTGATGACGTAGACGGGTCGCAGCGGATCCCGATCATCCGGCCGACGGAGTGCCATGGCGTCAGCCCCCCATCCAGAAGGCGTGGTTGCCCGCGCCGTGGGCGCCGCTCGTCCGGAGGAAGGTCATAAGGGGATGCTAGAAGCCTGACAATCCCATTGTCAAGAGAGGGGAGTGTAAGGAATTCTATATCGAGGTCCGGCCGTCGTGGCCTGACGTCGCAGGGTGGGCCCGGATCCGACCGACCGCGTGCCCGGACAGGCTGACCTCAGCCGGGCGGGCAGGGACGTCCGGCGGCCTCACCGCGCGGTCAATGCCTCGGGGCGCGGCCCCTGGCTTCCTGCCCCCGAGCGCGGGGAGTCAGGTCAGGAGTCGCGCGGAGTCAGGCTCCCGCCTCTCCTTCGGTCCCCGTCGCTCCGATGAGCAGGCGGTGGAGCGCTCTCTCGCACGCCTTGTTGCCGATCGCGATCACCTTGTCGCTCTCGCGCAGCGCCATGTCGGGCGCCAGGGGCACGGCCACGCCACCACGGATGACGCCGAAGAGCGCGCAGCCATCGGGTATCGCCAGCTGGCTTGGCGTCCTGCCGACGGCCGGCGAGTCGGCCTGCAGGTGCGCCTCGATCAGCTCCAGCCGGCCCTCGCCGAGGGTGGCCAGGTGGAGCAGCTCCTGGACCGGGATGTCCTGCTCGATGGTGCCCAGGATCATCCGGGTGGGGCTGGCCAGCTCGTCGACGCCGAGGTGGCGGAAGAGCTCCTCATTCTTGGGGTTGTTTACCCGCGCGATGGTCCGCGGCACGTCGAAGTGGTGCTTGGCCATCTGGCAGATGACAAGGTTGTCCTCGTCGTCGCCCGTCACCGCGGCCACGATGTCCGCCCGCGCGCAGCCGGCCTTGCCCAGCGAGGTGCCCTCGCAGCCGTCCGCCGAGATGACGATCGAGCCCAGCTCGTCGGTGATCTGGTCCGCCCGGCTGCGATCCTTCTCCATGATCACGACCTCGTGGCCGTTCTCGATCAGCTCCTTGGCGAGGTAGTAGCCGACCTTCCCGCCACCCACGACCAGGATGAACATCGCTCAGGCCTCCCGGCTGGTGGTGTCGCCGGCCGCCGCCCCGGTCTCCCCGTTCGTCTCGCCCGAGCCGCCCTGGTACATCTGGTGCAGCTCGTGACCGTGGCCGGCGTGGCTCCCGCTGCTGGCGCGGATGCCCGACTGGCCGGAGACCGGCAGGCCGAGGTGGGCGCTCACCGCGTCGGCGAGCAGCGTGGTTCGACAGAGGGTCGTCAGGCCCAGCTCCGCGTAGGCGGCGGCACGAACCGGGTCGTTGATCTTGGCGATCACCCGCTTGGCGCCCAGCCCTTCGGCGGCGACCTGCGCGGCCATCACGTTGCGGTTGTCGCCCTCGGTGAGGGACAGGAAGACGTCGGCGTTCTCGGCGCCCACGCGGCGCAGCGTGTCCTCGTCCGTGCCGTCGCCCCGGACCGCGCTCCCGCGGAAGGTGCCGGCCAGCCGTCCAAAGGCCCTGGTGCTGATGTCCAGGATGACCACCTGGTGGCCGGCCGCGTCATAGCTCTCGGCGAGCGCGGCCCCAACCCGGCCGCAGCCCACGATCACGATCTTCACGACGCTCCCTCCGGGATGGGCTCGCGCACGACCCAGACCGCGCACGGCGCGTTCTTGAGGACGTACGGGATGGTGCGGCCGATGACGAACTCGCCGCCGAACTTCTTGCGATACGGGAGGCCCAGGATGAGGAGGTCCGCGTCGCGCTCAAGCGCCTCGTCCACCAGCGCCGGGCCGGCGTCTCGGGCTTGCAGGAGGACCGGCTCGATGACGACCTTGCTCTCCTCGGCGATCTCCTCGGCATAGTCCAGCACGCGCTGGGCCTCGTCGGAGTGGCCCGCGATGTCCGCGTCGAGCGGCTGCGACCAGCCCACCTCGACGACGTGGACGGCGACGAGCTCGGCACGGTTGGCCCGGGCCAACTCGCAGGCGATGCGCGTGATCCGGGCGTCGCTCCGGCCACCGTTCAGGGCGACGACCGCGCGCCGGAACGAGGGAGTCTGGGTCTCGGGCACCGCTGGGCAGGACCTCGATGCTGGTCAGGTGCGCGCCCCGGGAGGAGCCGCTGGGCAGGACTGACGATACCACCGCCAAGCGGTGGGGACGGGCGCAACGGGGTGCGGGCGGGCGCCAGGCGGGGTGGATTCATCTCCCCGGCGATCGGTCCCCACAGGAGGGAACGTCGGCGATGGCCGGCGCCCGCCGCCTAGTGGCCCGCCGCCAGCCGCGTGATCAGCCAATGCGGTAGCCCCGCGGCGGCCATGGCGGCCTGGACGGCGGGGATGTCGTAGCCGGCGCGGCGCCACTCGATCGTCGCGGCGCCGGTGTCGAGGATCGCGAAGGCGGCGCGCGGGTCGCCGTCGCGCGGCTGGCCGACGCTGCCGGGGTTGAGGAGGGCCGGCCGGTCGTCCAGCGCGAGGATGGGGTGGTGCCGCGGGTCCGTGAAGGCCACCCGCCCGCCTTCCACGCGCCACGCGGCCGGGACGTGGGTGTGGCCGTGCAGGCCGTGGCGATCGTTGCGCGATGCGAGGGCGGCGAGGTTCGCCGCCGCCACCGGGGCAGAGGTCACGTACTCCCAGGTCGGGTCGAGCGGGCTGCCATGAACCAGCGTGAAGTCGCCCGTGATCGACCGCTGCGGCAGGGCCGCCAGCCAGGATCGCGTCGTCTCCGAGATGGCCTGGCGGGTCCATTCGATGGCCTGGCGCGCCTCCGGGTTGAACCACTCGATCTCGGGCCCGCCGCACGCGGCGGCGTCGTGGTTGCCCCGGACGCCGTGAGCCCCCAGCGAGGCCAGCCGCGCCACCACGCCGTTGGGATCGGGACCGTAGCCCACCACGTCGCCGAGGTGCCAGATCTCGTCGACCGGCGGACTCGACTCGAGTGCCTCCAGCACGGCCTCCAGGGCCACGAGGTTGGCGTGGATGTCCGACACCAGCGCGACCCTCATGGGCGTGTGGCCGGCAACCGAGGGCTCACCAGGGCTCCCGCTTTCGCAGGCGTGGGTCGCGCGGGAACATGGCCGGGACCTGGCCGGTGCGCGTCGCCACGACCAGGGCGTGGCCGGTCAGCTGGGGCACCTCCACGGGCAGGACTTCCAGGCGGCCGCCGCCCATGCCTTCGATGGCGCGCCAGCCCAGCTCCAGCTCGGCGTCGATCTCGCCGCGCTTCCAGGCGATCAGCACGCCCCCGGGCTGGAGGAGTGGGAACGCCAGCTCCACGAGGTCCGACAGGGGTCCCACGGCCCGCGCGCTGACGGCCGGCCAGCGCCCCCGGTCGGTCGGCCGCGCGGCGATGGTCTCCAGGCGCTCTGCGGCCACGTCGACGCCGGACCGCGCCCCGCCACCGCCGCTCCCGCCGCCGCGCCCGCCCGCGCGACCCCCTGCCAGGCCGGTGGCCCGCGCCGCGGCCTCCAGGAACCCCGCCTTCTTCCCGACGGACTCCACGAGCAGCGTCCGGCGGAGCGGCACCGCCGCCGCCAGCGTCAGGCCGGGGAAGCCCCCGCCGCTCCCCAGATCCACGAGCCGGTCGATCCGGCGGGCGCGGAGCAGGGACACCGCCGTCAGGCTGTCGAGGACGTGGCGGACGGCGACGTCGGCCGGGTCGTCGATGGCGGTGAGGTTGATCGCCGGGTTCCAGGCGAGCAGCAGGCGGACGTGATCGTCGATCAACCGCCGGGTTCCGCCGTCCAGCTCCAGGCCCAGGACCGCCAGCCCGTCGTCGAGGGCGCGGTGGTACGCCTGGGGGAGCGGGGGAAGGTCGTCGACGCGCGTCGGGAGCGGTGCTCGCCCTCGGTCCGGAGGCTCCCCCTGCAGGGCGTCCCCGGGCCGTCGGTGAGTGCCGCTCCCGGCGGGGTCGTTCTTCGCGCGGCGTTCGTGGCTTCGGTCTTGCATCGCTCGGTCAGTTCGCGGTCGGGTCTCCCCGGACCCCTCGCGAGCCATGGTACCCATCGGGCCGCTGCGCTGCGGACTGTGGACGCTACGGTCCGGCCGCCGCGGAGTCAACGGGAGTTATCCACGAAACGGCCCGGCGCAGGAGGATCGCGGTGGATAACCGGGTCGACAGGGCGGCGACAGGGCCCCCAGGCGTCTTGCGACGCCGCGGACCCGGGGCCCAGTCAGCCGGGGTTCTTGCCGCTTGCCCGAACCGGCCGGCCCAGCGCGCGGCGGACCACGTCGATCACCTCGTCCACGTAGCGGTCCGCCTCGCCGCGCTCCGCGGCAGTCCGGATGCAGCCCTGGACGTGGTCTTCGAGGATCAGGATGGAGAGCGCATCCACGGCTGCCCTGAGGGCGGCCGTCTGCTGGAGGATGTCGACGCAGTACTCCTCGCGCTCGATCATCCGGGCGATGCCGCGGACCTGGCCCTCGATGCGCGACAGGCGCCGCACCAGCTGGGTCCGATCGCGCGTGTAGCTATGGCGAAAGTGGTCGTGAGCGCCCTCGCGCGCGAGGTCGGCCGGGGCATCCGCCGCGACGTCGGGGGCTCCGGCCGAACCGGCTGCCACCTGATGCTTGGGGGCGCTCTCGGCATTCATGGCTCGATCATACCCCCCCGGGGTATCCAGATTCAAGTGGCTCTCCTCATGCCGCGCCGCGCCCACGTCCGCTAGACTGGCGCGGATGGACTCCCGTGATCGTCCCCGGACCCGAGCGGACGACCTGGCCTGCAGCGTGTGCCGGGAGCCTGCCGCACCCGGGCTGACCCGGCTCCTGGCCCGCCGTGACGACCTCCTCTTCGTGGAGCACCGCTGTCCGCAGTGCGCCAGCCTGACGCTGGGCTTCGTGTTCGCGGACGGCGATCGCCTCCTTCCCGATGTCCTGCGCCTTGCCGATGCGCCGCCGATCAGCACGGATGACGTGCTGGACATGCATCGTCACCTGGCCGGCTGGGCCGGCGACCTCCGCGGGCTGCTGGGAGCGCGGTCGTGACCGTCACCGTCGCCCTGCCCCCAGTCACGGCCGGCCCGCCGCCGCGCCCGGTCGGCGGCCCCCTGTTCGCCCACGAGAGCGAGGCGGAGATGGCGCGGATCCTCGACTTCTATGCCGTCCGCTGGGACTACGAGCCGCACACCTTCCCAATCCTGTGGAACCTGGATGGGGCCGTCGTCGAGAGCTTCGCGCCGGACTTCTTCCTCCCCGAGCTGGACCTCTATCTTGAGCTCACCACGCTTCGCCAGAAGCTGGTCCGCAAGAAGAACCGCAAGCTGCGCCGGCTGCGGGAGCTCTATCCGGCCATCCGGATCAAGCTCTTCTACGCCCGGGACTTCCGGGCGCTCATGCTCAAGTACGGGAAGCTTGCCCTGGCCCAATCCCTGTCCGGTACGCTCGGCCAGGTGGGTCCCGCCGGGGCCGGTCACCATCTGTCCAGCCAGGCCACCGAGGGAGCTGCCAGTTCATGACCGCCCGGGATCTGCATGCCGACATCGGTGACACCCTGGTCTCGGAGGAGCGGATCGCCGCTCGCGTCGCCGAGCTGGGAGCCAGGATCAGCGAGGACTTCGCCGGCCGGCGCCTGACGCTGGTGAGCGTCCTCAAGGGCTCGCTCCCGTTCATGGCCGATCTGATGCGCGCCATCTCCATCCCCGTCCGGATCGACCTGATGGAGGTCTCGTCGTACGGCGGCGCCGCCACCGAATCGTCCGGCCTCGTGCGCATCCTCAAGGACCTCTCGGCGTCCATCGAGGGTGAGGACGTCCTGATCGTCGAGGACATCATCGACACCGGCCTGACGCTCAACTACCTGGTCCGCTACCTGCGGGGCAAGAACCCGGCCAGCCTGGGCATCTGCACGCTGCTGGACAAGCCGGCCCGCCGGCTCGTCGACATCAACGTCAACTACACGGGCTTCACAATCCCGGACCAGTTCGTCGTCGGCTACGGGCTCGACTACAACGAGCTCTACCGGAACCTTCGCTATGTCGGCGTGCTCAAGCCGGAGGTCTACGCGGTCCCCGAATGACGATGTATCGACGGCCGCTCGGCCGGGCCAGGGTGCTGGCCATCATCGCTGCCATCGTGCTGGTCGTCGGCTGCATCCTGCCCTGGTGGACCAGCGGTGGCCCCAACGGGCTGCCGGTCACCTCCGGGAACGCGTTCGAGGGGAGCGGCATCCTGGTGTTCATCGTCGCGATGGCGACGCTGGCCCTGGTGACCCTGCCGTACGCCTCGGGCGACCGGCCCGTCAGGTTCGAGGGCTGGGTCAGCTACCTGCTGCTGGCGGTCATCGCCTGGCTGGGGCTGATCGGGCGGACCGTCGACCTGGCGATGCAGGGCGCCTTCGTGTTCCGGACTCCGGAAGAGGTGATCTCCCGCGGCGCGGGCCTGCCCGTCGTCGTCATCGGGATGATCATCCTCTCGGAGGCCGTCTTCGAGATGGCGCGCGAGCGCCGCGACTGACGCGCGCGGGTCCCGCGCCGCCTGATTCCCAGATCCCCCTGGCCCCGGAATCGGGGTGACGCCGGGGCGTCGGCCAGACGCCTAGACGATGCCCAGGTACGCCTTGCGGACCGTGTCGTTCTCGCGCAGATTGGCCGCCAGGTCGCTGAGCACGATCATCCCGGTCTCGATGACGTAGCCGCGATCGGCGATCTGGAGCGCCATGCGCGCGTTCTGCTCGACCAGGAGGATCGTGGTCCCCTCGGCGTGGAGCCGGCTGATGGTGTCGAACACGAAGTCGACGAGCACCGGGGCGAGCCCCATCGACGGCTCGTCGAGGAGGAGCACCTCGGGTCCGGCCATCAGCGCCCGGCCGATCGCCAGCATCTGCTGCTCGCCGCCGCTGAGCGTGCCGGCCACCTGGGTGCGGCGCTCCTTGAGGCGCGGGAACATCTCGAAGGCGCGGTCAATCCCGGCCTGGACATCCGCCGCCCTGGTGAGCGTGTAGCCGCCCATCCGGAGGTTCTCCTCCACCGTGAGGCGGGCGAACATCCGGCGTCCCTCCGGCACCTGGACGATGCCGCGCCCCACGATCAGGTGGGACGCCACGCCCGAGAGCGCCTCGCCGCGCAACCGGACCTGGCCCTCACGCGTCGGGACCAGGCCGCTGATGGCGTTGAGGGTGGTGGTCTTGCCCGCGCCGTTGGCGCCGATGAGGGTGACGATCTCGCCCTTGTTGATGGTCAGCGACACGCCCTTGAGCGCGTGGATGTTGCCGTAGTAGACGTGGATGTCGGCCACTTCGAGGATCGGCGTGGGGTTCATGGGGCGATCGTCCTCACGCGCTCGCGGGCGTGGGGCCGGCAGACGCCCCGCCCTGGGTGGCCTCGACGGCCGGAATGGCCGTCGCCTCGTGGCCGGCCGTGCCGGCACTCCCGCGGCCCAGGTAGGCCTCGATCACGAGCGGGTCTGTCTGGATCTGGATGGGCGTCCCCTCGGCGATCTTCTGGCCGTAGTGGAGCACCGTGATCTTCTCCGAGATGCCCATCACGACGCGCATCTCGTGCTCGATCAGCAGGATGGTGGTGCCCAGCTCGTCACGCAGGTGGCGGATGAACTCGGTCATCTGCTGGGACTCGGCCGGGTTCATGCCGGCCGTGGGCTCGTCGAGCAGCAGGAGGCGCGGCTTGTTGGCCAGGGCCCGGGCCACCTCGAGCCGGCGCTGGTCGCCGTACGGGAGGTTGCTGGCGAGCAGATCGCCCTTGTTCTGGAGGCCGACGAAGCGGAGCAGGCGACGCGCCTCGCGGTGCGCGCGCCCCTCGTCCTCCCGCACCCCCTTCGTCCCGAGGACGGCGCCGATCCACGATGAGCGCAGGTGGTAATGCTGCCCGACGAGGATGTTCTCCATCGCCGTCATGTTGGCGAACAGGCGGATGTTCTGGTACGTCCGCGAGATCCCCAGATGGGCGATCTGGTCCCGGCGCAGCCGCTGGATGGGCTGGCCGTCGAACACGATCTGACCGGCCTCGATCTGGTAGAAGCCGGCGATGCAGTTGAAGAACGTCGTCTTCCCGGCCCCGTTGGGGCCGATCAGGCTGGCGATCGAGCCCTGCTCGATCTCGAAGTCGAGGTTGTTGACGGCCGTCAGCCCACCGAACTTCTTGGTGACCGCGGTCGCTGTCAGGAGCGGCATCGCATCAGCCTTTCGTCTCAGAGCGCCAGCGGGCTGGCGGAGGACTCGGGCGGCTCGTCCCCCCCGCCGTGCTGGAACTCCCGCCGAACGATCTTGGAGGGGAGCAGGCCTTCCGGCCGGAGCTGCATCATCGCGATCAACGCGATGCCGTAGAAGAGGAAGCGGTACTCCGAGAACTCGCGGAAGAGCTCCGGCAGGCCGATCAGGAAGATGGCGCCCACGATCACGCCCGGGATGCTGCCCATCCCGCCGACGATGATCAGCGAGGCGACATTGATCGACACCATCAGCTGGATGCTGCTGGCGAAGATGGAGCCCACCAGCGCCGCGAAGACCGCGCCACCCAGGCCCGCGAATGCCGCACCCAGCATGTAGGCCAGGATCTTGGTCTGGATCAGGTTGATGCCGATCGCCTCGGCGACGTCCTCGTCTTCGCGGATCGCGATCCACGCGCGGCCCAGGCGGGACCCACGCAGGCGCCAGGCCACGAAGGCGATCAAGGCGGCCCCGATCAAGGCGATGTAGTAGATCTGGTTGGGGCCGGCCAGGAAGCTGTCCGGGGGGACCTCGATGGGCTTGGGGATGTTGATGATGCCGCGCGGGCCGCCCAGGATCGGCTTCAGCAGGTCCGAGCCGGCCAGGATCCGGATGATCTCGCCGAAGCCCATCGTGGCGATCGCCAGGTAGTCGCCCCGGATGCTCAGGATGGGGAGGCCAAGGAAGGCACCGAAGACCATGGCAACGATCACGGCGACCGGGACGGCGGCCCAGAACGGCCACTGCGCGATGCCGAACTCGGCGGTGGAGGTCAGCAGGCCCACCGTGTAGGCGCCCACCGCGAAGAACGCGACGAAGCCCAGGTCCAGGAGCCCGGCGAGGCCCAGGGTGATGTTCAGGCCCAGGCCCATCATCACGTACAGCGCCACGATCGCGATGACCTGGGCGAAGAACGATCCAAGGCCCTGGGGCAGGACGAGGATCATCACGGCGGCCAGGGCGATCAGCGGGACCTGGATGCGGCGGCGCCGGGAGGGCGGGAGCGCAGCGAACTGGAGGTCGAGGCGGCGGGTGCGCTGGACGTGGTGGAGGCCCACGGAGGCCACCAGCACCACCACGGCCCCGATCAGGGTCAGCCCATCCGAGGCGAACAGCAGCCGGGCCAGCTCCGCGACCGGCAGCTGGAGCATCGGCGTCCTGATCAGGCCGGCGAACAGGCCCAGCGCGAACAGCGAGATGAGCCCGACGAACAGCGAACGCCGCATGCGCGGTGACGCCAGGCCGATCGCGCCGGCGAGGCCACCGAGGACGGCGCCCGCGGCCATCGGGATCCAGAAGCCGATCGTTCCCAGGTTGAAGGTCAGGATCCCGTACAGGACGGGCGAGGCGTTGGGCAGGAAGGCGCGAACGTCGACCACGGATCCCAGGAGCACCAGGGCTGACAGGGCGACCCCGCTCAGGCCGCCGGCAATGGCCCCGTCCGCGATCAGGCGGCCGGAGGACTCCGCCACCCGGCGGGTGGCGACGAAGCCGGTGGCGAAGAGGCTGAGGATGAGGGCCGCCTGGCCGAGGGAGATGACCCCCTGGACCAGGGGCCGGGCGTTGAAGATCGGGACGATCCCGACCATGCACAGGTAGAGGGCGATCACCGCGCCGAGCAGGCCGGTCCGGATGACCCGCCGCTGGAAGCTGACGGGCATCGCCGGGGCGGCCCCGTTTGCCGAGGGAGCCGCGCCCGTGGCCGGCATGCCCGCGCTCGTCACCGTCATGCCCGCGACCTCGCGATCCGCTCACCCAGGATGCCTGATGGCCGGAAGACCAGGACGAGGACCAGCATCGTGAAGGCGATGACGTCCTTGAGCTGATTGGGCGACGGGACGTTGAACCCGTCCAGGAAGAGCGTGGGTCCGATGGACTCCACCTGGCCGAGGAAGAGGCCGCCCAGCATGGCGCCCGGGATGTTCCCGATCCCGCCGAGGACGGCCGCCGTGAAGGCCTTGATGCCGGGCACGAACCCGGTCATGAAGAAGACCTGGCGGAAGAGCAGCGCATAGAGCACGCCCGCCGCGCCCGCCATGGCGGCGCCGAGCCCGAACGTCGTCACGATGGCGCGGTTCACGTCGATGCCCATGAGGGCGGCGGTGTCCTTGTCCTCGGAGACGGCCCGGATGGCGGTGCCCAGCTTGGTTCGCATCACGAACAGGTAGAGCCCGGTCATCATCACGAACGCGGAGATCACCACGATCACGTCCACGTAGCGGACGATGATCCCGCTGATCGGGAGCGTCCGGTCGAGGAAGTCCACCGTGGGGTAGGAATAGATCCCCGGGCCGAAGAGCCCGCGGAACGTGTACTGCAGGACGAACGATGCGCCGATGGCGCTGATCAGCGGTACCAGGCGCGGGGCATTCCGCAGCGGCCGGTACGCGATCTTCTCCACGAGGAGGGCGACGGGGGTGGCGACGGCAACCGCGACCAGGATCGCGACGACGATCGTGATCATGGCGCTGACCGCGCCCTGGTTCAGGAACCCCAGCTTGTCCGAGGCGGTCACCACGAAGTAGCCGGCGAAGGCACCCGCCATGAAGATCTCGCCGTGGGCGAAGTTGATCATCCGCAGGATGCCGTAGACCATGGTGTAGCCCAGCGCGATCAGGGCATAGATGCTGCCCAGGGTGAGGCCCGACACCACGAGGCCCACGTAGACCTCGAGCGAGTAGCGGCCGCTCATGATCGTCAGGGCCGAGCCCACGACCACGACGAGCACCACGGCAACCCGAAGCAACCAGAGGAAGGCCACGATGGCCCCCTCGGTCAATCGCTCGATCAGGCTCGCCTTCATGAAGCGCTCGCCCCCTGCTTGCCGTGCTGCCTGAGAGATGAGTGAGCCGGGCAGTTTCCCGCCCGGCTCACTCGTTGTGTCACTCCGGTCCGGAGCTGCGCCGAGGCGCAGCCGGGGAGACTAGGGCCAGGTCGGCTTGGCCGGCGGCCAGGTGCCGCCCGTCTCGCGCGACGTGATCTGGTAGACCGCGATGAGCGGAGCGCCGCAGTCGCCGGAGGCGCTGCAGGACAGGACACCCGTAATGCCCTTGAAGTCCTTGGTGGCGAAGATCGCGTCGCGGAGGGCCTTGCGGCCGATCGACAGCGAGTTGTCGCTGTTCTTGACCGCGACCTTCTCGATCGCGTTGAACAGGATGTTGGCCGCGTCATACGCGTGGGCGTGGAACGCGGAGATGGGGTCCTTGCCGACCTTGGCCTTGTACTTGGTCAGGAAGTCGGCGTAGCCGGCCTGGAAGGCCGAGAAGTTGGGGCTGGACAGGTAGTTGCCCTCGGCAGCCTTGCCCGCGGCCTTGACGAAGTCAGGCGTGAACATGCCGTCGGAGCCGATCATCACGGTCTTCTCGAGACCGGCGACCTGCTTGGACTGGGCCCAGAGGTAGCCGCCCTCGGCGACGAAGACCGGGTCGTAGATGACCTGCGGAGCGGCGGCGGCGACCTTGGTCAGGACCGGCTTCATGTCGGTCTGGCCCTTGGAGACGGCCTCCTGCGCCACGATTGAGCCGCCGAGCTTCTTGAACTCGTCGGCGAAGACGCCCTGGAGCGCCTCGGCGTAGGCGCTGCCATCGTGGATGGTGGCGGCCTTGGTCAGCTTGAGGACGTTGAAGACGAACTCGGCCACGGCCTTGCCCTGGAAGGCATCGCTGTGGGCGGTGCGCGCGTAGCCGGCGTACTCGGGGCCACGGCTGGCCAGGGTCAGGGCCGGGCGGGTGTTGGACGGCGAGATGGTGGTGAGGCCCGCATCGGTGAGGGCCTTGATGCCGCCGACCGTCTCATCGGAGCAGGACGAGCCGACGAGGCCAACGATGGTCTTGTCAGCCGCGAGCTTCTGGGCCGCCGTGGCGCCACCCTCGGGCGTGCACAGGCCGTCCTCGGTGGTGACCTGGATGGCGTGGCCGAGGAGCTTGCCGCCCTTGTCGTCCGCCGCAATCTGGACGCCGTACAGGGAGTCCGTCCCGAGGGACGCATCAGCGCCCGAGATGACGCCCCAGAAGGCGACGTGGATGGGGTCGTTCGCGCCGACCTTGATGACGCCGAGCGGGTCCGTCGCGGTCGCGGCGCCTGAGCAGGCCCCAAGCACCAGCGCGGCGGTGGCCGCGAGCACGCCGAGTTTCCTGAGCTGCATGGATCTCCTCCGAAATCGAATAGCGCCGCAGCGGGCGACGCGGTGATGACCGCGCCGTACGTCTGGCTGCGAGAACGCTTTGCCGTATGATATGGGCCGGCGAACCGATTGCAAGACGGTCCGCGCGACCCGGCTAGGCCCCAGAGCGCACCGCGCTCGCCTCCCGTGCGGTCCCGCGGCCCTTGTCGCCAGCATCAGGACAGCGTTCAGGCGCTGGCGATTGCACAGGTTTGGCCACCTCATCGAGGTACGACCCGGCGCGTGGAACACCAGGTCCCAGCGGCCCGCATCACGGACTCGGACGGCAGCATCGCCCAGCGCGACGACGCCCACCCGCGCCCCGTGACCGCTCCGTCGGGGCCCGTCCGCAGCGGCGCCGGCCAGGCCCTCAGCACACGATCCGGGGCCCGATAGCAAGCGGCCCATGCGGTCCGGGGGCCGCACCTCGGGTCATCTGACGAAACCCGCCGAGCAGCGTGGACGCGCCGGCGGGCTCACCACTACTTAGGAGTCATTGTGGGCAAGAACGTCGCCGTCTTCGTAGACGTGGCGAACATCTTCTACGCGGCCAAGGCGGCCGGCGTGGACATCGACTACGTGACGTTGCTGAAGTCGGCCTCGGCGGGTCGGGACCTCGTGCGTGCGTATGCCTATACCGGGCTGGATCCGGACAACGAGAACCAGCGCAACTTCCATGACTTCCTGCGCCGGCACGGCTACAAGGTCGTCAGCAAGGACATCCGCAAGTACGGCGACGGCAAGGTCAAGGCCAACCTCGACATCGAGCTCGTTGTCGACATGATGAAGACGGCCCGCAACCTGGATATCGCCATCGTGGTGTCCGGCGACGGGGACTTCGCACCGGCCATCCGGGCGGTCCAGGAGCAGGGCATCCGGGTCGAGGTCATCAGCTTCCGCGGCAACACCAGCTCGGACCTGATCGAGGTCGCCGACCTGTTCACGGACATCACGCAACTCGCCAAGGTGGACCGCGATTCGACGCGCTCCGGCCGGCGGGTCGCGGACGACGAGCACGACCTGTCGATGACCGAGGTCCCGGACAAGATGACCGAGGGGACCGGGTCCTACCGCGGCCGTGGCGGCCGTGGTGGCCGTGGCCGCACCCGCAGCGAAGGCACGCCCATCGAGACCCTGCGCGAGACGGGCCGTGGTGGCCGCAGCGAGGGCACGCCCATCGAGACCCTGCGCGAGACGGGCCGTGGTGGCCGCAGCGAGGGCACGCCCATCGAGACCCTGCGCGAGACGGGCCGTGAGCCGGGTCGCCGGCCGTCGCGGACCCGCGAGCCGCTGGCCGAGCCGGTGGTTGCCGCGGCGCCCTCGATCGCCGGCGCACCGATCGTCGCGTTGCCCGGCGAGAAGCTGTCGCGGGCCAGGACGGCCCCCGTCAGCGTGCCGGTGCAGGCCGTCGCCCCCGGCGAGGAAGATCCCGACGATGAGGGCGCGCTCGCCGCGTTCGGGCCGGCGCGTGCGCCCCGTGCGCCGCGCGTGACGTCCGAGCCCCGCGAAGTCGTGGAGTCGGGTGAGACCGGTGAGGCCGGTGAGACCGGTGAGGCCGGTGAGGCCGGCGAGGCCGGCGAGGCCGGCGAAGGCGGCGAAGCCGGCCGACGTCGTCGGCGTCGCGGTGGTCGTGGTCGTGGTCGCGGCCGGGCCGATGGGGCCCCCGAGGGCCAGGAGGTCGTTGCCGAGGAAGACGAGGACGAGCAGCCCGTGCCGCTTGCGCGGCCTGCGCGGGCTGCGCGGCCCGCACCGCTTGCACCGCTCGCACCGCGGCCCCAGGCGTCCGTGTTCGGGTCCGTGTGGGACTCCCAGCTGGGCACGCCCAGCCGGCAGTCCAGCGCCCCCGTCGGGGACGACGAGGACTTCGAGGAGCCGGCGATCCCCGAGTACCTGATCGCCGAGCGTCGCCAGCAAGGCGGGGCCGGTGGGGCTCGCGGTGGTGCCGCCGGGCGCGGTGGTCGTGCCGGCGCCTACGCGGCGTTCGTCGACCGTGAGCGCTATGGCCGCGGTGGCAGTGGCGGTGGCGGCATCAACCGCTACCCGGACGTGAGCGGTCGCGCACCGGTGGGCCGTGATGCCAACCGCGACGCGGGCCGTGAGTTCGCACGGACCGATCGTCCCTCCCGCCCGGCCGGCGGCGAGGGCGGCGGTGACCCCTGGAGCGAGGTTCCGCCCGAGCTCGAGGCGCTCCTGCGGGCGCAGCTGGCCGGCGGCAAGCCGAAGGCCGCGCCGTCCGGTCGTACCGCACCCCAGGCCGAGGCACAGGCCCCGGCAGAGGCCCGCACGGGTCGTGGCCGTGGCCGGACCCGTGGTCCCGTCGAGGACGACGCAGCCATCGCCGGCAGCGCGGCCCCGATCGAGGCCACGCCGGACTCGGCGCCCGCCACCGGCGTTCGTCGCCGGGCCCCGCGTGCCGCGGCTCCGGCCGAGGCTCCGGCCCTGGCGGCACCGACCGTCGCCGCAGCTGCGGACGAGGCAGCGCCCAGGCGTCGCACCCGCGCCGCCGCAACACCCGCTGCCGAGGCTCCGGCCCCGGTCGTGGTCGCACCCGCCGATGAGGCCGCCAAGCCCCGTCGGACACGGGCCGTCGGCACCAAGGCCGTCGTGACGTCCGTCGCCGCCGAGGCTCCGGCCCCGGTCGTGATGGCACCCGCCGACGAGGCCCCCAAGCCGCGCCGGACCCGTGCCGCCGCCAAGCCTGCCGCCGAGCCTGCCGCGGCCATTCCGGTCATTCCGGCCGAGACCGAGGCCCCGGCCCCGGCCCGCCGGCGGGCCACGCGCAAGGCCGCGGACGCGCCCGAGGCCTGACCGCCGGCAGCGCGCCGGTTTCGACCATGGACGGGGCGCGCACGCGCGGGCAACCCGCCGCCCTCGGGGCGGTCCGGGCCATGCTCCGCTCGGGCGTGCCCCACGCCATCCTCCTCACGGGCCCGGCGAGCGTGGGCAAGACCACGCTCGCACTGGACCTGGCGGCCGCGCTCCTGTGCGAGCATCCGGATGTCGCCGCGCGGCCGTGTCGCGCCTGTCGCGCGTGCCGCATGCAGGACGCGGGCAACCACCCGGATCTCCATCGCCTCGCGCCTTCGGGTGCCGGGGCCCAGATCGGGATCGGCGGGACGGAGCGGTCGCGCGGCGTCCGCGACCTGATCGCCGAGCTGGTCCTCATGCCCGTCGAGGGCGGCGCCAGGGTTGCCGTCATCGAGGAGGCGCAGCGGCTGAACGAGGAAGCGCAGTCGGCGCTGCTCAAGACGCTCGAGGAGCCCGGGGCCGGTGTCGTCCTCATCCTGTGCGCCGAGGAGGAGGAGCGGCTGCTGCCCACCGTCCGGTCGCGCTGTGCCCGGATCCGGCTGGGCCCCGTCGGGGTCCGCGAGATCGAGGACCTCCTGGGCGAGCTGGGCCTGGCCGAGCCGCCGCTGGCCGGCCGCCTCGCCCGGATCGCCGCGGGGCGGCCCGGGATCGCCATCGCCTATGCCCGGGCGCCACAGGCCGAGGCCATCCGCGGCGAGCTGTGCCGACGGCTCCTCGACCTGCGAGGCGAGGGAACCGCGGCGGGCCTGGTCGCAATCCGCGAGCTGCAGGCCCGCGCCATGGACCTCGCGAAGACCCTGGACGCGGCCGCGTCGCTCGGCGGGACGGGCGGCGCGGGCGGGCCCAAGGCCGCCAAGGGCCGGACGGGGCGGGGCTCGAAGGCAGGCCCCAAGGGCTCCGCGGTCGACGCCGGCGCGGGGCCGGACACCGGCGCCGGTGGGACCGATGGGTCGGACGAGGGCGCCCCCGAGGCTGCGCGCGCGGATGGCGAGGCGGGTGGCACCAAGCTGGCCGCACCGGAGCGCCGGCGGGGCGCCCTGATGCTGGTCCGGATCTGGCAGGACCTGGCGCGCGACATGGCCCTGGTCGCGCTGGGGGAGCGGCGGCTGGTCCGTGACCCGGGGCTGCTCGACGACCTGGAGGCAGCCGTCACGCGTGAAGGGACGGCGCCCGGCCAGCGCCACCACGCGAGCGGTGCGGGCGGCCCGGCCGCCTTCCTGGCACGCCTGTCGCGTGCCGCCGAGCTCCTGGAGGGCAACGTGGCCCCCGAGCTGGTCCTCGACACCCTCGTTGTCGCGTGGCCAGCGGGGGTCGGTGCCGAGGTCTCCGGGTGAGCCCGGGCCACGTCGCCGCGCGGCTGGACGCCGTCGTGACCGGCCGTGTCCAGGGCGTGGGCTTCCGCTACTTCGTCCTGGTGACGGCCAACCGCCTCGGGGTCGTGGGCTGGGTCGCCAATCAGCTCAATGGCAGCGTCCAGTGCATCGCCGAGGGCTCCCGTGAGGACCTCGAGCGCCTGGCCGAGGCGCTCGCCGTGGGCCCGGCAGGAGCGCTCGTCACCAACGTGAGCCAGGCGTGGATGCCGCCCGTCGGCGGGTTCGACCGGTTCTCCATCCGGTCGGGGGGCCACCGCGGCGACTGACCGACCGGGATGGGCACCGAGCCCGTGGTCGATCGGTGGGCCAAGCCTATGCCCTGGTAGCCCATTCGGGCGGGTGCTGTCCGTGACTGTTGGGCTATACGCGGCCGGACCATCGGGCCCCACAGTCAGGCCCATGGAGAGTTCGACCGCGGCAGAGGCATTCCCGGCGCTGTATCGCGCGATCCTGGACGGCGTTGCCGACCTGGAGCGGTGCGGGCTGCGGGCGGAGGCCCACGCGGTTCGCCGCGATGCGACGGCCGCGTACTCGGGCGCCTGGGGCGAGGCCGGCCGGCGTCGGCTGACGGCCCTGGTCGCCCGGATCGAGGTCGTGCTCGCCGCACACCGGCCGATGGGCGAGGCCGACCGGCTCGCATCCAGGGTCCGACCGGACGGCGATGCGGAGACCTCGTGGTCCTGGTCCACTCATCGCAAGGTGGCCCAGCCGCGCTAGCTCGCCGTGGCCCACGGCTCCGCCGCGCGAGCCTCCTGCCTCCCGTGCCGTTCCCGCCGTCCCCGCCGTCCCGTGCGCGCCGACGATCGGGGTCGTAGGCTTGGCACCATGGTCACCGTCAGCCAGCTGCTGGGCCGAGCCCGCGTCGCGTACGAGGCGCTGGGCGTTCTCGGCGAGGAGATCCAGGACGAGTGGCAGTACGTCACGGACCTGGGCCGCGTCTGGTTGGCCGAGCTGGACCGGGTGGCCGCCGCCCGCGCCGACGAGCAGGCCACGCCGGGCGCCCAGGCCGCCGTGGACCGGCTGATCGACGAGATCGAGCGGATCAGCGACCCGCACCGCGCGATCGACTGGCTCTCGACGTTCCCGCAGGCCGTCCTCCTCGCGCTGGGCCCGGGCCCGGTCTCGCCGCCGGCCGCCGCCGCGCCGGCATCCCCAGCATGAGATTCCAGGACGCAGCCCGCGACGCGCGTGCGGTCGTCTACGCGTCGGTCCAGGCGGACCCGCTGGTCGCGCGCGCGGCCGAGGCCCTGGTGCTCGCCAACACGGCCGGTCGGGTGCTCGCGCGGGCCGTCATGAACGGTGAGACCACGGACGCCGACGGCTGGCGGGTCGCCTTCCCGACGCTGTTCGGGCCCGATGCATCGCCGGAGGTGCGCACGCACGCCCAGGAGGTCCTGGCCGTCTCCCTCGCCGTCGCGGATCGCGGCGACCAGGTCCGGAGCCAGCTCCGCGGGGCCATCGTGGAGGAGCTGACGGAGCGCCTGCTGGCTCGCCGTGCCCCGGCGTCCGAGGTCCGCCGCGAACGGCGAATCCTGTTCGACGGGGTGCGCGCGGAGATTCACCCGTATGACGTCACCGTCGAGGCGGACGGCCGCGCCGAGGCGTACGACTGCAAGTGGGGCGCCCGCGGGATCAACGGCGAGGTGATGCTCCAGCTGGATGCCGCGCGCGCCAACGCTGCCGCTGAGGACGAGCGCCTGGCGGTCGCTCTGGTGATCTTCGACGCCCGCCGCTCCTGCCTGGTCCGGCTGGCCCGCCAGACCGCCCCGCTGGGGGCGACGGGACTGGTCAGCATCGAGACCCTGAACCGGATGGCCGCGGGTCCACCGCAGCCCCTGAAGGCGTGAGCGACCCGGTTCCCCATCGCTTCGAGGCGGCCTACCGCGTCCGGTTCGACGAGGCGGGCGCCGACGGCCTGGTGCGCGCGTCGTCGCTCCTCCGCTATGCCCAGGACGCCGCCTGGCAGCACGGCGCCGCGCTGGGGCTGACCCGGGACTGGTACGAGGAGCACCAGCTGGTCTGGCTGGTCCGTGCCGTGGACCTGGTCCTGGCGCGGCCGATGCCTGTCGGCGCACGGCTCGACGTGACGACGGCCGTCGTGGGCCATCGCCGCGTCTGGGCCCGCCGGCGAGTCGAGCTGCGCCTGGCCGGTGACCCACCCGCCGCCCCACCCGCCGCCGTCGCGCTCACGGACTGGGTGCTCATCGACGGCACCGGCCGGCTGGTCCGCATCCCGGAATCGTTCAGCACCCTCTTCGGCGTCCCGGCGGCGGACTTCGAGATGACCCGCGTCCCCGCGGCCTCGGCCCCCGAGGGCGCGGCGTCCGTCGCCCTGGCGGTCCGGCCCCACGAGGTGGACCCCAACGGCCACCTCAACAACGCCGTCTACCTGGACTGGCTGGAGGAGGCCGTCGCGGCCGCAAATGGGGCGCCGGACCTGGCCCGCCTGCCGCGTCGCTACCGGGTCGAGTACCTGCAGGCCCTCGCCCAGGGTGCGGAGGCCAACGTCGTGGCCTGGCAGCCTCCGCCGGGCGGCGCCGGCGCAACGGCCTCCGCCGGCGCCGCAGCCTCCATGGCCTCCGCGGCGTGGCATGGCAGCGTCGTTCGGGGCGCCGACGGCGTGGCGGCAGCCCGCGCCCGCCTCACGCTGGGTTCCGAGCCCGCCTGACGGGTCGTCCCCGCGCTTCGCGACGGCCCGTCCGGTGCCTCGCGCGGGCCCTACAGTTCACGCGCCAGCCCAGAGAGTTCATGCCTGGAGGATCAGCCGTGTTGCGCGAGTACGGGGACCTGCGGATTGCCATCGAAGACGGGGTGGCCACCATCGGGATGCTGCCGTCCGGGGACGCCCAGTACAAGCGGATGCGGGAGACCGAGGGGAAGGTCAAGAAGTTCTTCCCCAAGCACAAGGAGGTCGGCGAGGCGATCGAGGAGCTGCGCGGCGACAACGACGTCCGCGTGATCATCCTGACGGGCCTGGGCGACATGTTCTTCATCCCGCCGTCCAGCGGCCCCGGCATCCAGGCCCACGACCCGGGCGAGGACTGGGATCTGACGCAGGGCCTGGCGCGCACCTTCAACGCGATCATCGAGTGCGAGAAGCCGATCGTCGCGCGGGTCAACGGCGCCGCCGTGGCCTTTGGGTCCAGCCTGGTCTTTGCCTGCGACTTCGTCGTGGCGGACGAGGACGCGATGATCGCCGACTACCACCTGGGGATGGGCGAGCTCCCCTTCGGCCGGGCGGACTTCGGCGTGGTCCCGGGCGACGGCGGCTCGGTCTTCGTGCCGATGCAGATGACGCTGGCCCACGCGCGTGACTTCCTGCTGCTGGCTCGCCCGTTCACCGGCCGCGAGCTGGCCGACCTGGGCTACATCCACAGGGCCGTGCCAAAGGACCAGCTGGATGCCGCGGTCAAGGAGCTGTGTGACCGCCTGCTCAAGCGAACGCCCTACGCGCTGGCCTGGTCCAAGCGGGTGTTGAACCGGCGCATCGCCCAGCAGTTCGCGCTGACGTTCGACGCCGCGTGGGCGTACGAGATGGTCAATTTCTACATGGAGCACGCGGCCAGGAGCGAACGCGGGAAAACCCGCCTCTAGGCGGGGATCTCCGTTTGACAGTGGCCCGTCCGCAGGGCCAAGATGTCCCGACTCGGCGCCTGCCGGGCCGATCGCGCGCGCGACGGATGTGGCATTCGTCCGGAGTCACATGATCCAGTGCAAGGTGATCTTCGCTGGGCTCATCAAGCGGGTTGTGGGGACGTCAGAGATGACGGTCACGCTGCCCGCCGGTTCGACGCTGGGCGACCTGCTGGCGGATCTCACGGCGCGGTTCGGACAGGAGTTCGAAGACAAGATCCTGCTCAACGGTGACCTCGCGAACCACGCTGTCGTGATGATCGACGGCGACTACGCGCGAGAGGTCGGCGGGATGCAGGCTCGGCTGGACCGGCAGACGCCGGCCCAGGTCGAGATCGTGTTGTTGGGTCCACCGCTGCTGGGCGGGTAGAGGTCTCGGGCAAGTTCTGAGAGGGGAGAGCCGTGGCGGTCGCACTTCCGATGGCAGGGGTGACTGAGGACGTCTGGATTCCGACGGCCTGTGACATGTGCTACAACGGCTGCACCGTGCAGGTGCACCGGGTGGACGGGGTCGCGGTCAAGATCGAGGGCATCCCCGGGGTCGGGCCCAACTACGGCAAGACCTGCGCCAAGGGCCTGTCGGCCCTGATGAACGTCTACAGCCCCAATCGCGTCCAGGCCCCCATGGTCCGCACGAACCCCCAGAAGGGCGTCGGCGTCGACCCGGGCTGGAAGGAGATCTCGTGGGACGAGGCGCTTGATCTGTTCGCCAGCAAGATCAAGGCCGCCATGGACAAGGATCCCCGGAGCATCCTGACCCACACCTTCGACCGCTACACCTACTCCGTCGCCAAGGCGTTCTCCACCGCCGTGGGCAGCCCCAACGTGACGATGGGCTCGGCCGGCATCTTCTGCGGGAACGGCACGCACCCGGTGGCCTTCACCCTGACGGCCTCCAACGAGATCCACGACGACCTCAAGTACTGCAACCACCTGCTCATGTTCGGTGCGTCGGCGGGCTTCGTCGGCGGCCACAACGCGATGGGCTACAGCGTCGAGATGCAGGACGCCCGCCAGCGCGGCATGAAATTGACCGTGGTGGATCCCGTCCTCAACTACGCGGCCTCCCACGCGGACGAGTGGATTCCCATCCGCCCCGGCACGGACGCGGCCTTCGCCCTCGCGATGATGCGCGAGTGGGTCATCGTCCAGGACCACTACGACAAGACCTTCCTCAAGCGCCACACCAATGCCACCTACCTGGTGGGCGCCGACGGCCGCTACATCCGCGACAAGGCCACCAACAAGCCGCTCGTCGGCATCGCCGCCACCGGCGCCGCGCTGCCGTTCGACCAGGCCCCGTCCGACGAGGCCGCCCTCGAGGGCACCTTCACCGTGGACGGCGTGCAGGCCACCCCGGCGTTCGTCGTGTTCAAGAAGCACCTCGAGCCGTACACGGCCGAGTACGCCTCCAAGGTCACCTCGGTCCCGGCCGCCACCATCACGCGCGTCGCCCACGAGGTCGTCGAGGCCGCCAGCATCGGCCAGACGATCCAGCTGGAGGGTGACACCTACCCGCTCCGGACCGCGGCCATCAGCTGGTATCGCGGCATCTCGGCACACCGTCACGCGATGGCCTCGGGCATGCTCATGGGCCAGCTCAACATGCTGCTGGGCGCCGTGGACGTCCCGGGCGGCGTGCTCAACTCGTCGTCGATGGGCCCCACCTGGCGGCCCAACCTGGACCCGGACGGGTTCATCTACCCCGGCAACCCGCTGGCCGGCCACATGAAGCCCGCGCTCCCGCGGCGCAAGGTGTCGGCCCCCGAGACGCTGGAGCTCCAGGAGCTCTTCCCGACCTCCGTCTACGCCCGGGCCATGCTCTGGCTGGGCCTGCTGGAGGGCGACAAGTTCGGCTTGCCGTACAAGTGCGAGGTCCTGGTGACCTCGCGCGGCAACATCATGCAGACCTCCGGGGACCCCGACACCATGGCCAAGGCCATGAAGACCATCGGGTTCATCGTCTCGCTCAACCCGTTCGAGGACGAGACGGCCGCGTTTGCGGACCTCCTCCTCCCCGATCAGCACTCGCTGGAGCGGCTGACCCCCCTCGTGGGCAACCCCAACAACTTCACGAATGCGGCCTCCGTCGACGAGTCCGGCACCTGGAACTTCCAGCAGCCGGTCGTCAAGGTGGTCGAGAAGGCCCGCAACTGGGGCGAGGTCCTTATCGACGTCGCCTTCCGGGCGGGCATCGGGCCGGACATGAACACGGCCCTCAACGCCGCCTGCCACATCACCGGCGAGTACCAACTCAAGCGCGACCAGAAGTACACCTGGGAGGACTTCTCCGACCGCTGGACCAAGTCCACGGTGGGCGCCGACCACGGCCTGGACTACTTCCGGAAGAACGGCTACCTCAAGGACGAGGCACGGCTGGCCAAGTACGCCTACCCGCTCATCCACCACGGCGGTCGCGTGCCGCTCTACCTCGAGCATTTCCTCGACGCGGGCGTCGCCGTCAAGGCCTACACGGACTCCCGCGACATCGAGTGGGACGTCTCCGACTACAGCGCCGTCATGGACTTCCAGCCCTGCCTGACCGAGAAGCAGGCGCCGGCCCAGTTCGACATGTGGCTGGTGAACCAGAAGCTGCCGTTCATGGCCGGCACCTACAGCGCGGAGAACCCGCTCCTGATGGACCTGGCCAAGCGCAACAGCAAGGTCTTCAACATCGGGATCAACCGAGCCACCGCGGCCAGGAAGGGCATCGTGGACGGCGACGAGATCTGGATCGAGACGCCTATCGGCAAGAAGGTCAAGGGCATCGCACGCCTCACCGAGGGCATCCACCCCGAGTGCGCATCGGCGCCCGGCATGTTCGGTCGGACAACGGCCGGCAACAAGGACGCCATCGGCAAGGACGGCAGCCGCGGCGTGCACTTCAACAACCTGGTCCAGTTCACGCTGGACCGGATGGACACGGTGTCCGCCGCCCTGGACTCCTGCGTCAAGATCAAGATCAGCAAGGCCTAGCCAACAGCATCCGGGGGAGGACGAACGATGACTCGTTGGGGGATGGCCCTCGACCTCGAGCGGTGTGTCGGCTGCTACGCCTGTTCGATGGCGTGCAAGACCGAGAACGGCACGCCCGACGGGGTCTGGTATGCACCGGTCTACGAGAAGGAAGTCGGGAAGTATCCAAACGTCAAGCGCATGTTCATCCCGACGCTGTGCATGCACTGCGAGGACGCGCCCTGTCTGAAGGCGTGCCCGACCAAGGCGATCGCCAAGCGCACCGATGGGATCGTGCTGGTCGACCAGGCCAAGTGCTGCGGGACCCGTGCCTGCGTCGCCGCCTGCCCGTACGGCGCCATGAACTACGTCCACGAGGTGCAGGGCGCCTTCGGGGGCGAGCTGATCCAGCTGGAGAAGCAGTCCTTCAAGTCCACGGCCGGGACGGTCCAGAAGTGCACCTTCTGCTCCCATCGGATCGACGCGGGCAAGTTTGAGCCGGCGTGCGTCGAGGTCTGCCCGACCAAGGCGCGGATCTTCGGCGACCTGGAGGATCCGGGAAGCGAGATCTCTCGCGTCATCCGCGATCGAAACGGCAGCCCCGCCCGGCCCGAAGCCGGCACCGGGCCGTCGGTCTACTACCTGCGCTGAGCATCGCCGCGCTGGTCGAGGGACTGCGCGCAACCGGCCAAGTGCCGAGGGGGGACCCGTGTCGTCGGTCGTAAACCCGTTCACCGGGCGCTGGATCATGGAGCCCAAGACCCAGAACGTCTGGGGGAACCAGCACGCCACCTGGTTCACATTCATGGGCGTCGGTGGTGGCCTGTTCATCAACCGGATGGTGTTTGGCATCGAGATGGGCCGGTTCCTGGGGATGACCTGGGCGGACATCCTCAGCCTCGTCCTGATCGGTGTTGGCGGCCTGATCCTGATCGCCGACCTGGGCAAGCCGCTCCGCCTCCTGCGGTCGCTGCTCAACCCGCGGACGTCGTGGATCAGCGTCGGCGCCATCGCGGACTTCACGTTCATGGGCCTCGCCGGCCTGTGGACGCTGGCTGACTTCAACGTCGGGGGTGGCGGCCTGAACCTGACCGGCCTCCCCTGGCACGGCGACGGCACGCTGGGCCTCGTCTTCCAGGTGGTCGCGGCGCTGGCCGCCATCGTCGTCATCACGTACCCGGGCCTGGTGCTGGCGTCGTCGCCCAGCATCCCGTTCTGGAACAGCACGCTGATCCCCATGCAGTTCCTGGTCAACGGCTTCGCCAGCGGCCTCGCCTGCGGGCTCATCTACGCGGCGATCGCGCCGTCGGACGTCACGGGTGATGTGCTGACCGGCTGGCTGTCGCTGACCACCGGGATGCTTGTCCTGTCGGTCTTCCTCCAGATCGCCCACGTCCTCAACGGAACGTACACGCACGTGGCCGCCAAGGTCGCCGTTCGGCGCCTGCTCTCGGGCAACCTCCAGGTGGCCTACCTGGGCGGCGTGATGCTGGCCGGGCTGGTCATCCCGCTCGCGCTCATCACCTACGCGCTGTCCGCCTCGGGCTCCAACGCCTCGATGGCGGCCGGTGTCGCCGGCGCGCTCATCCTGGTCGGCAACTGGCTGAGCAAGCACACGGTCATCCGGGCCGGCACGTACGCCTCGCTCTTCTAGCTAGCTCGCGGGCGGCACGCGCCGCCCACGCCCAACCCCGCAGAACCCGGAGCTCCGTCGACCGACGGGGCTCCGCCCATCTCCGAAGGGAAGGACATCCATGGCCGAGGACAAGAAGTACGGGACCATTGCCTGGCTGAAGCCGGGCGCGCTCGACCGCGAGTCGCTCGACGTGTTTGCCATGACGCCCCTGGACGTCAAGCTGGCGGTCTTCACCAACACCGCCGCCGTGTCCATGATGGAGAACCCCAACTTCGACATCTCGTCGTTCGACCGCAACCAGCGGCCGGGCGTCCTGGAGACGGTCCAGGGGATGAAGGATTACGCCCACCCGGCGTACATCTCGGTCACGGGTGACCTGATCCAGTCCGCGATGGGCCCCGCGTGGGGCCAGGCGCTGGTGGCGGACATCGAGCGGATCAGCGGCGCCAAGGGCGTCACGGCCATGACCGCCGTGACGGACTGCCTCGACTGGATCGGCACCAGGAAGGTCGCGGTAGCGACGCCGTTCCGGAAGAGCCAGAACGACTACATGCACAAGTACCTCACCGAGGCCGGCTACACGGTCACCAGCATCGACGGCTTCGACACGCACAGCATGCGCGACGTCAAGGCGCTCCCCAAGGACGCCGCCCTGACGCTGGGCAAGCGGGTCTTCGACGAGGACCGCAGCGCCGGCGCGCTGCTCATCGGCTGCCCGGTCTGGGACCCGTCCCCGTACATCAACGACCTGGAGCAGTACACGGGCGTCCCGGTCATGACCGTCCTGAACGTCATGATCTGGGCCGGCCTCCACGCCATCGGGCACCCGGGCGGGGTCAAGGGCTACGGCCGGATCCTGGAGGACCCGATCAACCCGCCGAAGGGCTGACGCGCGATCGAACCGCCGGCCGGCCGGGCGTGAGCCCCGCCGGCCGTTCGATTCACGGGCCGCCGGCCGAGCCGTGGCCCGCCTCGACCCGGGGGAGGCCCACGATGACCAGCACCCGATCGTCCACCGGCACCATCGCCTGGCTCAAGCCGGGTCCGCTCGACCGCGACTCGATGGACGTCTTCGCCATGACCCCGCGCGACGTCCGCCTCCAGGTCTTCGCCATGCCCCTCTCGACGGCCATGATGGAGGCGGAGGTCTTTGACGGGTCCGGCTTCGACGCCGTCCAGCGGCCACAGGTCCTCGACGTGGTCCGTGGCATCGAGGCGTACGGCCACCCGGACTTCACCGTGGTCACCGGGGACCTGATCCAGTCGGCGATGGGTCCGGCCTGGGACCGCCGCCTCCGGGACGACATCGCGGACATCACCGGTCGCGGCGCCGCCACCGCCATGACAGCCGTGACGGATTGCCTGGACTGGCTGGGCGTCCGTCGCCTGGCCGTGGCCTCGCCCTTCCGCGACGCGCAGAACGACCACATCGTGCGGTACCTGACCGCGGCCGGCTACGAGGTGACCGCGATTGGCGGCTACCCCACCCACGGCCTGGCGCAGGTGCGCGCCCTCCCGCAGGACGCGCCGTACGTCAAGGGCATGGAGGTCTTCGACCGCGACCGGACGGCCGAGGTGCTCTTTGTCACGTGCCCGCTCTGGCCGGTGGGTGAGCACACGGCTCCGCTGGAGGACGCCACCGGGGTCCCGGTGCTCACGGTCCCCAACACGATGATCTGGGCGGGTCTCCGGGCAATGGGCCACCCGGGCGGGGTCAGGGGCTATGGCCGGATCCTGGAGGACCCCCGCAACCCGCCGGATCGCTGAAGCGGCGCTCACCGCGAATCGAAACGGGGAGCCGGCCGGCTCCCCGTTCTTCGTATCCGGCGCGGGCCATCGCGGCCCGGTCGCGCGCCTACCGGCCGGCGACCACGTCCGCCAGCTGGCTCACGGAGTCCAGCTGCTCGGTGCACGGGCGGAAGACGTACTCGTCCACGCCCGCGTCCTCGCGGCGCTTGAGCATCTCGCGGATCGCCTCGGGGCTGGTGACGATGCCCTTGCGCATCCGCGCGGCCAGCTCCGGCTTGAAGCCGTAGTTGACCTCGGTGTACTCGTCGGCCTGCGCCTCGGCGTTGGGGCCCAGCGCGAAGTAGCCGCCGTGCACGTTGCGCGGTGTCCCGGCCCTGCCGGCCGCCGTCCACGCCTCGTTGACCTGGCCGATGAGGCCCGCGACCTGGTCCGGCGCCATGCCGTCCGGCGCCAGGAAGCCGTCGCCCCAGGCGACGGTCCGACGGATCACCGCGGAGGCGAGATAGCCGCCGATCAGCACCTCCGGGCCGCCGGGTCGAACCGGGATGGGCCCGATGGGCCCGATCTTCTTCTCCGGGTCGGCGGCTTCGCCCGCCCAGATTCGCTTCAGGATGGGCAGCTGCTCGTCCAGGCGCTTGCCACGCTTGTGGTAGTCGTAGCCGGTGGCGATGTAGTCCTCCTCGCGGACCGCGACGCCGATGCCCAGGGAGAAGCGGCCCCCGGACAGCGCATCGATGGACGCACACTGGCGGGCCAGCAGGGTGGTCTCGCGGGTCGGGACCACCACGGCCGTAGTCATGAGGCGGATCCGCTGCGTGACGGCTGCCGCCACGGCCAGTGCGATGAGCGGCTCCTTGGCGTTGAGGACCACGCGGTCGGTCACGGCCAGGCTGGAGAAGCCCGCGGCCTCGGCGCGGCGCGCCCACTCGGTGATGAACTCGCCGTCGATGTGGGCCTCGCGAATGGGCAGCCCGATGCCGATCTTCATCTCGACCTCCTGTGGTCCGGCGCATGCCCGGCGTCGGTACTCGTGGACGCCGTTCCCGAGCGCACAATACCCTGCGGGATGCGCCGCCGCGCAGGGATTCCACGGACGCGGGCCGAAGCCCGGCCGAGCAAGGGGGACTGCCATGCCTGCCGATCTTCGATCGTTCCTGGACGCGCTGGAATCCGCGCCGCCAGGCTCCCTGGCCACCATCACGCGCGAGGTGGACCCCAACCTGCAGCTGACGGGGCTCATCCGCCGCCTCCAGGCGGATGGCCGCCATCCCGTGCTCTTCTTCGAGAACGTCAAGGGGACCTCGTGCCGCGTGGTGGCTAACGCGCTGGCCACGCGCGAGCGGCTGGGCTTCGTCTTCGGCGTCTCCGGCGAGCAGGTCGTGGACGAGTACCTGCGCCGCCAGGACCGGCTGATCCCCGTGGAGCACCTGGAGCGCGGGGCGTCCGTCCCCGTGCGCGAGGTGGTGATGACCGGGGAGGCGGCCAACATCCTTGACCTGCCCCAGATCGTCCACTGCGGGGCCGACGCGGGGCCGTACTTCGCCTCGGGCGTGGTGCTGGCGAGGGACCCCGACACGGGCATCTACAACGCGGGCGTCTATCGGACCCAGATCGTGTCCGAGCGGAAGGTCCGGATCTACCCGTCGGCTGCCACCAACCTGCGCTACCTGTACAACAAGGCCGAGGCGAAGGGCGAGGCGCTGGAGGTGGCCTGGGTCCTGGGCCATCACCCGGCGCTCCTCCTGGCCTCCCAGTACCGCGGCCCCATCGACGTGGACGAGCTGGAGGTGGCCGGCGGGCTGCTTGGCGAGGCGCTGCGCATGGTGCCGGCGGAGACCATCGCGCTGGAGGTGCCCGCCGACGCG
The DNA here is from genome assembly GCA_903822495.1 of uncultured Chloroflexota bacterium. Taxonomy (GTDB): domain Bacteria; phylum Chloroflexota; class Limnocylindria; order Limnocylindrales; family CSP1-4; genus CAIJPD01. The sequence continues at coordinate 40,680 of CAIJPD010000055.1, read as the reverse complement.
GAGATCGTGGTGGAGGGCCGGATCCTGCCCGGGATCCGGGAGCCGGAGGGGCCGTTCGGCGAGTTCACCTGGACGCTGGGGCCCGCGGAGATGAACCCGGTCGCCGAGATCACGGCGGTGACCCGTCGCCGGGACGCCATCTACCTGGACGTCTTCTCCGCGCATGCGGAGCACAACCTGCTGGGCATGCTGCCGCGCGAGGCGCTGCTCCGCCAGCGGGTTCGGGCCGCGGTCCCCTCGCTCAAGGCGGTCTCGATGCCGCTCTCCGGGACGTGCCGGTTCACGGCGTATGTCTCCATCGGGGCGGCCTACCCCGGGGCCGCGAAGCAGGCCGCGATGGCGGCCTTCGCGTCCGATTCGTTCCTCAAGCAGGTGATCGTGGTCGATGACGACATCGATGTCTTCAACGAGGCGGACGTCATGTGGGCCGTGGCGACCCGCGTGCAGGCCGACCGCGACATCATCGTGATCCCCGACGCCTGGACCAACGAGTTGGACCCGTCCGCCCACCAGCCCAACGATCGGACCCGCCGCGGCGGGGTGAATGCCAAGTGGATCGTGGACGCCACCCGGCCGGCGGACCTGCCCGTCCAGCCGCGCGCGGATGTCCCCGACGAGGTCTGGCGGGCGATCCGGCCGGAGGACTTCCTGGCCGAGCGAGACCTGCGATGAGCGCGCTGGAGCCTCGCACCTTCGCCCGGCCCGACGCCGAGGCGCCATGGCGGCCCGGGCCGGAGCTGCTCAACGACAGCCGCCCCGCGGCCCTGCTGCGTGCCTCCGGGACCGGGACACTCGAGGCGCTGCAGGCGCGGGCCGTGGCGGATCCGGCCTGGTTCTGGGGCCTCGCGGTGGACGATCTGGGGCTCTCCTGGTCACGGCCGTGGAGCCGGGTGCTGGACCTGGGCGCCGGCCCCGAGTGGCCGACATGGTGGCAGGGCGGGGCATTTGATCATGCGGCCGCCGTGCTCGACCGCTGGGCGGGGCGGCCGGACGACGAGGCGATCTCCTGGGAGGGCGACGACGGGGCGGTGCGCCGGCTGACGGGTGGCGAGCTGGTGGCGGCCGTGGAGGCGGCGGCGGACCGCTTCGCCGCGCACGGCGTTGGGCCCGGGACGCGGGTGGGGATCTTCCTGCCGATGCTGGTCGAGACCGCGGTCACGGTGCTGGCGCTGGGCCGGCTCCAGGCGGTCTTCACGCCCATCTTCAGCGGGCTGGCGGGGCCGGCGGTGGCGTCTCGGCTGCGCACATTCGAGGCGACGCACCTGGTCACGGCGGACGGCTTTCTGCGCCGTGGCAAGCCGGTGCCGATGGCCCAGGTCGCGGCGGAGGCGGTGGCGGACTGTCCCGGGGTTCGGCGCGTGCTGGTCGTGGAGCGACTCGATTCCGGCGGGTTGCCCGCCGACCTGTCGGACCCCGACCGCGATGCCCGCTGGGGTTCGATGCCCACGGCGCGCCAGTCAGCCTCGCTGTCGGCCGTCGCCAGGCCAATCGGACCGGTGAATCCCGAGACGCCGTTCATGGTCATCTACACCTCGGGAACCACCGGGGCGCCCAAGGGCACCGTCCATGTCCACGGCGGCTTCCCGATCAAGGCGGCGCAGGACCTGGCCCACACCTTCGACCTGCGCTCGGGCGATGCGCTGTGCTGGATCACCGACCTCGGCTGGATGATGGGCCCCTGGGCCATCATCGGGACGCTCCTGCTGGGTGCCCGGCTGGTCATCTTCGAGGGGGCGCCCGACTACCCCGACGCCGGGCGGGTCTGGTCGCTGGTCGCCCGCCACCGGATCACCCACCTCGGCGTGAGCCCCACGCTGGTTCGCATGCTGCGCGTCGCGGGCGACGCATGGGTGCTCGATCACGATCGGAGCTCCCTGCGCGTGCTGGGCTCCACCGGCGAGCCGTGGAACCCCGACCCATGGACGTGGCTCTTCCAGGTCGCCGGCGGTGGGCGGCTGCCGATCGTCAACTACACGGGCGGCACCGAGATCGCCGGCGGGATCCTGGGCGCCTCGCCGCTGCGGCCCATCCGACCCACCTCGTTCAACGGCCCCTGCCTGGGGATGGCGGCTGACGTGGCCGGTCCGGATGGGGCGACGCTGGTGGACGATGTCGGCGAGCTGGTGCTGCGCGGCCCGTGGCCCGGGATGACCAGCGGCTTCTGGGGCGGCACGCCCGCCGACCGGGAGCGCTACCTGGACACGTACTGGCGGCGCTTCCCCGGCACGTGGGTCCACGGCGACTGGGCGACACGCGACCTGGACGGATTCTGGTACGTCCACGGCCGCTCGGACGACACGCTCAAGATCGCCGGCAAGCGCGTTGGGCCGGCTGAGCTGGAGGCCGTCGCGGTCGCGCACCCGGCGGTGATGGAGGCGGCCGCCATCGGGGTCCCGGACGCGGTCAAGGGCGAGGCGGCCGTGGTCCTGGTGGTGGTCCGCCGCGACGCGCGGGTGGAGGCAGAGACGCTGGCCCGGGAGGTGTCGGACGCGGTGGCCAACAGCCTGGGCAAGCCGCTCCGGCCGGCACGGGTGGTGGTGGTGCCGGAACTGCCGCGGACGCGCAGCGGCAAGATCATGCGCCGCGTGGCGCGGGCGGCCTGGCTTGGCCTGGAGCCGGGGGATCTCTCGTCGCTGGAGAACCCGTCCTCGGTGACGGCGATCGGGGCGCTGGGGGTGGCGGCGCGCTGACGGCGCGGCTTGGTGCACTTGCTGCGCGTCGCACGCGGCGCTGTCACCCGGTCGCCCGCGAGCCGCCGGGCGCCGCCTCCCGCGCCCCGCGGAGCGACGGCATCTGGTCGTCGAAGAGGCCGGCCGGCAGCGAGGCCAGGTAGTCGCCGGCCGCCTGGAGCGAGATCACGTCCGCGTACTTCTGCTGGAGGTCGAACAGGTTGAGCGCGTGCGTCGCCTGGCCCCGGTCGAACGTGCACTCCTCCACCACGCCCATCCGGTAGTTGTACGCGAAGCCGTCCACGACGGTGGCGCGCACGCAGCCGCTGGTCACGCCGCCGGTGACGATGATGGTGTCGGCCGCCAGGTCGACCAGGTACGACGCCAGCAGGGTCCCGAAGAAGACGCTGGGCTTGGCCTTCCGGATGACCAGGTCCTGGGGCTGCGGCGCCACGGCCGGCAGGATGGTGTTGGCATAGGCCGCCGCCTCCACCGCGGCGGGATCCTTGCGCGACACCTTGTCGCCCCATCGGCCGCGCCCCCAGCCGTCGGGGCGGCGCTCGGTCCCGGTGGAGTAGATGACGGGGATGCCCTGCCGGTGGGCCACGGCCAGCAACTCGGCGATCCGGTCCGCGGCGGCCCACCCCTCCTCGCCGCAGCCATTCCGCCAGCGCTTGATCGATTCGAGGATGGGCTCGCGGACGTCGCCGCAGAAGAAGTAGTTCACGTCGATCACCATGACGACGGGCCGGCGCCCGAACCCGGCGGCCCGCCCATGGCCGGTCCCGGCGAAGACCTGGCGGTCGCGCTCGGTGAGGAAGGGGTCCCAGACCGCCACGATCAGCCCTCCAATTCGGGTGGTTCCATCCCACACGCGAACCTGCCCATGGCGGGTCCACCTCGCTGGGCCACCATGTCGACCGGGGCATCCTACGCCGCGTCGTGGTCGGCGGGCCGGGTGACCGCGCAGCGCGGTCCGGGACCGAAAGTGACCGCCCCGGACCGCACCGCACCGAGCGCGCGGCCGTCATCCGGTGCCGACCGGTGGGTTGCACGGAGGCTGCGGAATCGCCTTGCGAGGGCCATTCGGCCCCCCTATCCTGCGCCTCATGTCCCGTCTCGGGGCGCAGGGAGTGATCGGGGTGACTGTCGTGATGCGTTCTCGACTCATCGGGCTGCTCGTTGGTACCACCATGCTGGTGACCGCCTGCTCAGGGGCGGCGACACCGGCGCCCACGGCGGCGCCAACCAAGGCGCCGGTCGCCAGCCAGGCGGCCGCCGCCAGCCCCACGGCGAAGCCCAAGGCCGCAGACCTGGCCATCCCCAAGCCGTCGGGTGACCTGACCATCAAGATCGGCCTGCCCTCGGTGCTCGCCTTCGCGACGCTGCCCATCGCCATGACGGTGGACCGCATCAACAGCCAGGGCTGGAAGGCCAGCTACGTCGAGTTCACCAGCACGTCGCTCAACACCCAGGCGCTCGTCCAGGGTGACGTCCAGTTTGCCCAGGCCCAGGTCCTCGACGCGGCACGCGCCCTCCAGGCGAGCACGGCCGGGAGCGTGGGCTGGCTGGGCGAGAACAACGGCGGCGAGTTCGTGATGATCGCCAAGGCCTCCCTGGCCGACTGCAAGAGCCTCGATGGCAAGCGGATCGGCTACCAGGGCGCGGCGGCTCCCGTCACCGTGGTGACCAAGAACTGGCTCAAGGCCTGCGGCGCCACGGGCCAGGACGTCATCATCTCCGGCGGCGACAACCGCACCATCGCCATGGAGAAGGACCAGCTCGACGCGACCATCGCCCAGATGGCGGACTGGCTGCTCCTGGACGCCCGCGCTCCGGGCAAGTTCAAGCTCCTGGACACCGGCACCACGTACGACATCACCGGGGCGCACTACTGGGTCAACAACGCCTGGGCGACCAAGAACCCCGACCTGGCCGTGGCGTTCTTCGCGGAGATCCTCAAGACCTTCGCGATGATCCAGGAGGACCACACGATCGTGCAGCCCGCGATCATCAAGTTCATCCCGGTCTTCACGACCAACAATCCCACGGTCAGCCTGGTCAACACGTACATCACCTCGGCCGCTATCAAGGCATGGCCGGCCAACGGCGGTGACACCACCAAGGTGGCCAACGCCCTGACGTTCTTCACGGGGACTGGCGACCTGAAGGCGGGCCTCGCGGCCGACACCCTCACCAACACCACCGTCCGCACCAAGGCGCTCCAACTCGTCGGCCAGGCGAAGTAAGCCCGGCCGCACCCCATTGGCACAGGCTGCGAGCCGGCCGCCGCTGCAAGCGGCGGCCGGCTCCGCTTCCCGCCTCGTCGCCGCCCGCGACCATGATCGCCGGCGGGCACGCCTCCTCCGGCTGGCCGTGCTCGTCGCGTTCCTGACGTTCTGGGAGGTGGCCGCACGGCTCGCCCACAACATCGGAATCGCCACGTTCAGCGACACCATGGTGGCGGCGTGGGACCTCATGTTCGGCAACGGCCGGATCTGGGAGGCGATGCTCAACAGCAACGCCGCCCTGGTCCTGGGCTTCGCCATCTCCGCGGTCACGGCCGTCCCGCTGGGGCTGGCCGCCGGCCGCAGCCGCATCCTGGACCGCGCCCTCAGCCCCTATACCGCCATCCTGCTGGCCATCCCGGTGGCGCCGCTGGTCCCCATTGCGATCACGGCCTTTGGCCTCTCATTGGCCGCGCGGGTCAGCATCGTGATCCTCTTCGCCGTCATCTTCATCTACGTCAACACGCGGGCCGGGGTCCGGAGCGTTGACCAGCGCCTGGTGGAGATGGCGCACGCCTTCGGCGCCAGCGAGCGGACCATCTGGACCAAGGTGGTCATCCCGTCGGCGGTGCCAGCGATGTTCGCCGGGCTGCGGATCGGCCTGGGCCGGGCCCTGACCGGGATGGTCGCGGTGGAGCTCCTCCTGGTCGCCACCGGCGTCGGCAAGCTGCTCCTGGAGTACCGCGACCGGCTGCAGCCCGCGTACGTCTTCGCGACCGTCCTCTTCGTCATCGCCGAGGCGCTGCTGCTCCTCGAGCTGGCCAGGTTCATCGAGCGGAAGGTGGCCCCCTGGAATGACTGATATGACCGCCGTCTCGACGGAGACCCAGCCACCGGCCCCTTGGCCGGACGACGCCTCCCTGGCGGCCGCGTCCCACGGCGGCCCGATGATCGAGCTCCGCGGCGTCTCCAAGGAGTTCCTGGGCGACCGCTCATCGACCACCACCACGCACGCCCTCGACAACATCAGCCTCACGGTGAACGAGCACGAGTTCATCACCGTCATCGGGCCCAGCGGCTGCGGCAAGACCACGCTGCTCCGGATCGTGGCCGGCCTGATCCCGTACGACTCGGGCCAGGTCCTGGTCAAGGGCAAGCCCGTCACGGGGCCGGGCCCGGATCGCGCCGTCGTGTTCCAGAGCTTCGCCCTCCTCCCCTGGGCGACGGTGCTGGAGAACGTCGCGTTCGGACTGGAGACGCGCGGCATCCCCAGGGCGGAGCGCGAGGAGCAGGCCCGGGTCCTGATCAAGACCGTGGGCCTGGCGGGCTTCGAATCCCGGCTCCCGCGTCACCTGTCCGGCGGGATGCAGCAGCGCGTCGGGCTCGCGCGCGCCCTGGCGGTCAACCCCGACATCCTCCTGATGGACGAGCCGTTTGGCGCCATCGACGAGCAGACCCGCCGGATCATGCAGGAGGAGCTGCTCCGGATCTGGGGCTACCGGCGCAAGACCGTGCTCTTCGTGACCCACTCCATGGAGGAGGCGGTCCTCCTCGCCGACCGCGTGATCCTCATGTCGCCTCGCCCGGGTCGCGTCCACGAGATCATCGACGTGCCGCTGCCGCGCCCGCGTGGCCGTGAGACGGAGCGGACGCGCGAGTTCACGGACATCAAGGAGCTGCTCTGGGACAAGCTCCGCGTGATGCAGACCGTCTGATGGCCGCAGCCGCGCCGCAGCCCACCGCCTCCGCGGCACCGTTCGACCCGGCGCCGGCGCCCCGGCGGCCGCGCCGCAGCCTGGCGCGTCGCCTGCCCGTCGAGGGCCTCTCGCTCCTCGCCGGGAGCCTCCTCTGGGAGATCGCGGGCCGGACCATGGACCTGCCGTGGCTCCCGCCACTGAGCATGATCCTGGCCGACCTCGTGACGCTCCTGGGCCAGGAGAGCGTCCGGGCCAACATCATGGCCAGCCTGCAGGCCCTCGTGATCGGGTTCGCGATCTCGCTGGTCTTTGGCCTGGTGGTGGGCGCCCTGATGGGGCGGTTCCGCAGCGTGGAGGCCGCGCTCGACATCTACGTCAACGCGCTCCTGGTGGCACCCACGATCATCCTCATCCCGGTCTTCTTCGCCATCTTCGGGCTGGGGGACGGGACGCGCCTGTCGGTCGTCGTGGTGTACGCCGTCTTCGTGATCATCATCAACACCATGACGGCCATCAAGACGGTTGACCCGGCGATGGTCGAGATGGCCCGCGCCTTCGGCGCCAGCGAGGCGTTCATCATCCGCAAGGTGATGATCCCGGCGTCGATGCCGCTCGTGATGGCCGGGGTCCGGCTGGGGCTGGGCCGCGCGGTCAAGGGCATGATCACCGGCGAGATGCTGGTGACGTTCGTCGGGCTGGGCGCGCTGGCCGCCAGGTTCGGCAGCCAGTTCGACATGTCAAAGGTGTTCGCGGTGAGCCTCATCGTCCTGATCCTCGCCGCCGTCACCAACTGGCTCGCGCAGCTGGTGGACGACCGGCTCACGCGCTGGGCCGACTGACCGGCCGGAAGGAGAGACGCACGATGGGCCTCTCGCTCACCCTGGGCTGCGGCGCCTACGACCGGACCATCCCGCTCGCCGATGGCACGGTGGCCCCGGACGGGATCGACCTCCGGATGACCACGCTGACGCCCGGCGACCTCTTCCGCCGCCAGGCGCGCGACGCCGAGTTCGACGTCGCCGAGTTCTCGCTCAGCACGTACGCGATGCTCCACGGCCAGGGCGACACCCGGTTCGTGGGGATTCCGGTCTTCCCGTCGCGGATGTTCCGCCACCGGAGCATCTTCGTGAACACGAAGGCGGGGATCGCGCGGCCCGAGGACCTGCGCGGCCGGCGGGTGGGCGCGGCCGAGTTCCAGCAGACCGCCGGGGTCTGGATCCGCGGCATCCTGGAGCGCGAGCACGGCGTGCCGCAGCGCGACATCGAGTGGGTCTTTGGCTCGTTCAACGCCCCGGGGCCGTTCCACGAGCGCTCGCCCATCGCGCTGCCGGCGAACCTGCGAACCACCGTCATCCCCGAGACCACCTGCCTCAACGACCTGCTGGATGCCGGCGAGATCGACGCGGTGATCGCGGCCCAGGCGCCGGCGGCGCTGAAGCGCCCGGGGAGCAACGTGGCGCGGCTCTTCCCGGACTTCGTGTCGGCCGAGCAGGCCTACTTCGGGCGGACGGGGATCTTCCCGATCATGCACACGGTGGTGATCCGGCGCTCCATCTACGAGGCGGAGCCGTGGGTGGCGCGCGCCATGGTGGATGCGTTCGTCGAGGCGAAGCGGATGGGCGCCGCCCGCCTGGCCGCGGATGGCACGCCGTACGCCGGGCTGCCGTGGCTGACTGCGCACCTGGAGGAGCTGGCCCGGGTCATGGGCCCGGACCCGTACCCGTACGGGTTCCTGGCCAACCACGCCACGGTGACGGCGTTCCTGGAGATGCACCACGCCCAGGGCCTGGCGCCCCGCCTGCTCACCGCCGAGGAGCTCTTCGTGCCGGAGACGCACGCCTCATGATTCGCCCCGAGCCACTCGACTAGCCCGGAGACCCAGCCAATGCCGTTCAACGACCTGCGCGAATACATCGACCACCTGGAGGCCAACGGCGAGCTCATGCGGGTCAGCGCCGAGGTGGACTGGAACCTGGAGCTGGGCGCCATCACCCGCCGCTCCATGGACCTGCGCGGGCCGGCGCTCCTGTTCGAGAACATCAAGGACTACCCGGGGGCGCGGATCTTCGCCAACAGCCTCAGCCGGAACAAGGACCTGCCCTTCTCCCGGATGGCGATGGCCCTGGAGATGGACCCGGCCAGCAGCATGCTGGACCTGATCCGGGAGTTCGCCCGGCGGATCCCCAACCTGGTCAAGCCTCGGCTGGTCGAGACCGCGCCGTGCAAGGAGAACATCGTCACCGGCGACGACGTGGACCTCTGGAAGCTGCCCACGCCCTATCTCCACGGGATGGACGGCGGGCGGTTCATCGGGACGTGGCACGTGGACGTGACCAGGAACCCGCAGACGGGCCACGTCAACTACGGCACCTACCGCCACGTGATCCACGACAAGAACACGCTGGGCTTCTACGCGATGCCCGCCCAGCACGGCCCGGCGCTCTACTACGAGTACGAGAAGCGCGGCGAGCCGATGCCGATCGCCCTCTGCTTCGGGACGGACCCGGTGGTCACCATCGTGGGCGGGACGTCCGTCGGGCCCAACATCTCCGAGGTGGAGCTGGCCGGCGGGCTGCGGGGGGCGCCCGTGGACCTGGTCAAGTGCGAGACCGTGCCGCTGGAGGTGCCCGCCTCCTCGGAGATCGTGATCGAGGGCTGGGCGCTCCCCAACGAGCGCCGGGTGGAGGGGCCCTTCGGCGAGTTCACGGGCTACGCCGCGCCTGACGAGCTGCCGCGGCCGATCATCCGCGTCACCGCGATCACCTACCGCAACAACCCCATCCTGACGATGTCCAACATCGGCAAGCCGTGGAACGAGGACAACGTCCTGGTCTCCGTGGCCGCGTCGGCGGTGCTGACCGAGGAGTTGCGGCGGCGCGGGATCAAGTTCAAGGACCTGTACGTGGCACCGCCGTCCCAGGCGGTCATCGTCTCGTGCGACCCGCCGATGCACGGCTACCAGCACACCCTCGCGTCGGCGATCTGGTCGTGCAAGTACGGGCTGATGCGGCCGTACATCTTCATCGTCGGCGAGGACGTGGACGTCACCGACGCCGAGGACGTCTACTGGTGTCTCACCACGCGCCTGGACCCGGCCCGCGGGATCCATGTCCAGGAGGACACGGTGATGTCGGGCTTCTGGCCCTGGGTGGACCCGGAGGACCGCAAGATCCGGAAGGGCTCCAAGGTCTACTTCGATGCCACCTTCCCGGCCGAATGGGGGCCCGACTACCGCCCCCAGATCGTGGACTTCACCCGGGCCTGGCCCAAGGAGACGCAGGACCTCGTCATGGAGCGCTGGCGCGAGTACGGCTTCACCGACGACCCGAGGCTGAAGGGGTAGGGGCGGGCTGGCGTAGCACGACGCGGAGCGCGACGCCGAGCGCGACCCCTTGGGCCCGCGCGGGGTGCGTATCCTTTGGGCATGAGCGAAGACGTCGAACCGCGCGCCGCCACCTGGACCCAGTCGAACGCGGAGACCGTGGGGGAGGCGGTCGTGGCTGCCGTGGCCGCCGGCGGCGTGGACCACCTGTTCTTTGTCTCGGGTTCGGAGATCGCGTTCCTCCAGGAGGGGATTGCCAAGGCCCGGGCGCTCGGCCGCCCCGCGCCACGGCTGATCTCGGTGCCCCACGAGCATCCCGCGCTGTGCGCGGCGCTGGGGTACGCCGCCGTGAGCGGCAAGCCCGTGATGACCGCGGTTCACGTGGATGCGGGGACGCTCCATCACGGCGGGGCGCTGAGCACGGCCGCGCACGCCGGCCTGCCCGTCGTCATGACCGCGGGCGCACCGCCCGTCGCGTACACCGGCTCCATGCCCGGGAGCCGCGACGACGGCGGCCACCTCTGGGCGCAGGAGGTCTTCGACCAGCACGCGATCGTGCGCAACTACGTCAAGTGGGACCACCAACTGACGTGGCAGGACAACCCGGGTACGGTCATGAGTCGGGCGATCCAGGTCGCCCGAAGTGGCCCGGCCGGGCCGGTCTACGTCTCGTTCCCCAAGGAGCTGTCGTTCCAGCCGGTACGAGACGGGGGACGGTTCCCGTCCGCCGACCAGCTGGGCGTGCCGGTCCCGGCGGCGCTGGACGACGAGGCCGCCCGCGAGATCGCGCAGCGGCTGGTCCGCGCGGCGTGCCCGGTCGTGGTCACGGGCCGGTCCGGCAAGGACCCGTCATCCGTGCCGGCGCTGGTGGCCCTGGCGGAGCTGCTGGGGATCGGCGTGGTGGACGGGGCGCGCCGGAGCTACCTGTGCTTCCCCCTGAACCATCCGCTGGCCCAGGCCACCACGTTGCTGCCGAAGGCCGACGTGGTGCTTGCGTTGGACGCCTTCGTCCCGTGGGTGCCCGGCCGAAACAACCCGCCCGCCTCCGCCTGGGTCGCCGCCGTGGGGTCGGACCCCATCGCCGCCCGGACGCCCACGTTCGAATTCACGGCCGACCTCCGGGCGACCGCCGACCCCAACCGCGCCATCCGCGCGATCCAGGCCTGGGTGGAGCGGCTCATGGACGGGCCGGCGCGGGAGCGGGCGCGGGTGCGTTCGGCCGCCCTCGCCGAGGCGCACGCGAAGCGCGCCGCGGCGCTGGTGCTGGAGGCCGAGAAGGTCGCGACACGCACGCCGATGGCCCCGGAGTGGGTCAGCTACCAGGTGGGCCAGCTCCTGGACGAGCAGTCGGTCGTGATCGACGACACCCTCGCCGGGCCCCGCACGCGCGACTTCATCGCGATGGATCGGCCGGGCTCGCTGCTCTCCAACCCCGGGTCAAGCGGCGGCTGGGCCGTGGGGGCGGCGTTCGGGGCCAAGCTGGCTGCGCCCGACCGCGACGTCATCGCGCTGACCGGCGACGGCTTCTACATGTTCGGCACGCCCGGGCCGGCGCTGATCGCGGCATCCCACTACGGCGCGCCGTTCATGGTCGTGGTCTACACGAACCGCAGCTACACCACGGGCACCACGCGGCTCGCCCTGGCCTACGGCCGGGACGGCTACGCGGCCAGGGCCGGCTACGAAGGCGGGTACACGGACCCCCCGATCGACTTCGCGAAGGAGGCCGAGGCCGCCGGCGCCTACGGCGAGACGGTCCGCGACCCGGGCGAGGTGGCCGCCGCCCTGCGCCGCGGCCTGGCCCGAACCCGCGCCGGCCAGTGCGCCGTGATCTCCATGTGGCTCCCCCGCCTGGAGGCGGAGGACTAGGCTCCGGCCGGACGAGATCCTCACGCCCGGCGGCTCCTGACTTGCGGGCCGGGCCGGTCGAAGCCCTGTCAGGTGCCGCCTGGGGACGCCGGAGCGGCTCACCGCGGCCACGTTTCCCGTCACACGCCGTCCAGGGACGCACCAGGCACGACTCTTGCGTCCCGGCCCGGGCCCTCGAGTGGCGAGCTAGGCTGATTCGTGCGTGGCCGAGCGTGGGCGCGCAGGCTGGAGGTCGGCCAGCGGCCGGTTCGGCCGTCCCCGCGTTGTCCAATGCCTGTGGGCGCGGCATCTGGCAGGAAAGCCAAGGTCCAGCCGCCAGGTCGCCGGGTGACTGCCTGCGACCGGCGGCCCTTGACGTCTGCCGCAGATGAGGACGACCATCGCCGCGGAGGCGTTCGAGATGCGCATTCGGGGTGGGATGAGTCTGGCCGCCGGGGTGGCCATCATCGTGATGATGGCCGGCTGCGCCGCCAGCCCGCCCCCCTCCGTCACGGGGACTGCGCCGCCGGCGCCCACTCTGTCCGCGACGCCGGCGTCCGTCGCGACCACCCCACCGACCGCTTCGGCGGCCGCGACACCCGAGCCGTCACTGGCGGCCTACGCCTGGCCAACCTACGACCCCGCCTCGTTGCTGGGCGAGCGCCTCACGTGCTTTGGCCCAGGCTCACCGACGTTCACCGTCTCCCAGTGGAACACCGCTCCCGTCGTGACCCAGGCGGACGTCTCTCCCGAGGCGCAGGCATTGCGACAGGCGCAGAGCCCAGGCAATGGGCTGGGTCGTCTCGAATGGCGCCGTGTCGTCACCACGCCCGACTCGGCGCTGTTTGGCGCCTCGACCGGGGCGAGCCCACCGGAGCAGGCCATCGCGATCTCGGTCGTTGCCGACCAGTTGCACCCGGGCACCTGGAACGGGCAGTCCCAGGGCAACTGCTCGCTGCGGCTCGCGACCGATCCAGGCCGCTCCGTCGCGGATGTGGCGCTCGCTCCGGGCCCATCTCCTGCAGCCGCAGATCGCGTGATCCACCTGCTCATCCGTGAGTCGGCCTGTTCGGGCGGGCAGTCGCCCCTGAGCCGCGTAGCGCCGCCCGTCATCCGGTCATCGCCGGGCTCCGCCACCGTGCTCATCACGATCTCGACACGGCCCGGACCCCAGGACTGCGTCGGGGTGGATCCGGTCCCGTACGACCTCGTCCTGCCGGAGCCTCTTGGGGCTCGCACCCTCCTCGACGGGTCGCACGTTCCTGCGCTCCCGATCACCAGAGAGGTCGGGTGCTGCGGATAGCCTTGATGGGCCTGCTCCCGGGTGGCGCTGCTCAATGCCCGGTGCTGGCAGCGGCCGGACGGAGCCGCCGACGAGGCCCGTGCGCGCCCTGCGCCGCGCCGCCGAGCCTGCCTACGCGCTCTCGCGCTCCGCGTCGGCCTTGACCCGGGCGCGGGCGGCCGCGTCCTGGACCGCGTCGATGATCTTCAGGTAGCTGCCACAGCGGCAGAGGTTGCCCGCCAGCCCGTGACGGATCTCGTCGTCGGACGGATCCGGGTTCTCGGCGAGCAATGCGCCCGTCGCCATCAGGAACCCCGGCGTGCAGTACGAGCACTGGAACGCCGTGTGGTCCACGAACGCCTGTTGGAGGTCGGACAGCTCGCCGTTGGGTCCCGTCAGGCCTTCCACCGTCTCCACGGTCAGCCCGTCGCACAGGCCGGCCAGCGTCAGGCAGGACGAGACGATCTTCCCGTCCGCGACCACCGTGCACGCCCCGCACATCCCGATGCCGCACGCCTCGCGCACGCCCATCAGCCCAAGCTCGCCGCGAAGCAGCTCCAGGAGCGTCTCGTGGGACCGCGGTGAGACCTGGCGCGCGCGGCCATTGATCGTCAGCTGGATCACGCGGACGCCTCCTTGCCGGACGTGCTGGCACCGCTGGCGCTGGCGCCACGCCCGCCGCCCGCCGCCCCGCGGTCCCGTTCGTGGATGAGCCGGAGCACGCGCTCCGGGGTCAGCGGCAGGTCCAGCACCCGCACCCCCAGCGCCTGCGCGACCGCGTTGGCGATCGCCGGTGCGACGGCCGGGAGCGGCGTCTCGCCCAGGCCGTGGACGTCGATGGAGTCCGGGATCTCGATCATCGTCTGGCCGAACGTGCGCGGCACGTCCAGGAACGACGGGATCATGTAATCGGACAGGTTGGGGTTGGTGAGCACGCCCTGCTCGTCCCAGACCAGCTCCTCGAAGAGCGCCTGGCCCAGCCCGAAGAGCGACGCCCCCAGCACCTGCAGCTCGCAGTGGATGGGGTTGATCATCCGGCCCGGGTAGAGGCCCATGTGGAGCTGCAGGACGGTGACCTTGCCGGTCTCCTCGTCCACCTCCACCTGGGCGCCGCAGATCGCGGGATGCCACTGGGGCGAGGCCACGCCCTGGCCCGTCTCGACGTCCAGCCTCACCTTGACTGGCTCGTGGCCGCTGCCCACCAGCGAGCCCATCTTGGACGTGGTGACGATCTGCGCGAACGTCAGCCGCCGCCCCGGCGAGCCCTTGACGACGACCGCGCCGTCCTGGATCTCCAGGTCCCCGGCCGCGGCCTCCAGCTGTGAGGCGGCCAGGTCGATCAGCTGCTGCTTCACGGACTTCACCGCCCGGCGGATGGCGCGACCCATGAAGTTGGTGGAGCGGCTGGCGGCGGTCATCTGGTCGAACGGGGTGTTGGCGGTGTCCGGCGTGGAGACGCGGACGCCGCTGAGGGGCAGCGTCGCCTCGTGGGCGGCGATCTGGGCGAGCACGGTGAGCGCCCCCTGGCCCATCTCCACGGTGGAGGTGAGCACGTTGAGGGACCCATCCGCGTTGAGCTTCACCACGGCGTTGGCGCCGTACGACGCCGTGCCCTTGATGATCGCGGCCAGGCCCTTGCCGCGGACCTTCGCGCCCGTTCCCGCGCCCGTTCCCGCGCCCGTTCCCGGGCCCGCGTCGGGTGCCCGCGGCGCCGGCGGCCACGCCCACCCGATGTGCTCGGCCGCGTCGCGGAGCAGCTCCGAGTAGTGGAGGTCCTCGGCGATGGTCTCGCCCGTGGAGAACTGGTCGCCCGGCTTGAGGACGTTCTTCAGCCGCAGCGCGAGCGGGTCCATCCCCAGCGCCTCGGCGATGGCGTCCATCTGCTGCTCGTGCGCCCAGGCCACCTGGGGGATCCCGTAGCCACGGAACGCCGAGGCGGGCAGGGTGTTGGTGTACACGCCGTACGAGTCGACGTGGATGTTGGGCACCCGGTACGGGCCGGTGGACGCGTATCCGCGGTAGATCTTCTCGGGCGTGTTGAGCGAGTACGAGCCGCCGTCGTAGTAGACGTCCGCCTCGTGGGCCACCAGCGTGCCGTCGCGCTTGACCCCGCTCCGGATCCGGATCCGCGAGGGGTGCTTCCCGGCGGTGACGAACTCCTCCGCCCGGGTCAGCGAGACCCGGACGGGGCGCCGCGTCCTGCGCGCCAGGATGGCCGCCAGCGGCTCGCACATGGGGTCGATCTTCCCGCCGTAGCCGCCGCCCAGCGTGGACACGATCACCCGGACATCCGAGATGTTCATCCGCAGGATGCCGGCCACGTACGCGCCGCACGACGACGGCGCCTGGATCGACGACCAGATGGTCATCTTCCCGCCCTTGTAGTCGGCGACGGCGTTGTGGGTCTCGAACGGGACGTGGGCGACGCCCGGCGTGGTGTACGTCCGCTCGACGACGACGTCGGCCTCGGCGAAGCCGGCCTCCATGTCGCCCCGGCGGAGCTTGTACACGTGGATGACGTTGGTGTCCTCCAGGCCGGGCTGGCGGGCCACGATGTCGGGCCGGAAGGATTCCAGGTGGCGCTTGCCCGGGTGGAGCAATGGAGCGCCGGGGGCCAGCGCACCCTCGATGTCGAAGACGGCTGGCAGGACCTCGTACTCGACCTCGATCAGCTCCACGGCGTCGCGGGCCTGATCGTCCGTCTCGGCGGCGACGATGGCGACGGGGTCGCCCACGTAGCGGGCCTTGTCGATGGCGAGGGGGGCGCGGTCCTTGATGAACGGCCCGAACCAGGGCTCCAGGCCGGGGTCGGCGGCCAGGTCGGCGCCCGTCAGGACGGCGACGACGCCGGGGGCGTCGAGCGCCTTCGACGCATCCACGCGGATCACGCGCGCGTGCGCGTGCGGTGAACGCAGGATCCGCGCGTAGAGCATCCCGGGCAGGGTCAGGTTCTGGGCATAGTCGATGGTGCCGGTGATGCGCTCATAGGCATCGACCATGGGAACCCGTTCGCCGATCAAGGGCCCGTCCTCCCCCCGTCGCGTTGGCCAGCGTGGCAAGCCAGCGGAGTATAGGCCTGCGGGAATCGGTTGCGGCCGTCGCCGGGCCGGTGCTACGGTGCCCGCGTCCGTCCCGGCCAGCTTCTCGGAGGGCGCCTCGTGACCCGGTTCATCGACCTGACCCACCCTTTGGGCCCCGACGCGAACGTCCCGCCCGGCCTCCCCCAGCCGTCGGTCGACACGGTGCGGACCATGGCCAGCCACGGGCGGAACAGCTCGGTCTTCACGGTGCCCGCCCACACCGGCACCCACCTGGATGCGCCCTGGCACGTCTCGGACACCGGCGGCGACATCAACAGCATCGGGCTGGACCGCCTGATCGGCCCGGCCGTGGTCTGGGCATTTGCGCAGGGCGACGAGCCGTCCGGGATCGGGCCGGCGGAGCTGGAGGCATCCGCCCCCGCGGTCCAGCCTGGTGAAGCCGTGCTGCTCTCCACGGGCTGGGCGCGCAAGTACGGGACGCCCGCGTATCACAAGCGCCCGTGGCTGACGGTGGACGGTGCGATCTGGCTGCGCGAGCACGGGGTCCGGCTGGTGGGGATGGACTTCGCCAACCCGGAGCAGCCGCCCTCAGCGCACCAGATGAGCATGGACTTCCGGGATCACCACGAGTTGCTGGACCACGGGGTCCTGATCGTGGAGAACGTTGCGGACATGTCGGAGATCCATGGGCAGCGGGTGCGGCTCTTCGTGACCGCCGCGCGCGTCGTGGGGATCGACGGCTTCCCGGCCCGGGTGTTCGCGGAGATCTAGCGGCCGCCAGCCCAGCCCGAAGGCTGACAATCCCGGCCGCGAAGCGGCCGCCAGCCCAGCCCGAAGGCTGACAATCCCGCCCGCGAAGCGGCCGCCAGCCCAGCCCGAAGGCTGACAATCCCGCCCGCGAAGCGGCCGCCAGCCCAGCCCGAAGGCTGACAATCCCGGCCGCGAAGCGGCCGCCAGCCCGGCCCGAACGCTGGCAATCCCGGCCGCGAAGCGGCCGCAAGCCCGGCCCGCAGGGCCAGGCCATGGTCCCGGTTGGCCGGGATTACCGGCCCACCGGCTCGATGTGGTGCGCGCGGACCAGCCGCGCCGCGGCTACGGCGCCCGGCGGAGCACCGCGCCCAGCGTGAGGGGCGTCTGGCTGCCGACGTCGTGCCCTCCGCCCGTGCCCAGGTTCCAGAACGCCGCGCCGGCCGAGCCGTACGAGGCCTGCAGGTTGAACATGGTCGTGAAGCTGCTGGCTCGCGCCGCGTCGCCCACGACCTGGTCCCAACCGAACTCCTCGGTGATCCAGGGCTTGCCCGCGGACGCGCACCAGGCCGCGATCGTGGGGGTGACCGCGACGTCGCCCGCCGAGTAGTTGTGGATGCTGCACGTGTCGGCGACCGAGAAGATCGCACGCCAGTCCACGCCCGAGTCCCAGTCCAGCTGGAGCAGCCCGCCCGATTCCAGCAGGTGCCGGCCGTCGATCGCCCGCCACTGGGCGAACGTCCGGGCGAAGAAGCCGGTGAGCTGGGCACTGGTGGGGTTCCGCGCGTCATAGCTGCCCTTGGGCGGCCCGACCTCGCCGGCGAAGGCGATCATCGCGACCGTTGGATCGTCCTTCCAGGCCAGGCCGTTGACCGTGTTGATCCTGCTGGCGACGAAGGTCACCATGGGGCCCCAGTCCACCAGGTACGGATCCTGCCCGTTGTTCCAGAGCAGGTTGCGGTACGTGGACAGGTCGATGATCGCCCGGATCCCGCCGCTGCGCGCAGCCGCCAGGAGGCCGTCCACCACCCGCCAGCGGGTCTCGTCGAAGGCGTTGGCACCCGGCTGCTCGGCCAGCCAGTTGGTGATCCGGATGGTGTTGAGCCCGGCCGCCCTGGCCTGGGCGACGACGCTCGCCGGGCTGGCCAGGCCGCCGTAGACGCTGGCGCCGTGGAGCCGCCACGTGGCCCCGTCCACGCAGAGCGCGAGCCCGCACGTGACGACGAAGCCGGACGCGGGCACCGGGGCAGGCGTGGCGGATGGCAGCGGGCTGGGCGTGGGCGCCGGCGTCGGTGCGGCCGAGGCGCTCGGCGTGGGGCTGGGCACGGGGATCGGCGTTGGGGACGGGGCGACGATCGGCGCGGGCAGGGTGGTGGCGCTCGGCGCCGCCGTCGGCGCCGTCGTCGGCCGCGGCGTGGGCGTCGGCGTGGGCGTGGGTGAGGCCGTGGCCCGTGGTGACCGGGTGGCCGAGGCCGTCTGGCGCGCCGTCGCGGTGGGACCCGGACCGGTGTGCCCAGCGCGGCCGACCGCGCCGTCGGGCGTCGTGGCCGACAGCACCAGCGCCAGGCCGGCGAGCACGACCGGGATCGCGAGGATCCGGCGCGGGGGCCTCTGGCCGCGACGAGCGGGGAGCGCGTCCTGGCTGGTCATGGTGCCCAGCGTCGGCCCACGCGGCCGCTGGGACTACTGGTCGAAGGTCCGCCGTACCTTTCGGCCCCCCCCATATGGGCCGCCCCGGCGGCGTGTGGAACGGTGCTGATTCGCACCGATTTCGCATAGGACTACGACTGCATAGTCCTTTCGTCCTACACTCGCGTAGTCCCAAGTCCTACACGTGCCCATCCGCACGTGGCCGACCACGCCAATGACGAGGCTTAGAGTGAAGACGAGAGTGCGAGCCGCGGGCGCCCTGGCCGGTGCCCTGGCCATCCTGGCCATCCTGGCCGGCGGAGCGCTGGCCGCCGGGACCTACGGTGGAACCACCCCCACCCTGACGTCCAAGACCATCAACACGTCCAACGGCGAGTGCCTCGCCGGCGGCAAGCTCGCGGATGGCGTGACTGCCTGCGGCTCCGCCGTCTACGGGGAGGGCGGCTTCACGGGCCGCATCTACGGCTCGGGGACGCAGACGATCTTCGACTACCTGTGTGTCCACACCCCGGCCGATGCGGCGTTCAAGTCGTTCGGCGGCACGCTCACCCTCACCATCCTCGACGTCAGCAACGCCGTCATCGGCGGCCCGGTGACGGAGACCGTGACGGGCGGGATCGACTGCACCGGCAACACGGACGGCGGCGCCGTGACCACCGCGGGCGTCTCCGTCAACTTCGACACCAACGGCGGCGTGGTCGCCTACCACCTGGTGATCGATGGCGTCACCTCGGCCAACGCCCAGGCCACGTTCAGCGCCAACAACTCCATCCGCAACGAGGTCTTCAGCGCCGGCTGCGCCCAGCACGTGCGCTCCGCCTCGGTCGCCCCGCCCGGCCCGCCCGTCCTCCTCCCCGAGGCCCCGGCGGCCGTGATGATGTTGTTCACCGGTGGCCTGACGGCTCTGGCGTACCTGGGCTGGCGCTCCGTCCGGCGCCCGCGCACCGCGTCGGCGGCCAGCACGGGGACCAAGCTCGGCGTATGACGCTCCCCAGCACGGGGGTGCCCGCCGGCGTCGCCGGGTCGGGTGCGAACGGCGGCGTGGCCTGGTGGCCGCGCCGCCTCGCTGTCTCGGGACGGGCGGTCGCACTCCTCCTGATCGTCGTCGCGGCGTACCCCTACTCGCTCCTGACGCTGGCCCGGGGCCTGGGATACCAGACGCCCCTGGCCTATCTCGCGCTGGTGCCGGTGCTGGCCGTCCTGGTCGTCTGGGTCCGGCTGGCGCGCGCCAACCCGCCACTGCCGGTCCACGATCGCCAGGTCGACCTGATCGTCGCGTTCGTCTGCATCGCGGTGGCGGTCCTGGTCGGCACGGGCCTGCCCGCGAGCCTGCGCACCGGGTTCTGGACCTCGCGGTTCGACCTGCTCGGCCTCCCGTTCTTTGCGGCCGGGTGCGTGACGCTGCTGTACGGCGTCCGGCGCCTCTGGGCGCTCAAGCTGTCGATCGCCTTCCTGCTGCTGGCCTGGCCGCTGCCCTATCTCGCGCTGCTCACCGGCGCGCTGGGGACCCTCACGGAGCTGACGACCGCCGCCGTCCGGACCATCGCCCTGGTCATCCCCGACGTCCACGCCTCGGCCAGCGACGGGTCGCTCTTCTACGTGGGCCCCGAAGGGCATGCCTGGGCCGTCAGCATCGGCGGGGTCTGCGCGGGCGTGAACGGCCTCGTCGGCTTCGTGCTGATCGCGCTCGCCATCATCGCCGCCGTGGGCGCCCCGCTCCGACGCGCCATCCCGTGGCTGGCGGCGGGGCTCGTCCTCGTGTTCGTGGTCAACGTCGTGCGGATCCTGATCATCCTCGCCATTGGGACCGTGCTCGGCGAGGCGGCCGCCATGGACATGCTCCATCCGTACATCGGCATCGCCGTCTACAACATCGCCGTGCTGGTGATGCTGGTGGTTGCGCCGCGCTTTGGCCTGTCGTTCAGCCAGCCGATGCGCATCCGGCCCGATGGACTCCTCCGGATGCCGTCGCCCGTCCGGCGCGTCGGCCCCTCCCTGGCCGTCGCCGGGGTGCTGGCCGTGCTCCTGGGCTCCGTGAACCTGGGCTACGCTCGCTTCGAGGCGATCAGCGGGAACCTGGGTGAGGCCCGCCTGTCCCGCTACGATCCCGCCGGTCCCGGTCCGGCCGGCTGGGCGACCTCGTACGTCGGCGGGTACAGCGAGGCCCGGGAGTTCTTCGGGGCCTCCGGGCGCTGGAACCGGATGTTGATCTCGTCGACAGGGAGTGCCGAGATCCGCTCGAGCGTGCCGGTCTACATGGACGTGGTGAACACGGCCGATTCGGGCGCGCTGGCCGCCTACGGGATCACGGCCTGCTACCAGTTCCACGGCTTCCGGATCGAGTCAACCGCGGACGTGGACCTGGGCGGTGGCACCACGGGCCAGGTCATCGACTATCACAACCAGGAGACGGACTCGGACTGGTCCGCCGTCTGGTGGGAGTGGCCCTACGCCGACGGGAACCGGATCGGCTACGAGCGGGTGGTCCTCTTCCTGGTCAACGGGCCCACGGCCAACTACGACGGGATCACCACCCCGGCGGCGGCGCGGGATGGGGCCGAGGCGGGGCCCGCCCGGTTTGCGGCGACCGACGCGTTCCTGCTGGCAATGGGTCGCCAGATCGTGCGCGAGCGCACCACGCTGGTCGCCGCCCTGTGATGCTGCTAGCCTCCCGCTGACGCTGGCGGCCCCGTGACGCCAGGCTTCCCGCGGAGGCACAAGACATGACCCGGCTGCGCGAGTCCCCGCGCATGCCAACGCCCAGGACGGGCCCACCCGCCGGGCCCGGTGACCTGCAGCGCCTGGTCCGGATCGCGAGCCTGGCCTTCATCCTGTCCGCGGTCGCGTCGGTCGCGGTCAGCCGGGCCTGGCCCGAGGCCCAGTCGGCGCTGCTGCTGGTGCTGATCCTCTCGGCCCTGGGCGTGATCATCGCCCAGGACCTGGTCCCGGCGCGTGCCAGGACGCGCTACCTGCCGCTGGTCGAGGGACTGCTCGGCGTGGGTGCGACCACGGTCGTGGTCGCGCTGACCGGCGGGTCCGGCAGCCCGTTCGCGGTCGCCTACCTGTTGGCGGCCTGCGCCGCGGCCCTGACCCAGCCAGCCTGGCTGGCGGCGATCGTTGCCGCAGCCTCGGTCGCGGGCCTGGGGCTGGGGGCATGGTTCGCGGGGGGAGCGCCCGGGCTCCCGGGCCGGCCGGGGCTCGTCACCGGATTTGTCGATGGCGAGGAGGCGCTCCGCCTGGCGATCGGTGCCGTGCTGATCCTCGTCCTGGCCGCCGCAGCCAGCATCGCTTCGCGCGGGATGCGGGCGTCGTCCGTCGCCGCCGAGACCTCACGCCGGAGCCGGGCGGGCTACGCCCGGGATCGTGGGCCAAGCGCGGGGATGCGCCGGCGCCCGGGCATCCCGTGGCCTGGTCGCGACGGTGACAGGAGCCGCGGGCCCGAGCATGGCTGGGGTCTCGGGCGCGGCGGCAACCGCCCGGCGCGCGGTCGGGGCGCCACCGGCGCGGATGCCCTGCTGCCCGGCGGCCTGTGGGCGCCCGGCATGCCGCTGCCCGAGACGCCCACCCTGGCGATCAGCGTCTCTGCGGATTCGATCGCCAGCGCGGAGACCACCTTCGAGCGCCGTCAGTTGGTGATCCTGGCCCTCGTGGGATCGGGCCTGGGCGCGGCGGTGGCCCTCTGGCCCATGGCTGTCATGGGCGTGCTGGCCGGATCGCTGACCGCCATGTACGTCGCCGTCTTCATCTACCGGACCGCCAACTTCTGGAGCGGCTTCGAGCGGCCGAACCCGGATGCGATCGACGACGCCACGGCTCGCGCCACCCCGGATGCGGACCTGCCCGTCTACACGATCCTGGTCCCGGCCTACAAGGAGGCGGAGGTGATCGGGAACCTCCTCGCCAGCATCGACCGCCTGGAGTACCCGCGCGACAAGCTGGACGTGCTCCTGCTCCTGGAGGCCGACGACGACTCGACCCACGAAGCGGCGCGCCGGATGATCGATGGGCCGCATGTCCGCGTCATCACCATCCAGCCCGGCGGCCCAAAGACCAAGCCAAACGCCTGCAACATCGGCCTGACCGTCGCCCGGGGCCGGTACGTGACGATCTTCGACGCCGAGGACCGCCCCGAGCCGCTCCAGCTGCGCCGGGCCGTTGTCGCCTTCGAGCGGGCGCCCGACAACGTGGCCTGCGTCCAGGCGCGGCTCCTCTATCACAACGCCTCGCAGAACCTGCTGACGCGCTGGTTTGCGATCGAGTACTCCATGTGGTTCCGGCACCTCCTGCCGGGGCTGGTCCATGCCGAGGTACCGGTGCCGCTGGGTGGCACGTCCAACCACTTCCGGCGTGACGTCCTGGAGGCGGTGGGGGCGTGGGACCCCTGGAACGTCACCGAGGACGCCGACCTGGGCGTCCGGCTCCATCGCCTCGGCTACCGGACGCGGATGCTCGATTCCACGACCCTGGAGGAGGCGAACTCCGACGT
The DNA here is from genome assembly GCA_903822495.1 of uncultured Chloroflexota bacterium. Taxonomy (GTDB): domain Bacteria; phylum Chloroflexota; class Limnocylindria; order Limnocylindrales; family CSP1-4; genus CAIJPD01. The sequence continues at coordinate 17,710 of CAIJPD010000055.1, read as the reverse complement.
CGTCAACTGGATCAAGCAGCGGTCCCGCTGGTACAAGGGCTACATGCAGACCTGGCTGGTCCACATGCGCAACCCGGGCCGGCTGCTCCGCGAGATGGGGCCCGGCGGCTTTGCCAGCTTCAGCCTCTTCGTGGGAGGCACGCCCTTCATCTCGCTGGTGAACCCGATCCTGTGGACGGCCACGCTGTTCTGGTTCATCGTCCACCCGCCGTTCATCCAGCAGCTCTTCTCGGGCCCGGTCTACTACCTGGGCCTGGTCGCATTCCTGGGCGGCAACTTCTCGTTCCTGTACGCGACGATCCTGAGCGCGCGGGCGACCGACACGCCCAGGCTGGTGTTCGCGGCCGTCCTGGTCCCGGTCTACTGGGCGATCATGTCGGTGGCGGCCACCAAGGCGTTGATCCAGCTGATCGCGGCCCCGTCCTTCTGGGAGAAGACGCTCCACGGCCTCGACCTCGCGCCGAACACGGCGGCGCCGAACACGGCGGCGCCGGGGACGCTGGCGCCGAGTGCGGCCGCGGGTGCGCCGACCGCAGGACCAGCCGGCTCACAGTCCCAACCGAGCGTGGCGTCACCCGGTTCGGCCGGGCCCGGCGACGAGGCATCGTGAGCACGATGACGCCCGGCGGCCCGGGGTCCGTCGCCCGCCCAGCGGGTATGCCTCGGCTCCCGCGTCCGCGCGAGTCCACGCTGATCGCCGCCGCGCTCGGCCTCGGCTACGCCGCCGTGGCCGCCTGGCTGGCGCTGGGCAGGGGGCTGCTCATCGGTGACGCCCTGAGCCGGGTGGCCAACGCCTACTACATGGGCTTCAGCCGGGATCCGCACCTCGCCGCCGTGGGCTTCGTGTGGAATCCGCTGCCGTCGGCACTGGAGCTGCCCCTCCTGCCGCTGGCGGCGATCTGGCCCGATCTGACCCACATGGGGTTTGCCGCCAACGTGGTCTCGGTGGTGACCATGGCGCTCGCGGTCCGGGAGTTGCTGGAGCTTGGCCGCGAGCTGGGCCTGGGACGGGGCCTCCGGGTCGCCGTGGCCGCCCTGTTCGCCCTCCACCCGATGACGATCTACTACGCGGCCAACGGCATGAGCGAGGGCCCGTTCATCCTGTTCCTGCTGATGGCCGCCAGGCGGCTGATTGGCTGGACGGCGACCGGGTCCATCCGGTCGCTGGCGCTGGCCGGCATGGCGCTGGGTCTCGCCTACCTGTGCCGCTACGAGGCGCTGGCGGCGGGCCTTGGCGCCATCGGCCTGGTCTCGGTGGTCGCGGCCTGGCGGGCCAGCGGCACGCTGGTGGAACGTCTCGAGTCCGCGGCCGCCGACGCCATCGTCCTGTCCGCACCGTTCCTGATGTGCGTGGGCGGCTGGGCGCTGGCGAGTTGGCTGATCGTGGGCAACCCGTTCGAGACCTTCAGCTCCGCCTACGGCAACACGGCACAGGTCGGGCTGGCCGCCGGCGAGATCGCGTCCGCCACGGGCCGGGGCGCGTTGGAGCAGCTGGCCTACGCGTTCCGGCAGTTGCTCGGCATCCAGCCGGGGATCGTCGTGATCGGGTGCCTCGTCGCGGCCGTGGGACTGGTGCGCCGGGACATTCGCTGGCTGATGCCCGCGGCCATGCTGGGCGGTGTGCTCGCGTTCTCGTGGTACGCGCTGCTGACCGGGAAGTCGTTCGGCTGGCTTCGGTTCGAGATCGCGGCCGTCCCGCTCGCGGCCACGTGGGCGGCGCTCGCGCTCGCGGGCCTGCGGTTGCCGGGTAGCCCGGGCGCCGCCGGCGGGTCAGGGCAGCGTGATGACTCGTGGGCGCTCGACGTGCACGGCCCGTCCACCGGGACCCGGCGGCTTGGGTGGCGTTCCCGGCTCGCCTCGGCTGGCGCCATTGCCGCGCCGAGCATCGCCGCGCTGATGGTGATCACCAGCCTGGGGTACGCGCTGCCCGTGGCCGCCACGACGATGCAGGACCCGGTGCTGAGTCGCGAGGAGTCGGTCTACCTGTCCGTGGTCCAGGCGGATGCCGATCCACTCACGGTCCGGACGGTCCGTGAGCAGTTTGGCTGGTCATGGGCCGTGGCGGCATGGCTGGATCGCCTGCACCTCCCGGCCGGGGCGGTCCTTGCCGACGGCGCCACGGCGTTTCCGCTGATCCTCCGCTCGGCCAACCCCCGCCAGTTCGTCATCACCTCGGACCGCGACTTCCGGCTGGCCCTTGCCGCTCCGTCCACATTCGGTGTCCAATACATCCTGGTACCACCGGACTGCCAGGCGCTCGACGCGATCCGTCACAGGTACGCGACGCTGTGGGCGGATGGGGCCGGGTTCGCGACGCTCGCGGCCGAGTTCCCGACCGTGGACGGCGCCTTGGGCTGCGCTGGCAAGCCGTGGCGGCTCTACCGGGTGAAGGGGCCCGCGGCGGGGTCCTGAGCCCGGGCCCTCGGCGCCCGTTGGGCTCCGCTCGCTGAGTCGACCGAGCCGTCGGGTGCGTGGACGCGGGCGGCGACAAGCCAGGGCGAATGGATCAAGCGTCGCCACCATGGACGCCACGTCGGCTGCGTCGACCAACGCCGATCAGGCGCTCCGGTATGGGCCCACAGGTCGCGTGCATCGACCCCGGTCGCCGGATCACGAGGGGATCCGGAGGGGTCGCCCGGCCCGGAAACGAAGAAGGCCCCCACCCTGTCGGGCGGGGGCCTCCAGCATGGCGAGGGTTACGCGCCGCCTTCCCACCAGCGGCCGGTCGGCGTGGTGCCGTCCCCCGCGAGCTCGGGGAGCGCCTCGACCGACTCCTCCACCGACCCCGTGGTGAGGTGAGTCGAGTTCCGGAACGCCTGCGGCGAGATCAGCAGGTGCTGCGAGTAGACGTTGGGACTGGTGTTGAAGTGCTGGTGCCACGCACCGGACGGCACGTTGATCATGTCGCCGGCCGACCAGTCGTAGCGCTCGCCGTCCACGATGGAGTAGCCCGCGCCCGACAGCACGAACACCGTCGCCCAGCCGTGCTTGTGCGTCTCGGTGTGGCAGGAGGGCGGCAGCTGGTGGACGTACATCGACATGACGCGGTTGTTGAAGCCCACGAACCGGTCGACCAGGCCAACCTTCCAGTCGCCCTTGTGCTCGGAGCGCTGGATGACCGCCTCGCTGCCCTTCATGAGCTTGCGATGCGACCGGCTCTCGGCCTCGAGTGTCTGGCGGCCGTGGTGATGCGACATCTGCATCTCGGACATCCACTTGATGCCCTCGACGTAGTCGACCGGCACGAGCTCCTTGGTGAAGGGATGCTGCGGCTTGAAGTCGTCGGGCAGGTCGCTGAACGAGTCGCCCTTGTAGATGACGGCCATCGTGTAGACCTGCTCCATGAGCGGGCCGTCCCGGCCGATCATGAGGTAGGCACCCTCGTCGCTGTCATTGAAGTGCTGGAACCAGGCGCCCTCCGGCACGTGGAGCGAGTCGTGGGTCTCCCACTCGTAGGGCTCGCCGTAGATCGTGCTGTGGCCCTTCTTGCCGTAGAGCACGTGGACGACGGACTCGTAGTCCCGGATCTTGAGCGTCCGCGCGCCGGGCTTCAGGTGCCAGATCTCCACGGTGTGCGTGGGGGCACCCTGGCCCATGTGGGGCGAGGTGATGTACCCGACACGCACGCCAGGCGCGCGGGTGTCCTCGAAGACGACCTCGTTGCCGCGGATGATCGCGGGCATGGTCTTGCGCTCCTCGCGCCGCGCAAGCTCGCGCTCTGCCAGCCAGCGCTCGTAGCTGGTCAGCTTGGCGCCCTCCTGGTAGAGGTCCGTCCACTTCCAGCTCTCGTGCGGCCACCAGCGGTCGCCGGTCATCTGCGGCTCACCCAGGCGCGTCTCCCGGGTGCGCAGCATCTCCTCGTCTTCCTTGTGCTGGGTGAAGTACGTCTTGGCACCCGCATGCTGATGCTCGTGATCTGCCATGGGCCCCATCCTCTCAGTGCTACCTCGCCCCGCGTCGGCGAGGCAATCAGGACGTCAATCGCGCCGGGTTCTGGCCCGGGGCGGCTGCGTCACCCTCCCTTGATGAGCGGGATGACGGTGACCAGGTCGCCGTCACGGAGGATGTCCTCCACCTTGGCCGGCCGGCCGCGGACGCGCACGTCCATGTGCTCGACGGAGATGCCCGCGGCCGCGAGGCCGTCGGCGATCGAGGCGCCCTCCTCGGCCGCGTACTTGTAGACGCCGCGGCCCAGCTGGACGATCCGAACATTCATGGTCATTGCGCTCTCCTCGCGTCGCGGTTGGGCCGTTGGGCGGCAGAGGGGATGGTCATCCACGCCCTCGCGGGGCCGCGAACGGCCCGCGGCGGATCAGGCCGGCGATCTCGCGCCGGATCTCCAGGATCTCGTCATCGGTGGCGGTCACCGGCTCCGCCGGCTTGTCCACCCAGACCCAGGTGGTGGACCGGACGGCATAGTGGTCCAGCCGGCTCAGTGTCCGCATCCGGTGGTTGGTCTCCAGGGAGATCATCCAGTCGTTGGCGAAGTGCTCGATGGTCTCCTCGTCCTCGCCGGACCAGAAGACTTCTTCCCGGGCGTGGCTGTGCCACCAGAGTCGGAGGTTGGCTGGGTCGCGGTCCTCGTCCACCAGGCGACTGACCAGCAGGCTGACCTCTTCCTGGTCCATCCGCGTCTGGATGTCGGTCACGTCCTGCGTCACCATGAACAGCTCGGTGACCTTGAAGTCCTCACCCGTGGGCCCGTCCGGCTCCACCAGCCCCAGACCGGAGATCTCCACCGGGCACTGGGTGGTGAACAGGAAGATCTTCCGCCAGACCTCGGGGGTGAAGGAGAGACGCCGGTCGGCGAGGACCGCGCGCGGCGGGGCAGGCTTCAGCTTGATCTCGTTGCCCAGCGCGTCCCAGCCCCTTGGCTCCGACGACGGGCCGTCGCCGTGCAGGTGGACGTTCCGAAGGCTCATGCGTCCTCCCGCTTCCAGAGGGTGATTGGCCCATACGCCGAGACCCGGTCGTACGACTCAAGGAACTGCATGAGCAGCGAGACGAGCGGGACCAGCTGGAACTCGCCCAGCAGCATCTCGCAGCCTTCCTTGAGGTTGCCCAGGCACGGGTAGCTGCCCTGGACGTGCGGGTGGTCCCAACCGGTGGCCCAGCTGGTGTTGTTGAGGTTGACGACCTTGATCCCGAAGTCCAGGCCAAGCTCCAGCGCGAACTCGCCGATCCGGTAGCGGTGGCTCTCGTAGTCGATGAAGATCGTGTCGGTCAGGACGCGGATCAGGCTGCCGACCGCCTCGACGCGGCGGACACCGGGCAGCGCCATGATCTCGTCGAAGTCGCGCTCGAAGCGGGCGCGCTCCTCGGCGGCCTCCTCCTCCAGGCCGGCCAGCTTCTTGCGGCCGGCATGCAGCTCGCGGCTGAGCATCCGAAGCTCCGCGGAGACGCGGGTCAGCTCCGCGCGCCGGGTCTCCATCTGGTCGCGCAGGCGGACGCGCTCGCGCTCGACGTCGTGCAGGCAGGCGGCGACGTAGGCGGCCCGCATCTCGGCTGCGCTCGCGGCATCCACCGCCTCGGCCGGGTCGGCGGCCTCGCCCTGGGGCTTGCCGGGGACGCCGGCGTTGCTGGGAACGCTCATGGCATGGACCTTCCCGGGAGGGTCTGCATCACGCTGTCACCCACTTGTCCGGCACCGCCGGATCCTCTCACCGTCTCGCCCGATTGTAGGGGCGCATCACCCTGTATGCTCGGCCGATGATCGACTATTGGCGCCAGCTCGACATCGTCTCCCCGTCCGACCTGGACTTCGACGTCAACCTCGTCGGGGTCGGCGGCCTTGGCTCGCCGATCGCCATGGCCCTCGTGAAGATGGGCTGTCCCCGGATCACGTTCTTCGACGACGACACGGTCGAGCCGCACAACCTCCCCAACCAGCTCTACCGGATGGCGGACATCGGACTTCCCAAGGTGGAGGCCCTGGCCAAGATCCTGCGGGAGTATGTGGACGCGGAGATCACGCCGATCAACGAGCGGGTCACGAAGCGCACGTTCGGCGGGATCGTGATCTCGGCGGTCGACAGCATGGCGGCCCGCCGGGCGATCTGGGAGAACTGCGTCCGGTACAAGGCCGGCGTCAAGCTGTACATCGACGCGCGGATGGGCGGCGAGGTGGGCCGGGTTCTGACGGTCTCGCCCACCAACCCGATGGGCGTCTCCGCGTACGAGGCCACCCTCTTCAGCGACGCCGAGGGCTCCCAGGAGCTGTGCACGGCCCAGGCCACCATCTACTCCACGTTCGGCATCGCCTCGCTGGTGGCCAACCAGGTCAAGCGCTTCGGCCGGGGCGAATCGCAGACCTACGAGCACATCATCGACTTCTCCACCTCGATGCTCCTCACCACCGAGGACCCCGAGTAGCCCTTCCGGTGGACCACTGATGAGCCCGCCCGTCGCCGTCTCGTTCGGGATCGCGGTCCCCCAGGACGTTCGCGAGGGCCGGGAGCCCCTGCCGGACGTCGCCCGCTTTGCCCGCGCCGCGGAGCGACTCGGCTACGACGGCCTCTGGACACTCGACCGGATCCAGGGCCACCAGCCCGTGCTGGAGCCACTCGTCCTGCTGACGGCCGCCGCCGCGGTGACGCGCCGGATCCGCCTCGGGGTGGCGGTGATCATCCTGCCGCTCCGCTCGCCGGTGGAGCTTGCCCGGACCACGGCCTCGCTGGACCGGATCTCGGGCGGGCGCCTGGACCTGGGCGTCGGCCTGGGCGTCGACCGCGAGCGGGTTGGGGCGGTGGGGCTGGACCCTGCCCGGCGAGCCGCGCGCATGTCCGATTCGATCGCCGTCATCCGGGGCCTCTGGACGGGGGAACGGACCTCCGTGGACGGGGCGACCCTCTCGATCCGCGACTGGATGATCCGTCCCACGCCGGTCCAGCGGCCGGGTCCCCCGATCTGGTTCGGCGGCCACCACCCCGACGCGCTCCGGCGCGCGGTCGCCCTCGGCGACGGCTGGCTGGGGGCCGGCTCGGTCTCCATGGAGGACTTTGGCCGCGAGATCGCGTTCGTCCGGGAGGAGCTGGCGCGGGCCGGGCGCCCGGAAGCCGGCTTCGGGCTGGGCAAGCGGCTCTACCTGGCGCTCGACGACCGACGTGGCAGCCGCGGGCCGGCCCTCCGGAGCTGGCTGGCGGACCACTACCGCGATCCGCAGAAGGCCGAGAAGGTGGCGGCCATGGGGCCCGCGTCCGCGATCGTGGAGGCGGCCCTCCAGATCGTGGACCTGGGCGGGCGGCTGGTGATCTTCCACCCGGTCACGGACGAGGAGCGCCAGATGCGCGAGATCGCGGCCGAGGTGCTGCCGGCGATCCGGGCGGCGCTGGCGGTTCGCGGCTCGGCCGACGACGGCGGCCCCCGCTAGGTTCGCCCCGGGCGGCTCCATCCCTCGTTCGGCGCCGGGCGCAGGCTACCGCCCCGGGCGGCTCCATCCCTCGTTCGGCGCCTTGGGCAATCGGTAGCGGTGCGCCGGCGTGCGGCGCTCGACCTGGATGGCCGCCAGCTCGGTCCGCGCCCGGTCCCAGCGCTCCAGCAGCGTGTCCTCGCCGTCGTAGTCGAACGTGTCGTCCACCTGGGCATCCCATTCGGCCGCGTGCTCCGCCCGGTTGTCGCGCAGCCAGCGGACCGTGCGCCCGATCGCCTCATCGGTGGGCACGGTCTCGGCGTAGCCCAGCGCCCGGATGGGCTCGTCATCGGCCAGGCTGTGGCCCGCGCTCCGGCCCCAGAGGTAGTGCGCGGGCGTCGCCAGCTCGTACGGCAGGTCCACCAGGTCCAGGTCGCGGCCCGTCTCGACGCCCAGCGCCCGACAGATCGCCTCGATCCGCTGCCGGATCGTGTACAGCGGCCGCTCACCGACGGCCAGGAAGCGGCCCGCGGTCTCGGCCGGCCGGTCCACGGTCAGCAGCACGGCCGCGGCCGCGTGGTCCACGTAGAGCCGCTGCTGCAGCTTCAGCCCGCCGTCCGCGATCACCAGGCGCCGCCGCCCGTCCAGGATCCGGCGGACCACGCTCCACTCCTCCGGCGCCACCTGGCGCGGGCCGTACAGGATCGCGTAGCCCAGGAGCGTGGCCGCGTAGTCGCCGGCCGCGTGGTGCGCCATCAGGTGGTCCGCGGCCGCCTGGACCCGGGCCAGCAGCCCGGCCGAGGCGGGATCCGGCGGGATCCGTTCTGCGTCCGCGACCAGCACGGGGCGGCCCATCGGCCCCCAGCGCGGGTCCCGGGGCCCGGCCAGCGCGGCCGTGGTGCCCACCGCGATCAGGCGCCCCGTGCGGCCGGCCATGACGTCCGAGGTCTCGCGGAGCCGCCCGTACATCGCGAGCACCGTGTCGAAGGTCCGATTGCCCAGCGCCGCCTCCAGCGTGGTCGCGAAGTGGACGTCGCCGTGGAGGTGCTCCACCGCGTCGGGGAGGTCCACCTCGTGCTGGCCGCCGTGGAGCACCGTCACCCGGTGGCCGCGGGCCAGCAGGCCGTCGATGATCAGCGGCCCGGTGGGGCCGGTGCCGCCCAGGACCAGGATCTTCATCGGGCTCCTCCGTGGGGTTGTTCGGGCGGCAAGGGCGAGGTCCGCATCACAGTGAGTCCAGCGCCCGGCCCCAGTGCAGCACGCGGACCGCGACCAGCACCCCCGCCGCGGCCAGCACGAGGATGGCGGCCGCAGCGATCGAGAGGTCAAGGTCCCCGCCCTCGAACTGCCCGTAGACGACCAGCGGGAGGGTCTGCGTCCGGCCCTCCAGGTTGCCCGCGAACATGATCGTGGCGCCGAACTCGCCAAGCGACCGGGCCCAGCTCATCACGATGCCCGCGGCCAGCGCCCGGCCGGCCAGCGGGACCGTGATCTGCCGGAAGACCTGCGGCTCGGATGCTCCGTCGACGCGCGCGGCGTCCTCCAGGTCGCGGTCCACGCCGGCCAGCCCCGTCCGGGCCGACCGCACGAAGAACGGTGCCGAGACGAACACCTGGGCGATGATGACGGCGACGGTGGTGAACGGGATCTCGATCCCGAGGGCGGTCAGCGGCTCGCCCAGCAACCCGCGTCGGCCCAGCACCAGGAGGAGCGCGAGCCCCGCCACGGATGGTGGCAGCACGATGGGCAGGTCCACGATCGCCTCGATCAGCCCCTGGCCACGGAACCGCCGGCGGGCCATCGTCACGGCCAGCGGGAGCCCGAACCCGACGGCGATGACCAGGCTGATCGCCGTGGTCGCCAGGCTCAGGCGCAGGCCCTCGACGACCGCCGGCGAAGCGAGCGCTCGCCCCAGCGAGCCGTCCAGCACCGCCCGCCCGACGAGCACCACCACGGGCAGGGCGAGGAACAGGCCAGCCAGCCCGGCCATGGCCAGGAGTGTCCAGCCCCCCGGGCCGCGCCGGCGGGCACGCATCGGCACGCGGGGCGTGGACCCCGCGCCCGCCCGCGCCGGGCTCTCGTCCAGGCGCCCCACCACGCTCATGCCGGCGACCGGAACCCGAAGCCAGCCAGCACGGCCTGACCGTCCCTGCCGGCGAGCCAGGCGAGGAACGCCGCCCCGGCCGTCGTGTTCCGGGATGCCCTGACCACGACGCCGCTGTAGATGGCCGGGACGTTGGCCCGCTCCGGGACCACGATGGGCCGCACCCTGGTCGAGGCCAGCACGTCGGTGGCGTAGACGATGCCCGCGTCGCCCTCCGCCAGCCCCACCTTGGTGACGACCGCGGTCACGTTGGCCTCCTTCGACACGATGTTCGCCGCGTACCTCGCCGCGTAGTCCGCGGGATAGCCCGGCAGCGCGCCAAGGTTGCCGATCAGCCGGGCAGCGTACTGGGCCACCGGCACCGTGTCACTGCAGGCGATGACCTTGATGCCCGCCCGGGCGAGGTCGATGGGGTCCCTGATCCCCGCCGGGTTCGCCGCGGGGACCACGATCGTGAGGAGATTGCCGGCAACCATGGTCACGCCTCCCGTGGTCAGGTCCCTGTCGACCAGCCTCTGGGTGTTGGCGGTGTCGGCCGACAGGAACACGTCCGCGGGCGCGCCCTGTTCGATCTTGGTCGCCAGCGCCGACGACGAGTCCGTTGAGACGGTCACCGTGGTGCCGGGGTTGGTGGCTTCGTAGGCGGCCTTCACCTTCACCAGCGCGGCGGTCAGCGAGGCGGCGGCGTAGACCGTCAGGCTGGCGGCTGGACCCGTGGCGGGCACCGGGGTGGCGGACGCCGCGCAGGCGGCGACGATCAGCGCGACGGCGAGTGACAGCGGCGTGAGCCTGGACCGCACCGGGCGGGGATCCTCCGTCTCGTGCCAGGAGCGGCACCATAGCGAGGAATACTAGGCCAGATACGCCATTGATACCTGTAGATGGTCGCCATTCCGGCAGGAACACCGGCTGATCACGAGCGCGCTGCGGCCGGCCCGTCAGCGACGCTGGCGGCGCAGCCGGCGCGAGCACCAACTGGGACGAGTGGCGGCCGGGTGGCCCGGACGATGTGCGCGAAACTGTGTAGTACGTTCGGGGTATTGGACCCGTGCGAAGAATCGCCGCTGGCGGTCCGGTCCGCCTCCCGTAGAGTGTGGAGCGGGCACCGGAGCCGGGAATTCCCCTCCCGGGCGTGGGGCCCAACTGACGGGGAACCGCTGATGCGGTCACGCTGGGTGCACGGCCGACCGACGATCGCGGCAAGGCGAGCTGCCCTTGCCCTCGTCGCCGCCGCGCTCGCGGTGATGGGCCTCACCAGCGGGATCCTCGCCATGGACGAGGTCACGCTCCAAGGCTGCGACGAAGCCGTCGACGCCTCCTTCGCGACGGCTTACGACTCGTTCTCGGGGGCCTACCTGGTCGAGGCAGTCGTCATCTCGGGCGTGACCGCCACGTGCGACGGGATGACGTTCTCGATCACCCTCGCCGACGGGACCAACGCGATGCTGGGTCACGCCATCTACATCGATCCGGCCGGCCCCGATGGCCAGGTCGACCCGCTCCTGGGCAACCGCCAGGTGGTCCGGCTGGACATGACCGGCCAGCGGGTCCGGGCCAGCGCCGTGGTCCTGGTCGCGGCCCAGATCGCCAGCTGACGGGCCCACCGGCAGGCCGCCGGTCATCTTCGAAGCCCGGACACCCAAACGCCCCGACCACAAGGGCCGGGGCGTTTGATGCTGGTTCGGATTGCTTCCGCGCCCGACTGGCGCCCGACTGGCGCCCCAGGTTCGGGGCTAGTAGCGCCGCCGCTGGCAGATGACGTCGACGAGCGCGGGCTTGCCGGTCTCCTTGATGTAGGCGACCGCACGGGCGAGCGCCTCGCGCACCAGCGACGGGTCTTCGATGGGGCCCTCGGCGTGGACGCCCAGCGAGCGGGCGAGCCCCGCGAAGTCCGGGGCCGGATCATCGATCCGGATGCCGATCGTCTTGCGCTCCGGGTCGCGGTTGCGGCCCAGGGCCATCGACTCCTGGTGCAGCTCGTCGTTGAAGTACGAGCGGTTGTTGTACATGACCACGAGCATCGGGATCTCGTGGTGGGCCGCCGTCCAGAGGCCGGCCGGCGTGAAGAGCATGTCGCCGTCGGGCTGGATGTCGATCACCAGCCGGCCGCTGCCCTTGTGGGCGAGCGCCGCGCCGATCGCGATGCCCAGGCCATAGCCCAGCCCGCTCGTCCGGACGAACTGGTGGGGCTTCTCCCACTTCCAGAGCCGCTTGATCCAGCCGTCGAGGCCGGTGTTGGCGATGACCCAGTCCTCGTCCTTCACCACCTCGCCCAGCTCGTGGGCGAGCCAAGCCGGGGTGAGCGGGCTCTCGGGGGCCTGCGATTGGGCCTCCACGAGCCACTTGGCGCGGGTCTTGTCGTGGAGCGCCGTGAGCTCGGCGGTGCGGGCGGCGACGCGTGCCTTGATGTCCTCGCGCCCGGCGACCAGCTCGCGGCAGAGCTCCAGGAGCTGTGGGACGGCCAGGGTGACGTCCGCGGTGATCGACAGGTCCGCGGGCAGGAGCATGCCGTAGTCCTGCGACCAGCTGCGCCAGCGGAGGTGCCGGAGCGAGATGTCGATGTACTTGCAGCCCTCGGGGAGGTTGAGCTTTACGAACTCGTCATCGCGCGCCTGGGCGTGATGGTCGTACGTCGTGATCATCGGGCTGATGTCGAAGACTTCGAGGTTGATCAACAGGTCTGCGACCTGCTGGACCGCCTTCTCGTTGCCCATCATGTCGAGCGGGTGGGTGGCGGGGAAGCTGAGGATGGAGCCGCGGTTGGGGACCGGGTTGATGATCGCGATGCCCAGCAGGTCGGCCAGGTCGATGAGGGCCTGGAACGCGATGGGGTCGTCGCCGATCCGGTCGGCCACGATCACCGGCCGCTCCGCGGCGACCAGCATCTCGGCGGCGGCGCGCAGGGCCGCCGGGTCGCCGCCCTGGCGGCTGGGCGGCTGCATCCGGGTGAGGTCCGGGATCTGGACCTTCATGTCGCCCAGCGGCATCTCCTGGACGTCGGCATCGAAGCACAGGTAGACGGGGCCCTGGGGGCCGGTCATGGCGAGCTGGTAGCCGCGGATGACGCTCTCGATCGCCGCGGGGACGGAGCTGGGCTGGTCGTCCCACTTGACGAAGTCGCGGACCGCGTTGCCCTGGACCAGCGCGGTGTGGATCCAGTCGATCCACGGCCGGCGCTTCTCGGTGGCGACCGGCCCGGTCCCACCCATGATCATGACCGGGGCCTGGTCCAGGTAGGCGCCGTAGATGGCGTTGGTGGCGTGGAGCAGGCCCACGATGTCGTGGACCATCGCGACGCCCAGGTTCCCGCTGGCCTTGGCATAGCCGTGGGCGATGGCGACCGCCAGCTCCTCGTGGTTCACGAGGATGAACTGGGGATCCTGGTCCCCGCCGTAGTTGACGACCGAATCGTGCAGCCCGCGGAACGTGGCGCCCGGGTTGAGGGCGGCGTACTTGACGCCCAGCGCCTTGAGGACATCGATGACGACGTCGGACCCGTACTCGGGCTTGCGGTCGCCGAGCGGCGGCTTGTTGGTCATGGCCCCTCCTTCGCGAAAGTCCACGGATCGTAGCAACGCGCGTCCCGGTCTGTCGCCCGGGTGGGTGGCCGTCGATGGGCGCTCGTCCGCCCGGGCGCGACCGACGGGCGCCTGGGGGTCAGGCGCGCGGTCGCTCCGTGTCCCACCAGATCAGCGCCCCGCCGCCCTCGGCCGGCCATGCCAGTGGTCCAGCATCGCCGTTGGCCGGGCGTGTCAGCCGGCGTTCCAGGAGCGCCCGCAGATGCGCGTCGTGCGTGGTGACCGCGCCCAGCCCGAGATGGCGCTTGATCCGCCCCAGCGCGTCCTCCAGGGTGGCGCTGGTGCGTGGCTGCAGCTGGCTGCCCGGATCCACGCGGACGTTGGCGGCGATCCCCATCTGGAGCAGCACGTTGTAGCCGACCACGAAGTTGGGGCTGTCGAACTCGTGGCCCCAGGCGTGGCGGGCGGCCTCGGCCAGCAGCCCACCGGGGGTCGGCAGCCGAAGCACCAGGAAGCAGCGCCGGCGCGTGACGGCGACCATCCGGCGGATGAAGCCGGGCAGGTCGGCGACGCCGTACATCGAGTGGGCCGCGAACGTCACGTCGTGGCGCTCGACCTCGACGTCGGGCCAGCGGCCCTCGATCACCCGGATCGCCGCGCCCGCGTCGCCGGCCGCCGCCACGTTCTCGCGCATGATCGCGGTCATGGACGGCGACGCATCGAGCGCCGTGACGCCGCCCGCCTTCGTCGCGAATGCGAGCGCCCAGGCGCCGGTTCCGGCGCCGATATCGAGGATGCTCTCGCCTGGCTCGAGCAGGTCGAGCACGGCCTGCTGGCGCGAGCCGATGCCCCGCGGGCGCGAGCGGGCCATCGAATCGAACTCGCGCGCACGCCCGGTCCACGGGTCGGCCGTCGTGGCTGGCGCATCCGACTCCGGGCGGCCCGCCAGCCGCGCCTCGACGATCTGGCGCCAGAGAAGGGCCCAGTCGGTCACGTGCTCCATGCGCGCAGGATGCCACCCTTGGCCGACACGCGTGGCTCCCCGCTGGCGGCCCCGACGAGTCGTGGCCTCGGCCCGGCCGACGCTAGACTCATGGAATGACGCATCCCCGCGACCGACAGGGTGGGCGCCTCCGCATGGGCGAGGCGGCCGAGATGCTGGGCGTCTCGGTGGAGACGCTCCGGCGCTGGGAGGCGGACGGGCGCCTCACCATGGAGCGATCGGAGGGCGGCCAGCGCCTGGTGGAGGTCCGCGAGGTCTCCCGGCTCCTCGCGGAGCGGCGCAAGGCCACCGTCGAGCGGCCCATCGTGGCCCAGTCGGCCCGCAACCGCTTCGAGGGCGTCGTGACCCGCGTGGAGCGTGACGGCGTCGCGGCCGTCGTCGAGGTGATGAGTGGCCCGCACCGGCTGGTCAGCCTGATGACCGCCGAGGCCGTCGTCGAGATGGACCTCAAGGTGGGTGACGACGCGGTCTGCGTGGTCAAGGCCACGAACGTGATCGTGGAAGTGCCGTCGCGCTAGGCGCTCCCGCGCGCCGGGGCTCGCTCGCCGGGTGGCCCCGCCCGCCACGCCGCGGAACGGCGCGATCCGCACCAGACCCGACCGGAATGGCCCATTCGTACCCCCGCCCACCCGGAATGACGGTGGGTTGTCCGCGCCGCGCCAGCGCCTAGATTTGGCCTCAGCCCGTGCATCAACCGTCAGGCACGGGACCATCACGCCACGCCACAGGACATGCCATGACGATCGCTGGTCGCGCGCGCTCCCGGGTCGGGCACCGCGCGCCCACGCCGCACCAGCCCCGCGGACCACGCCGGAGCGGCCGAGCCGGGCAATCGCTCGTCGAGTTTGCCCTGGTGATCCCCATCTTCATGCTGCTCCTGGGCGGGATGGTCGACGTCGGCTTCATGCTCTACTCGCGGATGACCGTGATCAGCGCGTCGCGCGAGGGCGCCCGCGCCGCCGTGAACCAGCTGGACAACCCCACCGGGATCCCGATCGTCGTGGACGGCGCCGTACGCGGCGCGGCCAGTGGGCTGACCAGCCGAGACCTGTCCATCGTGGTGGAGTGCGTGCCGCTCCAGCAGGCGCGCTGCGACCTGGTGTCGGGCGGCCAGCCCGACCCGGTGTCCGGTGACGCGATCAACGTCACGCTCAACTACACGTACCACTCGATCTTCCTCACGCTCCTGGGCACCACCGTGAACCTCTCCGGGAGCACGCGGATGGTTCTCGAATGAGCCCATGGCCGTTCGCCGGACGGCGCACCGGGCCTGCCGACCGCGTCGTCGGTTGGGCCCATCGCCGCCGCCGCGCCGACGGGGAGCGGGGCCAGGTCCTGGTCCTCTTCACCCTGTCGATCGTCGTGATCATGCTGTCCGTCGCCATCGTGGTCGACATCGGTCGCCTGCGGAATGACCGCCAGGTGCTGGCCAACGCCCTCGACGCCGCGGTCCTCGCCGGCGGCACGCTGCTCCCGGTCGATGGGTGCAACACGCCACCCGGTGGCAGCGCCTGCGCCTCGGTCAATACCGCCGCTGTGACGGCGATCAACGACCGGATGGTCTCCACGGTCGCGGCCAACTTCCCCGGCATCACCGCCGCGAACTACACGATCACCTACTACTGCCTCGTGGGGGTCAACAGCGCCGTCCCACCAGGGCCCAACATCGCCCGGGACGTGCCGGAGGTGTGCAACCCGCGGACGTCGCTGGGCCACGTGCCGGTCGCTGCCGACTTCCGCGGCACGGGCAGCACGCGGTTCAGCACCTGTAACCCGACCGTGGGCGACAAGTGCAACGCGGTCGCGCTGGCCGGCGGGGTCAGCACGTCGTTCTCCTTCGCCCGGGTGGTGGGCATCGACAGCGGCAACACCAACGTCGTGGTCTCGACGGCCTGCAACGGGCCATGTGGCCAGGCGCCGGCACGGCCCGTCGATCTCGTGGTCCTTGTCGACCGGACCGCCAGCATGTCGAGTGTCGACATCCAGAACGCGCGCGACGCGGCCAGGGCCATCCTGGGCGTCTACGATCCCGCCCAGCAGCGCCTGGCGGTGGGGTTCCTTGGCCCCAGCGACGCGGCGGCCACGTGCAGCGGGTCCGGCGGCGGACCGGCGGTCCACGCCAACGCGCTCGTGCCCAGCGTCCCCACCGCCCCGGCCTACGCGGCCAGCTCGTCGGGGATCAACGCCGGGACCGGTGCCTCGACGCTCGTGGTCAATCGGCCGACCGGGACATCCAGCGGGCACGTCCTCCTGGCCGGCGTCACCGTCGCCGGCGGCACGGGCGTCACCGTCACGCCGCCCTCCGGCTGGACCCTCGTCCGGCGCACGGACAACAGCACCAACCTGAGCCTGATCACCTACGTGCGGGTCGCGGGCGCCAGCGAGCCCGCCAGCTACACGTGGACGCTGTCGCCCAGCAGCCGCGCCGCGGGCAGCATCCTGCGCTTCACGGGCGTCAACACGACCAGCCCCATCGACGTGTCGGCCGGCCAGTCCACGACCAACAACAGTCACCCGTACCGGGTGGTGGCCCCGACCATGTCAACGACCGGTGACGCCGAGGCCCTCGCGGGCTTCTACGCCGTGGGTGCCGGCACCACCTTCTCGAACAACTCGCTGCTGACCGATGAGGTGGACGTCCGCAACACCAACGCGTCCGGGCCGTCCCTAAGGGGCGCGGACGGCATCCAGGCGACGACCGGGGCCACGGGAACGTCGTACGCGACCGCCGGGGCCGGCGGGCAGATGGTGGCCCAGCACATCGCCCTGCGCCCCACCGGCGCGTCGGTCTACGGGACGGCCTACCCGCTGGACCTCGACAAGTGGATCCCCGTCGGCTTCACCGGCACGGACACGAACACGCCGGCGCAGGCCTGGGACGAGGCGTACTCGGACGGGCACGGCCTGGTCGCACCCACGACCCACATCGTCTCCGCCATCAACTGCTTCGACAACCCGGGCGGCACCGGCACCAACCTGGCGACGCCCGTGGCGATGGCCGCGGCCTACCTCCAGGCCTACGGCCGGCCGCACGCCAAGTGGGGCATCCTGCTCGAGACGGACGGCCAGCCCAGCTACAGCAACACCGGCGACCCGGACAACTACACGTGTGCCGCCGCGATGACCGCGGCCACGTCCGCCAAGGCGATCACCAACGGGGATGGGTCACACATCGACCTGTTCACGGTCGGGTTTGGCCTCGACGGCGCCAACGACGTCGACTGCCCGGACACCTCCGGGGCGTGGCGCGCCGTGAACGTCACATCCCTGCTCGCCCAGATGGCCACGACGACGTACGCGCCCCGCCCGGACGGCGTCAACTCGGGCTGCGTCAGCGCCGAGAACTCGGATGGCGACCACTTCTTCTGCCAGCCGCGGACCGACGACCTGACGTCGGTCTTCCAGCAGGTGGCCACCCAGCTGGCCGGCATCCGGACGCACCTGATCGCACTCAACCCATCGCCGGTGGTGACAGGCGTCAGCCCAGCCACCGGCCCGGCCCGCGGGGGCACCCTGATCACGCTCACGGGCAAGTACTTCACGGGGGCGACGACGGTGAAGGTCGGCGCGACCAGCGTGGCGTTCACCCTGGTCAACGACACGACGATCCGGATCACGACCCCGGCCGGCACGGCCGGAGCCGTGGTGGATGTCATCGTGACCAGCCCCGGGGGCACGTCGCCCGCCCATGCCGGGGACCACTTCGCCTACAGCTGACGACGCGCCGCCGCTCGTCG
>CAIJPD010000054.1 GCA_903822495.1 uncultured Chloroflexota bacterium | reverse complement strand
GGCCGCTGTGATCGCGTTGGACCGGCCGGCGCCGGGAGCCCGGCTAGTACTGGAACAGCAGCTCGCGGTACTTGGGCATGGGCCAGAGGTCGTCCGCGACGATCGTCTCCAGCGTGTCCACCACCACGCGCAATCGGTTCTGGGCGGGGATGACGGAGCCGACGATGGCCGTCGCCTCCGCGACCACGTCGCCGGCACCATGCGCCTCGTGCTGGGCATGTGCCAGCGCCTCGATCGCCTCGCCCAGCTCGTCCGTGAGCGATGCGACCTCGCCGGAGAGCGTCCTGACCGCCTTGGAGAGCCCGGCCGCCTTCGACAGTTGGCCGAGATAGCGGACCGCGGCGGGGAGGATCAGGGTGCGCGCCACATCGAGCGCGGTGTTGGCCTCGATGTTCTGGACCTTGACGTAGCGCTCCCAGTTGATGTCCAGGCGCGCCGCCAGCTCCCGCTCGGAGAGGACCCCGAACCTGGCGAACAGCTGCTTGGCCTTCTCCGTCGCGAGGGCCGGGAGCGCGTCGACGGTGGTCTTGTTGTTTGGAAGCCCGCGGCGGGCGGCCTCGGCGTGCCATTCCTCGGAGTAGCCGTTGCCTTCGAACAGGACCTGCTTGTGCGCCTTGGCGATCCCCGACAGGATCTTGGTGAGGCCGTCGAAGTCGCCGATCCTGAGCTTCTCCAGCTCGTCGGCCAGCTGCGCCAGGGAGTCGGCCACGGCGGTGTTGAGGATGGTCTGCGGCCAGTAGATGGGCGCCGAGGAGCCGACGGCGCGGAACTCGAACTTGTTGCCGGTGAACGCGAACGGCGAGGTGCGGTTGCGGTCCGTGGCATCCGCGGGGAGCGCCGGGAGCGAATCCGCGCCCAGGTCCAGGCGCGCGCCGTGCTTGGACGCCGACGCCGAGCCCGCCTGCTCCAGCTGGCTGACCACGTCCTCCAGCTGCGAGCCGAGGAAGATCGACATGATCGCCGGCGGCGCCTCGTTGGCACCCAGGCGGTGGTCGTTGCCCGCGTCGGCGATGCCCGCGCGGAGCAGGTCGGCGTGGACGTTGACCCCCCGGACGACGCCCAGGAGGAAGGTCAGGAACTGCGCGTTGGCGTGCGGGTCATCACCCGGGTCGAGGAGGTTCTCCCCGTCGTCCGTGGCCATGGACCAGTTGTTGTGCTTGCCCGACCCGTTGATGCCCGCGAACGGCTTCTCGTGGAGGAGGAGCAGCAGGCCGTGCTTCTGCGCCAGGCGGCGCATGGTGGCCATCACGACCATGTTGTGGTCCGAGCCCACCGAGCCCGCCTCGAAGACCGGCGCCATCTCGAACTGGGCCGGCGCGACCTCGTTGTGACGAGTCTTGACGGGGACGCCCATCCGCCACAGCTCGCGGTCCATGTCCATCATGTAGCTCAGGATCCGCTCGCGGATGGAGCCGAAGTACTGGTCCTCCAGCTCCTGGCCCTTGGGCGACGGGGCGCCGAAGAGCGTCCGGCCGGTGAGCAGCAGGTCGGGGCGCTGCTCCGCCAGGCGCCGGTCGATCAGGAAGTACTCCTGCTCGGGGCCGATGGTGGTGAAGACCCGGCTGGAGCTGGCGTTGCCGAACCAGCGCAGGATCCGGAGCGCCTGCTTGCCCAGCGCCTCCTGCGAGCGGAGGAGCGGGATCTTGTGGTCCAGGGCCTCACCGGTGTACGAGACGTACGCGGTGGGGATGGTCAGCGTGGCGCCGTTGGGCTCGACCTGCAGGAAGATGGGCGAGGTGACGTCCCACGCGGTGTAGCCGCGCGCCTCGAAGGTGGCCCGGATGCCGCCCGACGGGAACGACGACGCGTCCGGCTCGCCCTGGAGCAGGTTCTTGCCGCTGAACTCGGCGATGGTCTTGCCGTCGCCCGACGGGCTCAGGAACGAGTCGTGCTTCTCGGCGGTGGAGCCCGTCATGGGCACGAACCAGTGGGTGTAGTGGGTGGCGCCGTGTGCCATCCCCCACTCCTTCACCGCGTGCGCCACCGCGTCCACGATGGCGGGGTCGAACGGCTGCAGGCCATCGATGGTCCGGCGCAGGTTCTTGAAGATGGGCTTGGCCAGGTACTGGCGCTGCGCCTCTTCGCCGAACACGTACTGGCCGTAGATGTCGGCGCCCGCGTGCTCCAGGTAGTTCTGGTTCGACTCGACCTTGTGGTTGGCGATCTGATCGATGGCGACGCTGCGGCTGTTGCCCATGGGTCTGTGCTTCTCCTGCTTTATGCGTTCCGCACGACATCCGCCCCGGTGATCGAACGGTCGCGAAAGGATATCAGCACAAATCGGCACCGAGATGCCCATGGCCTTGCCGAGACTTTGTGCATATGGCACAACTCCGCCGGCCAGGACGCGACGACCGGCCTAGGCCCCGTCGTGCTCCGCGATCCGGATCGCGACCCTGAGCGCCAGCCGAAGGTCGGGGTCGTGCAGGTTCCAGCCGGTCTCGCGCTCGATCGCCTCGATCCGGTAGGCGATGGTGTTGCGGTGGACGCCGAGGACGGCGGCGGCCTCGCCAAACCCACCCGAATCCAGGACGGCCCGGAGCGTCTCCAGGCGCTGACGCCGGCTGGCTGGGCGGCTCGCCAGGATGGGCGCGAGCAGGAGCCGCGCCTGCCGGGAGCCACCGGGGATCTGGTCCAGGCTGCCCAGCAGCTGGTAGGCCGGGAGCCGTGCCGCGTAGGCCAATCGCGGCGGCTGACCCATCGCCTCGGCTGCCTCCAGCGTGGAGCGGGCGGCGGCCTCGGCGGCAGGCCGGCTCACGGCATCGGGGAAGGGCCGCGAGAGCGCCACGGTGCGACCGAGATAGGCGGCGATCTCGGTGGCGAGCGCCGCACCGCCGGCGTCGTCGGGCGCGACCGCGGCCACCATCCGGAGCTCCAGGCTCTCGGCCGTGCCGCGGAGGCGGAGGCGACGGGCAGGCGCGATGGCACGCAGCCCGGCGCGGATCCGCTCGCGGGCCGCCTGGGCGCGCGGCTCGTCGACCCGGTCGGTCGAGACGCGGTCGCTGCCGGCCGGTTCGGCCGGTCCCTGGCGGGCCATCATCACCACCCAGGGCGGACCGTCGGCGGGCAGCGGCTCGGCCCGACGCAGCTCGTCGCGCACCTGGTCCAGCGCGGCGACCCGCGCCAGCTCCAGGCCCAGGACGCCGGCGACCCGCTCCCCGGCCACCCGCTCCAGCTCGCGGGCTGGCTCATCACCCAGCAGCAGCAACCGACCCCCGGAGCCGCGCTCGCCCGGTGCTGCCGGGATCACCACCCGGAGCGCCGCGATGCTGCCCAGGGTCCGGGACAGGTACCGGGCGGCGGCGGCCGCGGCGGCGGCGGGCTCGGCCGGGGCGTGGATGGCCAGGGTCTCCCCGCCCGGGTTCTCGATTGCCACCGCACGGCCGAGGAACTCGCCGATGGCGGCGGCCAGCGTGCTCAGGCCGCCGCCGGCCAGGGCCAGCCGAGCCAGCTGGCCGTCCAGCTCGGCCGCCCGTCGGTCCACCTCGGCCTGCTGGTTGACCAGGTAGGCGATGGCGCTCCGCTCCAGCGCTGGCGGGTCGGCGGGCGAGAGACGCAGGGCGGGCACCCCCGCCCGGTGGGCCGCGGCAGCCAACGCGTCGATCCGGGCCCGGGCGACGTCATCAGGCCCGTCGCCGCAGAGCAGGAGGGCGGCGCACTGGACGGTGACCAACCGCGCTGCGAGCTCCTCCATGGCATCGCCATCCGGTGCGGGGGCGGGCACCGCGCTGGCCGGCAGGATGACGAGGTCGCCGGCCTCCAGGGCATCGATTCCCGCACCGCCGGCCTTCAGCACGCGGACCCAGGTGACGTCGCGCTCCAACTCCTGGGGGGTCAGCGGTCGCGCCGGCACGGCGGCGGGGAAGATCGCGGAGCGGATCGAGCCGAGGGTGGCCATCAGGCCACGAGCGTAGCCGTCAGGCGCCGCCGGTGGAAGCCGTGGACGCGGCGGCATCGGAGCCCGGCTCGGCGGCCGAGCCATCCGGCCTCGCCTTCACCAGGTCGTCGAGCAGGCGCCCGAACTCCCGTTCGAAGTCCACGTACCGGTCCGACCGTCCCACCAGCGCCAGGTCGCCATCCGCGGCCAGCCGCGCCCAGACCCGGCGGCGGGGCAGGTAGAAGATGACGAGGATCCCCGTGATCAGCGACAGGAACGCGCCCCACACGATCCCCTGCCCCGGGTCCCTGGATGCGATCAGGACGCTGTAGTCGGACATCGACGCAAAGCCCACCGCGAAGTCGATGCCCGATGCGGTCTGCCACTCGCCCCGGCTGATCGCCATCGGGTCGAGGGTGCTGATCTGCGGCGTGCCGTCGGCGGCCGTCCCCGTCACCCGGTACGGCAGGACCAGCAGCACCGCGGCCCCGTCCGCGCCACGGTCCAGCAGGAGCTGCAGCCCCACGTCCCGGCCCGGGACCGAGAGCAGCCCAAACGGGAAGCCCTCGTGGGATTCGGTCAGCGGCACGGGGCCGGTCCACAGCGTCGCGCCGGTGCGGTCCTGGACCACCAGCTCGGGCGCGGGCCCAAAGCCGTTCTGGTGGAAGGTGTAGCCGCCGATCTCCAGCGGATCGTTGACGCGGATGACCTTGCGGGCCAGCAGCTGGCCGTCGCGATAGACCGCCAGATCGGTGGTGAAGTCGGTGGGCCGGCCGGTCTCGAACCCGGGCGCTTCGAAGCCGTAGTTGCGGACGAGCAGCAGCCCCGGCGTGCCGATGGGGCCCACGGTCAGCGAATCGCCCTCGGCCACCACCAGTCCCTGCTGCTCGCCCAGGCGCGAGGTCACCGCGGCGGCCACCAGGAAGAGGATGAGGCCCAGGTGCGTGAACAGGGTGGCCAGCTTGGTCCACTGGTTCCGGTCGCCGTAGATGAAGGTGGCGCCCGTCTCGCCGTCTGCGGCCGTGCGGACGCGGAACCGGTGGCGGCGCAGGATTCCGGCCACCACCGCCGCGGCAGGCGCGCCCGGGATCAGCGCCCGATCGGGCAGCTCGGGGTCGAAGTACGGCTGGGGCTGGGCGACGCGCACCTCCGCGGCCATCCGCCACAGCCGCGGCGTCCGATCCAGCGTGCAGATGATGATCGACACCACCAGGACGATCAGCCCGCCCGAGAACCAGGCGGACGTGAAGACCTGGAAGACCTGCAGCCGCTCCATCGCGTCCACGACGCCCTCGCCCAGGACGGGGTCGTAGATCGCCTGGAGCTTGGCCATCTCGCCCTGGTAGTCGCCCAGCGAATGGAAGGCGAACGACGGGAGCTGGCGGATGGTCATCCCGATCACGCCGAGCAGCGCGAGATAGATGATCTGGAGCACCGCGAAGTTGACCGAGGTGAACAGGCGCCAGAGCGCGCGGCCCAGCCGGGCGGGCCTGGTCGTGGGAGCGGCGGCGCCGCCCGATGGGCGGCCGAAGCGGAGCTGCGCGGGACGCGCGGTGGCGGGCGCCGGGCCCGTCACGGGGTGAGAGGTCACCCCGCGATGCTACACCGGGGAGTCGGCGCGGCCTCCGGCCGCCGACGGTGCGCCCATGACCCGGTTCTTGCCCAGGCGCTTGCTGGCGTACATCGCGCGGTCGGCCGAGATCATCAGCTCGTCCGCGGTCCGGCCGTCTTCGGGGTAGGCGACCATCCCCACCGACATGCTGGTGCGGACCTCCGTGCCGGGCACCACCAGCTCGGAGACGCCCTGCCGGATCTTCTCGCCCAGCACGTAGCCGCCGGTGGGATCCGTCTCGGGGAGCAGGATCACGAACTCGTCGCCGCCGTAGCGAGCCGGGATGTCGATGCGGCGGACGCCGAACTTGATGACATCGGAGACCGCCCGGAGTGCCCGGTCGCCCACGAAGTGGCCATATCGGTCATTGATCGCCTTGAGTTCGTCGAGATCCATCATCAGGAGGCAGAAGCCACGGCCGGTGCGAGTGCTGCGTGCGATCTCCTGCTCGATGCTGGAGAAGAGGAAGGGCCGGTTGTAGAGGCCCGTCATGGCGTCGATGGTGGACATCCGGATGGCCGCATCATGCGACCGCCGCTGCATGCGGGCGATCGCCATGGAGACGTAGGTGAGCAGCAGGAGCGCGGTGACGTTGATGCTCATGGTGGACACGGTGGCGGCGACCAGGTTGGTCCCGTCACCCACGGCCACGGCAGCGACGTAGCCCGCGATCGCGAGGGTCGCGAGGACGAACGTGGCCCGCGCGCTGATCACGAGCGCCGCGCCCGACACGATCAGCAGGAAGACCGGGAAGAAGGGGCTGGCCTGCCGGCCGGTGACGGCGACCAGCGCGGCCGTCAGGCCGACGGCCACCAGTCCCTCGATGGCGAAGATGACGTTGCGCGCGACGCTGGCCGGCAGCACGTCGTGGACCACCAGGACCACGAGGGCGGCCACGACCAGCAGCAGCGTGACGCCACCCTGGGCCTCCGGCCAGACGCCGCTGACCGTGACCACGGTGAGCGCGGCGAGGATGAACACCATGGCGACCACGCGAACGATCCGGTCGTAGGCCGCAGGGTTCCGGGCGTCGTCGGCGATCTGCGCGTCGCCCGGCTGCGACAGGCGCGTGGCGCTGTCGATCGCGAGCGGATTCAGGTCCGGATCCGGGCCGATGGCCGGCCGGCGAACGCCGGCATCACGCTCAGCGCGGCCGGCGTCGCGGCCGGCGGCCGGGAGCGACGCGGCCCGGGGCTCCCCGGGGCGGGCGGACTCGCGGCCCACCGCCAGGTCACGAGTCTCGCGCATGGCCTGCTCGCGACCCAGGAGGTCGCGGCCCGAGTCACGGGCGGGCTCCTGGCCGGGTTCGGCGCTGGCCGAGTCGCGGCCGCCATACGTCTCGCGGGCGGCGTCCGTCCGCGCCTGCCGATCCTCGAGGTCGCGCAGCTCCGCCAGCCGGGCCAGGACGGCCGGGCCGGTGCTCAGGCGGGTGCTCCAGTCGTCCATCCGGTCCGCGGGCCGTCCCCGGCGGAGCGCGGCCGGGAGCAGGGGGCTGCGGTGACCCAGCCACGGCGGAACCACCGCGACCAGGAGCAGGATGGTGGCGACGATGGCGACCCCAGGAACCGCATACGTCGGATCGAACAGCAACGATAAAGCCTCAAGGCGTGGTGAACAGACTCCACCCGGATGGTGCCAATCTTAGTCCCGGCGGCTGAATACGCCCCTCGTCAGAACCGCCTATTGGTGCATCGACGCACCCCCGAATCCTCACAATGCGGCGCCCGACGACCCCATGAATCACCAGGATCGCCGCACGTTTGCCCGTGATTGCCTCCGCTTGGGCGATGCCTGGCGCGCGGTCCCGGCTCACCATTTCCCCCAGTACCTTCAGCGGGTACGCTGCCACGCATGCACTGGCAGCGACCCGCCAAGATCGCGTTCATCGGCTCCCACGGGATCCGCAAGACCACGGCCGCGCACGCGTTCGCCAGCACCGTGCAGGGCGCCGGCAGGAGCGTCGAGTACGGCCGCGAGGTGGTCCGCGACAACCCGCTGGGCATCAACGAGGGCGCCACCGGCGAGGCACAGCTCTGGGTACTGGTCTCCCAGGTCCGCATGGAGCTGGAGCTGTCGCCCAAGGCCGAGGTGCTGGTGCTGGACCGGGGCGTCATGGACAACTTCGCGTACTACCTGCGGGCGACGCACGGCGCCGATCCGTACTCGGTGGAGCCGCTCATCCGCGCGTGGTCGCGCACGTACGACCTGGTGGTCCGGCTCCTCCCGGACATCGCCCTGAGCCCAGACGGCGTCCGCAGCACCAGCGACGCGTTCCGCGACGAGATCGAGGCGATCCTGGACGCCCGGCTGCCGGACTACGTGGCGGCCGACCGGATCATCGCCCTGCCGGCGTCGCACGTCACGGGCGGGTTCGACTGGTGGGCGATCGCCGAGCGTCTGGCCGCGATCGTCGGTGAGCCGCTCCTGGCGCCCGGGGTGACCGCGCCCTCGCGAGCCCGGGGACGTTGGAGCCAGCCGTCCCGCGGGTCCGGCGTGCCCGCCGATCCCGACCAGCTGGCGCTGGAGCTGACGGCCGACGAAGATGGCGGCTGAGGCCCGGCCAGCCGCCGGATCGCCCGACGCATGTGACAATCGGCCCTCTACCGTTGGCCGCCCTCGGCCCACCATGGCCCCAATCATCTGCGGAAGAGGAGCCTCATGAAGCGAGTCCTGGTCCTGGGTGGCGGGTTCGGTGGCGTCGCCACCGCGGTCGCGCTGCGCAAGCGGCTCCCGGCGTCGGACGAGGTGGTGCTGGTCGAACGGCGCACCTCGTTCATCATGGGCCTGCGCAAGAACTGGGCGCTCACCGGAGTGGCGCCCTTCGAGGACGGGCAGCGCGGCCTGTGGGTCCTCAACGAGCTGGGCATCCGCGTCATCAACGGCAAGGTCAACGAGATCTTCCCCGCGGATGTCGCGGTGGAGGTCGATACGGAGCGGATCCAGGCCGACGCGATGGTCGTCGCCCTGGGCGCCGGCCGAAACCGCAAGGCGATCCCCGGCTTCGAAGAGCATGCGATCGACTACTACGACCCGCGCGAGGCACAGCGCGGCGCGGCAGCCATCGAGGCCTTCCGCGGCGGCCGGCTGGTGATCGGCGTCTTTGGGGCGCCCTACCCGTGCCCGCCGGCGCCGTACGAGCTGGCGCTGCTCCTCGCCGAGCGGTTCGCGCGCGACAAGATCCCGGGTGGCATCTTCGTCTTCACCCCGCAGCCGGGCTCCCTGCCCATCCTGGGCACGGACGCCTGCTCCGCGTTCGACGGGCGCCTGGCGTCCGCCGGGATCTCATTCCGACCAAGGACCCAGGCCGTCTCCATCGAGCCCGGCGTCGTGGTCGCCGCCGACACGAGGATCCCGTTCGACCTGCTGATCGGCGTGGCGCCGCACCGCGTCCCCGGCGTGGTGGCGCAGTCCGGGCTCACCCATGGCGCTCCGTGGGTCCACGTCAACAAGCTGACGCTGGAGACGGCCTTCCCCAACGTCTACGCGATCGGCGACGTGACCGGCATCGGGCTGGCCAACGGGATGGCGCTGCCGAAGTCCGGCGCGTTCGCGCACGCCGAGGGCGAGGTGGTCGCGGCACGGATCGCGGAGACCTTCGCGGGCCTGGCACCCAGCGCGGTCTACGACGGGACGGGGACCTGCTTCCTGGAGACCGGCCACGGCAAGGCGGCGATGGTCAGCGGCAGCTTCTACGCGGACCCGCCGCAGGTGACGCTGAGCGAGGACTCGGTCGCCAACTTCGCGGCCAAGCAGGCGTTTGAGGCGGACCGGCTCAAGTCCTGGTTCGGCTGGTAGCGAGCCCGGCCGTCACGCCCGCGCATCCGCGCTCCGGCGCGACCGCTCCATAGGCCGCCTGCACGGGCTCAGGGCAGCACGGCCTCCACGGCGGCAATCTCGACGGCATCGAGATGCGGGCGCCCGGTGCCCAGGAGGAAGCGCTCGATGCTCCGGGCGGGATCGAGTTGGCCGGCCCGGGATCCCTCGCCCATCGGGGCGATGCTCCCGAGGTAGGCGACCAGCGTGCTGCCGGGGCGCTGGATGGTGAACCCGTGGTAGCCGAGCCCGCCCACGGGCGGCGTGGTCGCCTGGAGGGGCAGGGCGGCAAGCATGGCATCGAGCGTGCTCGCCTGGTCGGGGGACAGGCTCCATTGGGGATCGGCGCGCCCCGAGTAGATGCCGAGGACCACGGTGACGGATCCGGCCGGCGGGGTGCCGGGGGCCGGCGGGGTGCCGGGGGCCGGCGAGGCCGCGCCCTGGCAGGCTGACAGCAGGCAGGCCAGGACCGCTACCAGGGTGATCAGCCCGACACGGGTACCGGGCGACCGAGGGCCGCCGACCATCGTATGGGTCTCCCCGCTAGAGGGTCAGCCGTCCGTGCGTGCCGGCCGCGCCGCCACGTCGTGGTCCCAGAAGAACTTGCGCCAGGGTCCCGCGTCCGCGATGAAGCCCTGCATCACGGACCGCTCCGCCTGGACGATGTGCATGGTGTCGTGCGCGGCCCACTCGTTGAGCAGCTCGCGCGCCGTGACCGTGCCCAGCGAGCCGTGGACGCCCGTCCGGTCCAGGTCCGCCTCGGTGACGGTGGCGATCAGCCCCAGGCTGGCCGCACGCTGGCGCGCGTGCGATGCCGCGAGGGCCGTGGGGTCGCCCGTCTCGTTGACGTTTGACGGGTGGGCGTCGGGGTCGAAGTCGGGGAAGGTCCCCCCGGTGGTCAGGATCACGCGCAGGCGGGCCGCAAAGACGGCCTCCTCGGTGGACTCGGCGTGGTTGAGGCACTCCATGGCCGACCATTCGCCGGGCTCCGGAACGCGCACCAGGACCTCGCGGTCCAGGCCGGTGGCGATGGCCTGCCAGCGGAGGCCGTTGATGCGGAGGAGGTCGGCGGCTCGGCGGATCAGATCGCTCATGGGCGGAGCGTAGCACCGGATGGACCGCGAGTCGGCCGGGGATGTCCTCCATCGACGCCCACGGGCGGTCGTCGTATCCTCCGCCCAACGCCCTGGAGGGGGCATCGAGCGCGGTGGCGTCCAGCGCGCCGACCGTCCACGAGGGAGGCTTGCCGCATGATCGCGGCCTATCGGACCGTTGCCGGCAACCGCAACCTGGTGCGCCTCTTCACCGGCGAGTTCGTCTCCGGGATCGGCGACTGGCTCTACCTGGTCGCGCTGCTCGTCGTGGTCTACCGCGACAGCTCGGACCCATTCCTGCTGGGCCTGATCGGCGGCGCGCGCATCATCCCGTACGTCGTGCTGTCGGTCCCCGCCGGCATCGTGGTGGACCGCTACGACCGGCGGCTGGTCCTGATCGTGACGGACACCATCCGCGGCGTGGCGATGATCGGCCTGGCCGTCAACACGTTCAATCACGGCCCGGTGCTGCTCACCGTGGCGCTCGCGATCTTCGCGACCTGCTTCGCCGTCTTCTTCCGGCCCTCCATCGGCGCCTACCTGCCCTCGCTCGCCCGCAACGAGGCGGAGCTTGGCCCGGCCAACAGCGTCTTCGCGACACTGGGCGAGATCACGTTCGTCATCGGGCCGGCCGTCGCCGGCCTGATCATCGCGGCCACGGACCTTGGCTGGGCCTTCGTCATCAACGCGATCTCCTTCCTGGCGCCGGTGGCCATCCTGTGGGGCCTGCCGTCCAATGACCCGCGAAAGGCGAAGGCGGCGGCCGCTCACGTGCCGGAGACGGCGACGCAACGGGCAAGCCAGGCGGCCGAGCCCGGGGATGCGGCGACCGGTGGGTCGCCGCGGGCCGCTTCGGCCACGGCGGCCGCGACAACCGCGCCCGAAGCATCCGGGGCGCCAGCACCGGTAGCGGCGCCGGCACCGGCACCCAGCGTGACCGCGCGCGACATCGCCCGCCCGGTGGCCGGCCTGGCCCTGCTCGACACCGTCGCGGGCTTCCTGTTCGGCGGCATCAGCGTGGCGCTGGTCATCTTCGCGGTGGACCGCCTGCACGCCGGGGAGGATGCCACCGGCTTCCTGTGGGCCGCGGTCGGCGTCGGCGGCGTCGTGGGAGCGCTCGGATCGAGCGCCGTCGTCCTGCGGCCCAACCTGGCACCAGTGATGCTGGCCGGGGCGATCCTCCTGAGCGTGGGCTTCATCGCGCTCGGCTTCGTGGAGACGCTGCCGCTCGCGTTCGCCGCGCTCATCGTGGTCGCGGCCGGCGCACTGCTGGCCCAGGTGGTCAGCGACACGGTCCTGCAACGGGTGGTCCCCGACGCGATCCGTGGCCGCACCCTGGGCACCATGCAGACGGTCTCGACGCTCACCTACGCCCTGGGTTCGTTCGCCGTGCCGGTCCTCCTCACCACGGTCGGCGCGCCGATCATCCTGGGTGTGGGTGGCGTGGCGATCTTCGTTGGCTCACTGGCGACCTACGTCCTCGTGGGCCCCTTCTTCCAGCGTGGTGCGGCCACGGAGGCGGCGGCCACGGTCCTGGCGCGTGTCGCCCGACTGCCGCTCTTCGCGGGCGTCTCACCGGGCGCCCTGGAGGTGGCGGCCCAGAGGCTGGTGGCCGTCCCGGTGGCGGCCGGGGACGTCGTGATCCGCGAGGGCGACCCGGCGGATCGCTTCTACATCATCGAGCGGGGCACGTTCGTCGTGGACCAGCTCGACCACGGGACGGGGGCGCCACGACGCCTCCGCACGATGGGGGCGGACGATGTCTTCGGCGAGCTGGGCCTGATGCGCAACGCACCGCGAAGCGCCACGGTCACGGCCTCGTCCGAGGGCCGGCTCCTCGCGCTGGACGGCGCCGACTTCCTGGAGCTGCTCAACGCCGGCCCGGAGATCTCGGTCCGGATGCTGGACCGCTACCGCGCGGCCGGGACGCCCCGGAACTAGCGGGGGCGGGGGCGCGGGGGCCGAGCGCTGCGCGAAGGCGTCCTTCGGCCCTTGCCCGGGCTCCGCGGGGCGCAGATCCTGTCCCCAACGCCCCTCCCCGCGAACCCGCCCGGCGGGATGTGCAACCGGCGGGCCAACCTGGACGTCACCGGACCATGAAGACGCCGAACGCCCCCCTCGCCCTCCTGCTCACCCTCGCCGTTCTCGCGCCGATGGGCTGCACGGCCGCCACTCCCAGTCCGGCCGCGAACATCACCCTGGCCAGGGCCGACATCCCCCGGGCCGCCGCCGATCCGGCCGCCGCGAAGGAGGCGGGCGGGGCGATCACCGCCTTCGGCCTCGACTTCTACCACCGCTTTGCGACCGGTACCGGGAACATCGTCGTCTCGCCGGCGAGCATCGCCCTTGCCCTGGGGATGGCCCGGGCGGGCGCCCGCGGCAGGACGGCCAGCGAGATGGACGCCGTCCTGCGCAACCTCGCGACCGACGAGCACGCCGCATGGCTGAACGCGCTCGACGCCGCCCTTGGGACCCGGACGGGCACCTTCAAGGACGAGAGCGGCAAGGACCAGACCGTCACGCTGCGCATCGCCAACAGCCTCTTCTCGCAGCAGGGGATGCAGCTGCTCGACACGTATCTCCAGGCGATGGCCTCGCGCTACGGCGCCGGGGTCCGGCTGGTGGACTACAAGGCCGATGCCGAAGGCGCCCGCAAGTCGATCAATGCGTGGGTCTCGGGCCAGACCGAGCAGCGGATCCCGGAGCTGCTGGTGCCGGGCACCATCACCCCGGATGACCGCCTCGCCCTGGTCAACGCGATCTATCTGAAGGCCGCCTGGCTGACCCCGTTCACGGAGGCCGAGACGAAGGCCGCCCCGTTCACCCGGCTCGACGGGTCCACCGTGACGACGCCCTTCATGGCCTCCATCGGCGGGCTGCCGTACGCGGAGGGGAGCGGCTGGCGAGCGGTCCAGCTGCCCTACGTGGGCGGCTCGCTGGCGCTCACGGTGATCCTGCCGGATGCCTTCGCCTCCTTCGAGCAGGGCCTGACGGCGGCAGGCTTCGACGCGATCACCGCCGCCCTGAAGCAGCGCAGCGTCACGCTCGCCTTCCCGCGCTACAGCATCGAGAGCAAGGCCGAGCTGGGCCAGGTCCTGTCGGCCATGGGCATGCCGACGGCCTTCCAGGCCGGCGCCGCGGACTTCAGCGGCATGACCACCCAGGAGCAGCTGTTCATCGCGGCGGTGATCCACCAGGCAAACATGGACGTGGACGAGAAGGGCACGACAGCCGCGGCGGCCACGGCGGTGCTGATGCGTGCCACGGCACTCCCCGCCGAGCCCGTCACGGTCCGGCTGGACCGACCCTTCCTGTTCGCGCTCCGGGACGTGCCGACCGGCACGATCCTGTTCCTGGGCCGCGTGACGGATCCTGCCGCGAAGGGGTAACTCGGAGCCCCGGGGCGCGTCGCCGAAGGGGGCCGGGCTGACCCCTCGTCAGCGGTCGAACATCACGTCGAAGTTGCGGGACCGGTTGCACTCGCCGCAGATGGGACCGCCGGCGTCGCCCGTGGGCTCGTCCTCTGGATCCGACCCCAGCTGGCGCCCGCA
Organism: uncultured Chloroflexota bacterium; assembly: GCA_903822495.1. Classification (GTDB taxonomy): domain Bacteria; phylum Chloroflexota; class Limnocylindria; order Limnocylindrales; family CSP1-4; genus CAIJPD01. The sequence goes on along the minus strand of CAIJPD010000054.1, from coordinate 76,844 downwards.
GGTCAGGCACGCTGGGAGCTGCTGGTCAGCCGACGCGACGCGGTGCACCATGGCCGGGCGCCCGGGCGCCGACTTGCCGGCCGGGAAGTGTTGCTGCCAGGGCCATCTCATGGCGCGATGGAAGCAGGCGAGCGCGACACCTTGGGTGTCACAGCCAGCGCCGTCGCGCCCGAGGACGCGCCGCGCGCGGCGCGCCGTCTCGACGGCACGCCATCAGGCGCGCAGCACCTTCGCCAGCGGCCGGCCCTTCGCGAGCTCGTCGACCAGCTTGTCCAGGTAGCGGACCCGCTGCACGATGGGGTCCTCGATGGTCTCCACGCGGACCCCGCAGATCAGGCCCGTGATCTTTGAGGCGTTCGCGTTCAGGCGCGCCGCCGCGAAGAACTCCTCGAACGTGGAGCCGTCGGCGATGTGACGGCCCACCTCGGCGTCGTCGTAGCCCGACAGCCAGCGGATCACGGCGTCCAGCTCGTCGCGGGTGCGGCCCTTCTTCTCGACCTTCGCCAGGTAGAGCGGGTAGACCGTGGTCAGCGTCATGGCGCGGAATCGGCTGGCCGAGCGGGCGACGGCCTCGGGGGTCATCAGCGGGTGACGGCGAACCAGCGGCCCTCGGGGTCCGAAAACGCGAAGCTCGGCATGCCCTGGTGCTCGCCCACCTCGGTCGCCTGAACACCGCGGCCCACGAGGGCGGCGCGCGTGGCCTGGAGGTCGTCGACGTGGAAGGCGATCGACGGCGTCGCGAGGTCGAGGCCGTCCGGGTTGTCCTTCATCAGCGCCAGCGGCACCAGCTCGAACGCGAAGGCCTGGTCGGCGAACCCGACCTGCGCGATGGTGAAGCCGGCCGCCTCGCTGCGCCGCTTCTCGACCATGCCGACCTGCTCAACCCAGAACCTTCGGCAAGCCTCCGCGTCGCTCACGTAGAGCACGACATACCCGACCTTCATCGGCGACTCCTCGGTTCCTTTCGGCCCTCAGGCCCCCGCCCGCTCCGGGCCGGTGACGCTCCTGGCGCGCTCGACCCCGTCGACCAACAGGATCGTGGTCATCCGCACCGCCTGGCGCAGGGTCACGTGGATGTAGCAGAGGTGCTCGGCCGTGGCGACCAGCCCGGTCACCTGCTCGTCGGTGAGCGTGCCCTCGGCCCGGAACTCGATGGTGATCTGCTCGAAGCCGCCGCCCGCCACGCGGCTGAATTCGCCCTTCACGGCGGCGCCCAGGAACCGGACGGGCAGGTCGTCCGCGACCGCGCTCCGGATGAACTGGTTCATGAGGCAGCTGGCCGCGCCGGTGATGACCAGGCTCAAGGGGCTGGAGCCCTCGCCCAGGCCGCCGCGATCGACCGGCTCCCCGACCCGCATGACGCCCGTCTCGTGCGGGTTGCGCGCCTCGTACTCCAGGCCCTCAAGGACGGTGATCTCCACGCGGTCCACGCCGCGGAAACCGGCACGGTCGGTGGTGGTGCGGCGCTTCGCAACGCCGGTCTTGATGCCCTCGATCTGCTCGGCGGTGAAACCGCGCGCGTCCTTGTCACTCATGGCACCGATTGTAGGCGGGGAAGGTGCGCGAAGGCGCAGCGTGGCCGCCCGACGCGATCCTTGGTAGGCTCCGGTGATGCCAGCGCAGGCCTACGCCCTCGTCTTCACCTTCATGGCGTGCTCCATCGGGCTGGGGTTCGTCGCCACGCGGCTCCTCGCGCGGGCTGGCGGGCCGACGCGTCGCCTTGCCTACGTGCTCCCGGGCCTGGCCGGCTTCGGCGCCTTCTACCTGATCGGCCACAAGCTGGGGATCAGCGTCGGCCCGGAGATCACGCTGTACGGCTTCCAGGTCGCGCTGCTGGGCGACCTCGCGATCGGGTTCGCGGCCGCGCTGGTGGCGGCGACACTTCAGTTGGCGATTGCCCGAGGCCGGACGCCGCGCGCAGCCTGACGCCCCGGCGCTCCCCTACCGCCGGCGGCCGATGGCGCCCAGGTGCGTGTCGCCAAATCCAGTCGGGTACTTGAGCCCGTAGCCCATCACCCGATCCATCCCCGTGTGCGCGACGAGGATGGCGCCCGCGAATGCGAGCGGGGTGACCGGCGCCCACAGGCCAATCAGCAGCACCAGTCCGCCGATGAACCAGTTGTGCGCCAGGTTGTAGGCGATCGCACCCATGTGCGGTCCGCCGAGGTAGCCGGCCATGGCGATGTCGGGCAGGAAGAGCGCGGGCAGGAGCCAGATCCAGTCGCCGCCCAGGGCGCACCACACCAGGACGCCCAGGGTGAAGCCGGCGAACCCTTCGGCTCGCAGCCACCAGCGCACCCAGGGGGTGATCGAATCGAGCTGGCGCGTGAGCGCTTCGACCGACGCCGGCCCGGCCGCGGACCCCGAAGGGTTCGGCGCCGCCGGGTCAGGCGCCGTCACAGCGACTCGAAGCGCGCCGTGAAGTGGCGGAGCGCCGGCGGCGCCTGCGAGATCCGGTAGCCGCGCAGGTCGGCGGCGCGGGCCGCCACGTAGGTCACCACCTCGATCACGTAGTCCATGTGGCTCTGCGTATACGTCCGGCGCGGGATCGCCAGGCGGACCAGATCCATGGGACCGGGCGTCTCGGTGCCATCCGGCCGGAGCCCAAACATCACCGTCCCGATCTCGCAGCCGCGGATCCCGCCCTCGCGATAGAGCGCGACCGCCAAGGCCTGGCCCGGGTACTGGAGGGGCGGGATGTGCGGCAGCAGCGCCCGCGCGTCCAGGTAGACGGCGTGCCCGCCGAACGGCCGGACCAGCGGCACCCCGGCCGCGTGGAGCGCCTCACCGAGGTAGGCGGTGGACCGGATCCGGTAGCGCAGGTAGTCCTCCGCCACCACCTCGCGGAGCCCCTGGGCGATGGCCTCCAGGTCGCGCCCGGCCAGCCCCCCGTACGTCGGGAAGCCCTCCGTCAGGATCAGCAGGTTCCGGCACGCCTCGGCCAGCCCGTCGTCGTTCATTGCCAGCCAGCCGCCGATGTTGGCCAGCCCGTCCTTCTTGGCCGACATCGTCATCCCGTCGGCCAGCGAGGCGATCTCGCGCACGATGTCGGGGATGCTCCGGTCCGCCTGGCCCGGCTCGCGCAACTTGATGAACCAGGCGTTCTCCGCGAACCGGCAGCCGTCGAGGAAGAGGGGCACGCCGTGGCGGTCGCACACGGCCCGGACCTCGTGCAGGTTGGCCAGGGAGACCGGCTGGCCACCGCCCGAGTTGTTGGTGATGGTGACGAAGACGACCGGCACCGAACCCGCGTGGGCGGCGAGGAACGCGTCCAGCGCGCCGATGTCCATGTTGCCCTTGAACGGGTGGAGCGCCGACGGATCGCGGCCCTCCGGGATCACCAGGTCCACCGCCTGGGCGCCCGTGGCTTCGACGTTGGCCCGAGTGGTGTCGAAGTGGGTGTTGTTGGGGATCACCTTCCCGGGGCCCCCGATCACCGAGAAGAGGATCTTCTCCGCCGCCCGGCCCTGGTGGGTGGGGATCACGTGCCGGAACGGGAAGAGTTCCTGGACGGCCTGCAGGAAGACGAACCAGGAGGGCGAGCCGGCGTAGCTCTCGTCGCCGTGCTGGAGGGCGGCCCACTGGTCGCGCGACATGGCGCCGGTGCCGCTGTCGGTGAGCAGGTCGATCAGCACATCCGCCGCGTGCAGGTTGAAGAGGTTGTTGCCGGCGGTGCGGAGCGCGGCGTCACGCTCGTCCACGGTGGTCATCCGGACCGGCTCCACCGAGTGGATCCGGAACGGCTCGACGATGGTCTTCCAGTGGTTCATGTGAGCGATGGTACGGCGGGTGTCGAGGGCCGACGGACCCGCGACGTCGCTGTCGGGCGGCCCGGGGGCCGGCCGGCTGGTCAGATCGCGGTCAGCGGCCCCACGCCGGGTGACCCCTCGATGACCGGCGCCGGGTCCACCCAGCCGATCCGTCGGTGGCTGGCGTCGCAGTACGGCTTGTTGGCGCTCGCGCCGCAGCGACACAGGGCAACGGACTGCCCCTGGGCGATCTGTACCTCGGTGCCATCCGCCAGCACCAGCGTGGCGGGGCCGGTCAGCTTGAGCGAGCCGTTGGGTCGAACCTTGATCTGGGTGGTCATGCGGGGACTCCGGGTGCCTGGCGCGGCGGCGGGACAGGGGAATGCCCGCCCGAACAAGCGGGTGGTGGTCGGGGCGGAGGGATTCGAACCCACGATCTCGTGCTCCCAAAGCACGTGCGTTAGCCACTACGCTACGCCCCGGCTGTTTCGTGATCAGGAACCACAGGTGCTTCCTGAATCCGGCCCGACCGATCAGCCTACAGCGCTCGTATTGCGGGCTGGTCGCCGATCGGCGCCCGGCCCGCGGAACGAAGCCCGGCCCCCCGCCCGGCGAATGCAGTCGATGATACGACCCATCAGGCTTCGAGGGCTTGCTGGCAGAGGTCAGGTCGGCTGGCGTATACGCTGTCGACAGATGTATACTCCAGCCATGAAGCGCCTGCAGATCTACATCGAGGAGGACATGGACGACGCACTGGAGGCCCAGGCGCGTCGCACGCATACGTCCAAGGCCGCCCTCATCCGTGACGCCGTTCGCCGGTCGATGGGCGAGCCCGAGCCCGCGGCCGATCCGTTCCGCGACTGGATCGGCGGCAGCGACGCTGAGCCAGCCCTCGTCGATGACGTCGTCTACGGCTCGTGAAGTTCGTCGATACGTCCTACTGGGTGGCGCTCCGGCTGCGGCGGGATGCCAACCACGGTGCCGCTGTCCGCCTGTGGACGCCCGGCCAGGCGCTCCTGACGACGAACCAGGTCGTTGGTGAAACCTGGACGTTCCTGCGCCGCCGCGACGGGCACCCATCGGCCGTCGCGTTCCTCGACGCGGTTGAGTCCGCTGATTGGCTCACCGTCGTACACGTCGAGGAATCGGTCGAGCGCGAGGCGCGGGCGTGGCTTCGGCGCCACGATGAACGGGTCTACTCGTTCGTGGATGCCACGAGCTTCGCCGTCATGCGTCGCGAGCGCCTCGGGGAGGCCCTGGCATTCGGCGGCGACTTCAGTGCGGCGGGCTTCGTCGAGGCGAGACCGCAACCCTGATTGGGCGACGGTTCTCACCGCGGACGGCGAGGGCGCTTGCGCGCCTGACGTGCTCGCCAATCCTGGTTTCCATCTGGGACCGGGGATCGTTGCACCGCCCGTTCCGCCCGGCGAGACCCGCAGCATCTGACGTGCATCGTGATGCTATGATGCGATGATGACGAAGGTGCGCACGACCCTGACGATCGATCCCGAGGTGCTCCGCGCGGTGAAGATCCGCGCCGCCCGGCTCGGAAAGGGCGACAGCGACATCATCGAGGAGGCTCTCCGCCGGGATCTCGGGCTCGACCTGCTCGACCGGCTGTGGGCGGCCAATGACCTCGACGAGGCTGAGGCGCAGGGGCTGGCCGTCGAGGCTCAGCACCGCACCCGCCCCTAGCCGGCGTCGTCGTCGGTGCGCGCCATCCTGGACACCAACGTCCTCATCTCGGCGATCCTGTCGCGGAGAGGGAGCCCCGCCCGGCTGGTCCTGGCCTGGCAGGCGGGTGCCTTCGAGCTCGTCGTCTCGCCCGCCCTGCTGGCCGAGCTGGCACGGGCCCTCGCCTATCCGAAGATCGCCCGCCTGGTCCCGTCGGCCGACGCCGAGGCCTACGTGGCCTGGATCGCCCGCTCGGCGGTCCTCGCGGCAGATCCTGTGGGGGCGCCCTCCATCCGCTCCGCCGATCCGGACGATGACTACCTTGTGGCGCTCGCCATGGCCGAACGGGCCGTCCTGGTGTCAGGAGATGCCCACCTGACCGTCCTTGCGGACCGCCTGCCGGTTCGCATTCCTGCCGACTTCCTCGCCTTGCTGGACGAGCCGCGATCCTGATCGGCCGACGCTACGTCGTCGGAAGGTCCAGCTCCGCGCAGACCTCCAGGACGGTGGCGACGAACGCCGCCGCCGCGGGGGATCGCGTGCGGTCGCGATGCCAGGCGACCGCGAGGGTGCGAGGCGGGATGTCCATCGGGATCCGGACGAGCCGCGGGTCTCGGAGGTCGATGGCCAGGGCCGGCAGGAACGCCGAGCCGAAGCCGGCCGCAACGAGACCCTGGACCGTCGGGTTGTCGTCCGTCCGGAAGACGATCCGCGGGTCCAGTCCGCTCCCCCGCAGGAACTCCTCAAGGCGCACCTCGGTGCTGCTCGTCGACCGGAAGGCGATCAGCGGCTCATCGCGGAGGTCACCTACGGTCAGCGGCGCCTGGCGCCGCGCCAGCGGCGAGCCCGCCCAGGTGAGCAGGAACCACGCGTCCCGGACCATCTCCACCGAGTCGAAGGGCCCGTCGGGCGGCACGCCGCCGAAGGCGAGGTCCACCTCACCGGCCGCGAGCAGGACCAGCAGCTCCTCGTCGTCCGAGCCCTCCCGCAGCTCCACCGTCACCCGCGGCCAGCGCTTCAGGAACCGTCGCAGCGACTCGGGCAGGATCCGGGCACTGACGCTCTGGTAGGTGCCGACGCGGAGCGTCCCGGCAGACCCCGCCGCGAGGGCCCGCAGGTCCGCACGCGCCGCCAGCATGCGGGCCACGACCGCATCCGCATGGCGGACGAGGATCTCGCCGGCCTCGGTCAGGGTGGCCACCCGAGCGCCGCGGCGTCGGTCCACGAGCCGCAGCCCGACCATGGCCTCGAGCGCGGCGAGCTGCTGGCTGACGGCCGGCTGCGCGTAGCCCAGCGACTCGGCGGCCAGCCGGAACGAGCCCGTCTGGGCGATCAGCCGGAGCGTCTGGAGGTGGCGGAGCTCGACGTCGGACCACAGATCATGTTCCATAATGATTAGATCAGTATATCTGCGTTGCTCTTATCACTGCGAGCCCCTACCGTCATTGGTGATCGCCCCGGCGTCGCTCGACGCGACGCCGACGGGCGGAAGGGAGTCGTGGAGAGATGGAACTCATCATCGTGGCCGGGTTTGTCCTCGGGCTCGCCGCCGCCCTTGCCTACCTGGCCAGGACCTATCCCATCGACTCGCGGGACCTCGTCGCCGACAGCATCGTCGGGGGGCACTCCTCGCCGGCGCCCCTCTGGCCGGTCAAGGGCTGACGGCGACTGCCGTCGGCCCTCGTCGCGACGCCCTCGCCGGGGAGCCAACCGGCTCGATGGTTACGGGGTGAAGCGGAACGACTCCTGGACGAAGCAGAACGTCGTGCTGTCGGCCTCCTCGGCGCCCGCCAGGGATGCCCAGCTGATGTTCACCGCCGACGCGCCGTGGATGGCGATCGTGTCGATGCCGAAGGCGACCACACCCGTCGACGAGTAGTGGTACACGAGGATCCGGGCCGGCTCGCCCCCCAGCATGCCCTCGGTAGACGCGGATGGCGGCGGACTGTCACGCCGGGCCCGGGCGGCTCCGCCGCGGCGATGTCCCGGCCGGGCCTGCGCCGCGAGTCCCTCGATCTCGAGAGGGGTGCCCCGCCCGGGCGGGGCCAGTCGCGTGCCGGTGGCGGGCGGGTCGGCACCGGCCGGCAAGGCCGCGCGGGCGATCACGTCGCGCTACGCTCCGACCAGGCGCCCAAGCCCAGTCATCGGTGAGGATCCCGGATGCCAACCCCCAGCGACCCCACGGGCTCGGCCCACGATCCACGGTCCGGGCGCGTGCTGCTGCTCGGCAGCGCCGAGCTGGCCACCGCGATTCCCATGACGGTCGTGATCGACGCCGTGGAGCGCGGGTACCGGGCGGCCGCCGAGGGCGCGACGAGCGAGGCGGCGAGGGTCGTCGTCAGACACGAGCAGTCGCACACGGCACTCAACGTCATGCCGGCCCTGTCGGAGGCCGCCGGGGCGACCTCGGTCCACGTCTACTCGGCCGGCAACCGCGGCGCGCCGGCTCTCCAGAAGGTGACCCTGGTCTTCAGCACCACGAACGGCGCCCTTGAGGCCGTCATCGAGTCCGACTGGCTGAGCTGGGCGAGGACCGGCGCCACCGGCGCGGTGGCCACGCGCCACCTGGCCCGGGCCGATGCCACGGTCCTGGGCGTCATCGGGACGGGGCGCCAGGCGGAGGCCCAGGTCATGGCGATCGCCGCCTCCCGCCGGCTGAGCGTGGTGTACGCCTACGGCCGGGACGCGGCCCGGCGCGCGACATTCGCCAGGGAGATGTCGGCGCTCGCGGGGGTGGAGGTCGTGCCGCTCGACAGCCCGGAGGCGGTCGTGGAGCGCTCGGCCATCGTGTCCACGGCGACCACGTCGATGGTGCCCGTCTTCGACGCCGCGGCCCTCCACCCGGGGCTCCACATCAATGCCATCGGCGCCCACCGACCGAGCGCGCGCGAGCTGGACCCGCCCACGGTCCTGGCCAGCCGGCTCTTCGTGGACGACCTGGTGCGGAGTCGGCAGGAGGACGGCGAGATCCTGCTGCTGCCGCCCGACGACCGACGCGCCGCGCTGGAGCGATCCGTGCCGCTGGGCGATGTGGTGGCGGGCATGGCCCCCGGCCGCGGGTCGGACGCCGAGATCACCGCGTTCCTGTCCGGCGGGCTCTCCAGCGAGTACCTGTGGACGGCGGTCGAGATCCTCCGCCAGGCCCGCGACCTGGGCCTGGGCAGGTGGGTGTCGCTGGGCTGACCGGCGCATGGCCGGCGCGCCGGCGCTCGTCGTGGACGGTCGTCAGCCGGCCGGCGGCAACGGCTCCGTTCGCGTGGTTCCCGACAGGCCACCCGCCACGCCCGCCAGGCTCGCCGCGATGACCAACCCGGTCACGCCGATCACGCCGGCGGCGCCGCTCACGGCCGCGAATGACCCGGCCGCAACCGGGAGGGCGACCTGCCCGACGCGGTTGCCCATGAGCCTGACGGCCAGGGCGGTCGCCCGTGTCCCCGGCGCCGCGACGGACGCGACCCAGGACATGGTGAGTGGCTGGCCGATCCCGAGACCGGCCCCGGCGGCCACCATGATCACGAACTGAATGGGGACGACGTCGACGATGGCCAGCAGCACCAGCGCGACCGCCGCCAGGGCCATGCTTCCCTTGAGCAACGGCGCCCGGCCGTAACGCGCCGAGAGCCGCGCAAGGAAGACGCGCATCCCCATCGTGGACAGGGCCCGCACCGCCAGGAGCGAGCCGACCAGGCTGGCGGCCCAGCCGCGCTCGTCGCCCAGGGCGGGCAGGTAGATGATCAGGATGTCGATCGACGACAGGATCGTCGTGCTGACCAGGATCGCCCGGAAGATCCCCGGCGTGCGCAGGATCTGCATCAGCGACGGCGCGGCATTGGTGCCGGCCTCCTTGACCGCCGACTGCCGCTTGGAGGCCGGGGGTCGCATCAGCGCGGCCGCCGGGAGAATCAGCATCGCGATGAACGCCCCGACCAGGAGCGCGAAGGAGATCTCGGGCAGCGTCCCCGCCCCCACCAGGATGCCACCGATGGCCGGGCCCAGGCCCTGGCCGATGCTGGCGGAGAACGAGAATGCGGCGAACCGGGCGTCGTAGCGGCTGTCGTCGGCGCCCCGCGCCACCATCCCCTGAACGGCGACCACGGCGATGATCTGGCCAAGGCCCAGGCCCGCGTACCACAGGTACAGGAGCGGCGGCGAATCCGAGAGCGCCATGCCCAGGCCCGCGACGGCCATGATCAGGCTCCCGCCGACGATGAACGGCTTCTCACCCTTCTCGTCCACCAGGCGACCGATCCGGAGCGCGATGAGCAGCGGCGCGAACGAGTAGACGGCCGACAGGGCGCCCAGGGTGGCCGGGTCCACGCCCATGCGCAGGGCCTTGTAGGAGACCACCGGTCGGAGCAGGTTGACCGACGCCTGGTTGGAGATGAACCCAACCAGGAGCCAGAAGAACCACGGCTCCCGGTAGAGCCCCTTCAGGTAGCTGATCAATCGAGACCCTCCGGGACGGACGATGATGACGAGGCGACGGCCGGCGCCGCAGAAGGTGACACCGCCGCCACGGCGGCGGTCTCCGACGAGGTGCTTCGGGCGGAGGCCACTTCGGCGGCTTCCGTGGCGGCCCGGGCCGCCTCGGCCGCATCTGCCGCCCGACGCCCCGCGGGTGTCCGCCGGTCGAGCCCACGATACGCGCCTGCGAGGCTCACCGCCACGACCACACCGGTGACACCCAGGACCCCGCCGGCGCCCGCAACGGCGGCGATGGAGCCCACGATGACGGGGAGCGCGACCTGGCCGACGCGATTGCCCATGAGGCGGATGGAGAGGGCGGTGGCGCGAGCGCCGGGCGACGAGAGCGAGGCGACCCACGACATGGTGAGGGGCTGTCCGATCCCCAGCCCTGCGCCCGACATGAGCATGAGGATCACGATCACGGGGAGCGGCGCGTCGATGGGCAGGGCCATGAGCGCGACCGCGCTGATCGCCATGCTCACGATGAGGAGGCGGCCCCGGCCAAACCGGGCGGCCGCGCTGCCCAGCACCAGCCGCATGCCCATGGAGGCGGCGGCGCGGACCGCCAGCAGCAGGCCCACGAGGCTGGCGGACCAGAGCCGCTCCTCGCCCAGCGCGGGGAGGTAGACGATGACGATATCGATGGCGGACAGCACCGTGGTGCTCACGAGGATGGCGCGCAGCACGCCCGGCGTGCGCAGGATCCCCCTGATCGAGGTGCCCGGCGCGGCCTCGCCGTGCCGGCGCCGGGCCGGGCCATCGGCCGCGGGCGGGCGGATCAGCGCGGCGACCGGCAGGGTGGCGACCAGGACGATGCCGCCCACCAGGATGGCGCGGGTGACCTCGTCGGGCGTTCCCTGCCCCGCCACGGCGCCGGCGATGGCGGGCCCCAGGAACTGGCCGATGGAGCCGGCGAACGAGAACGCGGAGAAGCGACGGTCATACGAGGCCTCGCCGCTGCCGCGGGCGACCATGCCCTGCGCGGCGACCACGGCGCCGAGGTGGCCCAGCCCCAGGCCGGCGTAGAACAGGAAGAGCGGCACCACGCCGCCGACGAAGGCGAGCGCGAGGCCCGAGGCCATCATCAGCCCATTGCCGGCGAAGACGAACAGCATCTCGCCGTGGCGGTCGACCATCTTGCCCATCCACAGGGCCGCCGCCAGCGGCGCCAGGGAGAAGGCGGCCGACAGGAACCCCAGGCCGGCCGCGTCGATCCCCAGGTCCAGCGCGCGGTAGGAGACCATCGGGCGGATCAGGTAGGTGCCGCCCTGGCCCAGCATGTGGACGACCATCAGCCAGAAGAACCACGGCTCGCCGAAGACCCGCCGTAGCGCGGCGTTCACGCCGACCCACTCCCCGTCGTCGTGGTGGTCGTGGTCGTGGTCGCCGCCGGCTTCTGCCCCAGCCCACCGTAGACCAGCGCGAGGCTGAGCCCGACCACCAGCCCCGTGACGCCCAGCACGCCGGCAGCGCCGGCCGTCAGCGCCATGGTCCCGGCGAGCACCGGCAGCGCCACCTGTCCGACTCGGTTTCCCATCAGGCGCACCGACAGCGCGGTGGCGCGGGCGCCCGGCGCGGCCAGGGCCGCGATCCAGGACAGCGAGAGCGGCTGGCCGATGCCCAGGCCGGCACCGGACGTGAGCATCAGGACGGCCATGAACGGCACCGGGCCGGCAAACGGGATGGCCACCAGCGAGATGGCGCTGACGGCCATGCTCCAGGTCAGGAGCGACTTGCGGCTGAAGCGGCGCGACGCCGGGCCCAGGGCCAGGCGAGACAGCATGGAGGCGCTGGCCCGGAGCGCCAGCAGCAGGCCCACCAGGCTGGCCGTCCAGCCGCGCTCCTGGCCGATGGCCGGCAGGTAGATGACCATGATGTCGATGGCGGAGAGCACGGTGGTGCTGACGACGATCGCGCGCAGGACACCCGGGGTCCGCAGGATCGAGGCCAGGGACGGACCCTTGGCGCGGACGGCACCGCGGACCTGCCGCTCGGCCGCGGGGGACCGGATCATGAGGATGGCGAGGATCGCGATGAGCTCGATGAGGCCGCCGACCATGAGGGCGCGGCCCGTCTCCTCCGGTGAGCCCTGGCCGGCGACCAGGCCCGCGATGATGGGGCCGCCCAGCTGGCCCACGGAGCCCGTGAACGTGAGGGCGGCGAAGCGGGCGTCGTAGCTGCGCTCGTCGCTGCCGCGGGCCACCATGCCCTGGACCGCCACGGTGATCATCAGGTGGCCCAGGCCCAGGAGCGCGAACAGCACGAAGATCCAGGCCGCCTCACCGGCGGCGGCCAGGCCAAGGCCCGCGACCCCCATCACCACGGTCCCGGCCAGGATGAAGGGTCGCTCCCCGATCGCGTCGATCCAGCGCCCGATCTTGAGCGCCACGATGAGCGGGGCGATCGCAAACGAGGCGGACAGCAGCCCCAGGCTGGCCGGGTCCACGCCCAGGTCCAGCGCGCGATAGGAGACCATCGGCCGGAGGAGGTTCATCCCGGTCTGGTTGACGGCGTAGGTCACCAGGCACCAGAACAGCCAGCGTTCGCCGATGCGGCGGCTGAGCCAGGTGGTCACGACCGGGGTTCGATGGGACGCGGCGCGGCTTCGGCGACCGGCTGGGGAGTGGGCGGCTTTGGGGTCAGGCCACCATGGACGCCCGCGAGGCTGATCGCGACGATCGCGCCGGTCACCCCGAGCACGCCCCCGGCGCCACCCACCGCGGCCACCGTCCCGGCGATGATCGGGAGCGCCACCTGGCCCATCCGGTTGCCCATCAGGCGCACCGAGAGCGCCGTGGCGCGCGCACCGGGCGCCGCGAGGGAGGCGACCCACGACATCGTCATCGGCTGGCCGATGCCCAGGCCGGCCCCGGTCGCCACCATGAGGACGCCCATGACGGGGATTGCGTAGGTGAACGGGATCGCAATCAGCGCCACGGCGCTCACGGCCATGCTCAGGCTGAGAAGGATGGGGCGGCCGAAGCGAGCCGCCAGCCGGCCCAGGACCACGCGCATCGCCATGGACGACCCGGCCCGGATCGCGAGCAGCAGGCCCACCAGGCTGGCCGGCCAGGCCCGATCCTGGCCGAGTGCCGGCATGTAGATGACCATGATGTCGATCGCCGAGAGGACGGTGGTGCTCACGAGGATGGCCCGGACGACGCCGGGCGTCCGCAGGATGGACACGAGCGACGGCTTCGAGCTGCCGGCCGGCTTCGATGAGCGGGCCGTCGCGGGCGAGCGGATGAGCAGCAGGACCGGGACGGTCACCAGGCCCAGCACGCCGCCGATGACGAGCGCAAGCGAGGTCTCGCCGCTGGAGCCCTCGCCGGCGACGATGCCGGCGATCGCGGGTCCGATCAGCTGGCCGACCGACGCCGCGAGCGAGAACGCGGAGAAGCGCTGGTCGTAGGTTCGCTCATCGCTGCCTCGCGCGACCATGCCCTGGACGGCGACCGTGACCGACAGGTGCCCGAGGCCGAAGAGCATGAACAGGAGGTAGACCCAGATCGGCGCGTTTGCCGCCGAGAGCCCCAGGGCAACGACGCCCATCAGGACCGTCCCGCCGTAGATGAACGGGAGCTCACCCCGGAGGTCGACGAGGCGGCCCAGCCGGAGTGCGACCACGAGGGGGGCGATCGAGAAGACCGCGGACAGGACGCCGAGGCCCGCGGTGTCCACGCCCAGCGACAGCGCGCGGTAGGAGACCATCGGCCGGACCAGGTTCATGCCGGCCTGGTTGACGACGAAGGCGGTGAGCAGCCAGAAGAGCCAGTGGTCTCGCACGAGACCCGTGAGCCGTGCCTTCAGGGGACCTGACCTCCACGCGCCGACAGGCTGGCGCGCGCACCTGCGCACGGGCTGTGCCGGGGCGGCACCAGTGCCCGGGCCCTCCCTGCCTTCGGCCCCCGGCAGTCTGGCACGTCAGGCGGTCACGCGCGGGGCGGTCGCGACCGCCCGGGGATCCCCGCCGGACCGCCGAGGAGCCCCGTCAGCCCGATCGCGAGGAGCAGCCCCGTGGCCGTCAGCACGCCGCCGGCGCCCGTGATCGCGGCGAGCGTGCCGGTGGCGGCCGGGATCGCCAGCTGGCCCAGGCGATTGCCCATCAGCCGGACCGACAGGGCGGTGGCCCGCGCGCCGGGGGGTGGCGATCGATGCCACCCAGGACATGGTCAGCGGCTGGCCCATGCCCAGCCCGGCGCCGGCGACCACCATCAGCGCCACCATCAGCGGGACGGGGCCGGCGGCCGGCAGGGCCACCAAGGCGCCGGCGCTGACGAGCAAGGCGCCGCCCAGGAGCAGGCGCCGCCCGAACCGCGCGACGAGGCGGCCCAGGACGAGGCGCATCCCCATGGACGACGCGGCCCGGACCGCCAGCAGGCCACCGACCAGCGCCGCGGGCCAGCCGCGCTCGTCGCCCAGTGCGGGCAGGTAGACGACGATGATGTCGGTGGCAGACAGGACCATGGTCGAGACGAGGATGGCCCTGAGCATCCCCGGGGTCTGGGCGATGGACAGGAGGCTGGGGCCGGGCTGACCGGGCCGGCTGGGCTGGCTGGGCTGGCTGGGCCCGCGCGCGCGGCCACCCGCCGGAGCGGCTGAGTCCGCCGGCGCGGCTGAGTCGGCCGGCGCGGCGGCCGGCGCCTGCATCGGGCCCCCGCCCGTCCGGGCGGCGAGTCGCGGACGCATCCAGAGCACGAGTGGCAGGCCCAGCGTCGCGAGCCCCGCGCCCACCAGCAGGGCACGCGTGGTCTCCTCGGGCGAGCCCTGTCCGGCCACGATGCCGCCGAGGACGGGGCCCACCAGCTGGCCGAGCGACGCCGCGAACGAGAGCGTGCTGAAGCGCTGATCGTAGGTGTGGTCATCGCTCGCCTTCGCGACGATCCCCTGCGCGGCGATGACCGCGGTCATGTGGCCCAGGCCCAGGACGGCAAACGCGACGTAGACCCAGGTGGGCGACGGCGCGGCGGCGATCCCCACGCCGGCGACCGCCATCAGCAGCAGGCCCCCGGCCATGAAGGCCACGCCTCCGCGGCGGTCCACGATCCGGCCGATCCGGAGCGCGACGACCAGCGGGAAGACCGAGAAGGCGGTCGCCAGGAGCCCCAGGCCCGAGGCGCCGACGCCGAGATCGAGTGCGCGGTAGGACGCCATCGGCGCCAGCACACCGGTTGTGCCGTGGATGACCACGAACGCGCCCATCAGGAGGACGAGCCACGGCTCGCCCGCGCGGGCTCGGAGTCGAGCCGCGAGGCTCACCCGGGATGCACGGTTCGAGGCGCGGGACGCTGGGTCACCGGCCGGACGGTACAGCAGCGGGATGACGTCGGTGGGGGCGATCGACGCAGGCGGCGGGCCCGGGACGCGAAACGGCGCCGGAGGTGATCCGGCGCCGAGGTACGGCCGAGAGCGGCTCGCGCCGCCGGGCTACCTGTCGGGGCCCAGGAGCTGCTGCGCCCGCTGGTAGTCGTCGGCCGTGATCTCGCCCTTCGCGAACCGCTCGCGCAGGATCTCGTTGGGCGTGGGCCGGGCCGGATCACGGGGCGCCGCCGGAGCGACGTTCGTGCCGCCACCGCCGGCGCGCCTGCCGGCGCCGATGTTGTTCACGGCCCAGATGATGACGAGCACCAGGCCGACCAGGAAGAGCAGGCCGATGAGCCAGCCAAGGCCGCCCGCCATGCCCATGACGTGATAGCGCATCACGGAAGACACCTCTCGTTGGCGGCAACGCACCGCTGATGCGATCGTACGCTCGTGGCTGAGATTGACGTGAAAGCACCCGGCGATCTGGTGGCCATCTGGCTCGCCACCCGTCTCACCGTGCGCGTCGGCGGCCGCACGCTGGACCTGGATGCGCCGGCCGGCTCGGGTTGGGCCGCTGCCATCGCGCCGCTCGTGACGCCGCTCACGCTGGTGACCGCGTGGAACCCACGGGGCCGCGCAGCGGGGCGGGCGGCCAACCGGACGGCAAACCGGGCGCTGAGACGCTCGATCGAGGCACGCGGCTGGGCGTGGCGACCCGCTCTCGGCAGCGCGCGGGACGGATCCTGGGCCGAGCCGGGCTTCGCCGTCGGCGGGCTGGACGAGGTCGAGGCCGCGCGCCTGGCCGCCGAATGGGACCAGCTGGCGGCCTACCTGATCGATGAGCAGGAGGTCGCGGTCCTGGCGAGCGATCGCTCCTACCGGTTCGCCCGCGCCAGGGGTGGTGCGGGCGATGGGCTCCCGCCGCCCCCAGCTCGCCAGGCGCGGGGCGTCCCCAGGCCCAGCGAGGCCAGCACCGGCGTCATCCGCCGCGCCGCGCCGGCCCGATGCGAGATCGCGTTCTTCTCGTCCGCGGACCAGAGGCCCAGCGTCCGGCCGCCCGGCGGCTCCGATGCCGGCTCAAAGAGCGGGTCGTAGCCAAAGCCGCCGCTCCCCTGCTCCGCGCCGGCGATCCGGCCCCGGCACGTGCCCCGCCGCAGGATCAGCCGCTGACCGCCGCGCGGCCCCGCCTCGCCGGGGAGGGCCAGCGCCAGCACGCACACGTAGCGGGCGCCACGTCGCTCCGGCGGCAGGCCGGCCAGCTCGCGCAGGAGCTTGGCGTTGTTGTCGAGGTCCGTGGCCGCCTGGCCGGCGTACCGGCGGGTCCGGACCCCGGGACCCCCGCCGAGGGCATCCACCTCCAGGCCCGAGTCGTCCGCCAGGGACGGCAGGCCGCTGGCCCGGACCGCGAACCGGGCCTTGATGGCCGCGTTGGTCTCGAACGTGGCGCCGTCCTCCACCGGCTCGCCGGGGATCCCGAGGTCGTCGAGCGAGACCAGCTCCACGCCGTCCAGCCGCAGCAGCTGGCGCAGCTCCCGGAGCTTGTGCGCCGAGCGGGTGGCGACGACGAGCCGGGGCAGGGGCGACAAGGGCAACCCGGCCACCTAGCGGCGGACCGCCGCGAGCGCCTGGCCCTGGGCCTCAAACAGCTGCGCGAGCCCCGTGTTCGCGATGTCGAGGAGCTCGTCCACCCGGGCCCGGTCGAACGGGCGCCCTTCGGCCGTCCCCTGCAGCTCGACGTACGTGCCCAGGTCCGTGCCGACCACGTTCATGTCCACCTCCGCCCGGGAGTCCTCGGAGTAGTCGAGGTCCAGGAACGTCTCGCCAGCGATCACGCCGACGCTGATCGCGGCGATCTTGGAGACCACCAGCCGGTCCATCCCATACCGGATCAGCGCCGAGGCCAGCGCCACGTAGCCGCCGGTGATGCTGGCCGTGCGCGTCCCGCCGTCCGCCTGGATCACGTCGCAGTCCACCGTGATGGTCCGCTCGCCCAGCTTGCCCAGGTCCACGACGCCCCGGAGGGAGCGACCGATCAGGCGCTGGATCTCGTGGGTTCGCCCGCCGATCCTGCCCTTGGCCGATTCGCGCTGCGTGCGCTCGGCCGTGGCCCGCGGCAGCATGCTGTACTCGGCCGTCACCCAGCCGGTGCCCTTGCCGCGGAGGTGGGGCGGGACCCGGTCCTCGATGGTGGCCGCGCACAGGACATCCGTGTCGCCGACACGGATCCGGCACGAGCCCTCGGCCCACTTGAGCACGTCGAGCGTGAAGGTCACCGGGCGGATGTCACCGGGGCGACGCCCGTCGTTGCGGACCGTGGGCGGGCGGTTGCCGATTGTCATGGTGTTCGTTCCTCTGCCTTGGCGGCGTCCCAGAGCGCATCGAGCGCATCGAAGTCGAGGTCGCGGAGGGCCACGCCGCGCTCGGCGGCCTGGCGCTCCACGCTGGCGAAGCGGCGTCGGAACTTGTCGGACGCGGCCCGCAGGGCGGTCTCCGTGTCGATCCCCATCCGGCGGCCGACATTCACGATGACCAGCAGGAGATCGCCGAACTCCTCGCGGCGCGAGGCCTCATCGGGCGCCTCCGCCAGCTCCGCCAGCTCCTCGGCGACCTTGTCGAGGATGCCATCGATCGTGGGCCAGTCGTAGCCCAGCGCGGCGGCTCGCTCCTGCATCTCCTGGCTGGCGGCGAGCGCAGGCATGGAACGGCTGATGCCGTCCAGCGCGCTCTTGGCCCGGGCCTTGGCCGGGGCCGCCCCCGGGGCCGCGGCATCCGTGCCGGAGCCCGACAGCGTCACGGCGGCCGTCGCGGCCACCTCGGCCGTCGCGGCATCGGCGCGCTCCTGCGCCTTGATCTTCTCCCACTGGCGGTTCACGTCGGCCGCCGTCTTCACGACGGCCTCGCCGAAGACGTGCGGGTGACGCCGGACGATCTTGCGGGTGATCTCGGCCTGGACGTCCGCGAGATCGAAGACGCCGGCCTCGGCCGCCAGCTGGGCGTGGAGGATCACCTGCAGCAGCAGGTCTCCCAGCTCCTCCGCCAGGGCCGGGGTGGCGACCCCGCTCTCCAGCGCGTCGTAGACCTCGTAGGTCTCCTCGAGCAGGTATTTCCGCAGGGAGAGGTGGGTCTGTTCGCGGTCCCACGGACAGCCATCGGGGAGCCGCAGCCGCGCCGCGATGTAGGGCATGGCCCACGGGCCGGCGGACGCCAGCTCGGCGGCGACCGGCGCGATGTACAGGCCGCCGGCCAGATCAGGTTCGGCCAGGGTTGCCAGCGTGGTCCCGTCCGGCAGGCCGTGACGGCCCACCGGGTGATCGGGCGGATAGAGCCGGCGCAGGACGACCAGGGGGTCCGAACCGCCCTCGCCGTTGCGACCCGGCAGGGGCGTCACCGTCGCCTCCGGGTTCACGGGACCAGCCCTCAATGCCGCGAGCGGCACCAGGAGCAACGGGCGCGACGCCTCGATCGGGATGGCACCCAGCCGCGTGGCGGGCACCACCTGGAGGCCGGCGCCCAGGTCCAGCCCCCAGCGCAGCCGCGCCTCGGTGACGAGCGCGTCGAGCACCGGGTGCCTAGCTGCCGGCGGTCAGCAGCCGCTCGACATTGGCGGCCGTCTTCTTGGGCTCATACCAGTTGGAGAAGCCGGTGCTCTTGTAGACGGCGATCTGCGCCGGCGTAGGGCTGCGCGTCTCCTCCGCCAGGACCTTCACGAGGTAGACCCCGTCTCCGGAGATCACGACCGAATCGCTCAGGCCGCCGATGCCCGTCTTGAAGACCGCGTCCTCCAGCTGCTGCGTCAGCTCGCCGCGCGAGAGCCAGCCGCCGTCGCCGCCCTCGGCCGCACCGGGGCCCTCCGAGTTGTCGCGGGCCAGGTCGCTGAACTTGGCGCCGGTGTCCAGCTGTGTCTTGAGCTGGGCCGCCCACTGCTCGTCGGTGGGACCGTGCATGATCTGGATCACGTCCCAGCCAAAGGAGGTCCTGATGGGCTCCAGGAGGTCGCCGGGCTTCAGGTTGGTGTCCAGGATGGCGGCCGCGTATGCCGGGTCGATGGAGCTGTTCTCGTCGTAGTACGGGAGCTTGCCGCCGGTCAGCTTGGCGGAGGCTTCGTCGCTGTCCTTGCGCGCGATGGCATCGAACTGGCTGATGTCCGCCTTGAGCTTGGCGTACGTTGCCCGCGCCTCGTCCTCCGCGGCCTTCCAGGCCGGATCCGTCTCGGCGAGCGCGGCCGCTCCGGCCGGGTCGTTCTTGGGCGAGTACAGGACGTGGCGCGTCTTGACGGCCGTGGCGGAGGGCGCCGAGCCGTTGTCGGCGATGTAGATCTCGGCGATGTGGCGCTGGGCGGATGGCAGGGAGAGGTCCGCGATGACCTTGGCCTCCAGCTTGTCCCGGATCACGTCGGCCTTGATCACGGCCCGGTAATCCGCCGTCTTGATCTTGGCGTCCGTGAGGCGCGTCTGGAACGTGACGTCCTCCTGGGCGGCGCCCTCTTCCGTGGCACGCCCGATGCGGAACGTGCCGTCCTCGCCCTCCAGGACGCCCGTGATCGTGTTGAGCGGCGCCTTGAAGACGGCGTCGAGGTAGACGGCGTCGTACGTGACGCTGGCGCCGAGGAAGCCCAGGTCGCCGTTGGCCCCGCCGTACTCGGCGGTGGAGACTGCGGACGCCACGTCCTCCCACGGCTTGCCGGCCTTCAGGTCCGCGAGGGCCTGATCCGCCTTGGCCTTGGCCGCGACCACCTGGGCGGCGGTCGGCTCGCGGACGCCCGGGTCGCGCTCCGGCTGGACCTCGATGACCCAGGCGTGGCGCTGCGTCTCGACGGTGGCTTCCTTCTTGAACTTCGCGTCGATCTCGGCGTCCGTGACCGTGATGCCGGCCTCGCTGGCCAGCTTGGCCTGGATCCGGACGTCGATCACCCGCTCGAGGGCGAGGGATACCAGCTGGCTCTTGCTGTTGTCGATGTACTGGAGCTGCTGGGACTCCTGATCGTCCGTCATGTAGCCCAGGTTCACGAGGGTCCGCAAGCGGGCCTCGGCGTAGTCGATGCGGAAGGCCTCGATGGAGTAGCGCGTCGCGAACTCGTCCTTCGTGATCGTCTCGCCGTACGCCTTGGCCGCGGGCGCGAGGTGGCCGTTGTACCAGGTGAGGGCCAGCGCCGCGACCAGGATGACCACCGCGGCGACGATGGAGATCGCGAAGCCAAGGTTGATGTAGAAGTTGCGCCGGTCACCCGGGTGGGAGGGCGGGCGGGCGTCGCGCCGCGCGACGGGCTTGGCTCGTAGGGTCATGGGGTGATGGATTCCCTGCAGCGGTCCGCCGGCCGAAGGCGGACGGGGTCGCAATCGTACCCCAACCGCGGCCGCGATCCAGCGCCGGCGCAGGGGCGCGGGACCTCGCCGCGCCGATCAGGACGCGGTCGTGCCAATCAGGCGCTCCACGAGGGCCACGTAGGTGATGGCCTCCCGCTCCCACGCGTGGTCATCGACCGTGGCGCGCGTCAGCGCCACGGCCGCCTCCCGGCCCGGGCCGTCGTCGACGACCGCCAGGATGGCCGCGGCGAGACCCTCCGCGTCGCCGGGCGTGTACGTCCACACGGTGCCCGGCCCGAAGGTCCGCTCGACCATCGGGAGCCGGGAGCAGATCGCCGGCTTGCCCATCGCGCCGTACTCGAAGATCTTGGTCGAGAGGCTGATGTCCGTGAACCGGTCGCGCCGGGTGGGCGCCAGCCCGATGTCCCGGGCGGCGATCGCCGCGGGAACGTCCTCGAGCGGGATCCGGCCGTGGAACGTGACGACGGCCGCCAGGCCCGCCTCGTTGACATCGCCCTGGAGCGCCTCCTCCGAGTCGCCGCGGCCGAAGACATCGAGCGTCAGCGCCAGCGCAGGGCGCAGCGCCCGCAGCCGGGCGATGGCGGCGATCACCACGTCCAGCTCATACGTGGGCGTGAGGGCGCCCGTGTAGACCAGGCGGACCACGCCGTCCTGGGCAAACGTCCGAACGGGGTACCTGGCGGCGTCGAACCGCGCGAGGGACGGGCTGTTGCGGACGACGCTGACGCGTGACCGGGCGATGCCGCGCTCGACGAGGCGGTCGGCCAGCGCGTCGTTCACGGTCTGGGCGTGGTTGGCGGCCGCGATCGCGAGTCGCTCCTGGAGCAGCAGGGCGCGGTAGACCAGCGGCTTGGAGGCGCCCGGGAATCGGCTCCGGAAGAACTCGGGCATCGCCTCGTGCAGGTCGATCAGCACCGGCACCCCCACCATCCGGAGCGGGAGCGCGGCGATGCTCAGGAAGTCCGGCAGCGTGTGGACCTGGACCAGGGCGTACTGGCGGCGCGGCTGGGCACGGACCAGGGCGAGGGCCGCCCGGACAAAGAAGTCCAGGTACTCGCGCAGGTAGACCGAGAGGCGCGCGCCCTGGTGACGCTGCACGTCCAGGTGGTGGACCCGCACGCCCGCCACCTCGACCTCGGCCGGCTCGCCCGGCCGCCTGAGCCCATAGACGTCGACGGGTCGCCCCGCCGCCACCAGTGCCTCTGCCTCGCGCCGGACGCGCGGGTCTTCCTCGTAGTACGAGTGGGTCAGCATCGCCACGGGGCGGGGCGCCGCGGGCGACCTTGGGGGCTGGTTCACCGCCGGATGATACCGGCGCGCCTAGGGTGCGGCGCCGAGGTCGCGGAGCAGCGCCACCAGTCCGCCGACCTGGTGCTCCCAGCCATAGGCCTCGCTGACGGCGCGGCGGCCGGCCGCAGCGTATGCCGCGCGGCGCTCCGGCGTCGCGTCCAGGATCACCCGGATCGCCCGCGCCAGGTCGTCGGGGTCCCCTGGCCGGCAGAGCTCGCCGCAACCCGTCTCCCGGACGATCGCGGCCATCCCTTCGAGGTCCGTGGCCACCACCGGGACCCCGGCGCCCATCGCGTCGAAGAGCTTGGTGGGCGCCGTCAGCCGGTGGTTCAGGGTGATCGGCTCGATGGGCATCGCGGCGATGTCCGCGGCGGCGGTCACGCCGGGGATGTCTTCCGGCCGAACGCGGGGCAGGAAGTGGATCCGGCCCGCCGAGGCACCCGCGGCCGCCCGGGCCCGCATCGGCTCGAACAGCGACCCGAAGCCCACCACGACCAGGTGGACCCCCGGCAGGCGATCCAGCGCGTCGATCAAGGCCTCGATGCCCCGCCCCGGGACGATCTGTCCGAAGCTCAGGACCAGGGGCAGGGCGGGATCCAGCCCCAGCTCGCGGTGCAGCAGGCGATCGCCCCGCGGTCGGAGCTCGGAGAGCAGCGGCCCGTTGTGCACCACGACGGGCCGGCGGCCGGTGGTCCGTGCCAGCACCTCGGCGTACGGGCGGCTCGCGGTCACGAGGCCGTCGGCGGCCCGGATCCACCGCTGCTCCCGCCAGTGGAGGAGTCGCCGCCACGGCCCCGGCAGGAGCGCGAAGCGGGCGCTCTCGACGTCCAGGTCCGGGGCGTCGTGGACCACCCTCCCGCCCCGGCGCCGGCGCAGGTCCAGCGCCACCGGCAGGGAGATCAGCGCCTCGGAGAGCCAGACGTCGGCGGCGGGGACGACCCGCTCGATCCGCGCGGCCCACGCCCGCGCCATGAACAGGAACCGGACCGCCTGGGCCGCCCGGCCGGCGGTGTCGCGCAGGATGGTGATCGGCGTCCGCCGGGACGGCTCCTCGCCCGGCAGGCGTGGCGTCCGTGCCCAGCGTGGGGCCGGCTGCGCCACCCGGACCACGTCGAAGCCGGCCTGCCGCTCGCGCTCGGGCAAGCCATCGCCGGGCCGGGCCACCACGGTGACCTGGTAGCCGGCGTCCACCAGGCTGCGGGCCAGCTTCCAGACCCGGTAGTCCGTCACGAACGGGTTGTTGGTCAGCAGCGCGACGCGCGTCATGCCGGCCGGTCCCGGGCGGGGCCCGACGTGGCCAGCCGGCGGTAGAGCGCCACCAACGCGCCACGCCGGGACTCCCAGGCGTAGCGCTCCAGCGCGACGGCCCGAACGTGCCGGCGGAGGTCGACCCGCTGCTGGGGGGCGGCGTCCAGGAGCCCGGCGATCGCGGCGGCCACCGCGTCGGGAGACCCGATGTCCACGCAGGCGCCCAGGCGCTCCGCCCGCACCACCCGGCAGTGCTCGGTGCCCTCGGAGACCACGACGGGGAGGCCCGCCATGATGAACTCGAAGAGCTTGTTGGCGAGCGTCAGCCGATGATTCAGGGTGCTGGGCGGGACCCCCACGTAGCCGATGTCCGCGGAGACCGTCCAGCCGGGCAGGTCGTCGGACGGAACCGCGTCCAGGACCGCGAGGCGGCCCGGACGGCGGGCGGCCTCGGCCAGGAGCCACGCATGCAGGCGGCCGTAGCCCAGGAACACGGCCGTCACCGGGCGGTCGCGGAGCGCTGGCGCGTCCAGCGCGGCCACCAGCGATTCCAGCCCGCGATCCTCGGAGAACCCGCCCTGGTACAGGATCACGGCGCGGCCCTCGGGCAGGCCCGCCGCGGGCCGCAGCCGGTCCTCCGCCACCGGGAGCGCCTCCCCGGGCCGCCAGGCCGGGGGCGTGTTGAGGACCACCGCGGGCCGCGTGATCCCGAACCAGCGCACGCCCTCGTCGGCCATGCCATCGCTCGCGGCCATGACCGCGGCGGCCTCGCGCACCCAGCCCGCCTCGCGCCCCCGGACCAGGCGGCGGAACCAGGCGGGCATCCGCGCCAGGCGGGCGGCCTCCGTGTGCAGGTCGGCCATGTCGTACACGAACCGGCCGCGGGTTCGGCGCGCCGCCGCCCGGACCACCGGCAGCGAGATGAGCGCCTGCCCCTGGAAGACCTGCGCGTCGGGCGCGGCGGCGACGACGGCGGCCGTCCAGGCGCCGGTGCGCCGGATGATGGCCAGGATCTCCACGCCGCGGCCGAGCAGTCCCGGCACGCGCCGCCAGCCGCGGGCCGCGAGCGGCGGCAGCACCGCGGCGGCCGGGTCGATCCCCAGCACGCGCGCGAGGGCGGCTCGAACGGGCCCGGGGAGCGGCCGGAAGGCGGCGGAGACGCGCCGGTCCAGGTCCACGCGCACGATCGCCACGTCTGGACGGCCGGGCAACGGCTCGCGGGCCGCGAGGCCGGGCGCCGCGAAACCGATCAACGTGACCGTGTGTCCGTCATCGGCCAGCGCGGTCGCCGTGCGGCGCAGCCTCGAATCGAACTCCACCGTGTTCGCGCAGACGATCGCGATCCGCACGCCACCTCCGGGTCTTGCGCCGCCCAACCGCCGGCGGAGCCGGGCCCGGGTGGGCCGGCCGGGTCTCCTTACTCTACGCGGCGCCGGCCCGGCGGCGCCGACCCGGCGGCGCGGGGACGCCGACCCCCAGCGCGTCCGAGATCCGGGTGGCCGCGCCCGCGGGTGCCAGGTCGAACGACGCCGCGCGGGTCGCCGCGGCGACCCGACCCGCCTCGCCGATGGGGGCCAGCCGGTCGATCGCCGCGCGGGCCGCCGCCCGGTCGCGCCCGACCAGCACGGACTGCGACTGCGGGCCGCGTACCGTCTCGACCCACTCGGTGGTCTCGCGCAGCACCAGGCACGGCGTGCCGAGCCAGGCCGCCTCCCGCTGGATCCCGCCCGAGTCCGTCACCACCGCGGCGGCGTGGAGCTGGAGCGCCAGCGACGAGCGGTAGCCCAGGGGCTCCGTGACCAGGATGTCGGGCCCCAGCGTCAGCCCGGCAGCGGCCAGGGCGGCCCGCGTGCCCGGGTGGAGGGCGAGCAGGACGGGCCGCTCGGGCCGGGCCAGGTCGGCGAGCAGCCGCGTCCAGGTGTCCATCGCCGCCGGCGAACGGTTGTCCGCTCGATGGACGGTCGCGAACAGGTACGAGCCCGGGCGGAGGGCCGCCGCGATCCCCGCCGGCAGATCCGACAGGTGCGCCAGGACCGCCGGGTCGCGCACATCGCGCCCCACGCGCGCGGCCAGGTCCTGCATCAGGTCGCCCACCAGGAGCACGCCGGCGCGGATGCCCTCGGCCGCCAGGTTCTCCACCGCGCCCTGGGTGGGAGCGAAGGACCAGGTGGCCAGGTGGTCGGCGACCACGCGGTTGATCTCCTCCGGCATGGCGCGGTCGAAGGAGCGCAGGCCCGCCTCGACGTGGGCCACCGGGATGCCCAGCTTCGCGGCCGCCAGGGCACCGGCCAGCGTGGAGTTGGTGTCCCCGTAGACCATCACGGCATCCGGGCGCTCGCGGAGGAGGACCGGCTCCACGCCCGCCAGGATCGCGGCCGTCTGGACGGCGTGGCTGCCGGACCCCGCGTCCAGGGAGACGTCCGGTTGGGCCAGGCCCAGCTCGCGGAAGAAGACGCCGGCCAGCGCCTCGTCGTAGTGCTGCCCGGTGTCCACGAGGATCTCGACATGGCGTTCGCGCAGGACCGGCGAGAGCGCGGCGGCCTTGATCAGCTGTGGGCGCGTCCCGACGACGGTGACGATGCGCATGTGGCGCCGATCAACTCGCCGGACGGGGGCGGGCGCCGGGCGGCAGGCCCACGCCCTGGTAGCCGATCCCGGGCGGCAGCGGCAGGGCCGCCAGGCTGTTCCGCCCGTCGTACAGGAAGGCGAGCTCGGGGAACCACGCCGGGTCCAGATCGCGCCAGGTCGGGTCTGCGGTCTGGGTCACGATCACCCGCGCGGCGCTGGGCTCGCCCCACCGCCAGGGCGTGGCCCCGAGGCGGGAGATCTCCTCGTCGCTGAGCAGCGGGTCATAGGCCAGGACGCGCGCGCCGGCGACCATCAGGTGCTCGATGAGCGGCACCGCCCGCGAGTAGGCCAGCTCCTTGACGCCTTCCCGGTAGGTCAGGCCCAGCACCAGGATGGGCTGGCCCACGAGCGCACCCACCGCCAGCTCCACCGCGCGGACCGCCCGGCCAACCTGGCCGTCGTTGACCCGGCGCGCCAGGGCGACCAGCTCCAGGTCCGGCGCCCCCGCCAGCAGGAAGTGCGGGTAGACCGGGATGCAGTGGCCCCCGACGCCCAGGCCGGGCACGTGGACGTGGCTGTACGGCTGGCTGTTGGCGGCGGCGATCACCTCGCCCACGTCCACGCCGACGCGATCCGCGACCCGGGCGAACTCGTTGGCGAGGGCGATGTTGACATCGCGATAGGTAGTGTCGGCCAGCTTGCTGAACTCCGCGGCCTCGGCCGACGACATCGCGACGATCTCCGCGTCGAGCACGCCGTCGTAGAACGCCGCCGCGCGGGCGGTGGAGGGGGCCCCCACCCCGCCCACCAGCTTGGGGTAGGTGTTGAGGTTGCGGAGCGCCGCCCCGGAGAACAGCCGCTCGGGCGAGAACGCCACGAAGAGCTGCTCGTCGGCCAGCAGGCCACCGGCCACCAGGCGCGGCAGGTAGCGACCGCGGGTGTCGCCGATGGGCAGCGTGGTCTCGAAGATCACCGTGCTGCCCTCGTGCAGCCCATCCGTGATCGACGCCACGGCCGCGTCCATGTAGCGGTAGTCCGGCTGGTGGTCCGGGTCGAGCATGACCGGGACGATCAGCACCACGACGTCCGCCTCGCGGGCGGCAGCGCCGCCGTCCAGCGTCGCGGAGAGCAGCCCCTGGGCATGGGCCCGCGAGACCAGCTCCGCCAGGTCGGGCTCCTCGCCGACGTGCGAGCGGCCCTCGTTGATGGCGGCGACCACCGCGGGCTGCACGTCCACCGCGATCACCCGCCAGCCGTGGCTCGCGAACTGCGCGCAGAGCGGCAGGCCCATCTTCCCGGCGCCCACCACGGCCACCGTTCCGGCGGTCCCCTCCTCGCCCGTCCAGGGGCAGGCGTGCCGGGCCGGGGCGTGCCGGCACGGGTTGCGCGGCAGGCTGATGGCACCGCCGAGGAGGCTGGCGGATTGGCTGGGGCGGGCGACGACCGTCATTGCCGGTCCCCGCCGGCTCCGACGGCTCCGAGGACCGCGCCCAGGTCCGACAGGTCGATGGCCCGCTGCTCCCGCGCCGCCCGGAGCAACGCGTCGGCGATCCCCACGGCCCACAGCCCGTCCAGCGCGTCCACCTCGGGCCGGCCCCCGTGGCGCACCACGTGCAGGAACGCCCCCAGCTCCGCGACGAGCGGCTCCTGGTGGTTGATCCTGATCTCCGAGACATCGCCCTCGAACGTCGGCGCGTAGCCGCCGATCAGTTGGGGCGCCGGGCTGTCGGAGCCCTTCGTGAAGGTCAGGCGCTGGGTCAGGTAGTCCAGCTCGAACATGCCCTCGGCACCCAGGACCACCAGGCTGCGCCGCTTGTCGGGCGTGAGCCAGTTGACGTCGAGCATGCCGATGACGCCGTCCGGGAAGTGGAGCAGGCCGAACAGGAGGTCCTCGTGGCCGGTGTGGATCCGCTGCGCCGTCTCGGCCGAGACGCGCAGGGGCCGCTCCCGGGCGATCCACGACAGGATGTCGGCGTCGTGGGTCGCGAGGTCGATCGTCACGCCCACGTCACGGATACGCGCCGGGAAGGGCCCGGCCCGACGGCTGGTGATGGCATAGACCTGCGAGAGGGCACCGGCGCGCAGCAGGCTGCCCAGCTCGCGGACCGCGGGATTGAACCGCTCGATGTGGCCCACCTGCACGGGCACCCCGGCGACCGCGGCGGCCCGGCTGATCTGCAGCCCCTCCTCGACGGTGGCCGCGATCGGCTTCTCGACCAGGACGGCGACGCCGCGCTCGATGGCGGCCAGCGCGAGCGGCAGGTGGGCGGTGGTGGGCGCCGCGATCACCACCGCGTCCAGGCCACCCTGGTCGAGCATGGCCCGCGGGTCGGCGAACGCCTGCGCACCCGACGCCGCGGCGGCCGAGGCGAGCGCGTCGGGGAGCGGGTCCGAGATGGCGACCAGGCTGGTGTCGGGTAGCGACGACAGGATGCGCAGGTGGTTGCGCCCCATCGCGCCAAGTCCGATGAGGCCGACCCGCAAGTGGCCCGGGCCGGCGGGCTGCCAGCCGGCGCTCACCGGTCGGGGCTTCCCGGCAGGCGGTCGGCGGCGCGCGCCAGCACGCTGGCGCGGACGGCCTCCACGACGGTCGCCTGCTCCTCGTCGGTCAGGCCCGGGAACATGGGGATGGCCAGCGTCTCGGCGGCCGCCAGGTCGGTGATGGGCAGGTCCGCGTGCAGCCCGCGCTCCTGGATGTACGGCTGGCGATGCACGGGGACCGGGTAGTAGACGTCCGCCCCCACCCCGGCGGCCCGAAGATCCGCCACGATCGCGTCGCGCGCCGGGCCCACCCGGAGCGTGTACTGGTGGAAGACGTGCGTGCGCCCGTCAGGGGTGATGGGCGTCACGATGGGCAGGTCGGCAAACGCGGCGTCGTAGCCCGCCGCGACCGCGCGGCGTCGCACGGTGTTCCGCTCCAGCTTGGTCAGCTGCACCAGGCCGATGGACGCCGCCAGGTCCGTCATCCGGAAGTTGTAGCCCAGCATCTCGAACTGGTAGCGCGTCCGCATGCCCTGATTGCGGTAGACGCGCAGCCAGTCGGCCAGCCGGTCATCGTCCGTGGTGATGAAGCCGCCCTCGGCGGTGGTCATGTTCTTGGTCGCGTACAGGCTGAACGCGCCGTGCCCAAACGAACCGGCGGCCCGCCCGCGGAACGTGGCGCCGTGCGCCTGGCACGCGTCCTCGACCACCGCCAGCCCGTGCCGGTCGGCAATCGCCTTGATCATGTCCATGTCGGCGACCAGGCCGAACAGGTGCACGGGCACGATCGCACGGGTTCGCGGGGTGATCGCGGCCTCGATCCGGTTGGCATCGATCAGGTACGTGTCCGGCTCGATGTCGACGAAGACCGGGGTGGCGCCCGTGAACAGGATGGCGTTGGCCGTCGCCGCGAAGGTGTGGGCGACGGTGATCACCTCGTCCCCCGGGCCGAGGCCCAGGCCGGCGAAGGTCGCCATCAGCGCGAGGGTGCCGTTGGCGGTCGCGATGCAGTGGCGGGTGCCGGTGAACGCGGCGAACCGCTCCTCCAGCTGCGCCACGCGCCGGCCCTGGGCCAGCATGCCGGACTCCAGGACCTCGCGGACCGCCTCGAGCTCCTCGGGGCCGATGTCGGGTCGAGCAATGGGGATCATCGGGCGAGTGCCTCGTGCGGGCCGCTGCTTGGTGTGATGGATGCGTCACCCGGCGTCCGGGCATAGGTCCGGCCGCAGGCAGCGCAGGCGAGGCCGCCCGGGGGCACCCCTCCGTCGGTGTCGGCGGGTCCCGGGCGATCCGCGGCATCCCGGAGGCGCTGGCCACAGGCGCACACCCAGCCCAGCCTGCGGGCCGGGTTGCCGACAACCAGCGCGTGGTCCGCGACATCGCGCGTCACCACGGCCCCGGCGCCGACGGTGGCAAACCGGCCCACCCGCGTCCCGGCCACGACGATGGCGCCGGCGCCGATGGAGCAGCCTTCGCGGAGCAGGATCGGTGAGACCGTCCAGTCGTCGCCCCGGGCCGGCTGGCCCGAGGACGTGATGGCCCGCGGGTAGCGGTCGTTGGTCAGGATGGCCCCGGGACCGATGAAGACCCCGTCCTCCACCGTGACGCCGTGGTAGACCAGCGCGCCGTTCTGGACCTTGACGCGATCGCCGAGGACGACGCCCTCGTCGATGAACGCGTCCCGCCCGATCACGCACTCGCGGCCGATGGTTGCGCCTGTCCGGAGCTGCGCCCGGTGCCAGACGGACGAGCCGGCGCCAATGGAGACGCCGTCTTCCAGGTCGACAGTGGGATGGACGCGCGCCGAGGGGTCGATCACGAAGCCTGCGGTCTCCAGATTGGCCCTGGCCGGGCGGGCATGGACGCGGCCGACGGGCCTGCAGCGGCGGGCCCGAGTATAGACGAGGGTCGTTCCGCCACGGCAGGCGGCGGTCAAGGGCGCCGGCGACCCACGCGGGCGATCAGGCCGAAGACGGCCGCGAAGACGAGGGCGCCGCGCCAGTCGAAGAGCACGTGGACGTGCCCGCTGACTCGCCGCGCCAGCATGAAGCCGACGATGCTGGGCCGCTCCACCACCACGCGGCGGGCCACCAGCACGCGCGTCACCGACTGGTCCAGCCGGACGTCCCCGGCGAGGACCGTGCCGACCGCGCCCTGGGTCACGGTCAGCTGGTTGGCCATGGCCGCGCCGACGCTGCCCAGCCGCACCTCGATGGTCTCCGCGCGGGCCGCGCCGATGGCCCCCATCGTCACCGAGACCTGTTCCGCGTCCAGCCGGCCGATGGCGCCACGGCTCAGCTCGAGCGAAGCCAGGGTGGCCTCGGCCATGGAGACGCCCGACCGGACCATGCCCTCGGCCTCCATGTCGGCCTCGAAGTCGGGCGCCGGGGCCGGCTCGGCCCGCGGGGTCGCGGCCGATTCGGCTGCCGTGAGGTCCAGCTGGGTGGTGGTTGCCGCGGCCTTCCGGCGGCGAGGCGCCGGCGAGCTCCCGTTCGTGTCCATGGTCGGGTCCTCAGCGCTTGGGTGGCGCGCACGGCTGTGCGGCGCACTCGGGATCGTGGGCACAGCGTAGCCATGAAGCCGGCCCGTGTCGCGGGCCGGCGGGCATCTTCTACGCGCCGTCGGGAAGGTCGGGGCCCAGGCGGCCCACCGCGAGGTAGATGGCGCGGGTCTCGCGGGCCACGTCGGCCCAGGTCCGCGCGCGGCCGGGTCCCGGCTCGCGCGCGGCCGCGGCGATGCCCGCGTGCACCCGGTCGTCGGTCCAGGCCGTGGCGAGCGCCACCGCCAGGCGGTCAACGTCGCGGGGCGGCACCAGGAGTCCCGCGAGGCCGACCAGCTCCGGGAGTGCACCGACCGCCGACGCGACGAGCGGGGTGCCGCAGGCGAGCGCCTCGATGGCCGCCAGCCCGGCTGCGTCCGAGAGGACGGGCAGGACGGCGGCGCGGGCCCCGGCGACCAGGGCGGCCAGGCGGTCCGGCTCCAGCCGGGGGGCGTAGGCGATGGGGTCGCCCAGGCCGAAGCGTGCCGCGGACCGGGCGAGGGAGGCGCGATCGTCCGGCGATGCGCCGACCAGCAGGACCCTGGGCGGCCAGGCGACGTCGGCGGGCAGCGCGGCCGGCCTCGTGGTGGCGGCCAGCTTCGCGAGCGCCTCCAGGAGCGTGGCGAGGTCCTGGCGCGCGTCATAGCGGCCGCTGTACACGAAGTAGCGCTCCGGGAGCCCCAGCCGCTCGCGCTCGGCGCGGGCCGCGGCGACGCTGCCCGCCCGATCCCGGCCCGCGGCCAGGAAGGCGGCCCGGGCGGCCAGCGGCACCACGTGGATCCGCCCGCGGGGCACCCGCAGCAGGGTGCGCGCCGCGCTTGCCGTCGCGGCAGATCCGACGATGACGGCGGCCGCGTGCCGGACGAGCCCCGAGCGCAGGCGCATCCCCAGGCCGCCGAGCGGCCCACGCCCGAACCGGTCGGGCAACTCCCACGGCGCCAGGTCCAGGAGCGTGACCACGACGGGCAGGCCGGCCAGCGCCGGGAGCGTCCCGGCCGTCGCGTGGTAGACGGCACCGGCGGCGCCGCCACGCTCCGCCCGCCAGGCCGCGCCGAGCGTGGCGCCGGTCAACAGGAACGGGTCGAGGACCGAGGCGCCGGTGCGCAGGTGGCGGGTGGGCGGCAGGAGGCGCCGCCCGATGACGTCCAGCCCCGTGAACCGTACGGTGGGGTCCTCGAGGTCCGACTGGAGCAGGAGCGCGAACGATTCGCCCGTCAGCGGGTCCGCGTCAAACGCCCCGAGCAGCGACTCCAGGTAGGCCGCCGTGGTTGGGGCCCGGTCCGGGTCCTGGAGCGGGCGCGCATCCAGCACGACCCGCACGCCGCGGGCCGCCGTCGCATCGGCGGCGGCCAGGCCGGGCATCACCCCTGCTTGCGGCCCCCGTGCCGGCCCATCAGCTCCTCCCAGCGGAGCTTGACCACGACGAGCAGCGCCTCGACGATGATCCGGCGGGACATCTTGGACTGGCCCACGCGCCGGTCCCGGAACGTGATGGGCAGCTCCAGCACGCGGGCGCCGGACCTGGAGGCTCGCCAGGTCATCTCGATCTGGAAGACATAGCCGCCGCCATGGATGTCATCGAACGGGATGCCGGCCAGCGTGCTGGCCCGCCACACCTTGAACCCGCCCGTCAGGTCGTTGGCGCGCAGGCCCAGGACGGTCCGGGCGAACAGGCTGCCGCCGCGCGAGATGATCTTGCGGCTCATGCCCCAGTCGACCACGCCGCCGCCCCGGACGTAGCGGGACCCGATGACCAGGTCCGCCGTCCCCTCGAGGATGGGCCGGATCATGTGCGGCAGGTGGGCGGGGTCGTGCGACCAGTCCGCGTCCATCTGGAGCACCATCGAGGCGCCCGCCTGGAGCGCCACCCGGAAGCCGTCGAGGTAGGCTCGCCCCAGGCCCTGCTTGAGCTTGCGATGGAGCACGCGCACCCGCGCATCCGCGGTGGCGAGCCCCTCCGCCACGTCACCGGTGCCGTCCGGCGAGGAGTCATCGACGACCAGGAGCATGGCCCCGGGGAGGGCCGCCAGGATGGCCGCCGCGATGCCGGGGAGGTTGTCCGCCTCGTTGTAGGTGGGCAGGACGACCCAGCCACCGGCACCAAGCGGCACCTCGCGGGGATCGACGGCAACTGAGATCGACATGGCTGGCAGTGTATCGGGCGAGCGGGCGACGTACCGCTTGGCGGACGCGGCGCCCATGCGCACTACGGCGTGGGGGTGGGGGTGGGGGTCGGCGCGGCCGACGGGACGAAGTAGCCCGTCACATCGAAGATCAGCTGGGTGAGTCCGGCCGGGGCGCCATAGGTGGCAGACAGCGTGCCGCCGACACCCAGCGCCACGTTGACCCCGTTGGCGCGATCGTCGTGGAGCGGGAAGTTGATCGTGGAGCTGGTCGCGTCGGTGGTCTCGACCGGGCCGAGCACCACCCAGCCGCCCGCGGTCTGGCCCGTCACGGTCAGGATGCCGGTGACGGCGACGGCATTGGCGGGCACCCCGCCGCGGCCGGTCACCCGGAACGTTCGTGGCACCCCGGCATGGAACACGTCGGTCAGCCCGTTGGCGATGCGCGTGTCGAGGAGACGGGCCGGGGTGATGGCGACGTAGGTTGCGCCCGAGGCGTTGGGCACGAAGTAGCCGGTCACGTCGAAGAGCACCTGGACGGTGTTGCCGACTGGCGCGCCGTAGGTGGCCGACAGGGTTCCCCCGCTGCCCAGGGCCACGGTGACGCCGTTGGCCCGGTCATCGCCCAATGGGAAGTTGATGGTGGAGCTGGTGGCGGCGGTGGTCGGCGAGGGGCCCAGCACCGCCCAGCCGCCCGAGGTCTGGTTGGTGATGGTCAGGATGCCCGTCACGCTCACGGCATTGGTCGGCACGCCGGCACGACCGGTCACCTGGAACGTGCGGGGCACGCCGGCGCTGAAGGGGCCGGAGAGTCCATCCCCCGACCGGGTGTCCAGCAGGCGTGTGGGGCCGATCGGGACGTAGGTGGCACCCGTCGGCGTGGGCGACGGGGTCGGCGTGGGCGACGGCCTGGGGGTGGGCGACGGGGTGGGTGATGCCGCAACCACGGGGCCCGGGGTGGGCGAGACGCCCGGGGTGGGCGAGACGCCCGGGGTCGGGGACGGGCCAGGCGTCGGCGATGGCGTCGGCGATGGCGAGGGCGTCGGTGTCGGCGTCGGGACCGGAACGAAGTAGCCGGTGACGTCGAACAGGAGGTGCGCGACGTTCCCGACCGGCGCGCCGTACGTCGCGGCCAGCGTCCCGCCCGACCCCAGGGCGACGGTCACGCCGTTGGCCCGGTCATCGTCCAGCGGGAAGTTGATCGTGGAGCTGGTGCCGCCCGCCGTCACGCCGGGGCCCAGGACGGCCCAGCCACCGCCGGTCTGGCCCGTGACGGTCAGGATCCCGGTGACGCCCACCGCGTTGGCCGGGATGCCCCCGCGGCCGGTGACCTGGAAGACCCGCGGGATGGTGGACTGGAACGGCCCGATGAGGCCCACTGCCGTCCGCGTGTCGAGCAGGCGGGTGGGGCTGATCGGGACGTATCTCGAGGGGACCGGGGGCGTCGCGGGCAGCCCGGTGATGTCGGTGGAGCGGGCATCCAGGCTCCCGATGATCGAGCGGTAGTAGCCGGAGCTCGGCTGCTCCGGGTCCATGACCGCGGCGGCGCCAGGGTTCCGCACGGGGCTGAACCAGATCTCGTTGCCGTGGAAGCCGGACTGATAGCGCCAGTTGGCGTACAGGCTCTCGTCCACGGTGAAGAGCCGCTGGAGGTAGCCGACGGCCGATGCGTGGCCGTCGGCGATGACCGCCCTGGCGCCCGCCGCCAGGAAGCCAGCACCAAAGTTGTCGACCCGCGCGATGGCATCGTCCTGCGATGGCTCCGGGTTGCCCGGCTCGGAGTTGCCCGAGGCATAGCACAGGTTGTGGAGCATGACGATGGCGTTTGGCGCCAGGTGGAGCGTGGAGACGAACGGCTCGCCGTAGTAGGTGTTGTTGGCGTCACCGGCACCCGCCACCCTGTTCAGGCCGAAGCCGTCGCGGGACTTGTACGTGGGCTCCCACGAGTAGGGCGCGGGCCAGCCGTTGCCATGGCCGTGGTAGATCACGATCGAGGCGCCGTCCACGGCGGCCTGCACGGCCTCCCAGGTCGCGTCCGGGCTGTACACCTTCACGACGTTGGGGGTGTACTTGATCGCCTCGGCGTACTCGGCATCGGCGTGCGCGCGATAGGTGGAGGTGGTCCCCTCCACAGGGCCCACGATGATCGCGATCTTGACGCTGCTCACCGGCCCCGCGGCGGTCGTCCCGGCCGTAGCCGCCCAGGTGCCGACAGACGCCGCGACAAGCAGGGCGGCGGCGACGATCGACCTGAGCCTGCGCAACGGGTCCTCCCTGTTCTGTGCAGGCGAAGCGTAGCCCGCCGATGCACCCTCGACAGTGAACGGCATCGGAGCCGCCGCGCACCATCGCGGGATGGTCCCGCGGGCCGTGAGCAGATGGTCCCGCCGGTCTCCGGCCGCCGCGACGACGCGCGTCAGCCGCGCAGGCGTGCCACCAGGTCGGCCAGCGTGGGGTTGGACCGGTCCCGGTCGGACAGGATCGGCTGCCCGTCAGGCGTGCCGGGGACTGCCGGCCAGGGCACCCCCACCGCCGCGTCATCCCAGGCGAAGCCCAGCTCGTCGGTCCCGTCGTACTCGTTGGTGACGAGGTAGAGCAGGTCGATGGGGGTCATGGCGAGGAACCCGTGGGCCACGCCGGTCGGGATCACCACCCAGTCGTCCGCCTCCAGCGTCCGGAGCTCCACCACCGCTGAGCCCACGCCCGCGATGGGCGGGCGGACGTCCACCAGGGCGACCACGGCCGTCCCGGACAGGACGGTCCAGTAGTCCAGCTGGCGACGGTGGTAGTGCAGGCCCCGCAGGACCCCCGCGGCGGAGGTGGACAGGTTGGCCTGGACGAAGTGGGCCTCGACGCCGGGCGGCAACCCGGCATCGGCCGGCGGGATGGCCTGGAACGTGCCGGCCCGCCAGACCTCCCGGAACGCGCCCCGCGAATCGGCATGGCGCACCAGGGTCCCGCCGGTCACCCCCGGCAGGGTGAACGGCCGATCGACGACACGGGCCGGCAGCCCCGGCTCGTCGGCGCTCATCGGGTCGCCCTTGCCGGTGCGCGTGACCGGAGCAGGGCCGGCAGGTAGTCGGCGAGCGCCAGCTCCCATGAGCGGAGCGCTTCGCCGGAGGGCAGCGCGGTGGGCTGCAGCGCGGCCCACAGCGGTGGCGTCGACGCGCGCTCCCAGTCCGCCGCACGGATCTCATCAATGGGGACGGGTAGCCCCGCCTGCCGGAGCAGCTCGCGCGCCCAGCCGGCCCGTGACACCCAGCCGGCATTGACGACGTGATGCATGCCGGAGACGTCGCCGGATCCGATCAGCTCGGCGATCCCCTCGGCCAGGTCGGGGGTGTAGGTGGGGTTGCCGACCTCGTCCGCGACGACCCGCAGGGCCGTGCCCGCGGCCCGGGCCCGGTCGGCGGCGGCCAGGATCTTGGCCGGGAAGTCATTGCCGGGTGGGCCGAACAGCCAGGCCGTCCGCACGATCCCCAGCCGACCCGGAGCCGGGGCCGCCGCGCAGGCCTCGAGGGCCGCCCGCTCCCCCGCCAGCTTGGACGCCCCGTACGCGTTCACGGGCCCGGTCACGTCGGCCGGCCCATAGGCCAGCCCGTCGGCCCGTCGCCCGTCGAAGACTTCGTTGGTGGAGACCAGCACCAGGTCGATCCCCCGTTCGGCGCAGGCCGCGGCGATCACGCCCGTCGCCAGGCCGTTTCGGCGCATCGCCAGCTGGGGATCCCGGGCGCAGCCGTCGACGTCGGTCCAGGCCGCCGCGTGGACGAGCAGCTCCACCCGGTCGGTGTCGAGCAGGCGGCCGACGGCCTCGGGCCGATCGAGGTCCAGTCGGTCCCGGCCCCAGCCGATCGGGCCGAACGGGCCCGTGTACGGCGCGTCTTCCAGCGCCCTGAGCATCGCCCGGCCCAGCCGGCCGGCGGAGCCGCTGACCGCGACACGCACGTCAGAGCGCCTCGGTGGAGCCTGCCAGCCGCGCCCCGTACTGGCGCCCGTAATAGGCATCCCAGTCACCGGACTTGACGGCCCGCCACCAGGCCTCGTTGGCCAGGAACCAGTCCACGGTCGCCGCGATGCCCTCGTCGAAGCCCACCCGGTTGGACCAGCCCAGGGCCCCCAGGCGGTCGCCATTCATCGCGTAGCGGCGGTCGTGACCCGGCCGATCCTCGACGCGCCGGACCAGCGACCAGGGCTTCTCCAGCTGGCCCAGCAGCCGCTCCACGACGGTGCGGTTGGGCAGCTCCTGCGAGCCCGGGACGTTGTACACGGCGCCCGGCTCGCCGTGCCGGAGCACGAAGTCGATGGCGCCGGCGTGGTCGGAGACGTACAGCCAGTCGCGGCGCTGCATGCCGTCCCCGTAGAGCGGGAGGGCGAGGTCGTCGATGGCGTTGGTGACGAAGAGCGGGATCAGCTTCTCGGGGTGCTGGTAGGGCCCGTAGGTGTTGGAGCCGCGGGTCATGACCACGTCCAGCCCGTAGGTCACGAAGTACGACTGGACCAGCAGCTCGCCGGCGGCCTTGGCGGCCGAGTACGGCGACCTGGGCTCCAGCCGGTCGCCCTCCAGCGAGTGCCCTGACTCCACCGAGCCGTACACCTCGTCGGTGGACACCTGGAGGAAGCGCGGCGCCCGGGCGCGTTCGCCGGCGGCGGCCCGGGCGGCCTCGCGGCGGATGGCCTCCAGGAGCACATGCACCCCGATCACCCCGGTCCGCAGGAATGCCTCCGGGTCCAGGATCGATCGATCCACGTGCGATTCGGCCGCGAAGTTGAGGACCGCATCCACCTCGGCCACCAGCGGCCCCACCACCGCGGGGTCAGCGATGTCGCCGCGCACGAAGACGAGGCGCGCGGCCTGCTCCGCGTCGGCCAGCAGCGGGGCGAGGTTGGCTTCGTTCCCGGCGTAGGTGAGCTTGTCGAGGACCGTGATCCGGGTGCCATCGCGGCGCGCCAGCACGTCGCGGACGTAGCACGAGCCGATGAACCCGGCGCCGCCGGTCACGAGGAGGTGCGTCCCGGCCGGGACGTGGGGCGTGGCGGCTGTCATTGGGTCAGCCGACCGGCCGGATGATGGGCGGCGTCAGTCGGCCCGCGGCGTCGTCCGCAGCCGCCAGCTCCGCGGCCCGCAGCAGCGAGGGCACCGTCCCGGCGTCCGCCCACTCGCCCTGGAACTCGCGCGCGAACAGCCCCCCGTCGGGGATGTAGTGGTTCAGGACGTCCGTGATCTCGAACTCGCCGCGCCCCGATGGGACCAGCTGCTCGATGACGCCGAAGGCATCCGGGCGCAGGAAGTAGACCCCGATGGGGATCAGGTTGCTCTTGGGGACCTTGGGCTTCTCCTCGAAGCCGAGCACGTTGCCCTGGGCGTCCAGCTCCGCCACCCCGAAGCGCTCCGGATCCGGCACCCGGTAGAGCATGGAGCCCGCGCCCCACGGTCCGGCCTCAAACTCCCGGGCGAGCGGCGCGAGCGCCGGCCCCCGCAGGATGTTGTCGCCGAGCACGCAGCAGAAGGCGTCGTCACCGACGAAGTCACGCGCCAGCCCGATGGCGTGGGCAATCCCCAACGCCCCGCGCTGGTAGCGATACGTCAGGTCGAGACCGAAGTGCGAGCCATCGGCGAGCAGCTCGACGACATCGCCGACGCTCTTGCCGCCGACGATCACCATCACCTCGCGGATGCCCATCCCGGCGAGCGTCTCGATGGGGTAGTAGATCATCGGCCGGTCGTAGATCGGCAGCAGGTGCTTGTTGGTGACGAGGGTCAGCGGGAACAGGCGCGTGGCCGTGCCGCCGGCGAGGACGATGCCTTTCATGGCCGTACAGGGTACCAAGCGGTCACTTGGTGGGCGCCGGCTTCACGCTGGGCCGAACGGTCACGCGCGGCGACGGCGAGGCGGGGGTGGTGAAGCAGGGTTGCTCCTGGTCCGTGAGGGTCCCCCCGGTCGACGGCGAGCACTCCGACGGCGCCTGCTCGTTGGTCGGCAGCCCGCCCACGTAGTCGACGATGACCAGCACGTACTCCAGCCGGTCGAGGTTGGCGGCCGGCTGCACGAAGGTGGTCTGGACCACTTCGTTGGCATCGCGGGTGACGTCGACCACCTGGCCGATCAGGAGCCCCTTGGGGTACGGGGAGCGCAGCCCGTTCTTCAGCTCCAGCCCCGCGGTCACGACCTCCTCGCCCAGTTGGACCCGGACGGCCGCGTCCACCTTGCCCATCACCAGGACGCCCTGCAGCTGCCCGATCACCTCGCCGGTCCCTGCTGACGTGGTGAGCTGCCCGATGACGGTCGACCCGGTGTCGGTGAGGAGCTGGACGCGGGCAAAGTTGGAGCCGACCTCCACGACGCGGCCGGCCAGCGCCCCGCCGTCGGCGATGACGACATTGCCCACGACGATCCCCTTGGCGGTGCCCTGGTCGATGGTGACCAGGCGCCGGAACTCCGAGGATTCGCGGGCGATGACCGTCGCCGCGACCGTCTTGTAGCTCAGGGCATTCTGGATCTGGAGCAGGCCGGTGGTGATCTCCAGCTGGCGCTGCACCTCCACGGCCGCCCGGTTCTCATTGGCGAGCCGATCGTTCTCGTCGCGCAGGGCCCGGTTGTCAGTGCGCAGCCGATCGATCTCCTGGACGGCATCCACGACGGAGGCCACCTGCCGGCCGGCGGCGTCCAGCGCGCCCTGGACCGGGCGGAGGACGAAGCCGATGCCGCGCTGGATCTCCGCCGCGCCCGGGCTCCCGGAGAACGCCATCATCAGGAGGCTGACGACGATCAGGACGGCGTAGATCAACACGCTTCGGCGGGCGGTTCGGGTGGCGAGGAGACCGGTCACAGGCTGGCCGCGATCAGGACGGCGGCCGCGAGTAGGTGTCGGCGACCAGGACACGCTGCATCAGGGTCAGCTCCTGGAGCACCACGCCGGTGCCCCGGGCGACGCAGGTCAGCGGGTCGTCGGCGATGTGGACCGGCATCTGGGTTGCCTCGGCGACGCGGCGATCCAGCCCGGCGAGGAGGGCGCCGCCGCCGGCCAGCACGATGCCCTGGTCCATGATGTCGGCGACCAGCTCCGGGGGCGTCTCCTCGATGGTGTCCTTGATGGTCTCGACGATCTGCGCGACGGACGGCTCGATCGCCTCGCGGATCTGGTCGGCACCCACCTCGACGCTCCGGGGCAGCCCGGTCAGCAGGTCCCGGCCGCGGAGCGTCACCCGCTGGACGTCCCACTCGCCCGGGTAGGCGGAGCCCACCGCGATCTTGATGTCCTCGGCGGTGCGCTCCCCCAGGAGCAGGTTGTACTCGCGCCGGGCGAACGTGACGATGTCCACGTCCATCTCGTCGCCGCCGATCCGGATGCTCCGGCTCACGACGATGCCGCCGAGGCTGATGACCGCGACCTCCGTGGTCCCGCCGCCGATGTCGACGATGAGCGAACCCGACGGCTCGCTGACGGGGAGGCCGGCACCGATCGCCGCGGCCATGGGCTCCTCGATCAGGGCGGCCCAGCGGGCGCCGGCGTTGAGGGCCGCGTCGCGGACCGCGCGCTTCTCCACCTCGGTGACGCCGGAGGGAACGCCCAGCAGCATGCGGGGCCGGTGGATCATGCCCATGCGGTCGTGGACCTTGTCCACGAAGTACTTGATCATCTGCTCGGTGACGTCGAAGTCGCTGATGACGCCGTCCCGGAGCGGCCGAATGGCGATGATGTTGGCGGGCGTGCGGCCCACCATCCGCTTGGCCTCGGCGCCGATGGCCAGCACGCGCCTGGTCTTGGCGTCGATCGCGACGACGGACGGCTCGCTCATGACGATCCCGCGGTCTCGCACGTGGACCAGCGTGTTGGCTGTCCCGAGATCGATCCCGATGTCGCGGGAGAAGAGGCCGATGATCCGGTCGAGCATGCTGGGGAGTGGGTCCTTCGGGTGCCGGCAGGCCGGTCGCGGCGGGAATCCCCGGGTCGGTGGGTGGTCAACCTGGGGACGGATGGTCTGTCAGGGCTGGGCCAGTATACGCGGGCCCCGGGGCGTGGCCCCGAGCGGCGCCCCGAGGCGTGGCGCATCGGCGACCGTCACGCGTGAGACGCCCGGTCACGGGCCCGGGTGACGGGCGACCGGACCGGCGATGGGGAGCCCGGGCCGGTGGGCGCGCAACGTCGGGTGGTCCCGGACGCCGGCGGGTGGTCGTTCGACCGTTGCGGGCGACGTCTCAGGCGGGCGGCGCAGCCGGCGATGGCCGGCCGGTCATGTCAGGCGAGCACGCGCTCCGGGGAGGCCTGCTCGCCGGCCGGGTCGTACTGGTTGCACGGGATCTCGCTCAGGCCGCGGTACTCCGCGAGGAGCGGCCGCAGGTCCAGCGTGGGCTCGCTCGTGATGGCCTGGCAGCGATGAAGCCGCGCGACGTACCAGCGGCACTGCGGGCAATGATCGGGCCGGAACGGGATCCGGGGCGCTGCCTGGAACACGGTGACCTCCTTCACCAGCGATCGCCGCTCCCCTGGTCAGCGGGGCCGGCTCCGGGCCCCACCTGCCGGCAGACGCGGCCCGAATGCACGCATCGTCACGGGCGGCCGGACGGCGTCGCGAGGGCCGAATGTCCCGGAAGTGGCCCGCCGCGGCGCACGTGGATGACGCGCCCGCGCCGAAGGGACCCCGGTCGGACCCCCTCGTGCAGGGGGGTCCGCTCTCGCCCCGGACCCCCACAATCGAGGTGGGAGTCGAGCGTGCCTGCCGCATGAAGGGGTTGATCGCCGGATGGGGAACTGGAGCGGCAACCCTTCACGCCCGGCGGCGATCGCCCGGGACGTGGCGGGGCGCCTCAGGCGCTCCCTGACGCCGCGCGACCTGCGCTGGCTCGCGTGGTCCCCGGTCGTGATCGTCCCACTGCTCGCCCTGGGCATCTGGGCCGGCGATCAGGAAGCAGCCTCGGTCAACACCAGGCTGCGGGCGTCCCTGGCCATCGAGGCGTCCGAGATCGCCCGACTGATGGATGCCGATCTTGTCGGGCAGCTGGGCTTCACCGCCGAGGACCGGGGCACGGCGGCGTACGAGATCATCCGGGACCGGCTGGCCAACGCCGCCTCCAACTCGAACGCCCGGGGCGCCTGGAGCGTCGCTCGGCGCGACGGGACGCTGCTCCTGGGTCCGGCGACCTGGGCGATCGACGATCCGCTGGCCAGCCCGCCCGGCACGGTCTACCAGCAAGCCCCAGCCGAGGTGCTCGCTGCGTTCGACAGTCATCGGGCCGTCACGGTTGGGCCCTATGTGAACGGGTCCGAGAGGCTCCTCTCGGGCCTGGCACCCGTCCTGGGCCAGGACGGCACGGGCGTGGTCCTGGTCGTGGGTGTTGCCGCCAACGCCGACGACGCTCAGGCGCAGGCGGACGCCGCGCGCCTCCCGCCGTTGCGCGTCGCGTTGGGCTTCCTCCTGGCCGCGGCCGCCGTTGCCGTCCTCCTCCGCCGGCGCAACCGGCGCAGGTCCAGGAACGACCTGACGCTGCAGACCTGGATCCTCCTCCCGTTGACCATCGCCGTGGTGCTCAGCATGGCCGCCTCGTCCGTGCGCCAGACCGTGGCCGCCGACGCCGCAACGCACGATGACATCGTGGCGTTTGGGTCGGTCGTCGCCGGCGCGTGGCACGAAGCCGCGGACCACGAACGGGATGGGCTCACGACGATGGCCGACCGGATCACGGGCGACCCCGTGCTGGGCGCCGCGCTGGCGAGCCGGGACCTGCCGGCGCTGCGGGCCGGCACCGTCCCCGTCTTCAACGACCTGGCGTCCCGGTACGCCCTCACGCTGCTCGACGTGGTCAAGGCCGACCAGACCGCCTTCCTGCGAGTCGGCGAGGATCGCGCGCCGAACGAGCCCGCCAGCCCTCACGCGTTGGCCGATGCCGCGCGCACCGGGATGAGCACGTGGGGTCTCGAGGTCGGTTCCGGGGGTTCGTTCACGTATGGCTACGTCCGGCCGTGGATCAGCAACGGCCTGCTGATCGGCTACCTCGTCCTGGGGATCGGGGGCCAACACATGGTGGCCAACACCGCCACCAGCCTGGGCGTCGACCTCATCGTCGTCCTGGACAAGCGGCGCCTGAGCCAGGCAGCGGTGGAGGCCGGGACGGCCTCCGGCAGACTCGTCGGCACCTGGGCCGGGTATCCGGGCGCGGTCATCGTGGACCAGACAGTCGCGAAGATCCCCAGTGGGGTCGGGCGCACGCTCTCGACGAACGGCGACGCCTTCGGGGCCTTCGAGAGCAGGGCGGCGTTGCGGATGAGCCAGGACGGCAGGACGCTGGACGCCGCGTTCCTCGACCTCAGCGACGTGGCCGGCCACAGCGTGGGGGGCTACGTCGCCATGCGCGACGTGACGGCGGCGGCGGCGGCGGCCGTCGACGCCCGCTTCCTGTCGTTCGCCATGATGGCGGCGGTCTTCGGCGGCGTGATGCTGGTGCTCGGGTCGCTCATCAACCGGGCGCAGCGGCAGCTGGCCGGAGCCTTCACCACCCTGAGAACCAGCGAGGAGTCCTATCGGCGCCAATTCGTGGAGAGCGGCGCGGTGATGCTGATGATTGATGCTTTGGACGGCTCGATCGTGGAAGCCAACGCGGCGGCGACCCAGTTCTATGGGTACTCGCACGATCGCCTCGTGACGATGCGGATCACCGACATCAACCGGCTGCCGGCCGAGGAGGTCAGCCGTGCGATGCGGGCCGTGGGCCCACATCAGCACACCTTCGCGTTCAAGCACCGGCTGGCCGACGGCTCCATCCGGGACGTGAGCGTCGCGTCGAGCGAGGTCCACTTCGGGGGTCGCGTGATCCTGCATTCCATCATTCACGACGTCACCGAGCAGATCGCCAGCCAGGCCTTGCTGGCCGAGCGCACGGAGGATCTCCGCGTCAGCCTGACCTGGACGCGAGCCATCACCGAGAAGGCACTGGACGCCGTGGTGGTGATGGATCCGGACGGGCGGGTCTCCTACTGGAACCCTGCCGCCGAACGCTTCTTTGGCTAC
Source organism: uncultured Chloroflexota bacterium (assembly GCA_903822495.1). GTDB lineage: Bacteria > Chloroflexota > Limnocylindria > Limnocylindrales > CSP1-4 > CAIJPD01. The sequence goes on along the minus strand of CAIJPD010000054.1, from coordinate 33,069 downwards.
ACGCCCGCCGAGGCCGTCGGGCTGGACCTGCACGAGTTGATCGCACCGGCTCGGTATCGCGCCGCATTCAAGGCGGGGTTCGCCGGGTTCCTGCAGTCCGGCGAGGGCGAGGTGGTGAACTCGGTGCGCGACCTGGAGGGCCAACGGCGCGACGGGACCGAATTCCCCATCCAGCTGGCGCTGTCGGCCGTGAACGTTGAGGGCCAGTGGTTTTCCCTGGGCATCATGCGGGATGTGACCGGTGAGAGGGCCACCGCGCGAGAGATCCGCGACATGAACGACGAGCTCGCGGCGTCCAACGTCCTCGCACTTGAGATGACCAGGCGGGCCGAGGCGGCCAACGAGGCCAAGAGCGAGTTCCTGGCCAACATGAGCCACGAGATCCGGACCCCGCTGAACGGGGTGATCGGCATGACCGGGCTCCTGCTGGACACGGACCTGGGCGTGGACCAGCGCCGCTACGCGGAGACCGTCCGGACCAGCGGCGATTCACTCCTCGCGCTGCTCAACGACATCCTGGACTTCTCCAAGATGGAGGCGGGCAAGATCGAGCTCGAGATGCAGGACTTCGACCCGCATGTCCTGGTCGATGATCTTGGCGCCATGCTGGCGCTGGGCGCCCACGCCAAGGGCCTCGAGCTGATCTGCAGCGTGGCACCCGACGTGCCCACCGGGCTCTCGGGTGACGCGGGACGCCTGCGCCAGGTCCTCCTCAACCTTGCCGGCAACGCCCTGAAGTTCACGCGGCAGGGCGAGATCATCGTGCGAGCCAGCGTGGATGGCGCGACCGACGACGAGGTCGTGGTGCGATTCTCGATCAAGGACACGGGGATCGGCATCGCGGCTGCCGGCCAGGAGCGCCTGTTCCGCAGGTTCACCCAGGCCGACGCCTCGACGACCCGGGAATACGGCGGCACCGGGTTGGGATTGGCCATCGTCAGGCAGCTCGTCGAGTTGATGGGCGGCGAGGTCGGGGTGGTCAGCCAACCGGGCCTCGGCTCCGAGTTCTGGTTCACCGCGCGCCTCGGCAAGCTTGAGGAGAGGGACGACGTCCGCCCGTCACCGGCGGCGATCCAGGGCGTGAGGATCCTGGTGGCCGACGACAATGCCACCAACCGCGAGATCGTGGCGAGCCACCTCGCCTCCTGGGGAGCCGCCCTGGAGGAGGCCCCCGACGGCCCCGGGGCCCTCCTGGCGCTCCACCGTGCGGTCCGTGCCGGCGATCCGTTCCGGGTCGTGGTGCTGGACATGCAGATGCCGGGCATGGACGCCGCGGACGTGGCCCAGGCCATCAAGGCCAACCCGGTGTTTGCCGATACCCACATCCTGATGATGACCTCGATCAGTGCTCAGGGCGATGCGCGCCGATTGGAGCAGATCGGGATTGGGGCGTACCTCGTCAAGCCGGTCCGCAAGTCGGGCCTCCTCGACGCCCTCTCCGCCATGCTCTCCGTGCCGGCGCCGGCCGGCGCGACGCGCGCCCCGGCAGGCCGGCCCATCGTGACTCGCCGCGGTGCTCATTCGGTGCACGGCGGCACGCGCCGCATCCTGGTCGCGGAGGACAACATCACCAGCCAGCAGGTCGCCACGGGGATCCTGGAGCGGATGGGGCTGCGCGTGGATTCGGTCGCCAACGGCGCCGAGGCCATCCGCGCACTCGAGATGCTCCCGTACGACCTGGTCCTGATGGACGTGCAGATGCCCGAGATTGATGGCCTCGAGGCGACGCGGCGCATCCGCGACGTGCGTTCGGCGGTGGCCAACCGCATGATCCCGATCATCGCGACGACCGCCAACGCCATGCCGGGCGACCGGGAGAAGTGCCTGGCGGCCGGGATGAACGACTACATCACCAAGCCCCTGTCGCCCACCGCCCTCGCGGCCGTGCTGGAGCGATGGCTGTCCGGCGACGACGCGGTGCCTCCGGTGGAAATGCGCCCCGCCGCGAAGGTGGAGCCGGCCGTGTTTGACCGGGCCGGTGTGCTGAACCGCCTGATGGACGACACCGACCTCGCGCGCGTGGTGCTCCAGGGGTTCCTCGGAGACCTCCCGCGCCAGATCGAGGCGCTCCGGACGTGCCTCCTCGCCGGTGACGCCCCCGGCGTGGTTCGCGCGGCGCACACCATCCAGGGCGCCTCGGCCAACGTCGGCGGTGACGCCCTCCGGGCGGTGGCCCTCCTCCTGGAGGAGGCCGCCCGGGGCGGCGACCTCCTCGCCGCCGGTGCGGCCCTGCCCGACCTGGAGGCCCAGTTTGGGCGGCTCCGCGAGGCCATGGGCGACCTGGGCGACCCGCTGGGGACCGATCCGGAGGGAGACGCATGAAGACGCTCATCGTGGAGGACGACTTCACCAGCCGCCTCCTCCTCGGGGAGATCCTCAAGCGCTACGGCTTCGCGCACGTCGCGGTGAACGGCGGAAGCCGTCGATGCCGTGCACGCCGCGCTGCTGGAACGCACCCCGTACGACCTGATCTGCCTCGACATCATGATGCCCGGCCTGGACGGGCAGGAGGTGCTCCGGCAGATCCGGCGCCTCGAGGAGGAGAGCGGGGTCGCGCCGGCGCATCGCGTCAAGGTGATCATGACGACGGCCCTCGCCGGTCGGGCCAACGTCATGGAGGCGATCGAGGGGGGATGCGATGCCTACCTCATCAAGCCCATCCAGCGACTCAGGCTGCTCGAGGAGTTGCGCCGGCTGGAGTTGATCCCATGAGATCCACCGGAGCGGCGGTGGGCGGCCGGTTATCGGCATGAGGGTCCTGATTGCCGACGACGACCTCACCTCGCGCCTCGCCCTCGCCGGCGTGCTGCGCAAGCAGGGCCACGACGTGGTGATCGCCGTCGACGGCACCGAGGCCTGGGACGCCATGGACCAACCCGACGCCCCGCGCCTGGCCATCCTGGACTGGCAGATGCCCGGGCTCTCGGGCGTGGACGTCTGCCGTCGCGTTCGCACGCTGTCGACGGACCCACGGCCGTACCTCATCCTGCTGACCTCCCGGACGGCGAGCGTGGACATCGTGGTGGGGCTTGAGGCAGGAGCCGATGACTACGTCGCGAAGCCATTTGACGCTGCCGAGCTGTGCGCCAGGATCGACGTGGGACGGCGGATGATCGAGGCGCAGACGCGGCTGGTCGATGCCCGCGATGCCCTGTCGCAGGCGGCCAGCCACGACTCGTTGACCGGGGCGCTCAACCGGCGGGCCTTCACCGAGGTCCTGACCAGGGAGATTGCCCGGGAGGGGCGGCAGCAGGAGGGGCTGGCCATTGGCATCTGCGACATCGACTACTTCAAGCATGTCAACGACAGTCGCGGTCACCTGGTGGGTGACGACGTGCTGCGCGAGGTGGTCCGGCGGATGACGTGCAGCCTCCGTGCCCACGATGCCCTGGGTCGGCTGGGCGGAGACGAGTTCATGGTGCTTGCCGCCGGCGTCAGCCTCGATGGCGCCCGGCTCGTCTACGAGCGCCTGTCTGCCGCGGCGACCGCCACGCCGATCCCCACCTGCAGCGGTGACGTGTCGATCACGCTCAGTTTCGGCGTGACGATGTGGACCGCAGGCGAGAGCGAGCACGACCTGCTCGCGGCGGCCGACGCGGCGCTCTACGAGGCCAAGGAGCGCGGGCGCAACCGCGTCTGCGTGGCCAACGGCGCGTGGACGGCCCGGCAGAGCCTCACCGGGTAGCGGGGCGCCGCTGACCGCCTCCAGGTCGTGTCATGGACGCGGCGCGCGGCGGGGCATCGACGCCCCGCCGATCAGGCCGCCAGGGCGCCAGCATCAACGCGGCCGCGCGGGCCGGGGCCGGGGGCTGGCGAGCGGGGCGCCACGCCGGTGATGCCGAACCCACCCGCCGGGGTCCTGTCGCACTCGTGCGCGCACCGTGCCCGCTACCTCCCCCCCTCCCCCCCCGATGGGGCCTGACCGCCCGCCGCCAGAGACGGCAGGCTTCGCGGGTGGTTCAATTCCCGCGACCCCAGCCAGGCCCCCAGGCTCCGCCCATGCCCGCACGGCCCGTGGCGGTGGAAGCCTGATGTCCGCGCGAGCCCGCTGGCGGCCCGGCCGCGTCGTGGCGGCGCTGGCCTTCGCGGCGTCGGCCCTGGTGATGGCGTTGCCGTCGGCGGCAGCGGCGGACCCGGTGGTCCTTCGCGTCGGCACGACGCAGGACCTGGATGCCTCGAACCCATTCAACACGGTGCTCGTCAGCGGCTTCGAGGCCTTCCAGCTGACCTACAGCCTGCTGGTCGAGTTCGACAAGGACGCCCACCCGGCACCGGGCTTCGCCGATTCCTGGGAGCGCGCTGCGGACCGGGTCACGTTCCACATCCGAACCGGCATGCAGTGGTCGGATGGGGAGCCCGCCGACTCGGCTGACGCCTGCTTCTCGTGGGGCCTCGCCCTGGCCGCCATCGAGGACGCGTCCTATGTGGGCGTCGGATACCTCGACCCGAACGTCAAGGACGCGGGCGTCACCAGGATCGAGTGCCCCGATGCTTCGACGGTCGTCGCCTACACCACGGACCAGTCGGACCGGATCCTCCAGGTCTACGTGCCCATCCTGCCAGAGCACATCTACGGCAAGGACGACTACACGGCCATCGCCGAGGAGAAGTTCGACGCCCCCCTCGTGGGCACCGGGCCCTACACGCTGGCCGAGTGGAAGACGGGCCAGTACGCCCGTTTCGTGCGCAATCCCCAGTACTGGGGCCCGCAGGGCTACGAGGACGAGATCGTCCTCCGGTTCTACTCGAACCCCGACGCGATGGTCCAGGCCCTCAAGAGCGGCGAGATCGACTACGCCCGCGACGTGAATGCGGACCAGTTCGAACAACTCCGGGCCGACCCCAGGTTCACCGGGGTCGTGGGCAAGGCCAACGGCTTTACCCAGCTCGCGTTCAACACCTACGGCTCCGGCACCGGCGAGACCATCGAGGGCGGCGGCCCCTCGACGCTGGCGCTGCTCGACCCGGCGTTCCGCGACGCCCTGGGCTACGCCATCGACAAGAAGGTCCTCCTCTACCGCGTGCTCGGCGGGTACGGCGACGCCGGCACCACGATCGTCCCGCCCGTCCTGTCGGACTGGCACGTGGAGCCGACGACGCCGCGGACCTTCGACATCGCCCTGGCCGGGCAGAAGCTCGACGCGGCGGGCTACCCGCTCGACGGCAGCGGGAAACGCCTCGACAAGCAGGGCAAGGTCATCAGCCTGCGGCTGGTGACGACCAGCACCAGCGCCGACTATGCCAAGGCGGCTGCGTTCGTCAAGTCCTGGTACGGGCAGCTGGGGATCGGCGTCTCGGTCGCGGTGATGGACAGCTCGGCGCTCGGCACGCTCCTGCTCCCCAGCGCCGGCGCCAAGTACGACCTCGAGCTGTGGGACTGGATGGGCAACCCCGACCCCAACTCGCTGCTCCAGGTCCTCCGCTGCGACGCCATCGAGAACACCTCGGACAGCCAGTACTGCAACGACGCCTACGACAGCCTCTACGACCTGCAGCTGACGCAGACGGGCGAGGAGCGCCACGACACGCTGGCGCAGATGCAGAACCTCATCTACGACGAGGCGCCGTACGACATCCTGTACTACGACGCGTCGCTCCACGCGTACCGCACGAACCGGTTCGCGGGCTGGCAGAACATGCCGGCGAGCAGCACACCCCTCTTCTCCTACGGCATCCTCCAGTACACGCTCCTGACCAACGCCGCGGACGCGCCCATTCCGCCCGTGGCCCCCGCGACGGACGACGCGACCCAGCCCGCGGTCCCGGACCTGCCGGACGCCGGCGGCGCGGTCTCGGGACGGCCCGTCGCCCTGCTCGCGATGGTGGCGGCCGTGGTGCTCGGCGCCGGCGTCCTGCTGGCGCGCCGCCCCCGCCCCGCCGGAGCCGATGACGATGGGTAGCCCGCGCCGCACCACGCCCCGGGTCCGGGCGGGGGCCGCATGAACGTCGCCTACCTCGTCCGCAAGCTGGCACAGGCCCTCGTGACGATCGCCGCGATCGTCATCCTGCTGTTCGTCCTGTTCCGCGCCATGCCCGGCTCCCCTGACCGGGTCTCCAAGAACCCGAACATGACCCCGGCGATGCAGGCGGCCGAGCGAGCCCGCTGGGGCCTGGACAAGCCACTCGTCCCCGACCAGCTCGTCGCCTTCATTGGGTCCACCGTGACGGGCGACCTGGGCACGTCCATCAAGTTCCGCGGCCAGCCGGTCACCGAGGTCGTCGGCGCCGCCGTCGGCCCGACGATCCTGCTGGTGGGCCTGGGCGAGGCGATCGCCATCATCGTCGGGCTCGCCCTTGGCGCCTTGTCCGGATGGCGCCGCGGCGGCCTGGTGGACCGTCTCGGCAACGGCGCGAGCCTGGTCTTCTACTCCATGCCCTACTTCGTCATCGGGATGCCGCTGATCATGGTCTTCGCCTCGGGGCTGGGCTGGTTCCCCACATCGGGCATGACCACCCCGGGCGCCAGCGCCGATCCCGTGGGGCAGGTGCTCGACGTGGCCGGTCACCTCGTCCTGCCGCTGACCGCGGTGACGCTGGGACTGATCGGCGCCTATTCGATCCTGATGCGCTCGGCCATCATTGAAACGCGGGCCGAGGACTACATCACCACCGCCCGCGCCAAGGGCCTGACCGACGCGCGGATCCTGCGGCACCACGCGTTCCCCAACGCGCTGCTTCCGATGGTGACCTTCATCGCCATCAACCTCGGCTACGTGATCGCCGGCGCCATCACGCTCGAGGTGGTGTTCAGCTGGCCCGGCCTCGGCACGCTGACGGTCGCGGCGCTCAACGCCCGCGACTACCCGTTGCTGCAGGGCATCTTCCTGCTGGTGTCCGTGTCGGTTGTCATGTTCAACCTGCTGGCCGACTTCGTGTACGGCGCGCTGGACCCGAGGGTGCGCTCGTGACGGCCGCGCACGCAGGGCGCTCCGCCCACCGTGCGCCGGAGCCGCTCCGCCGCGCCGCCAGCCTGGTCGGCAACCTCCTGAGCCGGGGCGACGGCATCGTGGGGCTCGCGATCCTGCTCGTGTTCGGGCTCCTCGCCCTCTTCCCGGACGTGTTCGTCGGACCCCTCGAGGACATCACCACCGTGACCGGCATGCGCCTCCACGCGCCGGGCCTCGGGCACCTGCTGGGCACCGACGAGTTGGGCCGCGACATCCTCAACCTGACCGTTCACGGGGCGCGGATCTCCATGGCGATCGGCCTCATGGCCACGGTGATCACCATCCTCCTGGGCGCCGTCATCGGCGTGATCGCGGGCTTTGTCGGCGGCACGACCGACGCGCTGCTCATGCGCCTGTGCGACTTCTTCCTGGTCCTGCCCACGGTGGTGCTGGCGCTGATCCTGGCTCCGGTGATCCTCGACGTGGTTGGCGCCGACGCCGAGCTGTTCGGCATCCGGGCGACGCTGCTGGTCATCGTCGTGGTGATCGGCCTGACCAGCTGGGCCACCACGGCGCGCGTCATCCGCTCGCAGGTGCTCTCCGTGAAGGAGCGGATGTTCGTCGACCGCGCCCGGGTCATCGGCGCGGGCCCCGGGTGGATCATGGTCCGCCACATCCTTCCCAACGTCGTCAACCTGATCGTCGCGCAGGCCGTCCTGACCTTTGCCGGCGCCGTGTTCACGGAGACCACGCTTTCGTTCATCGGCCTCGGCGACAGCTCGGCGCCTTCGTGGGGACAGGTCCTGAGCTCGGCGCAGGAGGCGGGCGCGGCGGGCCTCGGCGCCTCGTGGTACATCATCCCTCCAGCCACCTGCGTCGTCCTGGTGGTGCTGGCGTTCACGCTGGTGGGCAACGCGCTCGACGACGTGCTCAACCCCAAGTCGGCGGGCCGGCGATGACGACCGAGGTCCGCGGCCGTCTCGGGCGGCTGCTCCCCGATGGCGCCGACCCAACGGCACCCCTCCTGGAGGTCCGGGACCTCGCGGTCCGCTTCCGCACGCCGTCGGGCGCCAGCGTCCGCGCCGTGGGTGGCATGAGCTTCCGGCTCGACGCCGGCGAGGCGATGGGCATCGCCGGCGAGTCGGGTTGCGGCAAGACGACGACGGCGCTGTCGCTCGTCCATCTCCTGCCCGGGACGGGCCGCGTGAGCGCCGGCAGCGTCAAGCTGTTCGGGATCGACCTCGTCCCCCTGACGGAGCGCCAGCTGGCGAGATACCGCTGGCGCGAGATCTCGATGGTCTTCCAGGGCGCGATGAACGCGCTCAACCCCGTCCAGCGGGTGGGCGACCAGATCGCCGAGCCCATCGAGGTGCGCCTGGGCCAGAGCCGGGACGCCTCGCGCAAGCGCGCGGGGGAGCTGCTGGAGCTCGTGGGCATCCCGCGCCAGCGCGCGTCCGCGTATCCGCACGAGCTTTCGGGCGGCATGCGCCAGCGCGCGATGATCGCCATGGCATTGGCCTGCGACCCCGCGGTGGTGATCGGCGACGAGCCCACGACCGCCCTGGACGTGATGGTGCAGGCGCAGATCCTGCAGCTCCTGGAGCGCCTCCGCCGCGAGCTGGGGCTGTCGCTGCTGCTGATCACCCACGACCTGTCCGTGATCGCCGAGACCTGCGACCGCGTGATGGTCATGTATGCCGGCCGCGTGGCCGAGGAGGGCCCGGTCAGCCGCGTGTTCACCGCGCCGCGCCACCCGTACACCGTCAAGCTGCTCTCGTCCTTCCCGGACATCCGCACCGGCCGCCGGGCGCTCTCGATGATCCCGGGCTCGCCGCCGGACCTGCGCACGCCGCCGCCGGGCTGCCTGTTCGCTCCACGCTGCGAGCACGCGATGCCGGTCTGCGCGGTCGAGACACCGCCGGAGATCAATTCCGACGATGGCGTTCGCGTCGCCTGCCACCTGTTCACGGCCGGCGACGCCGTGCGCCGCGACGCCGCGTCCGAGGTCAAGGCATGAGCGACGAGCTGGTCCGCCTCGAAGGCGTGGAGGTCCACTTCCCCATCCGTGGCGGCCTGCTGGACACGCTGCGACGACGCCGGCGCGGCGCCGTGCGGGCGGTGGACGGCGTGGACCTCACGCTCCACAAGGGCGAGATCCTGGCGCTCGTGGGCGAGTCCGGCTCGGGCAAGACCACGATCGGAAGGGTCGTGGTCAAGCTCACCCGCCAGACCGGCGGGCGCGTGCGCTTCGACGGCGCGGACGTATCCGCCATCTGGGGCACCGCGAAGCTCCGGCCGTACCGGCGGCGTGTGCAGCTGATCTTCCAGGACCCGTACGAGACGCTCAACCCCAAGCGCACCATCGGCGACTTCGTGGCCGAGCCGCTCGAGGTGCACGGCATCGGCGGCTCGCGCGATGAGCGCCGGCTCCGCGCGATCGGGGCGCTGGAGGCGGCCGGGCTGCGGCCGGGGGCCGACTTCGCGGCTCGCTACCCGCACGAGCTCTCTGGCGGGCAGCGCCAGCGCGTGGTCATCGCCGGGGCCCTGGTGATGGATCCGCAGGTGATCGTCGCCGACGAGCCGGTCTCGATGCTGGACGTGTCGATTCGGACCGAGCTCCTGCACCTGATGCTGGACCTCCGCCGCGAGCGCGGGCTGACGTACCTGTTCATCACCCATGACCTCTCGCTGGCCTGGGTGATCGCCGACCGGATCGCCGTGATGTACCTGGGCCGCATCCTTGAGATTGGCCCGGCGGAGCGCGTCATCAACTCGCCGCGCAACCCATACACGCAGGCCCTGGTGTCGGTGTCGCCCTCGCCGGACCCGCCGGAGTCCGGCCAACGGGCGAAGCGGACGATCCTCGTGGGCGAGACGCCCAACGCCGCGCACATCCCGCCGGGCTGCCGCTTCAATCCGCGCTGCCCGGTGGCGTTCGACCGGTGCCGGACCGAGGAGCCGCCGCTGCTCGACGTGGGCGGGGACCACCTGGCCGCCTGCTGGCTGGTCGGACCGGACGCCGCCGCAGGCTGACGATGGGGGCGAGTTGACCCTGCCCGGATCCTCCCCCTCCGGCCGCTGCGCCGGCCGCGCGGCCGGCGCAGCGGCCTTCTCGCGCGGCCGGCGACCCAACGACACCGGAGGAAGTGCACCCGGTTCCGGGTCTGCCTCCTCCCGGGACGGCGTTTCCCCTCGGCGGGTGCGAACGTGATCCCGCGGCGACCTGGCCGACGCTGCGACGCGCTTCAGGACGCCCGTGACCCGACCCGGTCGAACGCCACCCCGCGGTCGCGCAGGGAGACGTACATGTCGTGCCCGATCACGAGGTGGTCCAGCACCTCGATGTCCAGCAGGCGGCCCGCCGCCAGCGCCTCCGCCGTGAGATGGAGGTCATCCGGGGACGGCGTGGGATCGCCCGACGGGTGGTTGTGGACCAGGATCACGCCCGAGGCGTTGAGCCGCACGGCGTCACGGAACAGCTCCCCCACCCGGACGAGCGACGACGACACGTTGCCCTGGTAGACGGTGGCGACCCGCAGGACCGCGTTCCTGGTGTTGAGGATGATGACCCGTAGTTCCTCGCACTCCAGGCGGCCCATCTGGAGGATGAGCCGCTCCGCGACATCTGCCGGCGAGCGGATGGTCCAGCGGTCCGTCGGCCAGTCCGCGAGCATCCGTCGGCCCAGCTCGAACGACGCCAGCAGTTGCGCCGCGCGGGCCGCGCCGATCCCCGGCAGCGATTCCAGCTCCGGCTCCGTGGCCCGGGCCAGCCCGGTCAGTGATTCGAACCGCCCCAATGCCTCATCCGCGAGGTCCACGGCCGAGACCCCCCGACGGCCGGAGCCCCAGACCAGCCCGATCAGCTCCGCGGCGCTCAGGCCGGCGACGCCGCGCTGGGCAAGCCGCTCGCGCGGCCGCTCCGTGGCCGGGAGCTCCCGTATGGCGCGGCCGCGCGCAGGCTCCGCTTCCGGGGCCGTGCCGGCCTGGGCGGCACGCGCGCCGTGAACCGGAACCAGGGTGTTGGACCGCCTGGGCATCTGGGCCTCCGCGAGCAGCAGGGATGGATGTCCCCGGGCCCGGATGACGGAAGCCCGCCGATTCCCCCCGCCATCCGAACCCGAGGACACTGCGCAGCCTACGCAGGGGCACTCACCCGAGGCTCAACCCGGACTCCATCGCGGCTCAACCGGCGCCGTCCAGGTCGCCAGCCCCGGACCGGGGCGCGTGGCCCCGGCCGCCTGGCTCAGCCGGCGGGCGCGACCGCCAGCTCGGCCAGGACCAGGAGGACGGCGTTGAACGCGGCGTGCAGCCCGATCGGCGCCCAGAGGCTCCCGCGCCGGATGTAGGCCCAGCCCAGGACCAGCGCCACCGGGAGCCGCCCCACGAAGCCGACGATCGCCCCGCCGGCGGCCTGGTTGAACGTCTCGCCGCCCACGAACAGCACGTGCAGGAGCGCGAACAGCAGCGCGGCCCGCACGATCCCGCCCCGCTCACCCATGCCGCGCACCCAGGCCGTGGTCGCCACCCCGCGGAAGAGGATCTCCTCCCCGATCGGCGCGAGAACGGCCCCGCCCAGCAGGTTGAGCGCCAGTCCCCAGGCGGTCCCGGTGGGCGGCAGGGGGCTGGGTGGCGTCACGCCGAATGCCGAGACCATCGCGGCGGACACGACGGCCGTCACCAGGACGACGGGGCCCGCCAGGGCCGCGCCCCAGGCCAGCTCGGCGACGGCCCGCCGGCCCGGGCCGGCCAGGCCGATCTCGGCCCAGCTGAGGGCCTCCGTGCCAACCACGAGGAGCCGCGTGATCCCGGCATAGCCCGCGGCGCTGAGCGCGACGAGGACGAGCTCGGCCACGGGCCGCGCGACGGAGACGCCGGCGGCCGACAGCGGCAGTCCGATGACCACGGCCAGGAGATAGACGGTGATCATCGCGACCAGGATCACGAGGAAGGGCGACGGACCGAGATACGGCTCGACGCCGCTTGCGCGCCGCTCGATGGCCTGGCTGCCGGCCCCGGCGACCAGGCCCAGGTCCAGCACCACCATCCCGCCGACGAACACCAGGCCGCCGAAGGCGGTGCCCCCGGAGAGGAATCCCACGAGCACGGCACCGCCGCCCATGAGCGACAGGATCCAGCCGACGACAAACAGGCCGGGGGCGGATCGACCCTCGATCGTGAAGGTGGACCGACCGGGTCGCGCTGGTTCGGTCAACGCTCCGACTTGGGCTCGGCTCCGAGTCGGCCGCCGTCGACACGGGCCGTCATCGGCGTTGCGTGCGAGACCGCGCCCGCCGGACGGGCCGCGGCGCGGGGCGCCGCGCCGGGGCCAAGGGCGGCCTCCTCGACCTCGCCGAGCGCCGCCACGGACCGGACGGCCGCGGTGATGTCGCGCCGGTCGAAGTCCCGGCCGCACCAGGCGCACAGCGACCAGTCCAGGCCGACCAGCCGGCCACAGTTGGGACAGACGCGGTTCAGGCGGGTCCGGCAGGTGGGGCAGATGATCCATTCCTCGTCCACCCGCCGCTGGCAGGTTGGACACGTCTTGACCATCTCGACCTCGGCGAGGAGCGCCTCCTCCGCGAGGTTCCGCTCGTAGACCTCGCCGATCTTCTCCTGCGGCCGGATGATCCGGTAGATGAAGATGGCAAGCCAGAAGAAGACGGGGGTGAACAGGATCACGCCGCTGGCGACCAGGTAGGGCGCGAGCGGGTTATCCGTCCGCAGCTGGATGTCACGGAAGCCCCAGTACGCGCCGGCCAGCCAGAGGATCACGACGTACAACGCGGCGGCCTTCAGCCCGAGCTGGAGGATGGGGTTGTTGAGGATGCCACCGATCGTGTCGGTGATCGTCTTGATGATGTCGCCCATTCGGCCGGAGGTGTCCTCGAAGCAGCGTGGGGGTCGAAGCCGCGATCCTGAGCCGCGCGGCAGGCGGCGGTCCCGCTCGTGACGGCGTGCCACGCTCGCGGGAGGGTCCCGCACTCGCGGCCAGATCCCGCGCAGTGTAGCAGGGCCCTCGAGGGCCCTCGCCGATCGGAACGCCTGGTGGCGTCCGGGTTCAGACGGGTTCGACGGCCCCGGCGTGACGGTCGCGGGGCGGTGGTGCCCCACGGCGGGCCGACTCGTAGGTCCAGGCCGCGGCGCGCCAGGCGGCCACGACGGCCATGAGCCCCAGGCCCGACAACCAGATCGAGGTGAACGACGCGAGGCTCGCGGCCACGACCAGTGGGTGGGCGCCATCGGCGAGGGCGACGCGGACCCGATCCCAGGCGTAGCCGGCCGTTGCCACGACGGGCACGGCGACCACCGCCAGCAGCCCCGTCGCGACGATCAGCGTCCCGAGCGATGCCGGCCGGGCGAGCGCGCTCCAGCCGGCCGCGAGCGCGTGCCAAGGGGTGGTCCGGCCGTCGCGCCCCAGGACCAGCCGACGGACGGCCAGGCCCCCGGCGGCTTCGCCGGCCAGCCAGGTCAGGGCCACGGCCACGATGACGTCCGGGACGCTAAGCACCACCCGCAGGACGATGGGGATGGCGACGTCGCCGGGCGTGATCAGCTCGGCGTAGACGGCCTCGACGACGCGGGCCACACCCCACCCGATGGCGATGGCAAACGGCACGTGGGACACCAGCCGCAGGGCCAGCGCCTGGGGCGCCAGCCGGTCACGCAGCCGCGGCTCGATGCCCAGGCCGGAGCCGGCAGCCACCTCCGCGACCAGCGTCACCTCGAGCCAGGCCGCCAGGAGGCCACCGCCCAGGAGCCAGGCGAGAGCCGCGACGGCCGCCAGCACGACCAGCGCGACGAATGAGTCGGATGGGCTTCCGAACACGAACCCGACCAGCGAGGGAGCCACCGCGTTCGTCAGCCCGGCGGGCGTGGGCAGGATGACGATGGGCGCCAGGAAGACGAGCAGGCCGCCACGCAGCAGGAAGCCGGCGAGGGCGATCAGCCACCAGCGCGGCCGATCGAGGGTGGCGCCCAGGGACGCCCGGAGCGCGGCGCCCCAGCTCATGTGGGCGGGTTGCTCAGGGCGCCCGGCTGGCGGACGGGGCGGGGGTGGCGGCGCTGGAGGCCTTCGGCGCGGCCGACGGCGTGGTCAGCGACTCCAACCGCTGGAGTGCCTGCTGGACCAGGGCGATCTCCTGCCCGTAGCGGGCGAAGTCGCCGTTCTTCAGTGCCGCCTGCGCCGCCTCGAAATGGCTGTTGGCGTAGGCGATGAGCCCGGCGACGTCCGCGGGCAGCTGGTTCCCCGGCGCTGCCGTGGCGACCGGGCCCGGCGATGTACCGGGTACGGCGGAGGAGCCCGGGGCGGGGCTGGGCGACGGGCTGGTCCCGGTGCTGCTGGCCAGCAGGAGGTTGAGCGCCTCGGTCAGGGTGCGGCCCCAGACGACGGTGGTGGGCGACGCGACCACGATCCGCTGGAACTCGGGGAACTTGGAGCTGGTGGACTGCAGGTAGACCGGCTGCAGGTAGAGGAGCGAGTCGCCGATGGGCACCACGATGAGGTTGCCCCGGATCACGCTGCTGCCCGACTGGTCCCAGAGGGTGACCTGGGCGCTGATGATCGGGTCCTGGTCGATCCGGGCCTCGATCTGTGCCGGCCCAAAGACCGTGGTGTCGGACGGGAAGCGGTAGACCCGCGTGGCACCGTAGTTGGGCGCGTCGTTGCGGGCGGCGATCCACGCGATCATGTTGGGGCGCTGGGTGGGCACCATGGGCTGCAGGAGCAGGAACTCCGGGGTGGCCTCACCGGGCATCCGCATGATCACGTAGTACGCCTCGGACGGGAGGCTCTGGGCGCTGGTGGTTCCGGCCGGGACCGTCCACGTGTCGCTGCTGTCGAAGAACGTGGCCGGCTGGGTGACGTGATAGCGGCCGTACATCGCCGTCTGGACGTTGAAGAGGTCCTCCGGCACCCGCAGGTGCGCCGCCAGGTCGGTCGGCATGTCGGACATCGGCCGGAAGAGGGCCGGGAAGACGCCCTCGTAGGCCCGGATGATGGGGTCCGACGGGTCCGCCACGTAGAACGTCATGGTGCCGTCGTAGGCATCCATGGTGATCTTGACGCTGTTGCGCAGGTAGTTGAAGGGCTGGCTGCCCAGGCCGCTGCCGTCCGGAGCGATGGTCGGCTGGGCGTGCGGGAACCGGTCGCTGGTGGTGTAGGCATCCTGCACGTAGACCAGCCGGCCGCGGGCATCCACGACGACATACGGGTCCTTGTCGTAGCGCAGGAACGGCGCGATGAGCTGCAGTCGCTCGCCCAGGGAGCGGTTCATGAGCAGCTGGCTGGAGCTGGTGACCTGGTCGCTGATGAGCAGGTTGAGGTCGCCGAAGCGAGCCGCGAAGAGGAGCCGGTTGAGGGTGGTATCCAGCGGGATCCCGGTGGTGCCCGTCCAGCGGGTCTCGACGGCGGAGTCCGTGCCGCCGGTCGTGTCGCCAGTGCCGCGCGGGTAGTCGAATTCCACCTGGCGGGCGCCGGTCACCACGTAGCCGCCCTCGGCCTCGCCGAAGTAGATGCGCGGCTCCTTGACCTCCGGGGCGCCGCCCGAGGAGACCGGGGGCAGGTTCTTGATGATCAGCTGCGGCTGGCCCTCGGTGGTGACTTCGTTCACCGGGACCATCACGAGGCCCACGCCGTGCGTGTAGGTGATCCGCTCGTTGACCCAGCCGGCGGCATTGGGGTTGCCGGCCAGGTCCAGCTCACGGGCCGAGAGCATCACCTGGCGCTCCGAGCCGTTGATGGTGTACCGGTCAACGTCGACATCCGGGAACGTGTAGTACCGGCGGACGGTCTGGAGCTGGCCCAGCGTCTGGCCCAGCGGCCGGTAGTCCCACAGGCGGGCGTTCTGGAACGTCGCCGCGTCCTGGGTGATGGCGGCCTGGGTCAGGGGCGCACTCCCGTTGAAGGCGCGCTCCTCCCACGTGTCGATGCCGTAGGCCAGGCGCGTCATGGCGATGTTGTTGCCGATGAAGCGCTCCTCCTGGGCGAACTTGTTGGGCTCGACCGTGAAGCGCTGGACGGCCGCGGGGTAGGCGCTGCCGACCAGGAAGGAGGCGAGGAACCAGACCACCAGGGTGGCGGCCAACGGCCAGAGCCAGCGCGTGAACGCCGCCCCAACCAGCAGGGCCGCGGCCATGCCCGAGACGACCGTGAGCAGGTCGTAGGCGAAGAAGCGCGCGTTGGCGTCCGTGAAGCCGACGCCCGCCGCGACGCCGTTGCTGCTGTAGGTGAGCTCGTACTTGTCCAGCTGGTAGCCGAAGGCGGTGGAGAGCAGGAAGAGCCCGGCCAGCAGGCCGAGGTGCACGCGAACCGGCGTCGCGAGGATGTCGCGGCCGCGGGTCGCGGCGATGAGGTAGCCAATCCCGGCGACCAGCAGGCTGGCCAGGACCAGGCCGTTGACCGTCCCTTGGAGCATCCGCAGGAACGGGAGCTCAAACAGGAACCAGCCGATGTCGCGGGTGAAGACGGGGTCGATGACCGGCTTTGCCGGATCGGGCGAGAAGGGGACGCGGTTGATCCAGAGGAGGATGGTCTCCCAGTTGGCCGAGAGGGCCCCGCCCACGCCGAGCGCGATCAGGACGGCGAGCCCGGCGGCAACCCAGGTGGCGAGCGGCCCGAGGTCCGGGAGCTCCGACTCCGATGACGGGACGTCGCGGACGACACGGGGACGGGGTGCCCCATAGGGCCCCTGCCCGGTGGTGGTGGATGCCTCGGAGATCCGTGCCAGGAACTCGCGGACCGCTCCGCCGGCACCGGGACCGGCACCCTCGGGTGCGAGGCGACCGGTGAGCCAGAGATTGGCCAGGAGCACCACGAGCGCGAGGCCCAGGCCCGCGACAAAGAGCCCGGCGCCCGCGCCGAGCCGGGTGACCAGCACGTCGGAGAAGCCGACGCTCCGGAACCAGAGGATGTTGGTCCACAGGTCCACGCCGACCGTCAGCATCAGGCCCGCGCCCATGACGACGGCGAGGATCAGCCAGGTGCGCAGCCGAGGGCCATCCTGCGATGGTCGGACGGGACGCGGGGGCGCGGGACGGCGGGGCGGGCCGCCGCCGGCGCCGGAGCGCCGGGGCCCGGACGGGCCACCCGCGTTGCGGGGCGGCCGGTCGTCGCCGGACTCGTCAGTGGCGTCCGCGGGGTCGGGCTGGCCGTCACCATCGGCATCCGGGCCGACGCGCCGGGGGCCCTGCCCACCCGCGGACTGGCCGGCCTGCCGGCGCTGCAACTCGTTCAGGAACTCGTCGAAGATGTCAGGCATCAGGTCGCGAGCATAGCCGGTGTCTCACGGCGGCGGGCTGGTCTCGCACGGCGGGAGCGTGGAGCGGCCACGGGCCGGGCCGCCGGGCGGCGCCTCAGCGGCGCGAGAGCGCCTCGAGCGCGACCCGGAACGCGTCCTGGACCATCTCGGCCAGCTGGTTTGGTCCCATCGTGGCCACCCTCGCCGGCTCAAACCGGAAGGCGACCCGGATGGCCAGGGGGACGCGCCAGGGGCGGGTCTGGTCGTCCGGCTGTGCAACGAGCCCAAGTCGGATGCCGAGGCGGCCGGCGTCCTCCAGGATCATCCCGGAGAGTCCGCCGGAGACGCCGGGCCCCAGCCTGGGGAGCGGCGGGTCGGGCGGCGGACCGGCGGCAGGCGCGACGTCGCGGAACGAGATGACCCCCTCGTCATCCGCGACCCACAGGATGGTCATCCACCAGCCGTCCGGCGCGTCCGAGGGCCGGCCCATGCCCAGCCGGTACGTGCGGTCGCCGACGCGGACGGGCCGCTCGCGGAGATATGAGGGGCCGGGCGGCGGGAGTCTCTCAGGCATGGGCCGAGGATAGCCGGGAGAGCGGGGCCGGGCGTCCCGAGGCGCCTGGCCGGGATCAGGCCCGGGGGTCGGCTGGGTCCTCGCCCGTGGCCTGCGCGCCGGGCAGCCCCGCGGCTGGCGCAACGCCGACGCCGTCGTCGGCCTCGGCGATATGGGCTTCGGCCGCGTCGACGGCCGCCGGCGGCCTGGCCGCGACCAGTTGCGCGAGCGCGGCGGCGGCCTCCGCGGCGGCGGCCTCATCCAGCTCCACCCGCAGTCGATGCATCTCCTCGAGCACGGCACGGGAGGGCGGCGCCAGCGCGTCGAGAGATGGGGGGCCCAGGTCGGCCACGTCGGTCTCGCGGGCAGGATCCAGGCGGGGCCGGAAGAAGCCACGCTTCTGGGGCTGCGCGGCGGCCGATTTGGCGACTCGCAGGAGCGCGGGGTCGAGCGTGGTGACCCCCGGGATCGATGTCTCCGGGTCCTCGACGAGGCCGGCGCCGCAGGCGGGGCAGCGCCGGGGCATGGGCGTGTCGAGCGCCGCCGAACACCACGGGCAGGTGGGCCCGGCAGGGGCGGGCGGCGCGGCGGACGTACGGTCTGCCGAGGGGTCTGGCGTCAGGGGCGGCTGACCGGTGGCCGAATCGTCGGACATGCGCTCACTCTAGCGATCGCCCACGGCGCCGGGATGACCCGATGGTCCCACGACCGGCTGGTCCGGTCGGAGGGCGTTGGGGCGGGTGCGGTGTGCCGGCGGGCCTGCAGGGCCGGCGGGTTCAGCCTGGGCCGGGGCGGCCCTACTCCCACTCGATGGTGGCGGGTGGCTTGGAGCTGATGTCGTAGACCACCCGGTTGACGCCGGGTACCTCGTTCACGATGCGCGACGAGATCTTGCCCAGGACGTCATACGGCAGCTTTGCCCAGTCGGCCGTCATGCCGTCCTCGGACGTGACCGCGCGGATGGCGACGACGTTCGCGTACGTTCGGCCGTCGCCCATCACGCCCACCGATCGAACCGGGGTCAGGATGGCGAACGACTGCCAGACCGAGCGGTAGAGGCCGGCGGCCTTGATCTCGTCGATGACGATCCAGTCGGCATCGCGCAGGGTCTCCAGCCGCTCGGAGGTGACCTCGCCGATGATCCGGATGGCCAGGCCCGGGCCCGGGAAGGGCTGGCGCTGGACCATCTGCTCGGGCAGTCCCAGCTCCAGGCCCACCTGGCGGACCTCGTCCTTGAACAGGTAGCGGAGCGGCTCGATCAGCTGGAAGCGCAGGTCCGCCGGCAGCCCGCCCACGTTGTGGTGGGTCTTGATCTTCTGGGCGGTCTTGGTCTCGGATGTGGCCGACTCGATCACGTCGGGGTAGAGGGTCCCCTGGGTGAGGAAGTCGATGGTGCCCAGGCGCGTGGACTCCTCCTCGAAGACGCGGATGAACTCGTTGCCGATGATCTTCCGCTTCTGCTCGGGGTCCACCACCCCGGCCAGCCGCTCCAGGAACCGCTCCCGGGCATCGACCATGATCAGCTTCATGCCCAGGTTGGCCTCGAAGACCTGCCGGAGCAGCTCCGATTCCTTCTTGCGCATCAGCCCGTGGTCCACGTAGATGCAGGTGAGGCGATCCCCCACCGCGCGGTGGACCAGCGTGGCCGCGACGGCCGAGTCCACGCCGCCCGAGAGGGCGCAGATGACCTGCCCGTTGGAGCCGGTGGCTTTGGCGTGCTTGTCGACCCGCTCGCGGATCTGGGCGACCGTGGATTCGATGAAGTTGGCGGGGGTCCAGTCCGGCTTGGCCTTGGCGATCCCGAAGACGAAGTTGCGGAGCACCTGGCGGCCGCGCGGCGTGTGGACCACCTCGGGGTGAAACTGGATGCCGTGCAGGTTCCGGGCGTCGTCCACCAGGCCGGCGTACGGGGTGGAGTCCGTCTGGGCCGTGGAGCGGAAGCCCTCGGGGAGCCTGGTGATGGAATCCCCGTGGCTCATCCAGACCGGCTGGTCGCGGTCCAGGCCGTCGAAGACGCCGCCCTCGGCGCCATCCGTGATGGTCAGGGTGGCGGGGCCGTACTCGCGCTTGTCGCTGGGGAGCACGTCGCCACCCAGCTCGCTGGCCATCAGCTGGGCGCCATAGCAGATCCCCAGGACGGGGATCTTCCCGCTCCAGATGGCGGCGTCGGGGCGCGGGGCGCCCGGGTCGTACACGGAGTTGGGGCCGCCCGACAGGATGATGCCCTTGGCGCCCCGGTCCATGATCGCCTGGAGCGTGGTGTCGAACGGCAGCAGCTCGGAGTAGACGTTCATCTCGCGGACGCGGCGAGCGATCAGCTGCGCGAACTGGCTGCCGAAGTCCAGGACCACGACGCTGTCGGGGACTTCCGCCGGCACGAAGACGGTGGGGTGGTCGCCCGGGGCACGATCCGGGGGCGGCGCGTCGAGCGCGACCTCCAGGTACGCCTCCACCTCGGCGTCATCCGGCGCCAGGATGCGGTGGCCGGCATTGGCGGCCTCGCCATGGACGGTCTTGCCGCGCCGCTTGGGGGACGCGTCCTTGGCCCCCGGATCCCTGCTGTCCGTCACGCCCGCTGCCACCCTCCGCCTTGCTGGTCCGCCATCGGCCCCCAGTCTACCGGGGGCGGCTCACGGCGGGGCGGGCGCGTGGCGGGGTGGGCGCGGCCGATGGGCGGGCGGCCCCTACTTGTTGCGCAGCGCCTCGGCGGCAGAGTTGATGTAGCGCTCGATCTCGGCCGCCACCTCGGGCGATGGCTGGACCCTGGCGAGCGCGCCGCGCATGGCCACCAGCCAGTGGTCGCGCTCGTCCCCGCCGATCTCGAACGGGAAGTGCCGTGCCCGGAGTCGCGGGTGGCCGCGTTCGTCGGAGTAGGTGGTGGGGCCGCCCCAGTACTGGGCCATGAACAGCGTCAGGCGACGCGCCGCCGGGCCCAGGTCGTCCTTGTCCGGGTAGAGGCGCAGCAGGACGGGATCCGCCGCGACGAGCTCGTAGAAGGCGCCAACCAGGTTCTCGAAGAAGGGCATCCCGCCCGCGGCATCGAATACGGTCTTGAGGTCGGTCATCGTCGCGGGAGTGTACGCATCGGCCGGGGGTGCTCGCGCGGCGGTCGCGCACCGGGGGCGTCGAACGCAGTCGCGCACCGGACGGCGTGCGCGCGCCGAACGGCCGGGACCGTGTGTCGGGTGTATCGGGCCCGGCACGGAACCGGACCCACCTGCGCCTGGGGGCGGCTGGCAGTCGGGGCTCGCCGGTGCAGGGAGGGGTCGCCGGCGCGCGGGCGCAGGGTTCAGCCCCCGGGATGCGGACCCCGCTCCAGGCGGAAGGAGGGCCCGGCGCCCAGGCGTTCGGCCGGGGTGCCGTAGCGGAGGATCAGCTCCGTGATGGCGCGGTGGTGGTCCGCGCCGTCCAGGCGGACCGCGACGCGATCGTCGGTTCGGTCGCCCACCGTCACGCGGCAGCGCGGGTTGGCGGCGAGGTTGAGGGCCCAGGCGGCGGTCTCGGAACCGGCGGCGACCAGGAGCACACCGTCCGGAGCGTCCACGAACCCCACCGCGGCCTGCGCGGGACGGCCGGAGACGCGACCCACGGTCTGGATGAGGCAGACCCGACCCCAGCGGGCCAGCTGCTCGCCCATGGCGCGCTCGGCGGCGCGCCGATCGGCCTCGGTCACGGCCTCGGCGTCGGGTCCGTCCAGCGCGGGCTCGTCCGTCAGCGGCCCTTCTGCCAGGACTTGCCCTCGGTCTGCGCGGAGGGCGCGTAGACCATCTCCACCTGGTGCATCTCGCGCAGCGTCCGGGCGCCCAGGGCGGCCATGCTCTGGCGGAGCGCGCCGATCAGGTTCTCCGACCCGTCCGTGACGCCGGCGGGACCGAACAGGATCTTCTCCAGCGAGCCGCTGGTGCCCACCTTGATCCGGGTGCCGCGCGGGAGGACCGGCGACGGCGCCGCCATCCCCCAGTTCACGCCGCGGCCCGGCGCCTCGGTGGCCCGCGCCAGCGGGGAGCCCAGCATGACGACATCCGCGCCCGCGGCGATGGCCTTGGCCACCTCGCCGCCGCGCCGCATCCCGCCGTCGGCCACCACGGGGACGTACCGCCCCGTCTCGGTGAAGTAGGCATCACGCGCAGCCACCACGTCGCTGATGGCCGTCACCTGCGGGATGCCAATCCCCAGCACCTCGCGGGTGGTGCAGGCCGCGCCCGGCCCGACGCCCACGAAGACCGCCGCCGCCCCCTGCTCCATGAGCGCGAAGGCCGCCTCGGCGTTGGTGGTGTTGCCGACCGCGACCGGGATGGGCATGAAGCGGGTGAACTCCGAGAGCGAGAGCGGGTCGTAGCCGGTGGCGAGGTGCCTGGCCGAGCTGACCTGACTCTGGACCAGGAACAGGTCGGCGCCATGCTCCGCGCAGAAGGGGCCCCACTTGCGGGCGGCGCCCGGCGTGGCCGAGACGGCGGCCCTTGACCCCGCGGCGTGGATCTCCTCCAGCCGGCGCGCCACCAGGTCCTCGCGGATGGGCACCAGGTAGGCCTGCGCCAGGAGGTCATGGACCTCCGCGTCGGGGGCATGGGCGATCCGCCCGATGAGGGCCGCCGGATCGTCGTAGCGGGTCTGGACGCCCTCCAGGTTGAGGACCGCCAGGCCGCCCAGTCGTGCGAGCGCGCCGGCGAATGCGGGATCCACCACCGCGTCCATGGCCGACGCGAGGACCGGGATGTCCAGCTGGATGCCGCAGAAGAGCTGGTTGAGCTCCACGTCGGACGGCTCGACGGTGTTGATCCCGGGCGCGAGGGAGACGTCCTCGAAGCCGTAGGTGGGCCGGATGGAATCGACCTTGGACCGGAAGACACGGCGGCTGGTGACGTCGCTCGACTGGGTCCGGGTTGCCGGGGTATGGTCGAGCACGGCGTCCTCCTCGCTGGCGTCGTGGGGGGGTTGGGGTTCCCCCGAGTCTAGCAGAGGATGCCCGGGTGGAGCCTCCCGGGTGAAGCCTCCCGCGCGGCGTCAACCGGCCCGCCTCGCGTCAACCGGCCGCTCGTCGGCCCTCCTGGTCCAGCTCGAACCAGCGCGCCCAGCCGGGCTCCCCGACCAGCCGCTCGATGCGCGCGAGCGACTCCCGGTAGGCGGGCCAGATCGCCTCGCGAACGGCCTCGTCGGGCTCCACCCAGCGCAGGTCGTCGTGCTCGTGGGAGATGGCGATCTCGGCGTCCGGGCGGACGCGCGCGGCGAACAGGACCAGGTGCGAGATCCCATTCCTGGCGAGGTTGTAGAGCTGGACCACCTGGTCGAGCGTATAGAACGCCTCGAGGTGCTCCCAACCCAGGCCGGTCTCCTCCTGGACCTCGCGGAGCGCGGCACCCGGGGCCGTCTCGCCGGCCTCGGGCCGGCCGGTCACCGGCTGCCAGAGCCCCGGGAAGATGCGGCCGGCGGAGCGGCGCATGAGCAGCACTTCGAGCCGGCCGGCCGTGGTCACGCGGAAGAGCCAGCACTCGACGATGTTGACGGCCGGGACGCTCATCACCAACCCCCTCGATCAGGCAGGGTCATCGCCGGCGGCCGGGCCGGGCCGGGGGGAGCCGTGACGAGGGGCCCCGATCGGTGCAGCGCGGCGACCCGGTCAGATTCGTTCGAAGCGCTCGACGGGCAGGACGAAGACGGTCGCGCCGCCAACCTCCACTTCGAGGGGGTAGGGCATGAAGAACTCGCCCGGCTCCATGATCGGCGGCATGGGGTTCACGACCCGGGTGCGCGACGTGCAGGTCGCCCGGATCAGGGCCAGGACTTCCTCGACCTTGTCGTCATCGACGCCGACCATGATGGTCACATTGGCCTGGCGCAGGAACCCGCCCGACGACGACAGGCGCGTGGCGCGATGCCCGCGCTCCAGCAGGGCGCCGAGCAGCGCCCCCGTATCCTCGCTGTGCACGATGGCGACGACCAACTTCACGGCGCGAGTATAGGGGCCGCCATGGCGCAAGCCCGCGGGTGCCGTTGTCCTCTGGCCATCGAGCCCGGGAATCGAGTCCGGGGATCCCGGCCACGGCCGGTGTACCATCCGGACTGACCTATCCTCATCAGCAACCGCCAACAGCCCAGGAGGAGCGTCAGTGTCCCAGGCCCAGCTGCCCAGCCCGGAATCCGCACTCCGCGCCCTGGCCGAGGGTGCCGCGGCCGTGGCGCACGCGGTGGATCTGGACGCGGCGCTGGGGCAGTTGCTTGACCTGGCCCTCGGGGCGGCCGGCGGCAGCCGGGGTGCCATCCTCGTCCAGAACCCGGCGCAGGCCGAGCTGGAGGTGGCCGTCGCCCGCGGGTACGACGATGCCTCCCTGTACGGCGTCATCGACGCCTCCGGCGGGGAGTCCGCCTTCACCCAAGCGGCATCGCGGCCCAGTGGGACCGTGGACCAGGCGCTGGCCGATGGTGCCGACGGGCTCATCACCCTGCTGCCGCTCATCGCCAGCACCGACGGCATCGACCAGGTGGTGGGGATCCTCGTCGTGGAACGCCGGGGCGACGCCCTCGCCGATGAGGCACGCACCATCCTGTACGCCCTGGCGGACCTGGCCTCCGCCGCGGTGGACCGCTCACAGGTCCGCAGCCTGGCCGTGGAACGCGCGGATTGGGCAGAGCGGGTGGCCAGCACGGACACGCTGACCGGCCTCGCCAACGCGCTGGTCCTGGGCCGTGTGCTGGAGCACGAGCTGGCCCGGGCCGGCCGCCAGGGCCAGGTGGTGTCCGTGGCGGTCTTCGACGTCGACGGGTTCCGGGCGCTCAACGAGACCGCGGGCCGGGACGGGGGCGACCGCGTGTTGCAGGAGGTCGCGGCGACCATCGCCGGGGCGGTCCGGATGGTGGACTCCGTGGCGCGGATGGGCGGCGACGAGTTCGCGGTCGTGGCGCCGGGTGCGGACGGCCGGATCATGGCCCGTCGAATCATGAATGCGATCATGGAGCTGGAGAGAGTCGCGGACCACACCGTGACCGTCTCTGCGGGTGTGGCGCGTTTCCCCGACCACGGGACCACGGCAGACGAGCTGCTGGCGTCCGCCAGGGAGGCGACCCGTTCCGCCCAGGCCTCCTCGCCGGGCACCCTCGTCGAGGCATCGGCCCCGTCCTCGGCGTAGCCCGCTCGGCGTCGCCCGCCTCGCCAGCGCCCCTCCCACCGGGGCTCCTGGCCGCTAGTTCGCGTCGACCGCCGCGAGCACCCGCGCGAACACCGCGTCGGCTGGCTGCGTCGCGTCAATGACCCGGTAGCGATCCGGCTCGTCGCGCGCGATCGCCAGGAACCCGTCGCGGACACGGCGGTGGAAGGCAAGGTCGAACTCGGTCTCGAAGCGCGTGAGCTCGTCCCCCTTGCGGGCCAGCCCCGTCTCCGCCGGGACATCCAGGAGGATCGTCAGGTCCGGGCGCAGGCCCTGCGTGGCCGCGACCTGGATCAGGCGCAGGTGGTCGAGCGGCAGGCCGCCGCCGTAGCCCTGGTAGGCCAGCGTGGAGTCCGCATACCGGGCGCAGATCACCGTTCGGCCGGCGGCCAGCGCGGGGAGGATCACCTCGGCGACGTGCTGCGCGCGGGCCGCGTTGAACAGCAACGCATCGGCGATGGGCGCGTGGACGCCCGTCTCGTTGTCCAGGAGGATGCTGCGAACCCGCTCCCCCAGCCGCGTGCCGCCGGGCTCGCGGGTGAGGAGCACGTGAGCGCCGCGGGCGCGGAGCGCATCGGCGAGCCGTTGCGCCTGGGTGGTCTTCCCGCCGCCGTCGGGGCCGTCCACCGTGATGAACCGGCCGCGGGGCGGGGTCATCGCCATGGACGAGCCTCCTCCGGGTAGAGGCGGACCCGGCGATAGGGCTCCCGCCCGCGCGAACGGGAGACCAGGTTGGCCCGCTCGGCCATCTGGTGCTGCAGGCGGCGGATGAACGCGTTCTGGGGCGCCAGCTCCACGGGCTGGCTCTGCTCCAGGACCAGGCCGATCGCGTCTTCCGTCTCGTGCAGCGCGATCTCGCGCGGGTCGAGCTCCAGCGAGAAGATGGAGGTCAGCGACGCCTGCATCTGCGGGATGGTGTTGGTCTTGAGGACATAGACGGGGAGGGCACGCTCCTCGGCCTCCCGGAGCTGGGGTGGCTTGGTCCGGTACTCGGTCCGGAGCGTGATGACCACGTCGGCGTCATCGACGTCGCGGGCGATCAGCGCTGGAAGCTGCAGATCGCGGATGGCGCTCTCCAGGCGCTTCCGGCTCACCCCCAGCGGGAGCACCCGGAGTGTCGGGAGCGATCCGGACCCCTCGACGCGGAGCGCGGGCCGTTCGAAGGGGCCCGCCGGACCGTCGTCGTCGTCGCCCAGGAGGTCGGCCTCCAGGTCCGCTTCGTCCAGATCGGCCAAGTTGATGGGCGCTGTCCCCTCGTCGGTCCGCAGGGCCGCGATGGTCCGGCCGGCCTGGTCGCGCCATGCCTTCTGGCGCTCAAGCTCGCGGGTCTCCCGGGCCCGGGGCAGCGGGGCGGGCGGGACCGGGCCCGCGCCGCGCTCGACGGGACCACGGTCCGCAATCTCGCCGGCCACGAACGGGCCGTCACCGCCGAGCCACGAAGTGGGCGCCGACCGTGACTGGCCTGCTGCCGCCGAGGTGAACGCGCCGGTGGGGCCCCCTGTGGGGCCCCCTTCGGAGCCGGCATCGCCGCGCGAGCTCTCACGGACCTCACGTGCGCCGCTGCCGCCGGCCGCCCCGCCGGTTCGCGGCGTGGGTCCTGGCGGCGATGCGAAGCGCTCGCCGGGCATCGTGGCGTTCCGTCCCGGGCGCCAGCCGCCGGCCGCGCCGGGCCGATACCCGGGTCGTGCCGCCCCGCGCTCGCCGTCACGGCCCCCCGCGTCGCGATAGCCGGTGTCGCGATAGTTGCCGCCGCGATAGCTGCTGCCGTCCCCGCGCCAGCCGGGCTCGGTCCGCCAGCCACCCTGCCCGACCAGACCGGCGAAGCGCTCGGCTCCGACCTGGTCCCGGGGAGACGGCTTGGGCCGGGACTGCGTCCGGTGGACCCCCTCATCGTCGCGCCAGCGCAACTCCGGGGCGACCGGGTCGCCGCGCAGCATGGCGTCCACCGTCTCGCCGACGTCGGCGTGGGTCAGGACCCGTTCACGGTCCTGGATCTCGATGATCACGTCGAACGTGGGCGGCGCCTTGCGCTCCAGGACGCTCTTCTGCGTCCGGCGGCGGCGCGCCTCCTCGTCGCCCAGGGTCACGCTCTGGATCCCGCCGATCAGGTCGGAGAGGGTGGGGTTGAGCATCAGGTTGTCGAGGTTGTTGCCGTGCGCCGTCCCGATCAGCTGGACGCCGCGCTCGGCGATGGTCCGGGCGGCCTGGGCCTCCAGCTCCGTCCCGATCTCGTCGATGACGATGACCTGGGGCATGTGGTTCTCCACCGCCTCGATCATCACCTCGTGCTGCAGCGACGGCGTCCGGACCTGCATCCGGCGCGCCTTGCCAATGGCCGGGTGCGGGATGTCGCCGTCGCCGGCGATCTCGTTGGAGGTGTCGACGACCACCACGCGCTTGCCCAGGTCGTCGGCCAGGACGCGGGCCGCCTCGCGCAGCATGGTGGTCTTGCCGATGCCCGGGCGCCCCATGATCAGGATGCTCTTCCCGGACTCCACGAAGTCGTTGATGATCTCGATGGTCCCGTACACGGCGCGCCCGATGCGGCAGGTCAGCCCCACGACCTTGCCGGTCCGGTTCCGGATGGCGCTGATCCGGTGGAGCGTTCGCTCGATGCCCGCGCGGTTGTCGTCCCCGAACAGGCCGATGTGCTCGACCACGTGGGCGATGTCCGCCTCGGTGATCTCGCGCTCCAGGAGCGTCACCTCGCTGTTGGGGAAGCGCGCCTCCGGCCGACGCCCAAGGTCGATGACGACCTCGATGAGGTTCTCCTTGTCGGGCAGGGCGTGGACCGCCGCCACGATCTCGGGCGGGAGCGCCGCGAGGAGCGCCTCCAGGTCGTCGATCGACTCGCGCTGACGGGGTTCTGAGCTCACGTGGTCCTCCAACCTAGCGGACGCCAACCGGCGCCAGTGCCGGCTCGGCGACGCGGACGAGGGTCTCCTTGAGGAGAAGCGTGACGGTGGCGATTGCCTCGAAGCCGGCCTCCTCCATGCAGCCCGGGGTGGGTCCCTCGTAGGTCCGAATGGGCGTCAGGACACCGTGGTCGCGTCGGTCCGTGGCCGCCGCGATGACGCCCAGGCCAAAGTCCATCAGCGGTGCGGTGTCCACCTCCGGGCGGGCCATGATCTTGAGATAGTGCGGCTGGTCCTCCTTGGCCACGCCAAGCTGGACGAGCGCCGTCAGCTCGGTGCCGTCCTTGCCGCCCCCCGGGGCCGCCTGCACGTACGTCTCCACGTCGGCAAAGCGCAGGATGGGCGCCAGGGAGCTGCGCGGGAGGCGGAGGCTGATCCCGTGCCGCTCCCAGTCCGAGAGGCGGTAGGCCTCCAGGCGCTGAACGGGCATGGGCGTGACGGCCGAGTAGAGCCGCATCAGCGCCACGGAATCCGTGGGGGCCGCCAGCCTGATCCCGGCGGCCGTGGCCTGGCGCTCGACCCAGGGCACCGGCAGGGCCCGGCCGGGCGGACGGAACCAGAGCGTCTCGTCGCCGTAGCGCACGAACCCCGCCTGCATGAACAGCTCCACGTTGCCGACGGCATCCGCACACGCGACATGGAATCGCTGCGCGCCGCGCTTGGAGCCGTCCCGGAGCAGGTGCTGGACGAGGCGGAAGCGGATGTCGCCGGCGTCCTGGTGGCCGATGGCATCCAGCTCCACCACGGTCCACTCGTCGCGCGACGCCTCGCGCTCCACGCGGACCAGGCCGGCCAGCCGCCGCTGGTTGTCGTAGACGAACAGCAGGTCGTTGGGGCGGAAGGCGCCCAGCGGCAGCCGGAAGAGGCTGAACATCCCGATCCGCGGCCCGCTCACCGGCAGGCCAAGGGAGCGCGTGTCGGGGCTGTCCGACTGGCACAGGCGCGACAGCTCGCCGAGCGCGGGCAGGTCCGTCAGGCGCGCGGCGCGCACCTTGCCGGCGGCGCGGCCGATGCGTGGCTCCCTCATGCCGCGCTGCTCGACCCGGCGGCAGCGCCCCCGCGGGTGGCCTGCAGGCGGTGGCCGGATCCATCGGCCCGGTCCCGGTGCTCGGCCGCCATGGTGGCGATCAGGCGATGGAAGCGCGTCTCGCCCGCGAGCTCCGGATGGAACGCGGTGCCCAGCAGGTTCCGCTCCCGGACGGCCACCACCCGGCCATCGTCCAGCCTCGCCAGGACCTCGACGTCCGGCCCCACTCGTTCGATGACGGGGGCGCGGATGAAGACGCCGTGGACCGGGGTGTCGCCCAGGACCGGGACCGCCAGGTCCGTCTCGAACGAGTCCAGCTGGCGCCCGAAGGCGTTGCGCCGCACGGTCACGTCCATGAGCGGGAGGATGGGCTCCTCCCCGCCCGCGATCTCCCGTGCCAGCACGATCAACCCGGCGCATGTCCCGAACATGGGTGCGCCGCTCGCGGCGAAGTCCAGCAGCGGCCCGCGGAGCTCCCAGCGGGCGATGAGGCGCCGGATGGTGGTGCTCTCGCCGCCCGGGAGGATCAGGCCGGCGATCCCGGCCAGGTCGCGGGGCAGCCGGACCGGCACTCCCTGGACGCCGATCCCGGCGAGGGTCTCCAGGTGCTCGCGGAACGCGCCCTGCAGGGCGAGGACCCCGATCCGCACGGGCGTCCCCGGCGCAGCGGCCATCGACGCCGCCGACATCGACGCCGCCGACATCGGCGCCGCCGTCATCGGCGCAGCAACCCCGCCCGCGGGCGTGTGCCTACCAGCCTCGGACGGCAAATCGCTCCGATTCGGGGATCGATTCCATGGCGATGCCGCGCATCGGCGCACCGAGGCCCTTGGAGACCTCGGCGATGATCCTGGCATCGTCGAAATGGGTGGTGGCCTGGACGATGGCGTTGGCCATCCGGGCCGGATCCTCGCTCTTGAAGATGCCGGAGCCCACGAACACGCCCTCGGCGCCCAGCTGCATGACGAGCGCGGCGTCCGACGGGGTGGAGATGCCGCCGGCCACGAAGTTGACGACGGGGAGCTTGCCCTCCGCCGCGATCTGCCTGACCAGCTCGTACGGGGCCTGGAGCTCCTTGGCGGCGACGAACAGTTCGTCCTCGCGCATGCCCTGGAGGCGCCGGATGGCCGCCAGCACGTCACGCAGCTGGCGGACGGCCTCCACCACGTTGCCCGTGCCGGCCTCGCCCTTGGTCCGCATCATCGCGGCGCCCTCGTTGATGCGCCGGAGCGCCTCGCCGAGGTTCCGGCAGCCGCACACGAACGGCACCGGGAAGGCGTGCTTGTCGATGTGGTTGACCTCGTCGGCCGGGGTCAGGACCTCCGACTCGTCGATGTAGTCGACGCCCAGGGCCTGGAGGACCTGCGCCTCCACGAAGTGCCCGATCCGTGCCTTGGCCATGACCGGGATGCTCACCGCCGCCATGATCCCCTCGATCATCGAGGGGTCCGACATGCGCGCGACGCCGCCCGCGGCGCGGATGTCGGATGGGACGCGCTCCAGGGCCATCACGGCGACGGCGCCGGCGTCCTCGGCGATGCGGGCCTGCTCAGGCGTGACGACGTCCATGATGACGCCGCCCTTGAGCATCTGGGCGAGGCCCTTCTTGGTGGCCCAGGTGGATGTCTCGGTCATGGGTTGTGGGCTCTCCGACACGCTGGCGGGTGGCCGGCGCCCCGTGCTCCGGGGCAGCGCAATCCGTGGGGCCGGCCAGGTCGCTCCCGCGATTATGGCACGGCGACCCCGGAATCCCGCGGTCGGGACCCGGTCAGCGGGACAGGGTCCGGACCACCCCCGACATGAGCGTCGTGGCCCGCCGGGCCGCGCCGGGCGAGAGGTGGCTGAGCGCCTCCACGAGGCCCAGCACGTCCTCGTCCGGGAGGCCCTCCAGGAGGCGGACCAACCGGATCACGGTCTCGTCCGGCACGTCACCCAGCAGGCGCACGGCGCGCTCCAGCTGGGTGGGCTCCAGGCGGCTCACCAGGCCCACCGCGCGGTCGAAGAGGCGGACGAAGACGAGGAACGTGGAGAGCCAGTCACGCAGCCGGACGAGGTCCGGATCGCCGGGCTGGCGGACCAGGGCCGCCAGCGTCTCGGCCAGGCTCTGCTCCAGGACGGTGACGATGGGGTCGCCCTCACGCACCTTGCGCTCCGCGACCACCCTGCCGAACCACCGCCAGTGATCGCCGATGGCCTGGTAGGCGGCCCCGGCCGGCCCCCGGCGTCCCACGCGGCGCGACTCGGCGACACGCTCCACCAGCCCCCAGGCTTCGGCCTCGGCGAGGGCCAGGCTGGCGGCCCGGTGGCTGAGCCCGAGGGCCTCGCGGACCTCGCGTTCGGTGAGTGGCTCCTGGCGCGCCATCAGGTACGCGTGGACGCGGGCGATGGCGGGGGCGATCCCCCACGCGGCGCCCATCTCGCCCCACGCGTCGGCCAGGCGGCGGCGGATGCGCTCTGCCCGCGAGGCGTCGTCGGGGCCGTCGGCCTGATCGGTCATGGGGCTCTCGATCATTGGGGATCGATGCTAGCACCCACCCCATCCCGGTAGACTCCGGCGATGCGCGATCAGCTGCCGCCCGACCCGTCTCTCGCTGTTGCCGCCGGGGCGCCCGGCCACCACGGTGGTGGGGCCGGCCGCGTGATCCAGGTGAGCGTGTCCAGCCCGGGCGGCGTCCCCAAGTTGCCCGTCGAACGAGCGTGGGTGGGCCCGCTGGGACTGGAGGGCGATGGGCACAAGGCGCCCCCGCACATCCACGGCGGACCCGACCGCGCCGTCTGCCTGTATGCGGTCGAGGCGATCGCGCGGGTGGCGGCCGATGGCCACGAGGCGTTCCCGGGGGCGTACGGCGAGAACGTGACGGTGGAGGGGCTGGACTGGGCGGCGCTCCGGGAGGGCGACACGCTGTCGGTCGGCGACGACGGCCTGCTCATCGAGCTGACGGGTCCCACCGCGCCGTGCAAGAACAACGCGCGCTGGTTCATCGAGGGCGACATCTCGCGCATCTCGCACGAGCGTTACCCGGCGGACGCGCGCTGGTACGCGCGGGTGCTGCTGGAGGGATCGGTCCGGCCCGGTGACCGCGTGGAGGTGCTTCGGCCCAAGGCCTGACGGCAACGCCCCGGCCGAACGCCGCCGGGCCGAACGCCTCGGTCAGCCGGGCCGCAGCACCCAGCGGCAGCCCAGCAGGTCCACCCCCAGATTCCCACCGGGATGGCATTGGACAGCATCGCAGCCGGTCTGCGCTTGGTATCGCGGCGTTGACCGCAGGACTTAACTGACCAAGGCTAACTTCGGCGGTCCTGGCACCCGAACCGGCAGTCGAGCCCGCGACAGCCTCGCCCAATGCCATGGGGGTGGTCATTTGGTGACGAGCGGCGCGACCTTCGTGGCGCCGCGCCCAATCAGCCGGGTCGCAGGATCCAGCGGCACCCGAGGGCGTCGACGGTTCGGTCGGGCAGGTCGGGACCGGCCAGGCGGACCACCGCCGATACGGCGCCTTGGCCTACGGTATGCGGCACCGCGGCACCCGATCCGTCGCCTTCGCCCGCGGCACGCGGCACCGCGGCACGCGGCACCGCGGCACGCGGCACCGCGGCACGCGGCAGGATCCGCACGATCTGCCGGCCGACATCTGCGTCACGCGCCCCGCGACCAGCCAGCGATGGTCGGAAACGCAGCCCGGCGACCCGGAGGAGCGACTGGAATGCCCAGTTGACGTCGTCGACCGGCAACTCCAGCGCCTCGAGCCGCACGGGGCCGCCGGCCGGATGGACCTGGCCCGCCCGCTCTGCCCGCTCGGCGGGCGTCCATTCGGCGGCGGTCGCATCGTGCTCAATCAGGAATGGCGCCGTGGGCCCGAGGGCGGGCGGACCCGCCAGCGTCCAGCGCACCGTTCGGCCATCGGGCCGCAGTCGCTCGCCCGGCATCACCGCACCCAGGCCTGCGCCGCGCGCCCGCAGCAGGTCCGCGTCGGACTCCAGCGCGTCGGTCGCCAGGACGAAGGTGACGAGCCCTTGGCCCCGCTCGAGCAGCTCCACGGTCGGCCTGCCGATCCACGAGCCTCTCGCCAGCGCCTCATCGAAGACGCCGATCAGCTCCAGGTAGGTGTCGCCCAGCCAGCCCAGGCGGTTCAGCGTGCCCCACCGATCGTGGCGGCCGCCGGGCCCAATCGTGATGCCCAGCTCGCGCTCCAGCGTGTGGGCGGCCGCGTCGAGGTCCGGGACGGCGATGACGAGGTGGTCGATCCCCTGCAGCATGCCCGGAGCGTAGCGGTCGGCGAGCGGGAGCGCCGCAGCGGAGCGCCGGAGCG
>CAIJPD010000053.1 GCA_903822495.1 uncultured Chloroflexota bacterium | reverse complement strand
CGACGTCGATCGACCGCTCGTCGACGACCACCGGCCGCAGCCACCGGAACGGCTGGTCGAGCTGGACGTAGCCGCGCTCGCGGAGGAGCTCCGCGATCGTCCGGTAGACGTCGTCCGGGACGCCGATCGGGTCGATCACCAGGTCGACATCGAGCGTGCCGACGTAGGGATCGTCCGGCTGATCCCCGGTCAGCAGTGGGGGAGCGCTGCCACCGACGATCGTCATGGCGTCGGCGAAGCCGGCCAGGATCGTCCAGAGCTCAAGCAGCACGCGCTGCGCCGCCACGACCGACGCGGGGTCGTCGCGGGGATCTACCGCGGCCACAGCTCGCCTCGTTCGCGCATGAAGGCGGCCGCCTCGGCGGCGGCGCCGCCGCGCCGGACGAGGTCCACGTACAGCTGCGGCCGGCTCGCGAGCGCCACGCCGTCGCGCTCGAAGGCGCCGTCGAGGACGCCGGCGTCCGCCGGCCGGATCAGGACGACGTTCCCGCCCCGAGCGACCGGCGTGAGCTGCAGGGCCTCGTCCCAGGGGGCGGCATCGGTCACGTACAGCTCCACGCGGGCGAACCGCGCGAACGGCGCGAGCCTGTCCGCGGCGGCCTCGGCCGTGATCGCGTAGCGCGGCGGGCCGTCCAGCGCGCGGATGGCCCGCAGGATCGCCTCCGGGCCGCCGACGGTCGCGACGCGCTCCAGGGCGGCGTCCCCGGGCGCGGGCGCCGCCGCCCAGGCGGCCAGCAGGGCGTCGCGATCGCCGAGACGGCTCGCCCCCCGGGCGCGGTCTAGGTACGCGTCGCGCGCCAGCGTCTTGAAGGTCCGGCTCACGAAGCCCTGCGTGAGGCCCGCGGCGGCGGCCATGTCGGCGAGCGTCCAGGCGCGGTCAGGCTGGATCAGGAGCCTGCGGACGATGCGGAGGGCGGCGCCCGAGAACAGGTCGGCGACGTACCGGGTGCCCGTCGCATCGGCCTCGCGGCGCGCCGGCCGGCGGCCCAGGCGCTCGACGAACAGGCTCCCGAGGGCGATCCGGCAGTCGCCGTCGGGCTCGATCCAGCTGATGCCGGCATCCGCGAGGATCTCGCGGGCGCGTGCGCCGATCACCGGCGCGACGAGGATGGCCGCGCCGCACCGCTGGAGCCACGGGACGAGCCGTGCCACCGCGGCGGGCTCGGCGCGGGCCTGGAACTCCACGCACGCCGTCGTGCGCTCACCCGAGGGCGCGGCGAGGTCGGCGTAGGCGCCGGCCCCGGCGCCCGGGGACCCGTCGCCCGATCGCAGGGCCACCGTCCAGCCCGGCGGGAGCATGCGGACGACGGCCTCTTCGAAGGCCTGCTCGAGCGTTGGGCTGCGTTCTAGATCTACCATGTGCTGCTACTGTACCACTGCGGTATATATAGCCGATGCAGTAGAGGTCCGGCCCCAGGGACGGCTAGATCCGGTCGCCCGGGCTCCGCTTCCGGTACGCCTCGCGCGCCCGCTCGTCGGCCGCCGAGGCGCCGTAGCGGCTGAGCATCTGGCGGCTCTTCCAGCCGGCGAGGCGCATGAGGTCGCCCTCCGTGCCGCCGTCGGCCAGCCACATGTGGGCGTAGGTGTGGCGGAACTGGTGGGGGTGGAGGCTGGGCAGCCCGGCCACGGCGCCGCGGCGCCGGAGCACCTGGAGGACGCCGCTGTCGGTGAGGACGCCCCGCGCGCCGAGCCAGAGCTCCTCGCGGCCGGCCTGCGAGTGCGACGCCCGCACGCGCAGGTAGCGGTCGACCGCCTGGGCCGTCTTGGCCCCGAACGGGCAGGCGCGCGGGCGGCGGCCCTTGCCAAGGACGATCGCCACGCCCTCCTCGAGGTCGACGTCCGCCAGGCGCAGGCCGGAGATCTCGCCCCGGCGCATGCCGGTGTCGAGCAGCATCCGGACCAGGGCGGTGTCCCGCCTCGCCTCGAAGCCCGTCCCGGCGCAGGCGTCG
>CAIJPD010000052.1 GCA_903822495.1 uncultured Chloroflexota bacterium | reverse complement strand
GGATATGCCGGGGGCGGAGGCGGCGTCTCCGAGTTCCAGTCGGGCGGATATGCCGGGGGCGGAGGCGGCGTCTCCGAGTTCCAGTCGGGCGGATATGCCGGGGGCGGAGGCGGAACACTGGAGCCGGCGGCGCTGCCTGCGGCCGCACCCAACCCCGCGGCGATGGCGCCCAGCAGGCTGGCGCCCAGCACGCTTCCGCTGCCGTCGCAGGCCGTCAGCCAGCTCACCAAGTCTGGGTTGTCGCATTCGCTGAAGCCGCCGTCGTCCGCGAGGACCGGCAGCGCGTGGCCAAGGAGCGCGGCAACGGTGGCCGCCAGGGCGAGTACACCCAGCGTGGCGGCGGGCCCGGCCTTGCCGCGATCCAGCACGAACGCCAGCACTCCGGCGAGCAGGGCCAGCATGAGGGCGCCACCCCCACCATCGTCGGGGACCACCCAGCCCACGCCGAAGCCGATGGCCGCGCCAAGCAACCCGACCAGGATGGCCGGCGTGACAGGCGGAGTGGCCCGGGTTGGCACGACGCGGCCCACGATCTTCCGCCAGCCCAGCACGACGATCCCGACGCTGATCGGCCACATCGCGGGTGTCATGGCGGCGAGGAAGATCCCGAACAGGACGGCGGCCACTGCGGGGCCGAGCAGGAAGGTGACCGCCAGCGCGGCACTGGCGCCGGCCAGAACGTGAACACGTGCCCGGGCCCGGTCATGGGCAAGGGCGGATCGAGCGACGCGGAGGACGGACGCAGCCTCGAGGGCGAAGGCAGCCGGGCCGGCCTTGACACGGAACGAGATGAGGCTGGAGACCAGCAGGGCGCCCAGGAGGTAGAAGAGGGTGCCGGACACCTCGTTGCCGCCGCCGCTGGCGGGTGTGCCGCCGGGCGTCTCCGAGCCGTCGTACACGGCGGCCATCAGCCAGACATTCACCGCGTACGACACGGCGAACGCGCTACCGGCGAACAGGAGTGTGGTGCGCAGGTTGCCCCGGGCGCTGGCGCCGGCGGCGGTCCGCCAGGCCTGGAGCTGGGCGCGGGCGCCGGCCTCGCGAGGATCCAGGCCGACCGTCACCGGGCCGGGCCCAGCAGGAGCGATGCCTCCACCGGGTAGTGATCCGAGGCGGCGGAATCGACGACCACGGCAGACTTGACCTGGATGCCGGGGCTGACGAAGACGTAGTCGATCTTCTCGGTGCCGCCCGGGCCGAACATGGTCCCGGTCGAGCGGAAGGTTGCCTGGGTACCGTTCCCGGCCTTGGCAAGGGCATCCACCAGCCCGCCAGCGGCGGTCCGCTGCACCGCGGCGTCATTCGGTTCGGCGTTGTAGTCGCCGGCGAAGACGACCGGCGGCCTGCCCCGGGCGGCCCAGAAGTCGAGCAGGACCTGGGCCTGCTGATCACGCTCCTGTGCTTCCTCACCACGGTTGTAGGGGGTCATGTGCATCGTGATCACCAGCAGCGGGCCGGTCTGGGTGTCCACGACGGCCCACACGAACCCTCGCTGGTCCTTGCTCGGCCCAAACGGGAACCATTCAAACCCGGAACTCAGCACGGGGTGCCGGCTGAAGATGGCATTGCCGAAGCGGACCTTGCTGGTTGGCCCGTAGATGGCGTGGTACTCGGGCAGCTGCGCTGCCAGCCACGAGAACGAATCCACGCCGCCGGAGAGATCCCAGACGCGGTTGACCTCCTGCAGCGTGATCAGTTCGGCATCGGCGGCCCGGATGGTGGCGACGGTGGCACGGAGTCCCGGCACGCCATTGCGGCCAAAGCCCTGGTGGATGTTGTAGTCGAAGATCGTCAGTTCGGCAGGGGCCGCCCCGATCACCGGGACTCCCGCGCCGCCAGGCAGTGCGCCCAGGGTGGTGCCCACAGCGAGGGCCACGACGAGCGCGATGGGCACTCGCAGGTCGAGGCGGGCCGGCGTGGCGGCGGACGTGGGTCGACCGAGCAGGCGGGGCAGGCCGATGAGCACGACCGCCGCGGGCCAGATGGGCACACCCAACCCGTCCAGCGCGTCGGAGTAGAGCGCGAAGAGGAAGACGAAGAACAGGAGGCCGCCGAGGGCGCCCGCCAGGTGGGCGTGGGGGCGCGCGGGCGTGGAGCCCTCCTCTGCCCTCGCGGCATCGCCTTCGATCGCACCCGCGAGGAGGAGCGCCAGGCCGGCCTGGGCGGGGATCAGCAGCAACGTGACCATGCCGCCACCCGCGGCGATGATCACGAGTCCACCGGTAGCCACCAGGATCAGCAGGCGGATCGGACGCACCAGGGCCCTCCCCCACCCGGCGACCAGCGCGGCGGCGACGAGGCCCGCGCCGGCGACCATACCGGCGACCGGTACGTCCCACCCGCCAAGCGATTCGAGCCGACCGATGTTGGCGAGCAGGCTCAGCTGCAGGAAGAGCCACGGGAGGAGCGACAGCGGGCCCCAACGGCTGACGCCCGCGCCGGACGGATCCGCCAGGACGCCCGCGCTGGCGCGAACCGCCCACGCGAAGGCGGCGCCAAGGACCAGGAGAACCACGGCCGTGGGGATACCGGGCAACGCGTGGAGGTCAAGGCCATCGAGCGCCACCTGCCCCGCGATCTGGGCCGCGGCACCCAGGAGCAGGGCCGGAACGATCAGCCGTGCCGCGCCCAGGCGTCCGGCAAGGTCCAGGAACGCGGGCAGCCACCAGAGCCAGGCGATGACCGCCCCGATGGTCAGGACGGCGGTCCAGGTCTCGTCCACGACCGCCGCGCGCGCGACCGAGAAGATGGCCGCCGCCACCGCAAAGACGAACGCGGCCTTGGCGCGTCCCACGAGTCGCGCCGGAATCCAGCCCGCCAGCCCGACCAGCCACACCGCGGCGCCCACCATCCCGAGCTGGGTCGAGGGCTGATCCTCGGCAACGTTCCACACGATGATGGCGAAGAAGGCGCGGACCGCCTCGACGCCCAGCCACCACCCGATGGCACCGGCGAGCAGCATCTTCAGCGTACGCATCGTCGGATGGTAGCAGCGGGCCTCCGAGCAGTCCCGGAGACCCATGGCTGGTGATCGATGAGGGGGCCGTTCGCACCTTGTCCCGCTCCGATGGCGGCGTATCCTCGGTCTCTATTGCCGGTACGGTACTTGGAGGTTGGCGCATGCATGGACTCTCGCCGCGTGGTGGCTCGGCCGGGCCCGTCACCCGCGGACTGGCCGCCTGCCTTGTCTCCGGCGCGCTCCTGGTCGGCTTGGCCCCGGCGACGGGCGCCGCCACGCCGTTGGATGCAACCCCAGCCGCCAACGTGAACTCGGTCCATGCCACCATCACCAAGGTCACGACCAGTGCCGGGTTCGCCCCGGTTGGCGCCGTCGTCGTGGGACCGGTCGCCCCGGATGAGACGCTCCCGATCGAGGCCGATGACGGCATCGGCCCCAAGCGCGGCTACTGGCTGACGGGCGGCATGCTGGCCCCCTCGTCGCCGGCGGCGCTCGCCATCCCGCGTGTGGCGGCAACCCAGGTCTCGACGCGCAGCGATGCCACGGGCGGCAACGGCATCTCCGGGACCGAGATGCGCTACGCCTCGCCCGACGGCGAGCGCTGGAACTACTCCATCGAGCCGCCGGACATGGGCCTGTGCGTCGGCAACGGCTACGTGGTCCAGGCGGTCAACGGCGCGGTCCAGATCTCCGACACGCAAGGCCACGCGCTGACCGGCGTCACGCCCGCCAACTACTTCATCGGCTGGCCGTCGGAGTACCCGGACGGGCCCGGCGTGGGTGACCCGCGCTGCCAGTACGATGCCGCGACGCACCGGTTCTTCATGACCTGGTACATCAACGGCGGGATGTCGGTCCTGTTCGGGACGCTCCTGGCGGTCAGCAACTCCAGCAACCCGCTCGGCTCCTGGACGGTCTACGAGGTTCCCGACGGCGGCGGTGGCCTGGACACGCCGTTCCAGATGCTGGACGGCTGCCAGGTGGCCTGCTTCCCGGACTACCCGCAGCTTGGCATGGATGCGAACGCGGTCTGGCTGACCACCAACGAGTTTGACTTCGGCCAGGACCCGCCTCCCTACGCGGGCGTGGTGGTCTGGGGCATCTCCAAGCACGACCTGGTCCACGGGGATGCGTCCGTCGGTGCCTGGGTGTGGGGCCTGGGCTACTCCGGCGACACCTATGTCAGCGAGCCCATCGCCTTCACGGTCCAGCCGGCCAACAACCCGGCGGGGGCCTACGATCGCTCGTCGGATGGCACGCAGTACCTGCTCTCGACACGCGACATGTCGGGCACCATCGATAACCAGCTGGACGTCTGGGCCGTGACCAACACGTCGGCCATCGCCTCCGGGCATGGCACGCCGCGGCTGCGCCACCTGCAGCTGACGTCACAGACCTACGCGTGTGACTGCCTCGCGGGCGCACCGGCCGGCGGCGCCACCCAGAAGGCCGGCGACTACCCGCTGGGCCAGGGCGGCTATCCGGCGGGCGGCATCGAGCCCGGCCAGGCACTCGCGCGCCTCTCCACCAATGATGATCGGATGCACCAGGTCACCTACGCCGACGGGATGCTCTGGGGCGCCGCCAGCACGGTGATGCGCGTGACTGGCAGCAGTTCGCCCACCACGGGGATCGCCTGGTGGACGATCGACGTGGGCACCCGCAACGGGTCGCTCAGCGCCCATATCAACGGGCAGGGCTACATCGGGGCGCGCAACACGTACCTGTGGTTCCCGGCCGTCACGGTCAGCGGAGGCCGCGGGTACGTGGCGATGACGCTGTCGGGACCCGGCTACTACCCCAGCGTGGCGTACGCGACCTTTGGGCCGCGCACCGGCGCCAGCACGGTCAGGATCGCCGGCAGCGGCGTGGCGCCGGCGGACGGGTTCTCGGCCTACGACCCGAACACCAGAGACGGCACGGAGCGCTGGGGCGACTACAGCGCGGCCGCCACGGATGAGCGGGGTCGCGTCTGGTTCTCGGCCGAGTACGTCAGCAAGGACAGCCGGGTACCGGATCGCGCGCTGCTCCTCAACTGGGGCACCTACATCGGGTCGATCCGGCCGTAGCGCTTGGCGGGGGCGGCGGGGCCGTCACCGCGATTGCAGGCAAGGCAGTCGGCCGGCTCCCCGTGGGGCCGGCCGACTGCTGTCCCGCGACTAGCCGCTTGCCGGATGCCTACGCCGTCGATGCGTCGGGCGCCGGTCGCTCGCGCAGGACCTGGTACAGGACGATGGCGGCCAGCGTGGCCGTGCCGATCCCACCCAGCGCAAAGTCTCCGATCTTCACGGTGAAGTTGCCGGCCCCCATGGTGAGCGCGGTGGCCACGGTGATCAGGTTGCGGTTCTGCGTGAAGTCCACCTGGTTCTGGCCCCAGATGCGCGCCCCGGTGGTGGCGATCAGGCCGAAGAGGACGATCGCCAGGCCGCCCAGCACGGCCCACGGGATGGTCCCGATCAGGGCGCCGAACTTGGGCGAGAACCCAAGCAGGATCGCGACCAAGGCCGCCACGACGAAGATCAGCGTCGAGTAGATCTTGGTCACCGCCATCACGCCGATGTTCTCGGCGTAGGTGGTGACGCCGGTGCCGCCGCCGAATCCCGACACGATGGTGGCAATGCCATCACCGAGGAAGGCCCGGCCAATGTAGGCGTCGAGGTTGCGGCCCGTCATCGCGCCGACCGCCTTGACGTGCCCCAGGTTCTCGGCCACCAGGACGATGGCCACGGGGGCGATGAGCCACATGGCGCTCGCCTGGAAGATGGGCGCGACCAGCGTGGGCATGCCCAGCCAGGCGGCCTTGTCCAGGGCGGTGAAGTCGATCGGCGGACCCATGTTCAGGCCGTTGGCCAGCACCAGGTAGATCAGGTAGCCGATGACGCCGCCGACCAGGATCGGCAGCCGGCGGAGGATCCCGGGCGCGTGGAGGGCCACCAGGCCCACGGATGCCACCGTGACCAGGCCCACGACCTGGTTGAAGGAGGTGATCGCCTCGGTCTTGCCGTTGAGGTCGCTGATCGCGACTGGCGCCAGGTTCAGGCCGATGACGGCCACGACCGCACCGGTGACGACCGGCGGCATCAGGGTCTCGATCCAACGCGTGCCCACCACCATGACGACCACGCCAACCAGGGCATAGAGGACGCCGGCGGCGATGATCCCGCCGAGGGCCACCGGGATGTTCGCGTTTGGGCCCGCGCCCGAGTAGCCCGTAGCCGCGATCACGACGGCGATGAACGCGAAGCTGGAGCCCAGGTAGCTGGGCACGCGCCCGCCCACGATCACGAAGAAGATCAGCGTGCCGATGCCGGAGAAGAAGATGGCGGTGTTGGGGTCAAACCCCATCAGGATGGGCGCCAGCACGGTAGCCCCGAACATCGCGAAGATGTGCTGGACCCCGACGGCGATGGTCTGCCCCCAGGGCAGCCGCTCATCGGGCGCGATGATCCCGTCGCGCTTCTCTTTCCAGCTGAACGACGGCAGGAGCCGATCGAGCGCCATGCGAACCCCTCCACGCGACTGCGCGACGAGGCGTCCGTCCCTCAGCGAGGTCCCGGCGCTGCCGCTGGCTGCGCGGTACGGTAGGGCCCGGCCCGAAGCAGCACAAGGGGCAAAGCTTCCCGCGCACCGGCCATCCGCTGGATCTGGGGCTGACTCCTTCCCCGCTTGCGGGCCGTGCCAGGCGCCCGCTGCCCCAGTACGTGAGGATCGAGCGAGAAGACCGGTGGGACGGCAGCGCGGGGACCGGCGACGTCGGACGCACGACGCAGGGACACGCGGGCCCGGCCCATTCGAACGGCCGGGCCTAGGTCCCGCTGGGGCCTCGACCCGCGGCGGAGCGGCTCACCCCAGCCCGCGGGCAACCTGTCAGCCAAGGTACGTCCGGGATCCCGGGCGGCATGCCGTGGAGTGCCAGATCGCACTGGTAGGCGCGGAACAGGGTGAAGATGAACCCCATCCGCTCGGTGAAGTCCTCCCAGTCGGGCGCATCGCTCAGCGACGCAGAGCCGACGTCCTGGCCGAATCGCTTGGCGAGCGCGGCGGCGTCAGGATCTGTGAGGTCGCAGAGGACCTCAGGGAACATGGCGCCGGCGAGGTATTCCGGGGGCGGGACGTCCCGGTCGAGCGCCAGCTCGCGCTCCGGCAGGAGCAGGCGCATCTGGCTGGTGGCCACGACGGCGGTCAGCCACGTGCCGGGGATCGCCGCGTGGATGAAGGGATCCGCCATCGCCTGCTCGTGTGCCGCCACGGCCACATTGCCGACAAAGATCCGCTCGGCGAGGCGGCGCGGGTCTGGGTTGCCGGCAGCCAGGAGCTCCACGG
Organism: uncultured Chloroflexota bacterium; assembly: GCA_903822495.1. GTDB lineage: Bacteria > Chloroflexota > Limnocylindria > Limnocylindrales > CSP1-4 > CAIJPD01. The sequence continues at coordinate 192,498 of CAIJPD010000052.1, read as the reverse complement.
CGTCCGCGTAGGCGTTGAAGGCGAGCCGCATGTCGTCGGTCCGGTCGATGCTGGGATGGCCCAGCAGCGCCCGTCGGCGGACCGCCAGGTCAACAGCCCCTGGTTGACGTGCCACGCTGTCGAGGTAGGTGCTGACGAAGGCGATGAAGGGCGGCGCGATGTCGCCGAAGATCGCCGCATTGCCCCGGGCCACGGATTCGGAGACCTGGTGCCCGATCAGGTGGCGGAGCGGCCAGGGCACGGTCTGCCCGGCGATTGATGCGCGTGCCTCGGCACTGGCCCACTTGCCGAACGTCAGCCAGTTCGCGTTATCACGGCCGAGGATGGCGGCCACCGCCTCCGAGAGATCGTGGTAGCCGTGCGTGATCGCCGCGTTGCGCTCGAGGCCATCCGCGATCGCAACCGCACAGGCCACGTGCGCGGGGTCCATGTACGGCGTGGCGAATGCGGGGACGTCGGCCATGGCGGCAGCATACGCAGCCCGGCGCCGATCTGCGGTAGGCCGCCCGGTGCGGGGCCCCGACACCAAAGGGGTGCCGAACCGTCAGCGGCCGGTGATCTGCCGCTGCAGGTTCTTGACCGACAGGTCCAGCGCGGTCTCGACGGCCTTCTGGTCGACGCCCTCAGGGAGGTGCAGCCGGACCGTCACGGTTGACATGCTGGGCATCAGCGAGCCCACCGTGGCCGACCCGCTGTACTCGCCGCCAGGAAGGCCCCACTCGACCGTGCGAGTGCCCCGGTCGGGGAAGAAGCGGGCCTCTGGCGCGAGCGCCGCCGCCTCGGGGGCCTCCTGTAATGCAGGGTCTCCCTCGATCGCAATCGCGTCCTCGAGGCGCATGCCGACGACCCAGACCGGGAGCCGGCCGGGGTCGGAGATGAAGTTGAAGGCGGTTTCGGCGTCAACCGCGACGGTGACGCGCTTCTCGAAATCCGGCATGCAGGCAGGGTACCCGTCCGTCCGCCGGCCTGCCCGGGACAAGCCCGGGCGCCGGTCAGGAGGAAACGATCAGCCGACCACCTGGTGGCCGTTGCGGCCGCCGCCCAGCTCGCCACGGACCGACGCGGCGCCGTGTGCCTCGGACCACGCGAACACGGCCGCCGCCAGCGCCTTGGAGGAAGGACGGACGCCGAGGGTGCCATCGGGGGCGCGCATGCCCACGCCCAGCTCGCCGACCAGACCACGGTAGACGGGCTTGTCGCCCGCGGGGCGGTCCGCGGACGGATAGACGTCGAAGTAGCCGTCGCTGCAGACAACGATGTGCGCGTCGCGCGCGGTGAAGGCGGTGCGGGCCATGGGGTCGTCCTTCTTCGTCGAGCACAGCGGACCGACGAAGGGAAGCCCGGCGCGAGACAGACCACCTACGGTGGGGCCTGCGCTCCGAAACGTCAAACGCGGGGCATCACGGGCTCCGGGCCCGTTGTCTGTCAGCCCGGCGCGGTCGACTTCACGATGGCCAGGATCTCGTCCCCGTAGCGTTCGATCTTGGTGGGCCCCAGGCCCGGGATCCTGCGAAGGTCCGCCGGCGTGGACGGGCGTCGCTGGGAGATGGCCTCCAGCAGGCTGTCGTGGGCGATGATGGACGGTGCCACCGCCTCTTCGATCGAACGCTCCAGGCGCCACGCCTGCAGTAGCTCGAAGACCGCCGCCTCGCGGCCCGCCCGCTTGGCAACCGGGGCGCCGGGCAGCTCCGTGGTGAGGCCATCCGGGCCGGTGCCGGTCCTCGGCGAGCGGCCCGGGCGCACGGGCGCCCCGGGACGCGGTGGCTCAAGGTCCTTGAGGAAGCGGCTGGGCTTCTTTCGACTCTCACGGTCGCCCGGACCGATCCTCCGCTCGGCCCACGACAGGACCACGTGGCGGCGGGCTCGTGTCAACCCGACATACAGCAGGCGCCGCTCCTCCGCCAGCTCTGCATCCGAGTCCGCCTGGCGGATGGGCAGGCTCCCCTCCTCCAGTGCCGGCAGGAAGACCGCATCCCACTCGAGCCCCTTGGCCCGGTGGAGGGTCAGGAGATTGACACCGTCTGCGGCGCCGCTCCCCTCTTCCGCGGCGCGCACGTCGAGGTGATCCGCGATCCCGGCCGGATCGATGTCCGCGCTCTCGGCGATGGCGCCGGACACGAGATCGAGCAGGAGCGTCAGCGACGCGTCACGCTCACGGGACTCGGCGCCCTGGCCGGCCTCCGCCGAGCCGAAGCCCAACGTGGCCCGCAGTCGGGCCCGGAGGGCGTCCCGAAGCTGGTCGCCGCGGAGCGAACGCGGAAGCTTGCGCAGGAGGCGGACGGATTCCTTCACCTCGGCGCGCGCGAAGAACGCCTCGCCCCGGAGCTGGAACGGGATGCGCGCCCGGGTCAGGGCCGCCTCGATGGGCGGGATCTGCGCATTCATCCGGACGAGCACGGCGATCTCGCTCCCGGCCACGCCCTCGCTCAGGAGTGCCCTGGTCCTGGTTGTGATCAGCTCCAGCTCGTCGGCACCGTCGTAGCAGTGCTTGATGAGCGGCGCGGGCCCCGACTTGCGGATGGCGACGAGCCGCTTGGCGCGCCCATCGGCCGCCAGCAGACGATTGGCCAGGGCGAGCACCTCGGGGGTGCTTCGATAGTTCCTGCTGAGGGTGAACTCCGCGGCGCCTGGGTAGCGGTCCGCGAAGCCCGTGAGGTAGTCCGACGACGTCCCGGTGAAGCTGTGGATCGTCTGGTCTTCGTCGCCGACGACACAGATCTCCTTGCGGTCCCCCAGCCAGAGGTCGAGGAGGCGCTGCTGGAGCGGGTTGGTGTCCTGGTACTCGTCCACGCTGAACCAGCCGTACCGCTCGCGCACCACCTGGGCGGCCGCGTCGTCGGTCTCGAGCAATTCGACCGTCTGCAGGAGCATGTCGTCGACATCGATCCGGCCGGCCGTGTCCTTGGCTCGCTCGTATTCCTTCCAGGCACGGACGAACAGCTCAAGCGGGAGCGGCGGCACCCGGCTCTGGGCGGCATCCGCGTAGGTCTGCGGCGTCAGCCGCCGGCTCTTGGCCCATTCGATCTCGTCCGCGAGGTCCTTGCTGGGCGTGAACCGATATCCCCCGGGGAGCTCCCGGATGATGCGGACCAGGAGCTGCGGCTTGGAGGCGAGCACGTCCGGCGCGGGGGCACCATCATGGCGGTCGGGCCAGAGGAATCGGAGCTGGGCCAGTGCCGCGGAGTGGAAGGTTCGGACGGCTACGCCGGTCAGGCGGAGCTTGGTCAGCCGCTGCACCATGTCGGCGGCGGCCTTGTCCGTGAAGGTGACCACGAGGACATGGCGTTTGTCCGTCGCCCCGGTCGCCACCGCGTACGCCACCCGATGGCTGATGACGCGGGTTTTGCCCGAGCCCGCGCCCGCGTGGATGACCACGGGGCCGCGCGTGGCCTTGACGGCCTCGAGCTGCTCGGGGTCCAGGCCCGCGAGCAGGTGATCGGCGCTGGCGCTGGACGAGGGTGCTGACGTTGTGATGGTTGAGCTCCGTGGCGGGAGACCGGCTGCGTGTACCCGTCAGTCTGTCACGTACGCGCTCATTCGGCCGCACCATGCCGCGTTCGTTGAGGGAGCAACCGATATCGGGTACCGTCTCCCCACACTCGGCCGGCGGCCGTGGTGCAGCGCAGTGATCAGGAGCAGGGATGCAGTTCGGCGTCTTCACGGTTGGTGACGTGACCGCGGACCCCACCACGGGCCGGACCGTCAGCGAGCACGAGCGCATCCAGTCGATGGTCGCGATCGCGCTCAAGGCGGAAGAGGTGGGCCTGGACGTCTTCGCCACCGGTGAACACCACAACCCGCCCTTTGTCCCCTCCTCGCCCACCACCATGCTGGGCTACGTCGCCGCACGCACCGAGCGGATCATCCTGTCCACCGCGACCACGCTGATCACCACCAACGACCCGGTGAAGCTGGCCGAGGACTACGCCATGCTCCAGCACCTGGCCGGCGGGCGCGTGGACCTCATGCTGGGCCGCGGCAACCAGGGCCCGGTCTACCCGTGGTTCGGGCAGGACATTCGGACGGCGGTCCCGCTCACGGTGGAGCACTACTCGCTCCTCCACCGGCTGTGGCGGGAAGAGGTGGTGGATCACCAGGGCCGCTTTCGGCCAGCGCTCGCCGGCTTCACGGCCACGCCGCGGCCGCTCGACGGTGTCCCGCCATTTGTCTGGCACGGGTCGATCCGGACGCCCGAGGTGGCGGAGCTGGCCGCGTACTACGGCGACGGCTTCTTTCACAACAACATCTTCTGGCCCAGCAGCCACGTCAGGCGAATCGTTGACCTCTACCGCCGACGCTTCGAGCACTACGGCCACGGGGCCGCAGACCAGGCGATCGTTGGCCTGGGTGGCCACGTCTTCATGCGGCGCGACAGCCAGGCGGCTGTCCGGGAGTTCCGGCCGTACTTTGACCACGCGCCGGTCTACGGCTTTGGCCCCTCGCTCGAGGACTACATGGCGCAGACCCCGCTCACCGTGGGGAGCCCCCAGCAGGTGATCGACCGGACGCTGGGGTTCCGCGAGTTCGTGGGCGACTACCAGCGCCAGCTCTTCCTGGTGGACCATGCCGGACTCCCGCTCAAGACCGTCCTGGAGCAGATGGACTTCCTGGGCGAGATCCTGCCCGTGCTTCGCCGCGAGTTCGCGGCACGGCGGCGGCCAGGGATCCCGGGCGGGCCCACGCACGCCAGCCTGAAGGTCGCCCGCGACGCAGGGCAGGCCGCCGGGGGCCGCGTGCTGGAGCCCGCGCCCGTTGCGCCCGCGCCCGGCACCGGCGCGACGGGCGCCTGACCGTGACGCTCGACCGGCCGGTCCGACGGCTCGTGGTCGTGAGCGCGGGGCTGAGCCAGCCGTCGTCAACGCGCCTGCTGGCGGACCGCCTGGCGGCCGCGACCGACACAGGCCTGCGCGAGGCCGGGCTGGAGCCCTGGGTCCGTGTCGTCTCCGTGCGGGATCACGCGCAGGACCTGGTCAACAACGTCCTGACGGGCTTCCCCGGCGACACACTGCGCGAAGCGATTGACGCGGTCCAGGGCGCGGACGGGCTCATCGCGGCCACGCCAATCTTCACCGGCTCCTACTCCGGCCTCTTCAAGCTCTTCTTCGACGTGCTGGACCGCGGCGCCCTGGCCGGGCTACCGGTCCTCGTCGCCGCGACGGGCGGAACCGCGCGCCACTCCCTGGCGCTGGACCACGCGCTCCGTCCGTTGTTTGCCTACCTGGGCGCACTGGTCATCCCCACCGGGGTCTACGCCGCCTCCGAGGACTGGGGACGGGAGGCGACAGCCGCCGAGCCGGCGCTGGCGCATCGGATTCGCCGTGCCGCGCGGGAGCTGGCCGCGGAGGTCGCGGCCAGGCCGGCTCGAGTGGCCGTCGACCCTTTCGATCACCCCGTTCCGCTGGACGGCCTCCTGGGCGACCTCCCCGATCGCTAGCGCCGGCAGGCCCGCGCGGGCCCGGTCGCGTCGCCGCGGGGCCCGACGTGGTCAACCGCAGGCGGCATCCTCCAGGCGCAACGGCCGGGAGTTGTCAGGGTCGCCGTACTGTGCCTTGACCTGGGCGCTCTCCACCCAGTAGCGGAGCTCCTCGGACGAGGCCGGATAGCCCCGGAACTGGGCATAGCCGGCATCGACGTTGTCGGCGAATCGCTCCGGAACGACCGCGGGCGCTGCGCCCGGGACGCTGGGCAGCCGGATCCCGAGCAGGCCTGTCCGTCGGCCGCCGGGGTCGCCTCGGGTAGGGGGCGGGTGGAGGTGGTCGTCCTCCAGCGCGGCGGCGATCTCCCAGTCCACGTAGCGACTGGCCCAGGTGCACGTCCCCGTCAGCACGATGGTCAGGCGGGCATCCCAGATGTACTTCTCGCGAATCTCATGGAGCAGACCAGGCCGGTCGGATTCGGATCCAGCGGCCAGGCCGTCCTGGTCGCTGATGGCGCGGGTGCGCGGCACGAACACGTCCCTGAACCTGGCCACGAAGGCGTCCGCCAAGTCGTGGTCCGCCGGGTGGTAGACGATGAAGCAGTCGTGGCGAAGGGCCATGCCGGGTGCACCTCTGTAGGCCCCGATGATAGCCAGCGGCGGGACCCGGCCAACCGCCGCCGGGCCCCGCCGCCGGACCGGGTCAGCCCGCCGACCAGCCGCCGTCGTCGGCCACGATCGCGCCGTTGACGTTCCTCGCCTCGTCGCTGGCCAGCCAGCTGATCAGCGATGCGATGTCATCGGGCTGCGCCATGCCGTTGACGGCGCCGTGGATCGGCGCGAACACGGCCATGATGGATGGATCCCTTGGCGCCGAGGAGGTCCCGATATTGGTCTGGACGCCGCCCGGGCAGACCGCGTTGCAGCGGATGCCCTGCTTGGCGTACACCCATGCCGTGTTCCGGGTCAGCCCGACGACCGCGTGCTTGGAAGTGGTGTACGCCACGCCGGCGGTGCCGCCCTTGAAGCCGCCCACGGAGGCGACGTTGACGATCGCCCCGGCCTTGCGCTCCAGCATGCCCGGCAGCGCGGCCCGGATCATCCGCATCGGGCCGGTCACGTTGACATCCATGACGCGGTTCCACGTGGCGTCGTCCACGTCGGCGGCCACGACGAAATGGTCCATGATCCCGGCGACGTTGGCCAGCACGTCGACCCTGCCGTGGGTGCCGATGACATCGACGAACAGGCGGTCCACGTCGGCCTGGCTGGTGATGTCCGCCTTGCGGAGGTCCACCTTGACGCCGGCGGAATCGAATTCGGCCCTGGCGAGCGCGAGGCCTTCGTCGCTGACGTCGATCCCGATGACGGTGGCCCCCTCGCGGGCGAAGCGGAGGGCCGTCCCGCGGCCGATCCCGTAGCCGGCGCCCGTGACGATCACGACGCGGCCAGCATGGCGAGTGGTGTCCATGGCAACTCCTTGTGCCGCCACCCCGCACTGAGCGCCGAGGCGGGCATCCTGCTCCATCGTCCAGAAACGGTCGCCATCGGGCCAGCGCCAGACGACCGAGTTGCGGGGGCCCTCCGGCCCTAGAAGCCGACCAGGTTCTCGAGGCGCTCCACCAATCGGCCCGCGCGCGTTCTCGACATCCGCCGCCCGCGCTCCCAATCGGCGCGCCAGCGCGCCTCGAACGCCGCGTGCGCGGCCCACTCGGCGTCGTCGGGGATGGGCTCCAGGGCGGGATCCTGGCGGGTTCGGCCAAGGGCGCAGGCAAGGAGGTAATCGCCCAGGTGGGGGTTCCGGGGCAGCAGCGGACCGTGCAGGTAGGTCCCGATCCGGACCCCCGCGAAGCCACCCTCGTCGGGGTACGCGAGGAGTCCCTCGCCGCCGTCGCCTCCGTTGTTGCCCCACCCCACGAGCGTCCGGCCCAATGGTCGCGCACCTGGACCGAGCCGGGTGAGCCCGCTGTGGTTCTCGAAGCCGACCAGGCGCGTCTCGGCGCCCGCGTGGCCGGCCCGCTCTGCCGACGCGCGTCCGCCGGCGGCGATCGGGGAACCCTCCTCCAGCTGGATCACGATCCCGCCAACCCGCCGCGGTGCCCCTCGCGGGGCCTCGGTCTCCGCGTCCAGGAGGCCCGGGCCCGGCAGGTCGCCGACCAGCTCGCTCCGGTAGGCGTGGCCAAGGTTCTGGTAGCCACCGCACACGGCGAGGAGTGCCGTCCCGCCCCGCACCGCCTCGACCAGGGCCGGGCCAAGCGCCTGGAGGCCCTGCGCGACGGCGACCTGCTCGGCGTCCTGGCCGCCCCCGATGAAGGCGATGTCAACGTCCGTGAGGGCGTCGCCGTCGTCCCGTCCGATCGGGCGGATCTCGACGGTGATCCCCCGCCATTGCGCCCGACGGGTGAGCGTGGCGATGTTCCCGCGATCGCCGTACAGGTTGAGGAGGTCGGCGAAGAGGTGGCCGATCACGAGCCGCCGCGCGACACCGGTCGCCGCCGCCCCGCTCACGTCGGCATCGCCGGGACCAGGCCCCGCTTGACCAACGCGGCGCGCACGCCGAGGAGCGCCGTGTACGTCGAGACCACCAGCACGGAGCCTCCCTCGGGGACTGCGCGGACGAGGGCGTCGAGGCCGTCGATGGGGCGTTCGAACAGGCCGATGAGTCCCTCGATCCCGTCCTCCGGCCGCCGGACCAGCTGGTAGCGAAGCCGGAGCAGCAGATCCGGGCCACGCGTGCCGGAGATCGCGATCCGACGGCCCGGGACGAGTGCTGTCGGGTCCACGTCCCAATACCAGGAGACATCGCGGCCGTCGGCGTGCTGATCGTTCATGCAGAAGAGGACGCCATCCACGTGTGCCACCGAGCCCGACCGAGTGACCTCGTCCAGGCTCGCCGGGTTCTTGACGAGACTCAGGACGACGCGTCGGCCCGCCATCTCCAGGCTCTCCCAGCGCGCGAAGGCGGGCACGGCGTCCGACAGGGCGCGCGCCGCGGCCTGCGCGTCCACGCCCAGCGTCAGCGCCACGGCCAGCGCCCCGGCCGCGTTGTACGCGTTGGCCGTCCCGATCAGGCTGACGGGCGCTTCCAGCGTCCGCCCGCCGGGTAACCCGAAGACCAGGGTCTGGCCGGCCAGGCCGCGGTCCTGTGCCACCCCCACGCTCACCTCCGGCGTCGGTCGGGCGAAGTCGCAGACGGAGCATCGGTATGCCCCGAGGTGCCCGATGCTCACCCAGGACGTCAGCAGGCGAGCGGCACACACCGGGCAGGTCGTGACGTCGGTGGTGACCGCGGTCCCGCTGGTGCCCGATGACGGTCGGTCCGCGAAGCCGTAGCCGTGGGCGTTGGGCCGACCCCGGACCAGGGCGGCGACCCGCGGATCGTCCGCGCAGAAGACGACGGGCACGTCCGGGTGACGATCCAGCATCGCGCGCCACAGCCGCACGATCCGGTCTGTCTCGCCGAACCGGTCCAGCTGGTCACGAAAGAGGTTCGTCAGGAGCAGGACGGCAACCGGCACCTGGTCCATGAGCGCCGGCAGGGCGGCTTCGTCGACCTCGAGCACCGCGTGATCTCGCGTGACCCCACTCCCCGGCCGCAGGCCGGCCCGGGCCACGATCGTCGTGGCGATCGCCTGGCCAAGATTGGCACCGGATGGATTCGAGACGACGGCGTGGCCCGTGGCCTCGAGGATGCCAGAGATGGTGAGCGCCGTCGTGGTCTTCCCGTTGGTCCCGGAGACCAGCGTGACGGGGCCAAGCGTGCTGGCCAACCGGCCCACGATGCCGGGGCTCAGACGCCCGGCGACCAGCCCGGGGAGCGAGGTCCCCGCGCGCCCGGTCGCGCGCGTCAGGCGCCCCGCGGCTCGGGCCGCGATGACGGCGGCGCGATCACGGGCTCCGATCCTGACCATCGACCAACTGTAGCAGCGGCGGCGACGGGCTCGCGGGCAGGCGGAGGTTCCGGGGGCGCTCGCCTATGATCGGCGGGATTGGTGGCCGCTGGGGGTGGGTGCACATGGACGTTCGGCTCGATGGCAAGGTCGCGCTGGTCACCGGCGGTGGCGGCGGGTTTGGCCGGGCGTACTCCTCGGCGCTGGCCGCGTCGGGGGCGACCGTGGCGGTCGCAGACCTGAGCCTGGAGGCCGCGCAGTCGGTGGCCGGGGAGATCGCCGCTTCTGGTGGTCGAAGCCGTGCCTATCGGGTGGACCTTCGCCAGTCCTCGGAGGTCGCCGCCCTCGTCGAGGCCGTGGTGGTGGAATTCGGCGGGCTCGACATCCTCCTGAACGTCGGTGGCCGCTCGGGGAAGGTCCTGGTCAAGGATCTGCCCGAGGACGAGTGGGACGCGGTGATCGACGCCAACCTCAAGGGCATGTTCCTCGCCTGCAAGGCGGCCATCCCGCACCTCATCGCCCGCGGCGGCGGCCGGATCATCAACATGGGATCCAACCGCGGCATCGATGGCCAGCCCAATGGCGCGCACTACGCGGCGTCCAAGGGCGGCGTCCTCGCCCTCTCCCGGTCCCTTGCCCGTGAGCTCAAGGAGCATCGGATCAGCGTCAATGCCCTGGGGCCCGGCGCCACGGACACCGCGATGTGGCGACGCGGCCTGTCTGCCGAGGAGGCGGATCGCCGGATCGCGGCGGGGATCATCGGCAGGCCCGAGGACTTCGCGCCGCTGGTCGTTCTCCTCGCCTCCGACCTTGGCTACCAACTCACGGGCATGACCCTCATCCGCGACGTCTACGTCCCTCGCTAGGACCACCATCCGGTCCCGCGAGCCTGCTCCGCGGCCGCACGCGGTCAGCGCAGGCTCGTCCGCCAGTCGGTCCGTCAAGGCGGCGCCCGCACCCGGACCTTCCGACATCCCGACGGCCACGGCCCGGCTGAGGGCGATGGCCGGGGAAGCGACCAGGGCATGGAGCCCGTCGCACCGGGCGACGGCCGCATCGGAATCGACGCGGCCCGGGAGAACCCCGTGCCCGCGCTTCGACCACCTCGGACGGGGCACCCTGAACGCTCCAGCCGAATGGGCATGGTGGGCGATACTGCACGGATGCCAGACCGACTGCCGTCCGCCGCCTCCACGGGAGACCTCGCCCTGCCCGAGGCGGCCGAGACGGGCCGCGCGTCCCATGCCCTCGCGCGCCTGGGCCCGGCCATCGACGCCTTCCAGGCGGCGCACGCGACCGTCCCGTATGCCGCGTACCAGCGGCCGTCCGATGCGGCGACTGCTGGGCACCTGCCGGAGGCCGGGATTGGCCTCGATGCGATGGTGGATGAGCTGGCGGGTCTGGTCGCCGAGGGATCCCGGATCGGCGCTCCCGGGTTCGTGGGCTTCATCACGACCGGCGCGTCGACCAGTGGCGCCATCGCCGAGACCGCCATGGCCTTTGCCGGCGGTCAGCGCTACACCATCCACGCCTTCAATCGCCTCGAGCACGACAGCCTCCGCTGGCTGGCACAGCTGTGCGGGCTCCCGGAGGGCGTCACCGGCGTCTATTCCAGCGGCGGGTCCACGGCCAACCTGATCGGCCTCGGCAGCGCCCGTCAGTCGGCGTTCGAGCGCCTGGGCTTCAACGTGGCCGAGGACGGCACGCCGGCCGGGGTTCGTGGCCGCATCTATGCCTCCGAGCTGGCGCACCGCACCGTCCACCGCGCGGCAGCGGTCCTGGGGCTGGGTCGCCAGGCGGTTCGCCCGATCCCCGTGGACGGCGATGGCCGGATCCGCCTGGACGAGCTGGAGGCCGCCATGACAGCCGATGCGCGGGACGGCATCGTGCCCGTCGCGACGGTCGCCATCGCCGGGACCACCGACACCGGCTCGGTCGATGACGTCGCCGGCGTCGCGGCCATCGCGCAGCGGTTCTCCAGCTGGGTCCATGTCGACGGCGCCTACGGGTTGATCGGCAACGCGTCTCCCCGCCTGGCTCGGCTGTACGCGGGCCTTGATCTGGCGGACTCGTGGATCGTCGATCCGCACAAGTGGCTGGCGACCGGCGTGGGCGTGGCGGCCACCTTCGTGCGCGACGAGGGCGTCCTCACTCGTGCCTTCGCGGAGGGCGATGCCGCCTACCTGGAGGGTGCCTTCACCCCCGAGGATGCACCGGCGGTCTCCCAGTTCGACCGGATGAACGGTCGCTGGGCGGACCAGGGCCTGGAGCTGTCGGCGCCACCGCGCGGGGTCATGGTGTGGGCGGTCCTGCGCGAGATCGGGCGCGCTGGCGTGATCGCGCGGGTGGATCGCCACGTGGCGTACGCGCGCCATCTCGCCGATCGGGCCATGGCGGATCCCCGACTGGAGCTCCTCCTGGACCCGCAGCTCTCGGTCGCGTGCTTCCGCTACCGGGCGCCGGCCGGTGTCGAACCAGACGCGCTCAACGCTCGGATCCTGGAGCGGCTCCGGCGGGAGACGGGCCAGGTGCCCTCGAGCACGGTGGTGGCCGGCCGGTTCGCGATCCGGCCGTGCTACATCAACCCGCGGACCACGCTCGCCGACGTCGACGCACTCGTGGACGCGGTCATCGGGTTCGGGGACGAGCTCACGGGCGGAGCCGCCGGCGGGGCTGGGTGACCCGCCGCGGCGTCGTCCTGTTCGGCGTGATGTCCCTCCTGTGGGGCATCCCGTACCTGTTCATCCGGATCGCCGTCGGCGAGATCTCGCCGGCCTTCCTGATCTTCGTCAGGACCGCGATTGGCGCTGCGATCCTGGTCCCCGCGGCGCTCCTGACCACCGACGTCAGGTCGGTCCTCCGTCACTGGCGCTGGGTGCTGACCTTCGCCGTGGTGGAGATCACGATTCCGTGGGTCTGCCTCTCGACGGCGGAGCAGCAGGTTTCCAGCTCGCTGGCCGGCCTCCTGATCGCCGGCGTGCCGCTGGTCGGTTCCCTGATCGCCGTCGCGACTGGCAGCGTGCACCGCATCGGCGGACGCGGGCTGGTTGGACTGCTGGTGGGCCTGGCCGGCGTCGCCGCGATCGCGGGCGGTGACTTCGAGACGACGGGCGTCATCCCGCTGGTCCTGGTGGCGCTCACCGTCATCGGATACGCCATTGGACCGGCGATCCTGTCGCGCCAGCTGGCCGGCGTCTCCTCGGTGGCGATCATGGCGCTCTCCCTGTCGTTTAACGTGGTGCTGTACGGGCTCATCTCCGGCGCCCAGGGCTGGCCCCAGGCCCTGCCGAGCGGCGCAGTCGTCGGCAGCGTGGTGATGCTTGGGATCTTCTGCACGGCCCTGGCGTTCCTGTTCTTTGCCGAGCTCATCAAGGAGATTGGTCCCGTCAGGGCCACCATCATCACGTACGTCAACCCGGCGGTCGCGGCCGTCCTGGGGGTCCTGGTCCTGGACGAGACGTTCACCGTCGCGATGGTCGTCGGCTTTATCCTCGTGACCGCGGGCTCCATCCTGGCCACGCGGCGCGATGGGCCGGCTGATGCTGGGCAGCGTCCGGTGCCGATCGAGCCGTCGTAGGGCGGGCCTTCGCCCCGCCGGCGCCAACCGGACCCGACGCACCGTCAGGCGTGGAACGCCTCCAGCGCCTCGCGCTCAGCCTCCAGCTCGTGGGCGACGGCCGTCGGGATTGGCCCGTACGGCACCACCTCGATCCGGTGGGCGCGCAGCGACCACGACGCAACCACGCGCCCGTCGATCAGGACCGTGCCGACCGAGAACGGGTTGCTGGACGCGAAGATGCGTGACCGGATGTCCTCCGGCAGGACGCCGGTCCTGCGGGCGTGCGTGAGCAGGACCGCGTCCCAGTGGCCAAGGAAGCGGACGGGTACGGGCACGTCCGGGTCTGGCAGGTCCAGCCCGGCCAGGTCCACCAGTTCACGGCCCCGCTCGTCTCGCTACTGGATCAGGTCCAGGCCCGTCGCACCCTCACGCGCCGCGGCCACCGGGATGCCCGCCCACGCGGCGATGTCCGCGAACGGCGCCGGGCCGAACGCGCGCAGGTACGTGGTCACGAGAAGCGCCACCCCTTCTGCCTCCGTCGCGTCGTCGGGCCCAATCCAGGTCTCGGCCAGGGCCAGCCGATCGGCCCGTCGATGCTCCCAGGTGCCCGACGGGGGCACGCGCACCAGGTCGACCCAGTAGCCCAGGTCACCCACGAATCCCTTGCCCAGCTCGCCAAGCTCCGCAACCGTCCGAGGACCGGAAGCCAGAGCGGCCCGCAGGGCGTCGCCGCGGTCGCGAAGCTCGGCCTCGGACGGGATGGTGGACACGCGCGCGGCCCATGCGCGTCGAGCCGCGCGGATCCCGACCGCGAACGGCCAATACGCCTCGCGGGACACCAGGTGGATCGTCCCCCGCATGAGGGTCCCCTGGACGATGGTGGCGCTCTCGAGGGCGCGGGTCAGGTCCGGGCGCGCAAAGCCGTCCAGGCGCGTCCAGAGGCCCACGTAGGCGGCCGGAGCGTATTGGGCCTGGATGCCGCCGATCCGGTCGATGACGGCACGGATGGGGACCGCGGCCGACGCGCGACGCAGGAGCTGCTGGCGATCAAGCAGGGTCCGGTTCAGGTGGCGCTGGGTGAGGACCCGTCCGGTCAGGGCCGAGTCGCCTTCGCGTCGACCTCGGCGACCCGCTCGCGTACCATCGCCGCGATCAGGGCCACCGGGACCCCGGTCTCCGGTGTCAGGCGAACCGTCCCCTTGGCCGTCGAGAACCCGGCCAGCTCCGATGCGTGGCGCTCGACGAGGGAGCCGCTCATGGGGTAAGAGCCGACCCACGCCGTCGCGGCCGCGAAGCCGTCGATGGGCGTGCCCCTGTAGCGGAAGGCGGGCATGCCATACGCCCAGTCCTCGACGGCGTGGGGCGCAGCACCGGCGATGACCGCGCGGAGGCGGATCAGCAGCGTCCGGATTGCGTCGTCCGGCACGGCGGCGATGTAGTCGCTGATGGCGGCCATGGGCGCAGGGTAGCGTTGGGGTCCCGCTTGCACCAGTCGGTGCGATGGGCCGCGACGCAGAGGGGAGGAAGCGGGATGACCGAGATCGCTGTCGTCGACGATCGCGCGCAGACACCTGGCGACTACCGGCCCAGCTGGGTGAACGTCGTTGCGGCGTGGGTGGACCGCCGGCCTGGACCCGCCTGGCTGGCCTACATGGGCCTGATGGCCGCCGGGATCGCCCTCCAGTTGCTGGCCGCCGCCGTCGAACCGGCGATCCAGCAGGCGGGGGCCATCCAGGCGACCTACTACGGCGCTCTCCCGGTTGCCGTGCTGGGGCTGATCCACCTGCTGGATCGGTCATCGACCCGCGCCCTCCAGGTGCTTCGCCCCGTCCTGACCCTGACCGATGCCGACGTCGTGGATGTGACATACCAGTTGGTGGTCGTGCCGACGCGGCCGGCACTCGCGATCACGGCCGTCTCAATCGTCATCACCCCGCTCGGCTACGTCATGGATCCCGTTGGAAGCGGCGCGGCGAGCCTGTCGCCCGTCGGGCTCGTCCTGCGCTGGGGCTCGGAGAGCCTCGTCACCGCACTCTTCCTGATCCTGATCTTCCACACGTTCCGGCAGCTTCGCCTGATCGACCGGCTCCACGCGTCGATTGGGGACGTTGACCTGTTCAACCCGGGACCGCTGTGCGCGATGCCCCGGGTCACGTCCACGACGGCGGCGGGGCTCGTGGTGCTCCTCGCCCCAGCGTGTTGCTGATCCCGGCCACGGCCGAGACGGGCTACCTGATGATCACCGCGGTCTGGTGTGTCATGACTGCCCTGGTTGCCGCGGCAGCCTTCGACCTGCCGCTCCAGGGCGTGCACGGTCGTCTCGCGGCCGAGAAGGATCGGCTCCGGAGCGGCGTTGGTCGTCGCACGAGCATGACGATCAGCGCCTTGCACGCCGCCGTCGACCGTGCGGATGGCGCGGCCATGGAAGTCCAGACCAGGGCCCTCGCCGCCCTCGAGGCGGAGCGTGAACTCGTCCGTCGCGTCCTGCCCTGGCCATGGAGCACCGCCGCGCTGACGCGGTTCGTTTCGGCCGTCCTCCTCCCCCTCGGGCCCTGGCTCGTCACCCGATTGCTGGAGCGGCTTGTCTGGTCTTGCGGCGCACGTGTCCGAGGCTCCTCTCGGCATACTGAGCGTCGCGCAGTCCATTGAGCGCCCGCAGCCCACCCCGGTGGAGGTTCCTGTGCCCAACCGAGTCTCGCTCCTGATCGGTACGCCCAAGGGCGCGTTCATCCTCGACGGAGACGCGTCGCGAACGACCTGGACCATGCGTGGCCCGCTGTGCGAGGGCTGGTCCGTCTATGCCATCGCCGTGGTTCCGGGCTCCAACATCCTGGTCGCGGGGGCCGCCAGCGCCTGGTACGGCCCGGCCGTCTGGCGCAGCGACGACCTTGGCGAGACCTGGTCCCACTCCAGCGACGGGCTCACCTATGGCGACGACGGGCCCAGGCTGACCCAGGTCTGGAACGTGGCGGCGGACCGGTTCGGGACCGTCTACGCGGGCGTCGAACCTGCAGGCCTCTTCCGGAGCCGCGACGCCGGCGTGACCTGGGAGCACGTGGAGGGCCTGACCAACCACCCGACGCGCCCCGAGTGGCAGCCGGGCAACGGCGGTCTGTGCCTCCATACCATCGTCCCCCACCCTGCCGACCGGGATCGGGTCTGGGTGGGCATCTCGGCGGTCGGCGTCTTCGAGACCCGTGACGGCGGGGCCACGTGGGACCTGCGCAACAAGGGGACCCGGCAGGAGTACGGGCCGGAGCGCTACCCGGAGTTCGGCCAGTGTGTGCACAAGCTGGTGCTGGCGGCGGACGGCGGCGAGCGGCTCTACCAGCAGAACCACTGCGGGGTCTACCGCTCGGAGAATGGCGGCCGCGACTGGCACGAGATCACCGACGGACTGCCGTCCGAGTTTGGCTTCCCGATGGCCGCCCATCCGCGAGACCCGCAGACCGTCTGGACCATCCCGCTCGAAGGCTACGGCCGGATGATGCCCAAGGCGGCGGCGGTGTGGCGCACGAATGACGCCGGGAAGACGTGGCTCCAGTCCGGCGAAGGGCTGCCGCAGCATGGAGCGTATCTCGGCGTCCTGCGCGAGGCGATGGCGGTGGACCGCATGGAGGGGGTCGGGGTCTACGTTGGGACCAGCACCGGGCAGGTCTACGGGAGCCTCGACGAGGGGCGTACCTGGAGGCTGGTCGCCGAGAACCTGCCCCGGGTCTACTCGGTCGAGGCGATCACGCTCGAGTGATGGCGCCGCCGTCCGTCGTCACCGTCCATCTCCCGCGCTCGCTCGTGGCGCTCTTCCCGGGTTGCCCGCGAGCGGTGCAGGCCAGGGGCGAGACCCTGCTCGATGCCATCGACGACCTCGGGCGGCAGGTCCCCGGCCTCCGGCCCAGGCTCCTGGACGCCGGGCCCAGCATCCGCGAGCACCTGAACCTGTTCGTCGACGGCGACCTGGCCGGGCTGGACACGCCCCTCACCGATGGAGCCGACGTGCTGGTGGTCCCGGCTGTCTCGGGCGGCTGACCCCGTCGCCTTCCTTGCCAGCTCGCCACCGCCTGGCGGCCCGGCGACACCGGGTCGGGCGTCCACTTGACGTCGAACGCGCCGGGATCCCGTCCCGGAGACGCGTCTTGCGGGGCGAGTCAGTTAGAGGCTGGACAGGAACCGGAAGACCGGCAGCGCGGCGGCATAGGCATCGGCCAGCGTGTCGGGCAGTGCCGGGGAGAACGCCTCCTCATCGGACAGGTTGCGGATGAAGACGACGTCCTTCCAGCGCAGCCGCTCTGCCATCGGGTGGTCCGACGGGAGACCAGGCGGGACGCGCTTCAAGGACTCCAGTGCGTAGGCCGCGCCGAACTCGCGAACGAAGCCGGGATCGTCGAGGGCGGCGCGGACACGGTCGGGTTGGTGGGCCACCAGCAACCGGAATCGCGCCAGCCGTTCTTTGCCGGGGTCATACATCCCGCCCCCGACAACGATCTCCCCGGGGCCGAAGCTGAAGTAGCCACCGTTCCCACGCAGGCCATCCGCTGGCGCATCGACCGCGGCATCGCCCGCGGTCGATGCCAGCCCGTCCGCACCGAGGTACGGGAAGCTCGCCCCGACGTGGGTCTTGTACGGCGACTTGTCCTTGCTGAACCGGGTATCGCGGTAGAAGCGGAACGGCGACCGCTTGGGATCCGCCTGGAATGGCAGGCCGCGGTCGGTACAGCGCTCGGCGAGGGACACGCACAACGACTCGAGCGGCTCCTTGAGGAATCGCTCGTAGTCCGCCTTGCGTCGGGCAAACCATGCCCGATCGTTGTTGGCGCCCAGCTCGACGAGAAGCTGGATGGCCTCGGGCCGGAAGCCCGTGAAGCGAGATGTGGCCACGCGCACCCCCGTTCGTTCGCGCCCGGTCCGGTCCGCGGCAGGACCGGGCGCTGCTCCGCTCAGACCTTGGCGCCCACCTGGTAGAGCTCGACCTTGGTCCCATCCGGATCGGCCACGTAGATGGTCAGACCGTACGGCCCATCGTGAAGCTCGTTGAAGAAGCTGACCCCGGCGGCCTGCAGGCGATCGCTCAGGACGCGCACGTCGTCGACCTCCCACGCGATGTGGTCGATCTGCTTGTGGCCCTCGGCGCGTCCGTCCGTGAGCGCAATCCCCTGGGTGAAGGCCAGGAACGCCCGACCCGAAGATGCCGGCGTGTACTGGCGGACCGAGAAGCCCAGGAGGTCCACGTAGAACGGCTTGGACACCTCGATGTCCTGGACCATGATCAGGCAGTGCCCGTAGGTCTGGACGTGCCCGCGGGCGCGCTCGTCGCTCACTTCTTCACCGCGTCGATGGAGATCTCCCCGTTCCGGCCCCAGTTCTCCTTCTTGATCTCGTGGATCACGACGTGGAGGTGGTCCGGGGTGCAGGCGGCGTGCTCCACCATCGCGTCGGTCAGCGCCTTGATCAGGTTGCGCTTCTGGTCGACCGTCCGGCCTTCCCACATCTCGACGATCACGATGGGCATGGGACTGTCCTCCTTGGGTTGCGGCTGTGTTGACGACAGCCTAGCGGGCCGGGTCCCCGGTGCGTGCGGCCACGATGGCCTCGATTCGAGCGCGGATGCCGCCCCACTGGGACCGACCCACGGTGATCGGCGCCCGGTTGCCGAGGGCGCGGCCCCACACGGCGTTCAGGCCCAGCTCCTTCGCCGCGTCCCAGTCCACGCCGCCCGGCGGCGACGAAAGATCGATGACGAGTGCACGCGGGTTGACGCGGTCGAGCAGCGGCCGGACCAGCAGCCGGGCCGGGATGGTGGAGAGGACGATGTCGGCGGTGGGCAGCAGGTCGGCCAGCGCCTCGAGCGGGCTCGCCTCGGCGCCCGCCGCCATGGCGGCGGCCCGTTGCTCGCCGCTCCTGGCCACGACGTGGACGCGGGCCCCCAGGGAGATCAGCGCCCTGGTGGCCAGCGCCCCGATCGCCCCCTGGCCGACCTGCACCACCCGCGCGCGGTGGATCGTGATGTCCGTGCGCTCGATCATGAGCCGGAGCATGCCCTCGATGATCGCCGGGGCCCGCAGGAGCATCAGCTCCCGGTCCCACTCGTA
The DNA here is from genome assembly GCA_903822495.1 of uncultured Chloroflexota bacterium. Classification (GTDB taxonomy): domain Bacteria; phylum Chloroflexota; class Limnocylindria; order Limnocylindrales; family CSP1-4; genus CAIJPD01. The sequence goes on along the minus strand of CAIJPD010000052.1, from coordinate 173,547 downwards.
CTCGTGGCGCTGGATCCCGAGCGCGTCACAGTGCCCGTTCAGGTTGGCATCGGCCCAACCCAGGATGATGTGGGCCGGCGCGCGCATGCCGGCGAGGGCGGCGCGCGTGGGGATGACCCGCTCCGGAGCCGCTGCGGGGGCGTGGAGTGCACCATCCGGGGCGATCCCCGGGATGGGGAAGAGCGCGATGTCCGCACCCGCCAGGGCCTCGGCGAACGAGCCGGCCCGGATCAGCCCCGGGATGCCCTCGTCCGGGTACGGGATGGCATAGGCCCGAACCGTTGCGCCGGTGGCCACGGCCTGGCGGGCAATCTCCTGCTCGCGTCGGTCCCCGCCCACCATGGCGATGACCAGGCCGGGCCAGTCCACGACGGACGCGGTGGGCTCTGTGGTGGCCATGGACACGTCCAAGCCTCCGTCCGTCATCCGCGCACCTTCCGCTCCAGCTGGTCGCGAGTCAGTCCGGCGATCCCCATGACCTCGGCGGTCCTCCCGCGAGCCCGCAGGTCCCCACCCAGCAGGTGTTCCGCGATGGTGAAGAGGCTGTCGGCGACCGGGACCGGGACCCCCGCGATCGCCGCGATCTCCGTGAACGCGAGCACGCAGTGCCCGAAGTCCTCGCGGTAGTAGCGGTGCTCGAAGGAGCCGGGCGCCTTGATGAAGCGGTTGGCCTCGGCGGCGGCGATGGCCTGGGCGAAGGGCGTGTCCGAGGGAGTCTCGGGCTCCACGGTCCCGATCGCGCGCATCTCCTCGAGCAGGTTGGGTAGCCGATGGCCAAATGCCGCGGCCACGGCGAGGCGCTCGACATCGAGCGCTTCCAGGACGCGGCCGACACCCGGTGTCATCCCCTGGACATAGAACGTGAAGTCGCCCCCGGTCCCTTCGACCCACGCGGCCGCCATGATCGCGCCCGGCGGGTGGAGCACCAGGTTGACGTTCGAGAGCCCGGAGGCGATCACGTCCGGCACCGGTGATGCGGATGGAAAGAGCGCTTGGGCCGCGGACACGGCGGCACCGGAGCCCGGCAGGCCGGCGACGCGCACGGTTCGGGCGTGGCCGCTGATCGTCACGCTGCCGGGGGCCAGCTTGCGTGCCACGTACGTGAGCGTGGAGAGCTCGGCCACGGGGGGGAGCCCCGCCGGTCCCCAGGCGTGGCAGAACTCCAGCGCACCACCGGTGTGCCCGGGGTTCAGCACGATCGGCATGCCGACCGGCCACCCTGCGGCCGCCATGGCGCGCGCGATGGGGCCGTGCGAGAAGGTGGGCAGGGAGACCACCGCCACGTCCGCATCCCGCATGGCCTGTGCCATATCCGACGTCATCAGCCCAGGCACCGCCAGCCCGGTCCCCAGCAGCCCCTCGTGGCGAACGCCGCCCATCGCCCGGAACGGGTCCAGGGTCTCGTCCCGCCGGGCCCACCAGCGGACCTCGTGGCCTGCCTGCGTGAGCTCGGCGACCGCGGAGGCGCCCCCCGCGCCGGCGCCCAGGAGCGCCACTCGCATCGTCGCCTCCTCAGTCGTAGAGCGTGGTCTTGATGGGCACGCCCTCGTCCGCCAGGCCGGCGCGTCGCACCGCTGCCGCCGCGCGCTGCCTGGACTCGACCCGGAGCGCCCGCTCGTCCACGCCCTGAACGGCGCCGTCGCGGTAGAGTGCGACGCCGTTGACCCACGTCTCTGCGATGGACGCGGACGACGCGGAGAACACCAGCGCCTGGAGCGGATCGTGGAACGGCGTCCACTCGATGTGGTCGAGGTCGAAGAGCACGAAGTCCGCCTTCTTGCCCACCTCCAGCGACCCGATCTCCTGGTCCCACAGGAGCGCCGTCGCCCCGTCGATCGTGGCGGCCCGAAGGGCTTCGCGGGCCGTGAAGGCCTCCGGGTCGATCCGGGCGTCCTTGAACATCCCGGCCATGACGTACAGCTGGCGCATCAGGTTCATGTTGCCCGACGCCGAGACCCCGTCCGTGCCCAGGCCCACCGTCACGCCGGCGCGAACCATCTCCGGGTACTTGCCGATGTTGGCCGCACCCTTGGCCAACTTGAGCGCGGAGCCCGGACAGAACGCCACCTTGGTCCCGTGGCGGCGGAGCGTCTCCACCTCGTGATCGGCCACCGCCACGCAGTGGGCGATCACGAGGTTGGGGCCCAGGCCGCCGGCCGCCTCGATCCGGCTGATCGGCCACATCCCGTGCTTGCGCTCCGAGACGCGCGCCTCCTCGATGGAGGTGGTCAGATGGTAGGTCGTCCCCACGCCCAGCTCCTCCGCCAGGGCGCGCGCGCCGACATGCAGCTCAAGCGAGCAGGGCTCCTTGCCCTCGATGTTCACCCAGACGCGCGCGAGTCCGCCGTTCGGCGCCGTGCCATGCCGCTCCACGGTCGCCCGCAACTCGCGCAGCGCGGTGGCCGCGTCCGGGAAGAAGTGGTGGTCCACCATCTCCTCGGTCCAGCCCCGCGGCAGCTCCGTGGGCCGGACATCGGCCGCGTGGCGGCCGGTGACGCCGCGCATCCCCAGCTCCGCCATGGCCCGGAGGACGACCCCCGGATCGTTCTGCGCTCCCATGTCCAGGAACGCGGTCGTCCCCGACCGGAGCATCTCGGTGATGCACAGCTTGGCGCTGACGTACTCGTCCTCGTCGTCCACGGCCGCGTAGAACGGCTTGGCCCAGTGGAAGACCCAGGCGCGCGTGTTGACGAGGTCCGGGAAGACCGCGCGGGAGAGCATCTCCGAGAGGTGGACGTGGGTGTCCACGAAGCCCGGCGTCATCCCCAGCATCCGCCCGTCGATCACGCGGTCGTAGGCCTCGCCGGCACGCCGGGACGCCACTGCCGCGGCCGGGCCCACGTCGGCGATCCGGTCACCCTCCACCACGACCGATGCGTCGCGCAGGGCCGTGTCGTGGGCGTCCACCGTCAGCGCGAAGTCGAGATGCTCGATGAGCGTCTTCGTCGGTGCGGCCATCCCTGGTCTCCCTCCCCATCGGCCCGTCGGGCCTTCCTAGCGGCCCTGGACGACCAGCAGCCGGTCCGTGTTGGCGTAGTCGCTCAGCAGCTCACTGCCGTCCGCGGTGACCACCAGCATGTCCTTGTTCTGCATCCCGAATCCGTAGCCGGTCTCGTAGCAGAGCGGCTCGAAGCCCAGGACCATCCCCTCCTCCAGCATCGCGTCCTCGCCGGGCTTGCCCAGGATGGGCGTCCGGCCCAGGTATGGGTCCTCGTGGAGATGCAGCCCGATGCCGTGGCCCACAAACGAGATGGGCGGAAGGTTCTTCCTGGCCAGGTGGGCGATGAAGGCGTCGTAGATCGCCAGGCAGGAGGCGCCGGGCTTGACCATCGCCATGATCCGGTACTTGGCCTCCACGAGGTGGGCCCAGATCTCGTCGGCCATGGGCGGTGCCTGCTCCACGACCGCGGTCCGACAGACGCCCGCCTGGTAGCCGCCCATGACGGAGAAGATCTCCACCCGGCAGACGTCCCTCGGCTCCAGACGCCGCTCCGACGGTCCGACGTTGGGCAGCCGGCTCCGGTCGCCGGTGGCGATGATCAGGAGCTTGAAGTGCTCGGCACCCAGCGAATAGACGTTGCGGGTCAGGTGCCCGGCGATGTCCAGCTCGCTGTCGCCGGTCCGGACGGCCGCCAGCGCATCCGTGATCGCCTGGTCGGCGATCCGCGAGAGCCGTCGGAGGAGGGCGATCTCGTCGGGCGTCTTGATCTGGCGGAGCCGGGCCAGAATGCCCTCGCCGGCCTCGAAGCTGGCGTTGGGCATGAGCCACGTGAGCCGGGCGAAGTCGCCGGCCGGCAGGTAATCCAGCTCGATCCCGATCCGGGAGCCGGCCAGGCCCAGCACGGTCAGGCGGGTCGCGAGGATCCGCATGGGGTCGTCGGAGAACTCCTTCCAGATCGTCGCGGGCACACCCGGCGCCTGGCGGGCGATCGTGGACGCCTCCATGTCCACCCCAAACAGGCTCACGTCGCCGTCCGCCGTCACGATGGCCATCGCATGGCGGTGCCGGATCAGTGGCTGGGACGGCACCACGAAGCCCGTGGCGTAGGCGAAGTTCTCGGGCGAGCAGGAGATGAGGGCATCGAGGCCGTGGGCACGGATGGCGGCGGCCTGCCGGGCGATGATCTCGGGTCGCATGGGGTCTCCGGGTACGGTGGTTGCGGGGCCGGCGCGGGCGGCGTGACCGACTGGCTACTCGACCAGCCGATAGTGGTCGATCTTGGCCTCGTCTACGGCGATCCCGAACCCGGGCCCGTCGGGGACGGCCACGTACCCGTCCTCGAAGCGGAATGCCTCGCGGAGCAGGTCATCGGTGTAGTAGATGCCGCCGATCCGGCCGTCGGCGAACTGCGCCGGCCGGGAGACGGGGATGACGCAGCCCAGCTCGGCCACCTCTGCCACGGCCGCCAGCGCGACGTTGGCGAGGTTGCCAACGCCCGTCTCGATACTGCCGTTCACGTTGCACACGATCCCGGCCGCCTTGCACACGGCGGCGACCTGGAGGGCGCGGTAGAGGCCGCCGGGCTTGGTCGTGTAGATGGAGACGATCTGGGCCGCCTGCTTCTCGATGATCTGGAGGACGTCGTGGGCGTTCCACGCGGATTCGTCGGCCATGACCGGCTCGTCGATCGCGCGGGCCACCTGGGCCAGCCGATCGATCCCCATGACCGGCTGCTCGACATACTTCAGCCGGACGTCGGCCAGCGCCCGGACCACGCGGATCGCCTCGCCCGGCGTCCGCCAGCCCTCGTTGGCGTCGATGCAGATCTCGACCTTCTCGCCGGCGGCGCGCCGCACGGCCTTCACGACGGCGATGTCGCGCTCCGGGTCCACCCCCACCTTGACCTTGATGGCGCGCACGCCCTCCGCCGCCAGCAGCTCGGCCTCCGCGGCCGCCTCCTCCAGGGACATCAGGCCGATGGAGTGCGTGATGGCGATGCGATCCCGGACGCGCCCACCCAGGAGCTGGGTGACCGACAGCCCGGCAGCCCGACCGGCCAGGTCCCAGGCCGCGATGTCGAGCGCCGCCTTGGCGTACGGATGCCCCTTGATCATCAGGTCCATCCGCCGGTGCAGATCGCCCAGGTTGCCCACCTCGACGCCCACCACGGCCTTGGCGAGGTACGAGCTGATCACCTCGGCGACGGTCGACGGGCTCTCGCCGAAGTAGCGGCCGAACTCCCCGCCCCAGTCCTTGGAGGCCGGCGCCTCGCCCCAGCCCACGTTGCCCGCGTCGTCGGTCAGGCGGACCAGCAATGGTCGCCCGATGGGCTCGGTCAGGCCGGTCCACTTGTGGACGCGCCGGGTTGGGAGCGCGACGCGGAGGGTCTCGACGCCGGTGATGACGGGCATGGGGCCTCGCTTGAGCGGCCTTGATGGAGTGGCTGGGAGTCAGCCGACAGCATACCGGGAGTGGTGCGCGACGGGGGCGTGGGGTACCCTCCGCGCCATGGCCAACGATCCCGATCGCGCGCGGCTCCAGGTCGCGCTCGCCCCGCTCGGCATCCCGTACGACCTCTTCCCGTGCGACCCATCCCTGGCCGATACGGCGCAGTTCTGCGCGGCCTACGGGTTCTCCGCCGAGGACTCGGCCAACACGATCATCGTGGTCGGGAAGGCCAGCCCGCGCGTCTACGCCGCCTGCGTCGTCCTCGCGGTCGCGCGGCTGGACGTCAACCGCGCGGTGGCCGGCCTGCTGGGAACACGCAAGGCCTCGTTCGCCGGCGCCGATGAGACAAGGGAGCTCACCGGCATGGAGATTGGTGGGGTCACGCCGTTCGGCCTCCCGACCGGCCTCCGCGTCCTGGTGGACGCCGCCGTCATGGGACGGGAGCGGATCGTGCTGGGCGGCGGGAGCCGGAACTGGAAGGTCGTGGCGCCGCCAGGGCTCCTCGCGGCGGTGCCGGGCGTGGAGGTCATCGAGGGGCTGGCGCGGCGGCTCGACGCGGCGGCCGTGCCTGGCGGGGAGCCGGCCTGACCGACCACACCGGAGCGGCTTCCTGGCAGCCCACGGCGCACGCCGACGACCGGCTCCCCCGGCCTCGTAGACTGGGCGAATGACGAGCCCTGGCGATGAGACGCTCCCACACGTTCGCCCCGCCGCCCCGGGCGAGGCGGCCAGTGTCGAGGCCATGCACGCCGCCAACCGCCAGGCCTGGGACGAGGCCGCCGAGCGGTACGAGGGCTGGTTCGCCGAGGCCGTCGCGTTGATCCGTTCCGGCGGTTCCAACCTCTTCCCGGTGGAGGAACAACTGATCGGCGACCTGCACGGGCGATGTCGTCGCGCGATCCACCTCCAGTGTGCGGGGGGCCGGGACACGCTCTCGCTCTGGAACCTGGGTGCGGACGAGGTGATCGGCCTGGACTTCAGCCCGCGGATGCTGGACCTGGCCCGGCGCTTGACGGAGGCGGTGGGCGCGCCGGCGACGTGGATCGAGGCGGATGTGCTCGAGACCCCGCACTCCCTGGACGGGACGGCCGACCTCCTCTACACGGGGCGAGGCAGCCTGATGTGGGTCCAGGACATCGACCGCTGGGCGGCGGTCGTCGCCAGGCTCCTCTCCCCCACCGGGCGATTCGTCCTCTTCGAGGGGCATCCGGCGGAGTGGCTGTTCGACATCGACGAGGACGGGCGGTGGATCGCCACCGACTACGACTACTTCGCCGGTCCGGAGGCCTCCAAGGGCTGGGAGCCCGGGTACATCGACCACCTGTCCCTCGCGGACGACGACCAGAGCTGGAAGTTCGCACGTGCGTGGACGCTGGGCGAGGTGGTCACGGCCCTCCTCCAGGCCGGGGTGCGGCTGGAGCGGCTGACGGAACACAACGTCGACTGGTGGAGCGGGCACGGAGACGCACTGCCCGAAGAGCGCGGGCGGATCCCGTTGTCGTTCTCCATCGTGGGACGCGCCCCGGCCAGCCACGCCGGCTGACCCGCACACGGCCTCGCGCCTGCGCCGCCGTCGCTCCCCTACTCGAAGCGGACGAACGCCCCCTCGGCATCGCGCGGGAAGGGCCGGACGGCCAGGATGGCCTCGCGGGCGATGGGCCCATAGATGTGCGGGAATGGCTTGCCCGGATCGTCGAAGCGCCACGGGCTCCCTGCCCGGTCCAGGTCAACCGTCATGACCACGAACTCGCCCGGGTCGCCCCGGTAGAAGCGGTTGGCGGTCGCGACCATGCTCTCGACGCCATCGGTGCAGTGGATGAACCCCTCCTCGTGGAGCGAGGGGGACTCGTACGCCACCTCGGGCGCCCAGCCCTCCCAGCGGGCCCGCGGCGCCAGGTGGAACGTGGTGCGGGGATCAGGCATCGGCCGGCCCCGTGGCCGCCAGGTCGACGGAGTTCCAGCGCCGATCCACGATGAGATGGAGCAGGGTCGGCCCGTCGTGGGAGAGGGCCTGGCGCAGGGCGGGCTCGAACGCGGCGTCGGTCTCGACGCGGATGCCGCGCGCGCCCTGGGCCCGCGCCACCGCGGCGAAGTCGATTGGCCCGAGGTCGGTCGCGATCGCGGCCGCGCCGGGACGCGCGTCCTGGTAGCGCCGGATCATCGCGTACTGCTGGTTGTCGAAGACCACGGCGATCACCTTCGCGCCCTCGCGCACCGCCGTCTCCAGCTCCGCCAGCGTCATGCCCATCCCGCCGTCACCGGTCAGGGCGACGACCGGCCGGTCCCGGTGGACCAGCGCCGCCGCGATGGCTGCGGGCAGGCCGTAGCCCATGGCCCCGGAGGTGGGCCCGAGGAAGGTTCCCGGCCGACGGAACCGATAGCCACGCGCCGCCCAGCCGGCGAAGCTTCCGGCGTCAGTGGTGAGGATGGCCGTCTCCGGCAGCACGCGACCGAGCGCGGCGATCACCCGGCCCGGGTGGACCCCGGGGCCATCCCACGGCGCCTGGTCCACCACCGTGGCGGCCTCCCACGCCGCGCGGTCATGATCGTTGTGCTCGTCCCGGGCTGCCACGAGTCCGGCCAGCAGCACGGACTTCTCGAGCCGCGAGACCGCGGCCCGAAGGAAGACCTTGGCGTCCGCCTCGACCGTGATGTCCGCGGCCGACAGCGTCGGCGAGGGCCGGGCGGGGGCGATGTCCACGTGCGCCCAGCGCGTCACCGCGGCCGGAATGGTCCACTGGTGGGAGGCAATCTCGTTCAGCCGGCAACCGATGACCAGCATCGCGTCCGCCCGAGCCAGGCGCTCCCGGAGCACGGCCGGTGACCCGTAGCCGGTCATGCCGAGATAGAGCGGGTTGTCGTTGGGGACCACGTCGCCGCGCCGCCAGGCGGCGACCACCGGGACGTGCAGGAGCTCGGCAAGACGGAGCAGGTCGTTGGAGCAGCGCGCGCGCAGGACACCGCCGCCGGCGAGGATCACCGGTCGCTCCGCGGATGCCAGCAGCTGCAACACGCCGCGGACCTGGTCGTCGGAAACGCCCGCACGGCGTGACGGCCGGGTGATCGCGATGGCCCCGCCCGGGACGATCTCGTCGAGGAGATCTTCCGGCATGGAGATCAGGACCGGGCCGGGGCGTCCGCCGAGGGCGTGGGCGACCGCGATCTCCATCGTCGCGGCCACGTCTCCGGCCGCGTCCAGCTCCACCGCCCACTTGGCGAGGGCGCCAAAGGTCGCGACCTGGTCGACCTCCTGGAAGGCCTCACGGCCGCGGAACGGACGGTCGACGCCGCCGACCAGCACGAACATGGGTGTGGAATCGGCGAATGCCGTGTGGATGCCGATGCTCATGTTGGCCGCGCCCACCGCCCGCGTGCCGATCACGGCCGCGGGTCGCCCGGTCAGCTGGCCATGGGCCTCGGCCATGAACGCGGCGGCGCCCTCGTGACGGGCGGCGATGACACGAATCCCCGCCGCGGCCAGGCCCTCGAGGAGGCCGAGGAAGCTCTCCCCCGGCACCGTGAAGGCGTAGCGGACCCCCGCCGCGCGGAGCGCCTCGGCGATCACGCGCCCGACCGTCCGCGGCCCGTCAACCGTGGCGGGATCGAGATCCGGGGGCGAAGAATCGTCGGCGGGGATCGGGAGCTCTTCGGTGGTCATGCCACTCCTAGCGCGGGCCGACGAGGGCGGTGCCCAGGCGGACTCTACCGGTAGTTCTGGAACTGGAGCGGGACCTCCAGGTCCAGCTCCTTGAGGCGGGTGATGACGTTCTGCAGCTCGTCGCGTGACTTGCCCGACACCCGGACGGCATCGCCCTGGATCTGGGCCTTGACCTTGGGGAACTCGTCACGGAGCAACTTGGTGATCTTCTTCGCGGTGTCGTCCGCCAGGCCTTCCCGCAACTTGATCTCCTGGCGAACCTTGTTCCCGCCGGCGGGCTCCACCTTCCCCCAGTCGAAGATCTTCAGGGACAGGTTGCGCCGGACGGCCTTCGATTCGATCAGGTCCCGGATCGCCGTGGCCCGAAACTCGTCGTCGGTCAGGAGCGTGACGCGCTCCTTCTCCTGGACCAGGTCCACCGTGACGCCCTTGAAGTCGAACCGCTGCGTGCACTCGCGCCTGACCTGGTCGAGGGCGTTGCGCAGCTCCTGGGCGTCGAACTCGCTGACGACGTCAAAGGAGATCTCCCCGGCCATCGAACCTCCTGCGTACGGACATGTCCCGGACAGGCCGGGTGGACGACGGCGGACCGCTGCCCGCCGCAAGTATGCCCCGCCCGGGCCACAGATGGCGTCAGGCCGTCCTGAGGCGCTCCAGCAGCCGTGGCCCAATCCGGTAGCTCTGGCCGCCACCCATGACGAGGACGGCGTCCCCGGCTCGAACCTGGGTGGCCAGCCAGTCGGCGGCGGCCTCGACGCTGCCCGGCGCGGCCACCGGGATGGCGGCATTCCGGCGAGCCACGGCCTCGGCCAGCCCCGCTGCCGAGGCGACGGTCAGGTCCGGGTCGCGGCCGGCCCAGATCTCCGCGACCACGACGGCGTCGGCGTCCGCCAGCACCTCGGCAAATGGCTCCAGCAGCGCCGCCGTGCGGTGGAAGGTCAGCGGCTCATAGACGGCCCACAGCCGCCGGCCGGGCTCGCGTTGGCGCAGTGCGGCCATGGTCGCCCGGATCGCTGCCGGGTGGTGTCCGTAGTCGTCGTAGACCACCACGCCCGCCGCCTCCCCCACCCGCTCCAGCCGGCGGCCGACGCCGGTGAAGGTCGCGAGACCGTCCACGATGGCCGCCGGACCCAAGCCCAGCGCCAAGGCCGCGCCAGCGACGCCGAGCGCGTTCTGGGCGTTGTGGCGTCCAGCGGTCGCGAGCCTCGCCAGCCCGGTCCTCCCGTCAATCTCCAGGCCCACCAACTCCAGGCTCGTCGTCCCCGGGTCCGCCGCGGCGATGCGCCCGACCAGGGCGGTCGTGGGCCCGCCGGCGGTCCCGAACGTGCCGGCCACGTGGGCAGCGGCGGCGGCCAGCGATTCGCCGGGCACGTCCACGAGCGCGGTGGCGATCAGCCGCCCGGGCCAGTCCGCCAGGCGCGCGAGGAGGAGGAGCACGCCCGGATCGGCCACGTTGGCAACCAGGGTGGGTGGCTCACCGCCACGCGGCGCGGCCCGGATCCAGCGCTCGAACGCGGCGACGACCCCATCGAGGTCGGCAAAGACGTCGGGGTGGTCCCAGTCCACGTTGGTGACGACCGCAATCTCGGGGCGGTAGGCATCGAAGTTGCCGGCGTACTCGTCCGCCTCGACGACAAACGCCGGCCCATGGCCTATCCGTGCGGTCGCGGGGAGGCCTCCGGTGAGTGCCGACGGGAGCAGGGCCCCAACGAATGCCGACGGATCGGCACCGGCGGCCACGAGCAGGTGGACCAGCCAGCCGGCAGAGGTGCTCTTGCCGTGGGTGCCCGCGACGCCCACCAGCCGCCGACCGACGGCCGCGTCCGCCACCGTCTGCTGCCACGGCTCCACGGGGATGCCCCCCGCCCGCGCCGCGAGCAGCTCAGGGTGGTCGGGGTCCGTCGCGGTCAGGGCCTTGGTCACCGCCAGCCGAGCGGGCCGCGGATCCCGTGTGACGTGATCCGGAGCGTGCGCCCAGTCCAGCCTGACCCCGGCCGCCTCCAGCGCCGGCGTGTACGGGGATGCCCCCCCGGCATCGCAGCCGCTCACCATGGCCCCGGACGCCAGGCCGAGGAGCGCTGCCGCCGAGGCGCCGGCGCCACCCGCCCCGACGACGTGGATCCGCTCGCCCGGCACGATCGCGCGTGCCTCGCGCACAGGGAGCAGGCCCTGCCCGACGGCTGCCGCGGTGCGGGTCACCCGCCGGCCCGTTCGATCAGCCACGCGATCGCGGCGGCCACGCTCGCCTGTCGGTTGGCCGCGCGGTCACCAGCCCAGGTCACCTGGTGGACCTCCGTGCCGGCCGCGTCGGCGAGGCCGATGAAGGTCAGGCCCACGGGCTTCGAGTCGGTGCCACCACCCGGGCCTGCGATCCCGGTCACGGAGACGGCCAGGGAGGCACCAAACCGCAGGCGTGCGCCGGTCGCCATGGCCGCCGCCACTTCGGCGCTCACGGCACCATGCTCCCACACCAACGCCGCCGGGACTCCCAGGAGCGCCGCCTTGGCGGCGTCCGAATACGAGACGATGCCACCCAGAACGTAGGCCGACGAGCCCGGCAGGTCGGTCAGCGTCGCGGCGATCAGCCCACCGGTACAGGACTCGGCGGTCGCGACGGTGAGGGCCCCGGCCAGGCAAGCCAGCTGGAGGCGTCCCGCAAGCTCGAGGAGGGCCGGATCCGTCATGGCCGCTACTGCCGCGTCGTCTTCACGGGAGCGTCCGGTGGCTGGAAGAGCCATGTCTCCGGGATCCCCACCTTGCCAAGCACCCCGATGCTCGTGCCGTTCACGGTGAAGGACGTGTTGCCCGACGAGCCCGTGCGGATCTCCACGGACTTGGCGCCCTGGAACGTCAGGACGGCACCCGTGGCGAAGGTCTTGCCGGCCGCAGTCGTGTCAGGCGAGACGACGCCGTCCACCCAGGCCTTGATCCACGTTGCGGAGCTGCGGATCGTCACGCCCACGGTCGCCCCCTTGTAGGCCACCGTGATCGCCCGCGTGAGCGAGGCCGATTTGCCCTGCGCCGACGTCGCCGTGATGGTGATCGACCAGCGCCCGGCCGTCAGCTCGACCGGGCTGGAGAACGTCCCGTCGTCCTTGACGCCAACCGGGGCGGGGGCCACCGCGAGCGGTGTCGCGCCCGGCGCCGGCGCGACCTGGCCCGTTGATCCCAGCGGCCCCAGCCAGGCGGCCACCACCTGGACGGCGGCGGCATTGGACGCCGTGCCTTCGACCGGGATGGCGCCGTTCTCGTAGACGGTCCCCTCCACCGGCTGCGCGACGGTCAGCGCGGGAGCCTGCACGATGAGGAACGGGACGTTGATCTGGATCACCTTCACCTGTTCGGCCTCGCGACCCGTCTCCGGGTCGAGGGCGGAAACCTCGAACTTGTTCTGGCCGCGGCGCAGGTCCACCTGGATGGCCCAGCTGCCATCGGCGGTGGCGAGGGTCCGATACGGCTGATCCCGCCCCGGCGTGATGATCGTGATCGACGCACCGGCCACGGAGCGACCCAGGATGGTGTAGGTCGTGTCGGTCTCGCCTGCCTCGACCAGCGCCGAGCTGGGTCGGCTCACCTCGAGGATCGGAGGCTTGGCGAAGCGGAGCAACTGGACGGCGAGATAGGCCCCGAGCGCCACCACCGCGACGACCATGAGGGCCCCGACGACCACGCTCGGCGAGAGATGCAGGGCCCGGGCGGGCATGGGGAGCGACCGGCGTGGGACGATCAACGCATCGGGACGGACCAGGTCGCCGCGCTCGCGGCGCCACATCGCCAGCGTCTCCTCGGGATCCAGGCCCAGGTAGACGGCGTAGTTGCGCAGGAAGCCCGTGGCGTAGACCTGCCCAGGCAGTTCGCGGTAGTCGCCGCGTTCCAGGGCCGCAAGGTATCGGGCACGGATCTTGGTGTCGCGTTCGGCTCGGTAGAGATCCACGCCCTTCTGCTCGCGCGCGGCATGGAGGACCTCCGGCAGGCTGGGAGCGCCCAGGCCAACGGGATCATTGGCCGTGCCGCCCGAGCCGGATTCTCCGCGTGCGCGGCCGCGACCCGAGCGGAGGCGCGACCCGGTTGGCTCTCCGGCGCGGCCCGCGGTCGGCTGCCTGGGGTCCCCCGTGTGCTCCGCGGGCGGCCCGCTGTCCTGCCCGCGCGGCCCTCCCCGGCCGAACATCAGTCGTCGTCCAGGTTGGCGCTGCCTCCGCCACCGGAATCACGGCGCAGGACCGGGCGGGCGTTCGACCCGTCGAAGGCGCCGATGTATCCCCGGGCCTCCAGCTGGTCGATGATCCGAGCGGCCCGGGCATAGCCGATCTTCAGCCGCCGCTGCAGCAGCGAGGCAGAGGCCCTGTCGTATTCGCGGATCACCTCGACGGCGTCCAGGAGCAGCCGGTCCGCATCGGGATCCACGATCTGCTCCGGGGTGTCGCTGGCGTCTTCGCCGGTCTCGATGATGGCCAGGTCGTAGTGCGGGTCGTCGATCTGGTCCTTCCAGTGCTGGACCACGCGCGCGATCTCCGGGTCGGACACGAAGACGCCCTGGAGGCGCATGGGGCGCGGCAGGTCCGAGGGCTGATACAGCATGTCGCCCCGTCCGATCAGGTCCTCGGCGCCCGGGGTGTCGAGGATGGTCCGCGAATCGATCTGTGAGGCCATGGCAAACGCGATTCGTGACGGGAAGTTGGCCTTGATCAGACCCGTCACCACGTTGACCGACGGGCGCTGGGTCGCCAGGACCAGGTGGATGCCCGTGGCGCGTGCCTTCTGGGCCAGCCGGACGATGTTGTCCTCGACGTTCTTGCCCTCGCGCATCATCAGGTCGGCCAGCTCGTCGATGATCACGATGATGTATGGCATCCGGTCTGTTGGATCCGCGCGCGACTCGTTGTAGGCCTTGATGTTGCGCGACGTGGCGCCCGCGAAGCGCCGATACCGCGCCTCCATCTCGTTGACGGTCCACTTCAGGGCCGCCCTGGCGCGCTCCGGCTCGGTGATGACCGGGACCAGGAGGTGCGGAAGGCCGTTGTAGGCGGCCAGCTCGACCCGCTTGAGATCCATCAGGATCATGCGGACCTCGTCCGGCGTGGCATTGCACAGCAGGCTGGTGATGAGCGCGTTGACCATGACGCTCTTGCCCGAGCCGGTGGCCCCGGCGATGAGCAGGTGCGGCATCTTGGCCAGGTCGACGGCCTGGGCGCGGCCCGCCACGTCCCGGCCGAGGGCAAACGTGAGGCGGGTCCCGGATGCCGCGAAGTCCAGTGACTCCAGGATCCCGCGCAGGGTGACGACGTTGAAGTCCTTGTTGGGGATCTCGATCCCCACGGCGCTCTTCCCGGGGATGGGTGCCTCGATCCGCAGGGAGCGGGCCGCCAGCGCCATCGCCAGGTCGTCGGCGAGTCCCTCGATCCGGCTCACCTTGACGTGGGCCGCCGGCTGGACCTCGTACTGGGTCACCACCGGGCCGGCGTTGCGCCCGACAATCTGGGCGGGGATGTCGAAGCTCCCCAGCTTCTTGACGATGATCTCCTCGTTCCGGCGGTGGATCGCGTCGTCCGCGACCGGCGACGTGGGCTCGATCATCTTGTCGAGGAGGTCATGGGGGGGCAGGACATACTCCCGGCGCTCGCGCGTGGGCGGCGAGTCGGACCCGTCGGTGATGTCGTCGGGGTCGCGCGGCGGTGGCAGGACCGGCGCGGAGCGTGGTGGCTGCCCGGCGCCGGTGGTGCCGCTCCCCTCGGCCCTGGCGGGAGCAAACGTCGAGGACGTCAGCGCCTGAGACTGGTTGGCCACGGGAATGGCCGCATCGGAGCCCTCGCCCCAGATCCCCGTCTGCCCGGCTACGGCGGCCGCGGATCCGGGGACGCTGCGACCGCGCGGGCGGGCGCCGGAGCGGCCGTCGAGGACGCCCGGGTCGTCCGCGATGCTGCCCGTCGCATCGGCACGAGATCGATCCCGGGCCGCCGGTGGCGCCTCCAGGCGCTGGACGGACGCCGCCGTCGTGGCGCCCAGCCAGCGGGCCAGGGCGACGACGGGCCTGGTCAGGTCGCGCGGACGAAGGTTGAACCCGACGAGGAGCCCCAGCGCGGCCAGGGCCAGCAGGACGATGAAGGCACCCGGGCCGGAGAGCAGTGGCACGAACCGGGCCGCCATGAATCGGCCCAGCCCGCCGCCGCTGATGGGGCGTGCGAACAGGTGCAGGTTGAGCACCTCGACCATGCCCAGGAAGGCCACGAAGGTCAGGGCAATGCCCACCAGGGTGGCACCCCACCCTGAGCCGGGCCGCTGTCCCCCACCCCACTCCAGGTACCAGCCCCCGCCGATGAGCAGGAACGGCAGCATCCAGCGGAGGCTCCCAAACCATGGCCCGACCGCGCCGTTCCACCAGTTGGTGAGCGTTCCCTGTCCCGGCAGGATCAGCGCAATGAGGGTGACCGCCCCCAGGACGAGGAGCGCCAGCCCCAGCAGCGAGCGCGCGAGATCCGGGCTGATCGCCGGCAGCGAGATGCTGGGCAGCGACGGCCCGGCTCGGCGTCGTGGTCGAGGCTTCCGCGCGGCGGTCCGGCGGCGAGGTGCCACTCGCTAGACCTCGACGACCACCGGGAAGACCATCGGTCGTCGCTTGGTCTGCTCGTACAGGTAGCGGGAGACGCCATCCTTGATCTGCACCTTGAGCAGGGCGATCTCGCTGATGTGGTCGCCCGGGTTCTCGATGCTCGCCATCACGCGGTCGATGGCCTCGACCATGATCGGGTCCTTCTCGTTGAGGTGAACGAACCCGCGCGTGATGACCTCCGGGCGGCCGATGATGTTGCCGGTCTGCTTGTCCACGGTCACGACGACCATGAAGATGCCGTCGTTGGCGAGGGCGCGCCGGTCACGCAGCACCACGTCCCCGACCTCGCCGACGGACAGGCCGTCCACGTAGACGTAGCCGGCCGTGACCGGGGTGCCGCGGCGGGCGGAGCCATCGGGCAGGATCTCGATCGGCTGGCCGTTCTCGATGATGAACACGTTCTCGGGCTGCACGCCCGTCTCGATCGCCAGCCGACCGTGCTGTACCTGCATCCGGAACTCGCCGTGCATCGGGATGAAGTAGCGCGGCCGGGTGAGGCCAAGCATCAGCTTGAGCTCCTCCTGGCTGCCATGCCCGGAGACGTGCGCCCGCTTGATCGTGTGGTACAGCACGTTCGCGCCGGCCTTGAACAGGTTGTCGATCGTGCGCGAGACGTACTCCTCGTTGCCGGGGATGGGGCTCGCGCTGACGATGACGGTGTCGCCGGGCTGGATCTCGACGTTGCGGTGATCCCGGTTGGCCATCCGGGCCAGGCCCGCCATGGGCTCACCCTGGGCGCCGGTCGTGGCGATCACCAGCTTGCCGTCCGGCACGTCGCGGATCTTGTCCTTGGGGATCATCCGGCCCGGGTCGTACTTGAGGTAGCCGAGGTCGGTCGCGATCCGGAAGTTCTGCTCCATCGACCGGCCGATGACGGCGACCTTGCGGTCGAACTGGGCGGCGGCGTCGAGGACCTGCTGGATGCGGGCGATGTTGCTCGCGAAGGTGGCCACGATGACGCGTCCGGTCAGCGGCTCCATGATCTCGCGGAACGCCTCACCCACGGTCCGCTCCGAGGGCGTGTAGCCGGGGTTCTCGGCCCGCGTGGAGTCGGACAGCAGGGCGATGACGCCCTCCTCACCGAGCTTGGCGAGGATGTGGAAGTCGGACAGCTTCCCGTCGACGGGCGTGTGATCGAACTTGAAGTCCCCGGTGTGGACCACGGTGCCCACCGGGGTCCGCAGGGCGATCCCCATGGCGTCCGGGATCGAGTGGCCCACACGGAACGGGAGTGCCGTGAAGGGCCCGAGCTCGAGGACGTCGCCCGGGTCCAGGGCACGCAGCGGGTTGTTGTGGAGACGATGCTCCTTGATCTTGTTGCCAAGCAGGCCGCGCGCCAGGGTGGACGCGTAGACCGGGACGCCCGGGAACTCCGGGAGCACGTACGGGAGCGCCCCCACGTGGTCCTCGTGGGCGTGCGTGATCAGGAAGGCGCGCACATTGGCGCGTCGCTCCTTGAGATACGTGATGTCGGGGATGACGATGTCAATCCCGAACATCTCCTCGTCGGGGAACATCAGTCCGCAGTCGATGACGACGATGTCGTCGCCGTACTCGAACACGTACATGTTCTTGCCGATCTCGCCCACCCCGCCGAGCGGGATGATGCGGAGCGGCTTGCTCGGATCAGGCATGGTGTGGCCCCGCTGTGATGATGGGTTTCAGAAGAGGGTGAGCTGGTCGCCCGGCTCGGGAGCCTGGGGCGCCGGCGATGGCACGCGGTCGATCACTCCCGCGGACGCCAACGGCGTGACGGGAGCGACGGCCGCCGGGAGTGTGACGGGCGCCCCGGCGAGGGCGTCCGTCGGGACGGATGCTGCGGGTGCCACACGCGTGGCATCCCCCGGTCCGCGACGAGCCCGGGCCGCGACGAGCGCGCCCGGGAGACCGGTCATGTCTTCGAACAACGTCTTGCGGTTGGAGCCCTGGTAGAGCGCAAACGCCGGGTGGTACATCGAGAAGACGAGCGCGTTGCCCGCGCCGGTTGCCGGATCGGCGGGCGTGGTGGTCCCGTGGACCCGTCCGATCCGCTCGCCGGGCCGGAAGGCGTTGAGGGAGTGCTTGCCGACCGTGACCACCACCGACGGGTCCAGGGCTTCAAGCTGCCGGCGGAGATACGGCGCACAGGCCGCGATCTCGTCGGGTTCCGGGTCGCGGTTGCCGGGAGGCCGACACTTCACGACGTTGGTGATGAAGACGTCCGGTCGACCCCAGCCCAGCGACCCGATCAGATCGCCAAGCAACTGCCCGGAGGCGCCCACGAAGGGCCGTCCCTGCCGGTCCTCCTGCTCTCCCGGGCCCTCGCCCACGAAGACGACCTCCGACGATGCGCTGCCCTCGCCGGGGACGGCGCGGGTCCGACCGGCGTGCAGCCGGCAACCGGTGCAGGCGGCCACCTCGCCGGCGATGCCCTCGAGCGCCGCCTGGCGCTCGGTTTCGGTCACGCGGGAGCCCCGACCGCCTTCGGACGGCGCGAGCGCGCCGCGATCCAGTCGCGCTCGACGAGGGCCTCGGCGATCTCGACCGCGTTGGAAGCCGCGCCCTTGCGCAAGTTGTCGGAGACCACCCAGAAGACGATGCCGCGATTGTCGGGCAGCGAGGCATCCTGGCGGACACGACCCACGAAGACCTCGTCCTTGCCGGCGGCGTCCGTCGCCAGCGGGTAGACGTGGTTCTGCGGGTCGTCCTGGACGACGACGCCGGGCACCTTGGCGAAGGCGCTCCGGGCCTCGTCAGGCGTGATCGGCCCGATCGTCTCGACGTGGACCGCCTCAGAGTGGCTGATGAAGACCGGAACGCGGACCGCCGTGCAGCTCAGCGCCAGATCCGGGAGGTGCAGGATCTTGCGGCTCTCGCTGACGACCTTCCACTCCTCCTTGGTGTACCCGTTGTCGAGGAAGACGTCGATTTCGGGCAGTGCATTGAAGGCGATGGGGTGCGGGTAGACCTGTGCCACCTTGGGCTCGCCGGCGGCATGGGCCCGGATCTGGGCCTCCAGCTCGGCGATGGCGTCTCCTCCGGTGCCGGAGACGGACTGGTAGGTGTCCACCACGACGCGCTTGAGGCCCGCCGAATCGCGCAGGGCCATCAGCACCGGCACCAGCTGCATGGTCGAGCAATTGGGGTTGGCGATGATCCCCTCATGCCACTCCAGGTCGTCCGGATTGACCTGGCTGACGACCAGTGGCTTGCCGGGATCCATCCGCCAGGCGGACGAGTTGTCGATGACGGTGCAGCCTCTCGCGGCGGCCTCCGGCGCGAGCTCAAGGCTGACGTCGCTGCCCGCCGAGAAGAGCGCGATGTCGACGCCCTCGAAGGCCTCGGGGGTTGCCTCCCCCACTTCGTAGGTCTTGCCATCGACGGTCACAGAGCGCCCGGCGGACCGGCCGGAGGCCAGCAGCCTGAGCTCGGTGAACGGGAACTTCTTCTCGACGAGGACCTGGATCATCGTCCGGCCGACGACGCCGGTGGCGCCGACGACCGCGACCGTAAGGGCGCGCTGGTTCATCGGGGGTGATGGCTCCGCTGTCAGGGGACGGTCGGGAATCGGGCCGAGTATAGCAGCGAGCCGCCGGTTGCCCGGCGGCTCGCGAGGTTTCGAAGAAGTGCTGGGTCAGTCGTTAGTCTTGGCCAGGTGCCGCTGCATGGCCGCCTTGCGGGACAGGTTGATCCGGCCCTGACGGTCGATCTCGGTGACCACGACCATGACTTCGTCGCCCACCGCGACCACATCCTCGACCGTCGGGACATGGTAATCGGCCAGCTCGCCGATCCGGATGAGCCCTTCCTTGCCGGGGATGATCTCGACAAAGCAGCCGAAGCCCATGATCCGCGTGACCTTGCCCAGGTAGAGCGCACCCACCTCGACTTCACGGGTGAGGCTCTCGATCCAGGCGATGGCCTTGCGAGCGTTCTCGCCCGACACGGCCGCGACCTCTACCGAGCCGTCGTCCTCGACGTTGATCTCGGTACCGGTCTCCTCCTGGATCTTGCGGATCATCGATCCGCCCTTGCCGATGATCTCGCGGATCTTCTCCGGGTTGATCTTGATGGTGGTGATGCGCGGCGCAAAGTCGCTCATCACGGTTCGGGCCTCGGGCAGGACGCCGACCATCTTGTCCAGGATCTCGAGACGGGCGGCGAGCGCCTGCTTGAGCCCGGTCCGGATGATCGCCTCGTTGATGCCCTGGACCTTGATGTCCATCTGCAGGGCGGTGATGCCGTCCCGCGTGCCGGTCACCTTGAAGTCCATGTCACCGACGGAGTCCTCCTTGCCGAGGATGTCGGTCAGGACCACGAACCGGCCGTCCGGCTCGCTGATCAGGCCCATCGCCGCGCCGGCAACCGGGGCCTTGATCGGCACGCCCGCGTCCATCAGGGCGAGGGTGGAGCCGCAGGTGGAGGCCATCGAGGTGGAGCCGTTCGACGACATGCACTCGCTGACGAGGCGGATGACGTAGGGGAACTCGTCGTGCGACGGCAGCACGGGGATGAGCGCCCGCTCGGCCAGGTTGCCGTGCCCGATGTCACGCCGGCTGGGGCCGCGCATCGGCCGGTTCTCGCCGGTGGAGTACGGCGGGAAGTTGTAGTGGTGGATGTACGACTTCTCGGTCTTGGGGCTGATCGTGTCGATCCGCTGGACGTCCGAGGAGGCGCCCAGGGTGGCGATGGTCAGGACCTGCGTCTCGCCGCGGGTGAAGAGGCCCGAGCCGTGGGCGCGCGGCAGGACGCCGACATCCACGGAGATCTTGCGCAGCTCGGTCGTGGCGCGGCCGTCCATCCGGACGCCCTCATCGAGGGCCATCTTCCGGGCGGTCTTCTTCTGGATGAGGCTGAACAGGTTCTTGGAGACGCGTGCCTCGCGGCGAGCGGCCTCCTGGATCCCCTTGCCGTCGCCGCCGTCACGGTTGGCTCGGAAGGAGGCCGCGAAGCCTTCCTTGAGCGCCGTGATCCGGCCGGGCAGGTCGTTGGCGAACCAGATCAGCAGGTTGGCCGTGGCCTCGGCGTCAGGACCGGCGCGGTGCGCCTGCGTCAGCTCCACGCCGAAGAACTTCGCCAGCGTCTCGAGCTTGTAGTTCTCGAGATCCGGGTAGCCCTCGCGGGCGATCGTCAGGGTGTCGAGGTAGGTGCCAGCATCGAAGTGGGTCCCGTCGGCCGCGGCGGCCTCCAGGAACGCGAGGTCGAAGCCGACCGAGTGTCCGACCACCTTGGCGCTGCCGATGAACTTGAGTGCCTGCTTGGCAGCCTCGGCCGGGGACGGGGACTTCTTGACGTCCGCATCCTTGATGCCATGCATCTGGTTGCCGACGATCGGACGGCCCGGGTTCACGAGCGTCGCGAACCGGTCGATGATCTTGCCGCCCTTGACCTTGACGGCCGCGATCTCGAGGAGATCAGCCATCTTGGCGTCCGTGCCGGTGGTCTCGACGTCGATGACGACGAGCTCCTCGCCGGACTTGATCGCGTCCGCGAACGCGAGGACGGAGCCGGGGCCGGGCTCAAGGAAGGGCTTGATCTTGGCCTTGCCGACGGCCTTCTGGAGCTCGAGCTGGATATCAATGAGCGGCTGCAGCGCCCGGTGCCCGAAGAGGATGGCCTCGGCCATGACGTCCTCGGGGAGGAGCTTGGCGCCGGCCTCGACCATCATGATCGCGTCGCGGGTGCCGGAGACGATCAGGTCGAGCTCCGAGTCCTTGAGCTCGGTGAAGGTGGGGTTCACGACGAACTCGCCGTTGATCCGACCAACGCGCACAGCGCCGACGGGGCCCGCGAACGGGATCTCGCTGATGGTCAGTGCCGCGGAGGCTGCGACCGTGCCCAGGACGTCAGGCTCGTTCTCCTGATCCGTGGACAGGACCGTGATGACGAGCTGGATGTCGTCCTTGTAGCCCTCGGGGAAGAGCGGCCGGAGGGGGCGGTCCGTGAGACGCGCCGCCAGAGTGGCAGCCTCGGAGGCGCGACCCTCGCGCTTGATGAAGCCGCCGGGGATCTTGCCGGCCGCATACATCCGCTCTTCGAATTCGACGGTGAGCGGGAAGAAGTCGAGGCCCGGGCGCGGGTCCGACCGGTTGGCGGTGCCCAGCACCATGGTGTCGCCGTAGCGGACCGTGACCGCACCGCCGGCCAGGCGCGCGAGGCGCCCGGTCTCGATGGTCAGGGTCTTGCCGCCAAGGGTGGTCTCGAAGATGTGAGACACGGGAATCTGTTCCTCCTGCATCGTGCGGAGGACGCGAGCCTGCGGCTCGGTGGCCAGACCTACCGGCCAGGACCCGAATGCAAGAGACCCGCGCGACTGCGCGGGTCTGAAGCGAACGGCCTAGCGGCGAAGTCCCAGCCGTGCGATCACGGCGCGGTAGCGCGCATTGTCCTTCTTGATCAGGTACGCAAGAAGGCGGCGGCGCTGGCCGACGAGCTTGAGGAGGCCGCGGCGCGAATGGTTGTCCTTGGGAAAGCTTCGGAGATGATCCGTCAGTTCCTTGATGCGCTCCGTCAGGAGGGCGACCTGAACTTCGGGTGAGCCGGTATCGCCCTCGACTGTGGCGAACCCGGTAATGATCTCCTGCTTCTGTTCCCGCGCGAGCGGCACTCGGTCCTCCGAAACGAACTGTTGCTACGTTTGCACTTCTATGACTTGCGGATGGTAGCAGGCCCACGCGAGTTGGGCAACCTGACCCGCAGGCGGTCCGTCGGATGGTCCCCCACCGCGGGCTCCAGCCGCGCCTGGCCGCCGTCGATGATGAGTCGTCGGCGGAGCGGATAGTCCTCCCCGGCCACCTCGACCAGCACGCGATAGGCCCCGTCCGGCGGCATGGCCACCGGCAAGTCGAAGCGGAGGGCGGTCGCCTTCGCGTCGGTGCCCTCTGATGCCCGGCCCACCAGGGCGACATCGCGACCCAGGAGATCCGCGGCCCGATCGATCTCCCCGGCCGCGATCGCGGCACGGATCTCGGAGCTGCGGATGGGGCCGGCGTCACCGCCCAGGACTGGGACCACGTCGACCTGGAAGCCCATCTCCAGGCCCAGGTCCGCGAGGGCCGACGGGGTACCCGCGCGTCGGTGCCCGAAGGCCGCGTCGGGGGTCATCAGGAAGCCAGCCAGCTCCACCCGGTCGGCGATCCGCCGGACGAAGTCCCCGTACGTCGTGTTGCGAAGGGCCTCGTCGAAGGTCTGCACGACCGTGACCGCCACACCGGCCGTCTCGAGGCGAGCCAGCCGTTCCGCCGGATCAACGAGGAGCGGGGGTGCCGATCCGACGAGGATCTCGTCCGGATGGGCATCAAAGGTGATCACCCCGGCGCGAGCCCCGTGGGCCGCGGACGCCCGCAAGAGATGCTCCAGCAGGTACAAGTGGCCCCGATGCAGCCCGTCGAAGACGCCGACCGCAAAGAAGACTCGGCCGAGCTCCGGCCGGAGGGCGTCGATCCCGGCCACAACGTCCATCGTCCGGCCGATCATTCGTCGTCAGGCGGAGTCGGGCCTGCGGGCCGCGCGCCGGGCGGCGGCGCGCCGGGGACATCGACCAGGACCTTGGTGGGCGCGAGCCGCCCGGCGGCCCGCAGGCCCATGGCGACGAGCCGCCCCGCGCCGTCCATGATGCGGACCGGTTGCGTCGGGTCACCGGCGGGAAGACCGGCGGTCGGGCGCACGAATCGCCCGGAGGTGACATCGGCCACCTCGGCGTCATTGAGCTGCACCGTGGGCAGATCCTCCAGCCCCGCGTCCATCGGGAGGAGCCGTGTCGCCAGCGACGCGGGCGTCGCCGCCAGCGCGCGAAGCTCCTCGAGACCGATCGCGCCTTCCAGGCGGAACGGGCCACTCGCCATGCGGGAGAGCGCGCCGAGGTAGGCGCCGCCGCCGAGCGCCGCACCGAGGTCTCGGGCAATCGCCCGGACGTACGTCCCCGGTGAGCAGTCCACGTCGACCACGGCGATTGGACGATCCGGATCAGTCTGGTCCCAGCCGACCATCTCCAGCCGGTCGAGCGTGACCGAGCGCGGCATCAGCGTCACCGTCTCGCCGGCCCGGGCCATGGCGTAGGCCCGGCGACCGCCGATCTTGAGGGCGCTGTAGGCCGGCGGCATCTGTGAGATGGGGCCCACCATGGTGGCCAGGGCGGATTCCACCAGGTCGCGCGTCAGTCGTGGGCCGCCCACCGGTGTGAGCTCGCCCTCCGGATCGTCCGTCGTGGACATGGCCCCAAAGCAGATGGTGGCCCGGTACTGCTTGCGATCCGAAGCGTGGTACTCCACGAGGCGCGTTGCCCGGCCGAGGAAGACCGGCAGCACGCCAGCCGCGAACGGATCCAGCGTCCCGCCATGACCCACCCTGCGGGTCCCCGAGAGCCGTCTCACCAGCGCCACGACATCGTGCGACGTGGGGCCGGGCGGCTTGGCGACGACCAGGATGCCATCCAGGTCAGCGACGCCACGACGTGTGCCCATCTCAGTGGCCAAGAGCGGCGATCAGCCGCTCCGCCTCGGCAAGGACCACGGCACGCGCGGCCTCGAGCGTGTCTTCGACCGTGGCGCCCGCGGCGCGTGCATGCCCGCCCCCGCCGAAGGTCCCGGTGAGCACGGTGCCATCCACGCCGCCCGGGCGGGTGCGGACACTGATCCGGGTGGTAGCCCCGGCCTCCTTGAACAGGATCGCGATGTCCGCCTCCTCCGCCTGCGACAGCAGGTCGATCAATCCTTCGGACTGGGCGGCCGTGGTGCCCGTGGCCACCAGGTCACGCTCCAGCAGTGTGCTGTAGACGATCCGGCCGCCGGCAGCGGTCGAAATCCGGTCGAGAATCCGGCCAAACAGGTGCAGCTGGGCCGTTGGCTTGGTCCGGTACAGCCGGCGAGAGATGTCCGAGAGGGGCGCGCCGGCCTCAACGAGGGCAGCGGCGACTGCCAGGGTCCGCGGCGTGGCGTTCGGGTGGGCGAAGGTCGCCGTGTCCATGACGACGCCAGCCATGAGGGCCGCGGCCAGCGCACCATCCGCCGCGGTCAGGGGAATGCCCATCCGCACGGCGAGGATCGTGATCAGCTCGCACGTGGCGGCTGCATGGGCATCCACCCAGTCGGCGTCGGCGACGGAACGAGTGGAGGCATGGTGGTCGAGGATCACCCGCGGCAGGGACGCGATGAGCGCACGATTCCGCTGGGCCACCGCGCCCGTGCGCTCCAGGTCGCCGCAGTCCGAGACCACGACCAGGTCGTAGGTCACGCCCGGCTCGGGGTCCGTCCGGAAGGCGCCCACGCCCGGGATGAACGCATACAACGGCGGGATGGGGTCCGTGCACACGACGGACGCCCGCCCGCCCTGGGCCTCGATCAGGCGAGCCACCGCCAACGCGGCCCCGATCGTGTCAGCGTCCGGGTTCTCGTGTGTCAAGGCCAGGACGCTCCGGGCCGATCGGATCCGCGCCAGCGTGACCGGCGGGACGTCCGGCAGCCAGGGCCCCAGGTCGATCATGCCGGACGAGCGCCCCGGCCACCCCGCTCCGAACCCTTGGGACCCGGCTTGCGCTGACCATCGGACGGGCCGCCCCTGGTGCCCGCCTGGGGACCCTGGGGGCGCCCGCTGCCGGCCGCTCCCGTGGGCCGGGGACCGGTGGCCCGGCGCCGGGCGCTGACGACCGGCGTGGGCGCGTGCTCCGGCTCACCGTCCTGTGGCAGGCGGGCGATGGGTGTCGGCAGGGTCTCGCCCGGGAGGGGCCCATCATCGGGGATCCGACCCTCGCCCAGCTCATGGAGAATCTGGAGGACGCGCGTCCCGCGCTCGGCCGTGTCATCCAGCTCCACGTGGAGGTCCGGGACGCGGCGGAGCCGAACCCGATCGCCCAGCTGGTGCCGGATGTAGGGCATGGCCCCACGCAGGGCATGGAGGCTGGCCGAGCGCTCCCCGCTCTGGCCGATGATGCTGACCCAGACCTTGGCATGGGACAGATCCTGCGCCGTGACGACCCGGGTGACCGTCACGAAGCCGATCCTCGGATCGGAGACCGATCGACTGAGCAGCTCGGTGATCTCCTGGCGGAGGAGCTCATCGATCCGCTCGGTACGCTGGCTCATGGCCGTCCCTCCCCCCGGGGTCGTGCGATCACCGCGCGCCCCGTGGGGCCCGCGGTGATCCGATTTGGGCGCATGGTCAGCCGAGCGCCGACCGACTGACCGTCTGCGAGCTGAACGCCTCGATGATGTCGCCCTCGACGAAATCGTTGAAGTTCGCGAGGCCGATACCGCACTCGAAGTCCTTCTGGACCTCGCGTACGTCATCGCGGAACCGTCGCAGGGACTCGATCCGGTCGGTGGCGATGATCTTGCCGCCGCGCCAGACGCGGGCGTTCGACCGGACGAGCCGACCATCGGTGACGTACGAGCCGGCGATGGCATTCCGCCCGATGCGGATGATCTTGCGGACCTCGGCGCGACCCTCGACCACCTCGATGATCTCCGGCTCGAGGAGGCCGCTGAGCGCCTTCTCGATGTCGTCGGTCAGCTTGTAGATGATGTCGTACAGGCGGACGTCAACGCCCTCGCTGACAGCGGCTCGACGCGCGGTCTCGGTGATCCTCGTGCTGAAGCCCACCACGATCGCGTTGGATGCCGACGCCAGCAGGATGTCGTTGTCGGTGATGTCGCCCGCGCCCTGGTGCAGGACGTTGATCCGGACCTGGACCTGGTCGAGCTGGTCCAGGGCGTGCGTGATGGCCCCGAGGGAGCCGGACACATCCGTCTTGAGGATGATCCGGAGCTCCTTGGCCTGACCCGCCTGGATCTGCCGATAGAGGTCCTCGAGCGTCGCCCGTCCGGGGCCTTCGCCCGCCTTTGAGGCTGCGATGTTCTTGCGGGCGTCCACCATGGCGCGCGCGGCTTTCTCGTCCTTGACCACGCGCAGGATGTCGCCCGCGGCAGGCACCTCCGAAAGGCCAAGGAGAACCACGGCCGTTGCCGGGCCAGCCTTCGTCACGCGCTTGCCGAGGTCATTCTCCATGGCCCGGACGCGGCCGGACGTGTCGCCGACCACGATGGTGTCACCGACGCGCAACGTGCCGGTCTGGACGAGCACCGTGGCAACAGCGCCTCGGCCCTTGTCCAGCTCCGCCTCAATGATCGTGCCGATGGCGTCGCGCTTGGGATTGGCCTTGAGCTCCTGGAGCTCGGCAACCAGCAGGATCATGTCGAGCAGCGCGTCCAGGCCAACGCGGGTGCGCGCCGAGACGGGCACCATGGGCGTGTCGCCGCCGTACTCCTCGACGATCACGCCCGCTTCGGACAGCTCGTTCTTGACGCGGTCCGGGTTGGCGTCCGGCTTGTCGATCTTGTTCAGGGCGATGATGATCGGCACCTTGGCCGCGCGTGCGTGGCTGATCGCCTCCAGCGTCTGCGGCATGACGCCGTCATCCGCCGCCACGACGACCACCGCGATATCGGTGACCTTGGCGCCGCGGGCCCGCATCGCCGTGAACGCCTCGTGACCCGGGGTGTCGAGGAAGACGACGCGGCGGCCATCCTTGACCACCTCGCTGGCGCCGATGTGCTGGGTGATCCCACCCCGCTCGCCTGCCGCAACCGTGGTGCTGCGCATCGCGTCGAGCAGGCTGGTCTTGCCGTGGTCCACGTGACCCATCACCGTGACGATAGGCGCGCGCGGCAGCAGGAGGGACGCGTCGTCCTCCTCGAACAGGTCTTCCTTGGTGGCCGCCGCGGGGGCGCCATCCGACCCGGAAGCCTCGGCCGAGCCGGGAGCCGCCGGGACGGCCGCCTCCGCGACCTCGTAGCCGAGCTCGCCGGCGACCAGGGACGCCGTGTCGCGGTCGATCAGCTGGTTGATGGTCGCAAAGATCCCGCTCTTGATCAGCTCGCGGATGATGTCCGCGGGATTGACCTTGAGCGCCTCGGCGAGCTCCTTGACCGTGATGGTCGTCGGGAGCTCGATCGCATTTCGCTCACGCGAATCACCCGACTGGACCTGGCCGCCCGCGAATGCGCCGTCGCGCCGGACCGGCTTGCGGGGTCCGCGCCGGCCGCGCGTGCCGCTCCTACTCCTCGCCACGTTCGCCTCCTTGGTGTGTTGCAGTCTGGGGGACGGTCAGGAGCGCGGCGCGCACCTCCGCCGGGATGGTCGTCTCGAGTGCCCGGGCCAGCTGGCCGCGGGTGAGGGCAAGGCTCAGGCAGCCGCCCCCTTGGCAGACGTAGGCGCCGCGACCGGGCAGGCGACCCGTCGCGTCCGGTCGGATCTCGCCGGTCGGGGTCCGGACGATGCGCAGCAACTCCTGCTTGGCCCGCGGGGTTCGGCACGCAACGCAGGAACGAGTGGGGGCGCGCCGAACCCGCCCGGCGGCCACCGGCGCGGCTACGACGCCACCTCCCCGGAGTCCGCGGCCGGCTCGGCCTCGGCGGGCGCAGGCGATTCCGCGACGGGGATGACCTCCTCGGGGCCAGGCGATTCCGCGGCGGCACGGGCCTCGGCGGCCGAGACGTCGCTCCGGATGTCGATCCGCCAGCCCGTCAGGCGCGCGGCGAGCCGGGCGTTCTGACCCTCGCGGCCGATGGCCAGCGAGAGCATCCGCTCGGGCACGATCACATTGGCGATCCGGTGCTCCTCATCGATGTCGACGGACAGGACCTGCGCCGGGGACAGCGCGTTGGCCACGAAGACAGCCGGGTCGTCGTTCCACGGGACGACGTCGATCTTCTCGCCGCCGATCTCGGCCACGACCGCCTGTACGCGCGCGCCGCGCTGCCCGACGGTGGCGCCGACCGGATCGAGACCCTCCTGGCGGGAGCCGACCGCGACCTTCGACCGGCTGCCGGCCTCCCGGGAGATGGCCTTGACCTCGACGGTCCCGTTGTGGATCTCGGGGACTTCCAGCTCGAACAGTCGCTTGAGGAAGCCCTTGTGGGTGCGCGACACGAAGATCTGGGGGCCCCGCACGGACCGGCGAACCTCGAGGACGTAGGCCTTGACGTTCTGGCCGATCCGGTAGTGCTCGACCGGTGACTGCTCGGTGGTGGCCAGGATCGCCTCGACGCCCTTGCCGACGTCCAGGAT
The DNA here is from genome assembly GCA_903822495.1 of uncultured Chloroflexota bacterium. Classification (GTDB taxonomy): domain Bacteria; phylum Chloroflexota; class Limnocylindria; order Limnocylindrales; family CSP1-4; genus CAIJPD01. The sequence goes on along the minus strand of CAIJPD010000052.1, from coordinate 144,852 downwards.
CAGCGCCCGCTGCTCGACCCGATTGACCGTGCCCGTGATCAGCTCGCCTTCGTTCCGGGCGAACTGGTCGAAGACGACGTCGCGCTCGGCCTCTCGGAGCCGCTGCAGGACGACCTGCTTGGCCGTCTGCGCGCCAATTCGGCCGAAGACATCGCCGTCCAGCTGCTCCGTCTCCACCATGTCGCCCACCTGGGCGTCGGGCTGGAGCTTTCGGGCATCCTCGAGGGTCACCTGGGTGGCGGCATCGTCGATCTCATCCACCACGCGGCGTGCGCGGAAGACGCGGATCTTCCCGGAATCGGCGTCGATCCGGACGTGGATGTCCTCGTCTCCGGCGACGCGCCGATAGGCTGACTGGATCGCCTCCTCGACGGTCCGGATCAGCTGCTCGCGGGGCACCTGCTTCTCGGCGTTGAGCTGCAGGAGGGCACCGACGAAATCTCGACTCATGTCGCCCCCTTCGCCCTGACGGTATGACAATCGATGGACGGCGGCCCCGAAAAAAAGACGTGGGGGTCACCCACGTCGCGGAGCGGCCAAACTGTTGACCGGAGTATACACGCGCCCTTCAGGACCCTCAACAGCCCCCCTGCCGGGCGTCTCGGGTCCAGGCTGCGGTCGCGGTCAGCCGGCCGCCGCCTGGGCTAGCCGGAGGTGGCCGCCGTTGGCCGATAGCGGCGCTCGACATAGTCGTCGAGGAGACGCAGGAACTCGTCCGCAAGGCCGTCGCCCCGGAGCGTGGGCCCCTTCTGGCCGTCGATGAAGACGGGCGCCACCGGCTCCTCGAACGTGCCCGGGAGGCTGATGCCGATGTCGGCGTGCTTCGACTCGCCCGGGCCGTTGACGACGCAGCCCATCACGGCCACGCGCAGCTCCTCGACCCCGGGGTACTGCCCCGCCCAGACCGGCATTCGGTCGCGGAGGTGGAGGCTGACCTTCTCGGCCAGCTCCTGGAAGAAGGTGGACGTTGTTCGGCCGCAGCCGGGGCAGGCCGTGACCTGCGGCGTGAACGAGCGGATTCCCAGGCTCTGGAGAACCTGCTGCGCGACGCGCACTTCCTCCTCGCGATCCTGGCCGGGCATCGGCGTGAGCGAGACGCGGATGGTGTCCCCGATCCCCTCGTTGAGCACGATGGCGAGGCCGGCCGTGGTGGCGACCACGCCCTTCATCCCCTGTCCCGCCTCGGTCAGCCCCAGGTGCAGCGGGTAGTCCGATCTCGTGGCGAGCATCCGGTAGACGTCCACGAGGTCGCGCACGCCGGAGACCTTGGCGGACAGGATGATCCGGTCGTGCCCCAGGCCTGTCAGTTCGGCCAGCTCCGCGGACCGCATGGCCGACTCCACCATGGCCTCGAGCATCACGAGCCGCCCGTCCCGTGGCCTGGCTGCCACGGCATTGGCGTCCATCAGCTCGGTCAGGACGTCCTGGTCGAGCGAACCCCAATTGACGCCGATCCGGACCGGCTTGTCGTTCTCGATCGCCACGCGGACGATCGCCTGGAAGTGCTCGTCGTGTCGCTTGGTGCCCACGTTGCCGGGGTTGATCCGGTACTTGGCCAGCGATCGGGCCATCTCCGGGTACTCGACCAGGAGCTGGTGGCCGTTGTAGTGGAAGTCACCGATGACCGGCACGTCGACGCCGAGGTCGCGCAGCCGGCGGACCATCTCCGGGACGGCGGCGGCGGCCGCGTCGTTGTTGACGGTCACCCTGACCAGCTCGCTCCCGGCGTTGGCCAGGCGACCGACCTGGATCGCGGTGGCATGCGGGTCGGCCGTGTCCGTGTTCGTCATCGACTGGACCACGATGGGGTGACGGCTGCCGACCGGAACACCGGCCACATCCACGGTCACCGTCTCGCGGCGCACCGGGCGGAGATCGTCCGTGGTGGAGCTCATCTGGGGCCGCTCAGCTGCCGGATGATGTCGAAGCCGGTCACCCAGATCAGGAAGGCGAACAGGAAGACGAAGCCGACGAGATACGTCAGGCGCTCGATCCGGAGGCTGACGCGTGCGCCGAACAGCGACTTGAGCAGCATCATCAGCATCCGGCCGCCGTCGAGCGGCGGGATCGGCAGGATGTTGAAGACCGCGAGGTTGGCCGACAGGATTCCGGCCAGGTAGAGCGTGACGATGGGGCCCATCGTCCAGAACACGTCGCCGATCTGGACCGCGATCCCCACGGGGCCCGACGCCGGCGGCGCCTCGGTTGGCTTGGTGATGATGGCCGTGGCCAGCTGGCCAAGCCCGTCCAGGACCATGCGCATCGCCCCGACCGTGCGCTCCGCGCCCAGCCCAATGGCCTGCGTTGGCGGATAGCTGACGCTGGAGACCGCGATCTTTGCCGATAGCTGCTCAATCCCGAGAGCACCCCGCCCGGCGCTGACAGCCGCTGCATCGCGCAGCGTGACGGTCAACTCTTCGCTGACCCCGCCCGCCCGTTCCACGCCCACGCGGATCGTGTTCCCGGCGTTCGCCCGGAGATCCGCGAGGAGGCTATCCGGACCGAAGGCCGAGTAGCGCTGGCCGTCGATGCTGACGACGAGATCACCGTCCAGGAGCCCACCGACCTGGGCCGGAGAGTCCGCCTGGACATGGCCGGCCACGATCCCCATCGCGGGATCTCCGACGAGCGCGATGCCCGTGAAGATCACGAAGGCCAGGAGCAGGTTCATCACGACGCCCGCGACGAGGATGATCATCCGGACGAACAGGGGCTGGGAGCTGAACGAGCGCGGGTCCGCGTCCTGATCGCCGTCCTCCCCCTCCAGCTTCACGAAGCCGCCGATCGGGAGCCAGTTCAATGTGTAGAGGGTCTCGCCGCCGCTGCGCAGCACCTTGGCGCGGGGCGGGAAGCCGATCCCGAATTCCAGGACCCGGACCCGCGCGAGCCGGGCGACGACGAAGTGTCCCAGCTCGTGGATGAGCACAAGCGATCCGAGGATGAAGAAGAAGAGCAGCACGGTGCCCAGCGTCTGGAGCACGGTCAGCGGGCCACGCTTCCGGCGATGACAGCCGTCTGGCAGGCGGCACGTACCTCGGCGTCCAGGGCCACCAGGTCGGCGTAGGAGGGTTCCTGGTCGCCGCTTGCGCCGAAGCGCTCCACGGCCTGATCCAGCAAGCCGGCGATTCCCGGGAACGACAGGGTGCCAGCCAGGAAGCGCGCCACCGCCACCTCGTCCGCCGCTATGAGGGTCGCCGTGGCCCGTGAGCCGAGCCGGGCTGCCTTGCGCGCAATCTGGAGCGCCGGGAAGCGGCTGACATCCGGGGACGCAAAGTCCAGGCGGCCGATGGCGAGCAGGTCCGGACCCGCCACGCGCGATGCGTGCCGTGCCGGGTAGGTGAGCGCGTACTGGATGGGAAGACGCATGTCAGGTGTGCCCAGCTGAGCCTTGAGGGAGCCGTCCCGAAACAGGACGGCAGAGTGGACGACCGACTGGGGATGGACCACCACGTCGATCCGATCCGGGCTGACATCGTACAGCCAGCGGGCCTCGATGACCTCAAGGCCCTTGTTGGCCAGGGTGGCCGAGTCGATGGTGATCTTGGCCCCCATGGTCCACGTGGGATGGCGCAGGGCCATGGCCGGGGTCACGTCCCCGAGATCTACCGGGCCCTCGCGGAACGGGCCGCCGGAGGCCGTGAGGATCAGCCGGTCCACGGACTCGAGGTCCTCGCCGGCGAGGCACTGCCAGATTGCCGAGTGCTCGGAGTCGATCGGCCGCAGCCAGCCCAGCGCGGTCCCCAGCGCACCGCCCGGCCCATGCTCCGCCTGGTACGCGTCGGCCAACCTGCGGGCCAGCGGCATGACCAGGTGCCCGCCAGCCACGAGCGTCTCCTTGTTTGCGGTGGCCACGATCTTGCCGGCGGCCAGCGCGGCGAGCACGGGGCGGAGGGACACGATGCCGCCGGTCCCGATCACCACGATGTCGACATCGTCGCGCACGGCCAGTTCGACGAGCGCCGACTCCCCTACTCCAACCTCGATCCCGGCCGGGAGGCCGTCGAGGGCCGATCTCGTGGCGTCGTCTGCGACGACGACCCTGACCGGTCGCAGCAGGCGGGCCTGGTCCACGAGGAGGGCGGCGTTCCGGCCCGCGGCGAGCGCCACGACCGTCAGCCCCGGGTCGCTGGCAATCACATCGATGGCCTGACGCCCGATGGACCCCGTGGAACCAAGCAGCGCCACCCGCCGGGGCGCGGCGTCCGTCATCGGGCCCCGCTCAGCGGACGTACGCGACGACAAAGAGCGTCACCACCGGCGCCGCGAAGAGGAACGAATCGATGCGATCCAGGACGCCGCCGTGGCCCGGGATCAGCGTCCCGGAGTCCTTGACGCCGGCGGCGCGCTTGAGCATCGACTCGACCAGGTCACCGGCCTGCGCTGAGGCGGCAACCAGCGGACCCAGGAGGACCGCCCCGACGATCGGCTGGCCAAGCAGCCAGAGCAGGACCGCGCAGACGAGCACCGTGGCGACGGTCCCGCCGGCGAAGCCCTCCACCGTCTTGGACGGCGAGATGTGCTGCATGAACTTGCGACGCCCGAACTGGCGCCCCACCAGGTAGGCGCCGGTGTCGAATGCCCAGACGCCGAGCACCAGCAGGCCGATCCACCCGCGCTCCGCACCCAGCCAGGCCACGGGCGCCTCGGCGGGAAGCGGGGGGACGGCCGCGCCGAGCCGCACGACAAACACGAGCAGGCTCACGTAGAAGGCGCCGAACACGGTCGCGGACCACGTCGCGAGACCATCCCGCGGGTCGGCCTTCTGGAGCGCGCCGGCGCCGATGAGAATGAGCCCGATCGCCGCGAGCAAGAGGCCGCTGCCGGCCAGGAGCGTCGGCGCGGCCGCGTCGGCGACGACCGCCAGGGCGAACACGGTGCCCAGGCCGGGGAAGGTGGCGTAGCCCGCGGCGCGAAGCAGCCGGAAGACCTCCCAGGCCGCCAGGACCGTCACCAGGGCGACCCCCAGCGCGATCCACGGCTCGCCCAGGGCGACCATGAGGACGAGCGGAGGGACGAAGAATGCCGAGCTGGTCGCCCGCTGTCGCAGCATCGCCCGTCAGCGCCCGAAGCGTCGGGAGCGTCGGGCGTACTCGAGCAGCGCGGCGTCGAAGGCGTCGGCCCCGAAGTCCGGCCAGAGCACGTCCGAGGAGTAGAACTCGGCGTAGGCCGACTGCCAGATGAGGAAGTTGGAGAGCCGTTGCTCGCCGCCCGTCCGGATCACGAGGTCGGGGTCCGGCAGTCCGGCCGTGTAGAGGGCGCCGGAGATGGCGTCCTCGTCGATGGCGTCGGGGCTGATCCCGGTGCGGGCCAGCCGACGAAACGCGTCGACCAGCTCGGTTCGGCCGCCGTAGTTGAACGCGACGTTCAGCACCAGCCGGTCCCCGCCCGCGGTGTCGTGGAGCGCGGCCTGGACCGACTCCCGCGTCGCATCGGGAAGCTCGTCGAGACGGCCCAGGAGAGCCACCCTGACGCCCTGCCGGCGCAGCTCAGGCGTCTCGTCGCAGATGGCGGCCGAGAGGAGTCCGAACAGGCCGGCGACCTCCGCGTCGGAGCGTGCCCAGTTCTCGCGGCTGAATGCGTAGATCGTCAGGAACGGGATCCCTCGCCGGACCGCGTGCTTGAGGATCTCGCGGACGGACTCGACCCCCGCCGCGTGGCCCTCGATCTCGGACAGGCCGCGATTTCGGGCCCAGCGCCGATTCCCATCCATGATGATCGCGACGTGCCGCGGCTGGTCGCCATCGACCGCCAGCGGCTCGACGTCCGGCTGGGTGCTTCCGGCAACGACATCGGGCGCCGCCGAGTGGGCCGTCGGCGGCACGTCCGGCGGACGGGCCAGCGGAGCACGGGCCACTAGACCTCCATGACCTCCCGCTCCTTGACGGCGCCCAGCCGATCCACGTCCACGATGTGGCGGTCGGTGATCTTCTGGAGCGTCTCCATGAGGCGGTGAGCGTCGTCCGTGCTGACGTGTCCGTCCTTCTCTGCCTTCTTGAGGCCGTCGCCGCCCTCGCGCCTGAGGTTGCGGATCTCGACCTTGGCCTCTTCCATGCGCTTGTGGACGCCCTTGACGAGGTCCCTGCGACGCTCCTCCGTGAGGGCCGGGATGTTCAGGCGGACAACGGTCCCATCGACGTTGGGCATGAGCCCGATGTCGCTCTTCTGGATGGCCTTCTCGATGGCCCCGAGGACGCCGCGGTCCCACGGCTGGATCACGATCTGGTGTGCCTCCGGCACGCTGATCGAGGCGAGCTGATTGAGCGGCGTCTGGGTGCCGTAGTAGTCGACGTGGATGCGCTCGACCAGGGAGGTGGACGCCCTGCCCGTCCGGATCGCCTGGAAGTCGCGCTCCATGACCTCGACCGCGCGGGCCATCTTGTGGTCCACCGCGCTGATGATCTCGGCGGTCATGCCCTTTGCCCTCCGGCCGGGGTACCGCTGATCAGCGTGCCGACGTGCTCGCCAAACGCGACCCGGGTGATGTTGTCGGGGTGATTCAGGTCGAAGACAATGATTGGGAGATCATTCTCCATGCACAGCGAGACCGCAGCAGCGTCAAGGACCTTCAGTTGGTCGCGCAGGAGATCAGCGTACTCGAGCCGGTCGTAGCGGACTGCCGTCGGGACCTTCATGGGATCCGCGTCGTAGACGCCGTCCACCTTGGTCGCCTTGAGGAGGACCTCGGCGCCGATCTCGACGGCGCGCAGTGCGGCCGCGGTATCCGTCGTGAAGTAGGGGTTGCCGGTGCCGGCCACGAAGATGACGACCCGGCCCTTCTCCAGGTGGCGCACGGCGCGCCGCCGAATGTAGGGCTCGGCGACCTCGTTCATCGAGATGGCCGTCATCACGCGGGTGGGCACATTGGCCCGCTCCAGCGCGTCCTGCATGGCCAGCCCGTTCATCACGGTCGCGAGCATGCCGATGTAGTCGCCGGTGGCGCGGTCCATGCCCCGGGCGGCCGCGGCCATGCCCCGGAAGATGTTGCCGCCTCCGACGACGATCCCCACCTCGACGCCCTGGGCCTGGACCTGGGCGACCTGCTCCGCGATGAACGCACAGAACGCAGGGTCGACGCCGTACTGGCGATCACCGAGCAGCGCTTCGCCGGACAGCTTGAGCAGGATCCGCCGATAGCGGAGCCCGCTCGACGACGCCGGATGGGCTCCGGCGTCGTCGCTCACAGCTCCTCGCCGAGCGCGTAACGGGTGAAGCGGCGGACCCGGATCTGCTCACCGATCGTCGCGATCCGATCGATGATCAGGTCGCGGACCGAGCGGTCCTCGTCCCGGAACGGCTGCTCGTACAGGCAGACCTGCGTGTACCACTTCTTGAGCTGGCCCTCGACGATCTGGGCGCGGATGGCCTCGGGCTTCTTCTGCACGGACTCGTCCTCGGCCAGCTCTGCCTTCTTGGCCGCAAGCACGTCGACGGGGATGCGATCCGCCTCGACGTACAGCGGCGCGAGGCCGGCGACCTGAATCGCCAGGTCACGAAGGAGCTTCTGGAACTCGTCGGTGCGGGCGACGAAGTCCGTCTCGCAGTTGACCTCGATGAGGACGCCGACGCGGCCACCCGTGTGGATGTAGCTCCCGATCACGCCCTCGCGGGCGTCACGATCGGCACGCTTTGCCGCGGCCGACAGGCCGCGCTCGCGGAGGAGCGCGACCGCCTGCTCCACGTCGCCGCCCGACTCCACCAGGGCGCGCTTGCAGTCCATCATGCCCGCGCCCGTCCGCTCGCGCAGGTCCTTGACCGCGCCCGCCGTGATCTCTGCCATCGTGGTTGGTGTCTCCCTGTCTGGGTGGGCGGACCTTGTCCGCCGGTGTCATCTCGAGGTGCGGTGGCGGCCGAGGCCGGCCCCGGGAGCCGGGTGCGCAGCCGCCACCATTGTTAGCTGCTGACGGCCTCGCCGATTTCGGGCTCGGCCGGCTTGGCCGCGACCGTCCGGGTGCCGGGGAGGAGGTCATCCTCCCCGTCCGGGGCGAAGCTGAGGGCACCACCGGCCGCGAGGGCGGCGACGATGTCGTCAGTGACCTTGGCGTCCTCGAAGACGACTTCGTCCACCTGCACCGGGCGCTCGGGCTCGGTGACGGACCGAGCGGCGCGCTCACGGGCGCCCTCGATCGCGGCATCCGCAACCAGCGAGCAGAGCAGGCGGATCGAGCGGATGGCGTCGTCGTTGGCCGGGATGATGAAGTCCAGCTCATCCGGGTTCACGTTGGTGTCGCCCGTGCCGATGAGCGGGATCTCGAGCTTGTTGGCCTCCGTCACCGCGATGCGCTCGCGATGGGGATCCACGATGAAGATGGCGCCCGGGAGACGCTTCATCTTGCGGATGCCGCCCAGCGTGTCGTTGAGCTTGTTGAGCTCCTCGGTCAGCTTGGCCGCTTCCTTCTTGGTGAGGCGCTCGAAGTCACCGTTGTCGCGGCGGGCCTCCAGCTGCTCCATGAGCGCGATCCGCTTCCGGATGGTCGTGAAGTTGGTCATCATGCCGCCGAGCCAGCGCTTGGTGACGTACGGCATGCCGGCCCGGGTCGCCTCGGCGATGATGGGCTCCTGGGCCTGCTTCTTGGTCCCGACGAAGAGCACGACCTCGCCCCGCGCGACGGTGTCACGGACAGCATCCAGCGCAAGGTCAAGCCGCTTGACCGTCTGGGCCAGGTCGATGATGTGGATCCCGTTGCGCTCCGCGAAGATGAACGGGCGCATCTTGGGGTTCCAGCGGCGGGTCTGGTGTCCGAAGTGGACACCGGCCTCGAGCAGCTGGCGCATGGAGATGGACGGCACGACGAGCGACCTCCTGTCGGGTTGTATCCTCCGCGAACCCCGGCGCCGGGGACCGTCCGGATCAAACTCCGGCTCGGCACCGCCCCGGTCGGAACGGTCCACGTGTGAGCTCCGTGCCCTGGAGGGCGCGGGCGATTGGGCGCCACGGCTCGGCCGCAGCGGGCGGAGTGTAGCACAGGGTCCTGACCGGTCCGGCGGGGCGCAGCACGCGCGCGTGCATCGCCTCAGGGCACGGACCTAGCCCCCCACGACGTAGCGATGGTGGCGGACCTGCCGGACGCTGGAGCCAGGCCTGGGCGGCTCGACCACCACGAGGTCGAACCGCAGCGGCAGGCGCGGCAACGCCCGCCCGCCCAGCATGGGTAGATCGATCAGGGCCGCGCCGGTATGACGCAGCTGACGGCGCTTGCGCCAGTCGAGCGTCTCCTCCGGCAGCCCGTGGCTGCGGCCGGCCCGCCAGCGGACCTCCACGACCACCAGGGCCGGCGGTGGTCCGGGATCCACGGCGACGATATCCAGCTCGCCGCGGCCGACGCGCAGATTGCGCGCCAGCACGATCCAGCCCAGGGCGGTGAGCCGGGCCGCGACGAGGTCCTCCGCGGCGTCGCCAAGGTGCTGCTGCTCGGTTCGCACCGGGCGATGGTGGCCCGGCTCCCTTATCGCGGACATATCGGCCCGGGGGCGTCCGCAACGTGCGGCCCCTCGTCCCTAGGCCCGGAGGCGTCCCTCGGCGTCCGCCTCGATCCCACCACCCGACGGGTCCTCGGGTTGGGCGAGGAGGCCGAGCGACGTCTGCTCCCCGGCAAGCGTCCGCTGCAGGGCGAGGAAGCTGCGACGGTGAAACGGCGTCAGCCCGCGCGCCCGGATGGCATCGCGATGCTCGCGCGTGGCATACCCCTGGTTGCGCTCCCAGCCGTACCCGGGATAGCGAAGCGCGAGCCGAGCCATCATCCGGTCCCGGACCACCTTGGCCACCACGGACGCGCATGAGATGGAGTAGCACAGCGCATCGCCGTCGACGATGGCCGTGTACCCGCCCACCGCCTCCTCGAAGCCCGCGATCCGAAGCCCATCGACGAGGACATGGTCATGGCCGCCCAGGCGAGCGATGGCGCGCCGCATCGCCAGGTGGGTGGCGTGATAGATGTTGAGTCGGTCGATCTCGGCAACCGACGCGGCACCCACGCCGATGGCCACGGCACGCTGGCGAATCAGCGGCGCGAGGCGCTCCCGCTGCGACGCCGACAGGGTCTTGGAATCACGAACGCCCGGGATCTTCCGGGCGTTCGGCCTCAGGATCACAGCGGCGGCGACGACGGCGCCGCACGTGGGCGCTACGCCCACCTCGTCGACACCGGCGATCCGGGCGAGCCCGTCGCGCCAGAGCGTCCGCTCAAACCTGAGGGTGGGCTGGATCGGCACGGAGCCTCCGTCCCTGCGCAGGGCTGGACGGAGGCCGCCGCGCGGGTTAGCGCTTGGGGCGCCGCTCGCGCAGGGTGGCCGCCTTGCCAACCCGGTCGCGCAGGAAGTACAGCTGGGCACGACGGACCTGGCCGTGGCGAACGACCTCGATCTTGTCGATGCGCGGGCTGTTGATCTTGAAGGTGCGCTCCACGCCGACGCCGCTGGCGATGCGCCGAACGGTGATGGACCGGGTGATCCCGCCGCCGCGAAGGCGCATCACGGTGCCTTCGAACATCTGGATCCGCTCGCGGTTCCCCTCGACGACACGTGCGGCGACCCGCACGGTATCGCCGGACGCGAGATGTGGGAGGTCCGTGCGGAGCTGATCGGCGACGATCTCATCGAGGACGTTCACGGGGCGATTCCTGACCTGCTGCTGGCAGCGTGGAGCTGCGTCGTGGACGGTGGAAGGCGTCGCCCATGGCGACCGACGTCGGAGTATAGCACCCGCTGCCGGGCCGCCGAGTCAGCCCGGCGCGACATCATCGTCACCCGCGGCGGCCTCCTCCAGCCGTACCTCTGCGAGCAGGCGCGCCTCGTCGCGAGTCAGCGGGCGGTCGGCAATCAGGTCGGGGCGCAACCTGAGCGTTCGCCGGAGCGATTCCTTGAGCCGCCAACGACGAACCGCCCCGTGGTCGCCGGAGACGAGGATCGGCGGAACCGGGTGGCCCTCGAAGGTGGCGGGGCGCGTGTACTGGGGATACTCGAGCAGCCCCGTGGCGAACGACTCTTCGGTCGTGGATTCGGCGTCGATCGCGCCCGGCAGGAGCCTGATGACGGCGTCGATGATCACGAGCGCCGGGAGCTCGCCGCCGGTCAGGACGTAGTCCCCGATCGAGACCTCCAGATCGACCATCGAGCGGATCCGCTCATCCACGCCCTCGTAGCGCGGACAGACGAAGACGAGGTGCGTCCGCCCTGCCAGATCGTGAGCGCGAGCCTGACCGAACCGTTCTCCGCCTGGGTCCAGGAGGATGACGGTGGAGTCCGGGCGCCGGACGTGCGCCAGGGCCGCGGCCACCGGCTCTGGTCGCAAGACCATGCCGGCACCGCCGCCGTAGGTGTAGTCATCCACGCTCGAGTGGCGACCGAGGCCCCACTCCCGCAGGTCGTGGACGCGGATCTCGGCGAGGCCACGTTCCTGGATCCGCGCGGGGATGCTCTCCCCGAGCGGCGCCCGGATCATGGCCGGGAAGAGCGTGATGACGTCGATCTCGAGCGCCATCGGCGACTAGGCCTCCGGCGTGCCGGAAGGATCGGCGTCGGTGGCCTGGGTGGCCTCCGTCGGATTGGATGCCGCGCTCGCGGCCGAAGGCTTCGGCTTCCGGGTCACGCGACGCGGAGCCCTGGGCCGGGGGGCGTCATCGTCACGCGGCGCCGGGGCTGCACCCAGGTCCAGCGCCTCTCCATCGACCACGATCTCCCCGCGCCGGGGCGCGAAGACGCGGACCAGCGACCGGATGATCGGCACGTCGAACTCGCCGTGCGGACCGCCTCGGATGACCATGACCTCGGTCTGCGCGACACGGTACAGGTCGTGAACCGCACCCAGCTCGGAGCCATCGGCATCACGCACGGTGCAGCCGATGACTTCGTGCCAGAAGTACTCGCCACGACCCAGCACACCCGCCGGATCGAGCGCGGCCTCCAGGTAGACTCCCCGAAGCGCCTCGGCGGCGGTCCGATCAGGCACCTCACGGAAGGTCAGGCGCCAACCCGGGCCGTCGGCGACGGGCGCCGCCGTCGCGATCGTCAGCAGCCCCTCCGAACCCTCGGCGCGCAGGACGATCCCCGGCCGGAAGCGGTCCTCCGGCCGGTCGGTCAGGACCTCGACGCGGACCACACCGCGCAAGCCGTGGACGCCCCTGACCAGGGCAACGACCAGGCGCTCCTCGGCGTCCAGGTCAGAGAATCTCGAGGCTGACCGGCTCGCCATCGCGCGCCGAGGTGACCTTGAGCAGGGTCCGCAACGCCTTGGCGACGCTGCCGTTCCGGCCGATCACCTTGCCCATGTCGTCTTCGGCCACGTGGAGCTCGATGACGGTCCCATCGGGATCGCGGAGCACCTCGACCTTGACGGCGTCGGGATCGTCCACCAACGACTTGGCCACGTACTCGACTAGATCCTTGGCTGCCATGCCGCGGGTCCTACTTGCCGGCCGGAAGGACGCCGGCGCCGCGCAGGAGGCGGGCCACGGTGTCCGACGGCTGTGCGCCCTTGGCGATCCACGCCTTGACCTTGTCGCCATCGACCACGAACTCGACCGGGGTGCTCCGGGGGTTGTAGTGGCCGAGAATCTCGATCGAACGGCTATCGCGCGCCGAGGCGCTGTTGGCGACCACCACGCGGTAGGTGGGCTGCTTGGTGGCGCCCACGCGGGTGAGCCGGATGCGGACGGACATGGATGCGTTTCCTCCTGTTGAGATGGGCCTGATGCTTGGTTGATGACCTATGGAAGGGTGATGACGAGTCGGCCACGGAGCAGGCCGTCGCCGCTGGTGAGGCTCCCGGCAAGCGCGCCAAAGGCCTCGAGATAGGGCCGGGCCGACGCCATCCGGCCGGCCTCCGCCGCAGGTAGGTCCAGGGGTGCGAGGCCGCCGAGGGCGGCCAGGTTGGCATAGACACCGGCGAGATTGGGAGAACCAGCGGCGTCGACAGCCGCCCTGTACCCGGGCTGCCCGGCAAGGCCGCCCCCGGCGGGCGTATCGAGCACGGCCTTGACGAATGCGTCGTCGAGCGCCACCACAACGAAGGAGCCGCGGATCGCCACCGAGAGGCGGGCATCCGCGGGGAGTGCCGGCAGGCCAATCGACGGTCGGCTCGAGGCGCCCGGCCCTGCCGAAGCCGACGGCCGGGGCGAGGGAGCGCCGCCGGGGATCCCCCCCATGCCAGGGAACATGCCGGGTCCGCCGCCTCCGCCGGCGCCGCGAGCGCTGCTCGCCGCCAGCAATGGCCCGACCGGCACCGTCGTGATCCGCGTGCCGTGGAAGTCCTGGTCCGTGATCTGCGCCCCGCCGAGGAGACCCGCGAGGGCCGCGATGCCGCGGAGCTGGTCGATCCGCTGCGCGGCAGCATCGGCGTTCGCGACCTGGAGCACCAGCCCGGCCGTCACGCTCGACCCGTTTGGCACCAGGGCAACGGCGGCCTGGTCCACCTCGCCGAGGATCGCGTCCAGGCCGCCCAGCAGAGCGAGTGACGGACCGAGCGCTGCCTGGGCCGACGCGGCCGGGCCGCCCGAGGTGGCGACCGCCGCCTGCCGCGACTGGAGCGCCGAAAGGAGCGCCCCGGCCTGGTGCGCCTCGACGAGCGCGAGCGTGGACGCCGGAAGGACCGGCGCGATGGCACTGACCGCATTGGCGGCGGGCGCATGGCCGGGCGAGGCCGAGAATCCTGCCAGGATGGTGGACCGGGGGTCGGGCATGGCCGTCTCGAAGACGGGCCCGCGCTCGGTGAGTCGCATCTGCATCGCGAGCCACTCCGGGCCATCGGCGGGCATCGCCGGCCGGGTCGTCCCCGAGGGCATGGGCGCGGCGCTGGCAACGCCGGCCATCGCCCGCGTGTTCAGGTAGACCCAGGCGGCATGATCGCCCGTCATGGCGCGGAAGGCGGCGGTGTATGCCGCGTCGCCCATGACGTTGCGGCCCTGTGCGTGCGCGTCGAGCGCCAGGCGGACCGCGTCAGGGTCGCCGATCACGACGAACCGGCCGACCGCGGCGCAGGCGGCAGTCACCATGGCCTGGCTGCCGGACGGTCCGGTGGCGGCAACCTGCGTGCTGCGAACATCCGTCGATCGGTACTCCTCCACCGTGACAGCCCGGCCAGCCTCGAGCGGTGCGCACCCGGGCGAGCCCTCGGTGGTCAGGATGGCCAGTCCGTGGGGCGTCGTGGCGGCGCCCGAAGCGCCGACCAGCGCGGCAGGGACGGCGAGGATCGCCGCGCCGGCGGCATATGGGCGCAGGTCGCCCGTGTACGAATGCGTTCCGTCGGAGGCCTTCGCGACGACCGCGTCGAGCGCCGCGCCAACTCGGTCATTGACCGAGTTGAGGTCGGTGAACCCGGGGAGGCCCGCCAGCAGCGTCCCCAGCGCCTGGCGCTGGTTGCCGGGCAGGTCCGCGCGAAGCTCCATCACCAGCGCGCTGCCGGCGGGTACGAACCCGATGGCTTCGGGCGGCGTGGGCGTCGAGACGAGCGTGCCGATCGCGCCCAGCGCGCCGACGGTCACGGCGATGAACAGGAGGCCGACGCCCCAGCGCGTCCCTCCGCGACGGGCCGACCCGGCGGTGATCGCCACGCCCTGGACGTGGCCCGACTGCTCCGTCACCGACGGCCCCGCATTCCGGCCGGCATGCCACGTCGGCCACTGCCCCCGCGACCCGATAGCTGCTTCATGAGCTTCTGCATCTCCGCAAACTGCTTGACCAGCTTGTTGACGTCTGGAAGGTTGGTCCCGGAGCCCGTCGCGATCCGGCGCCGGCGCGAGGCGTTCAGCACATCCGGATTGCGGCGCTCGCGCGGCGTCATCGCCCGGATGATCGCCTCGGTTCGCCTGAGGTCGCCCCGCTCCACGGCCTTCTCGGCCTCCTTGGCCATGTCGCCCATCCCGGGGATCATCTTCATGATCTGGCCGATGGGGCCCATCTTCTGGACCTGCTGGAGCTGGTCGAGGAAGTCCTCCAGGGTGAACTGCGCCTTGCGCAGCTTCTCCTGCATCTTGAGGGCCTGCTTCTCGTCGACGACCTCCTGGGCGCGCTCGACGAGCGTGAGGATGTCGCCCATCCCCAGGATCCGGCCGGCGAGCCGATCCGGGTGGAAGATCTCCAGGGCGTCGGTCTTCTCGCCGGTGCCGATGAACTTGACGGGCAGGCCGGTGACGGCGCTGATGGACAAGGCTGCGCCGCCGCGCGCATCGCCGTCGATCTTGGTCAGGACGAGGCCCGTGACGGGCAGGGCGGCCGCGAAGGCCTGGGCGACCGCCACCGCTTCCTGGCCGGTCATCGCGTCCACGACCAGGAGGGTCTCGATCGGGCGAACGGCGGCGCTGACGGCCGCGATCTCCGCCATGAGCGCCTCGTCGATGGTCAGGCGGCCGGCCGTATCCAGGATCACGGTATCGCGGACCAGGCGGCGAGCGGCGTCGATGCCGCCGCGGGCAATGTCCACCACGGATGTGCCCACCGGCGCGCGGTAGACCGGGATGTCGATCGACTTCCCGAGCGTCTCGAGTTGATCGGCGGCGGCGGGCCGGTACGGGTCCGCCGCAACCAGCAGCGGTCGGCGTCCCAGCTTGACGATCTGGCGTGCCAGCTTGGCGGCCGATGTGGTCTTGCCGGAGCCCTGCAGGCCAACGAGCAGGACGACCGCGGGGCTGCCACTCAGGTGGAAGGTCCGGTCGCCCGCGGAGAGGAGCGCGACGAGCTCCTCGTTGACGATCTTCACGACCTGCTGACCGGCGGTCAGGCTCCCGATGATGTCCGCGCCAACCGCTCGTTCCCGGAGCCGGCCCACGAAGTCCTTGACGACGCGGAAATTGACGTCGGCCTCGAGGAGCGAGAGGCGGATCTCGCGCAGCGCCGCGTCGACATCGGCCTCGCTGACCCGACCGCGACCGGTCAGGTTGCCGAGGGCGCCGCGCAGTCGCTCGCTGAGAGTATCGAACACGGGTAGGCCGAGCTCCGAAGATGGGTCAGGCCGCCGGACGGTCGATCGCCCGGCGGGTGGCACACGGGTTCTGGCGTGCCAAGGTGCAGGGAGTGTAGCGGATCACGCTCGCACTGAGCTCCAGGGCCCAGGCGACGGAGCACCAGGGCGGGCGGAGACCTCAGTCGAAGAGCGCGCGCACGAATTGGCCCGAATCGAATGGGAGGAGGTCGTTGATGCCCTCCCCCACCCCGACGAACCGGACCGGGACCCGGAGCTGGCCTTCGATCGCGAAGACGATGCCGCCCTTGGCGGTCGAATCGAGCTTGGTGAGCACGATCCCCGTGAGGCCGACCGCCGCGTGGAACGCGGTGGCCTGGGCCAGGCCGTTCTGCCCGGTCGTCGCGTCCAGCACGAACAGGATCTCGGGACGGGATCCGGGCAGCCGCTTGTCGATGATCCGCCGGAGCTTGGTCAGCTCGTCCATCAGGTTCGACTTGGTGTGCAGCCGGCCGGCCGTGTCAGCGATGACGATGTCCGCGCCACGGGCCACCGCCGCGTCGAGGGCGTCGAAGACCACCGCACCGGGATCCGCACCCGGGGCGTGAGCCACCATCTGGACGCCGGCGCGATCGGCCCAGATCCGCAGCTGGTCGATGGCCGCGGCGCGAAAGGTGTCGGCGGCGGCCAGGAGGACGCGCTGGCCCTCGCCGGCGTACCGCGCGGCCAGCTTCCCGATCGTCGTCGTCTTGCCGGTCCCATTGACGCCCACCACGAGGATGATGGCCGGGGCGCCCGGGACCCGGGCCGGGGTCCACGGGCCGCTCCGCGGCGCCAGCAGCGCTGTCAGCTCGGCTCGGACTGCCGCCTCTGGACCCTCGGTGTCCTTGCGCCGTCGAGCGCGCTCCACGACCTCGCTGGCCAGCGACGGACCCACGTCGCCGCCGATCAACGTCTCCTCGACCTCCTCCCAGTCCGGGCCCTGGTCGCCGCCGCCGAGCAGGCCCCGAAGGCGGGACATGAAGCCGCCCCGCGTCTTGCGCAGGCCCTCGGTCAAGTCACCATTCGGATGCCTGGCGTCCGAGGGCGGCGCGACCGTGCCGACCGGCACCGCGGACAGCGCCTCCGCCGCCAGCTCGTCGTCCGAGAGGTCGAGGGGCGGCTCTTCATCCTCGCCGAGCTCGACGGACGCATCGACGTCCGGATCGCCGGGCTGGGGTTGACGGAAGCGGCGCCAGAAGGCCATCTCGGAACCTCAGCTCGCTGCGTTGTCGATGGGCTGGGTGGCGGTCGCCGACTGGCGCTCCGCCAGCGTCCGAGCCTCGTCGAGCCGGAGGCTGATGACCCGGCTGACCGAGTCATCGCCCACCGTCACGCCGTACAGCGCGTCGGCGGCCCTGATCGTGCCGCGGTTGTGGGTGATGACGATGAACTGCGTGGTGCTCGTCAGCTCACGAAGCGCGTCGGTGAAGCGGCCCACGTTGGCCTCGTCCAGCGCGGCGTCCACCTCGTCGAGGACGCAGAAGGGAACGGGCCGGACCTGGAGCATGGCCAGCAGCAGCGCCACGGCGGTCAGCGACCGCTCGCCGCCCGAGAGCATCCCGAGTGGCTGCTTCTTCTTGCCGGGCGGCCGCGCCGTGATCTCGATCCCCGTGCTCCCGAGATCCGAGGGATCCGTCAGCTCCAACTTGGCGAAGCCACCGCCGAAGAGCTGCTGGAACTTCTGGTCGAACGCCGTCTCGAGCGCGCGGAACGTCGTCCGGAACTGGTCGGCGATCAGCGTGCTCAACTCCTCGATCAGCTGGCGCGTCCGGGCGATGGCGGTCCCGAGATCCGCTCGCTGCGAGTCGAGGTCATCGAGCCGGGCCTTGAGCGCCTGGTACTCCTCGACCGCATACGGGTTCCCCGCACCGAGGTCGCTGAACCGTCGACGCAGCGCCGAGAGGCGCGCCGAGCTCGGGGCATCTTCCGGGGCGGGTTCGGCGGCCCAGCGCTGGGCCGCCGCCAGGAGGCCGCGCTCGAGTCGAGCACGTTCGTCATCGGGCGTCGCGCCATCGTCGGAGACTGGCTCGCCGACCGCGGGGACGCGGACCACCACGTCGGCGCTGGGGACGGGGAAGCCGCCGCCGGTGAGGCTCTCCTGGTCCACCAGCGTGGCGGGCGGCGGTCCCGGGGGGACCGCGGGCAACCGCCGCAGGGCGACCTCGCCGATGGCCGCCAGATCCACCAGCAGTTGCTCGCGAAGGGCGTCGAGGCCCAGATCGGCCTCCAGGCCGGCTCGCTCGGCGGCCCGTGCCTGCTCCTCCATGGCCCGGAGGCGATCCCTGATCGCCGCGACGCCGCGCTCCGCCGTGGCCAGCTGCTCACGGCCGACGTGGTCCGTCGCGAGGCCCTGGTCCAGGGCGGCGCGGGCGGCGGCCTCCCGGGCGACAGCCTCGGCGGCCTCGCGCCCCAGGCTGTCCCGGAGGCCATCCAGGTCGCGCTCCCGTTCGCCGAGCCGGATCACCTCGGCATCCAGCGCGGCCAATCGTTCGTCGCGAACCATGATCGTCGCCTCGGCACGAGTCCGACGTGCCTCGGCCTCGCGCCGGGTCAGATCGACGGCCGCCGACTGCTGCGCCAGCCGGTCGCGCCTGGCGCGGATATCCGTGGCCCGCTGCTCCCACGTGGATACCGCCGAGGGATCCGCGCCGGATGCCGCGGGCTCCGCCCGACCGTCGCCGGGGCGAGGGGCACCGAGCAGCGCGAGCGCGTCGCGCGATCGCTCGACCTCCGCACGCAGGCGCTCTGCCTGCGACCGGTGCCAGCCCAGCTCGCGCGCCACCACCTCGAGATCCCGGGCGGCCGCGCGATCCGCCTCCTCGCACCGCCGGCGAGCGCCGCTGGCTGCCGACTCCGCCGCTCGGGCGACCTCCAGCGCCTGCCGGGCGGCGGCGGCGGACCCGCTCGCCGCCGATGCGGCGTCCTTGGCGGCGGCCTCTTCGCCTTCCAGACGGCCGACCTCGGCCGCGAGCGCCTCGACCTCTGCGCGCCGCTCCAGCGTTCCATCGGCGGCGCCCAGCAGGATCACGAGGTCCGAGACCACCGCCCCTCCATCACGGGGAACGGCGACCCATCCAGGCAGCAAGTCGCCCTGGATCTCCACGCAGTCGGCGAGCGACGGCAGCCAGGCCGCGCGTGCGAGCAGGCGTGTGGCACCACCGACGGCGTCGCGTCGGATCGCCTGGTCGAGGACCCCCCCGCCGCGGGCCGCGACCGACTCGCGCAGGCGGACCTCGGCGCCCTGGACGGACTTCGCGATGGCCGCCGGCCCGGCGTCGCCGACCATCAGCATCCCGCGCTCGCCGCCCAGCTCGCCGACTGACGCGCGCGGTACCAAGTAGGCCCGGGCGCTGTCGGAGAGCGCCGCCTGGACCGCCTGGCGGAGCGCAGGCTCCACGAGCAGGTCCTCGTCGAGCCGCCGCCCGCCACGCCGCTTGGCGGCCCTGGCGATCCCCCGAGTCTCCTCCTCCTGGAGCCGACCCCGAAGCGCCTCCAGGCGTCCTCGGCGGGCCGCGAGGGCCCCCGATCGTGTCTGCGCGGCATCCAGCGCGGTCGTTCGGCCCGCCTCCGCGCTCTCGGCGGACCCTCGGGCCGACTCGCGGGCCTCGGCCGCACGCCGCTCATCCGCCGCGGCTGCCGAGAGCGCCTCGCGGGCCGCCGCGGCGCGCGACTCCAGCTGGGGCACGCGGTCCGCGGCCGCCGCTTCCCCGGCCGCCTCGGCGCCGGCGCGGGCCTCCGCCTCGGCCAGCCGTCGGCGAGCCGTCTCGATCTCCGCAGTCCGCGCGGCCTCGGCCCGGCGCAGCGCATGCAGTTCCTCGCCGCGCGCACGATCCGCGGCACGGAGCGTCGCCAGCTCCCCGACCGCCTCCGCGAGGAACCGCTCAGCCTCGGTGAGCGCCGCTTCCAGGTCCAGGTCCCGGGGCGGCACTGGTGAGGAGAGCACGCGCCGCTGGGCTTCCAGATCCACCACCACGACGCCGCGTTCATCACCGAGCCGGACACGGTCGCGAGCCAACGCCTCCGCCTCGGCGGCCAGGCGCTCCTGGCGGACGGTGAGCGTGGTCCGTGCGACGCCGGCCGCCTCGAAGGCCCCCCGTCGCTCCCGCTCCTCGGTGGCACGCACGGCGAGCTGGGCCGTCATCGCAGCGACGCGGTCCTCGGCCGCCGCCAGATCGGCCATGGCCCTGTCGGCCTCGAGGCGCGTGCGGGTCCTGAGCGTCGAGGCGACCGAGACCCGCGCGGCGGCGTCAAACCAGCGGGCGTGCGCGCTGCGCAGCAACCCCTCGGCCAGCTCATCGCCGGCGCTGATCCGCGACGCCTGCTGCTCGGCCTGCGCGGCGAGCCGCCTGGCCTGTGGCCGCAACTCGGCGAGGATGTCTTCGAGTCGTGCGAGGTTGGCGAGCGACTCGGTCAGCTGGTCCTCGGAGCGTCGCTTCCGGCGCTCGTGTCGCCGGACGCCGGCGACCTCCTCGAACAGCGGCCGGCGCTCCTCGGGGCGCAGGGCCAGCGCCTGGTCCACCATGCCCTGTCCGATGAACAGGAACGCGTTGTCGGCGAGGTGGGCGGCATCCAGGAGGTCGACGAGGTCCTTCAGCCGCACGCGCTGGCGGTTGAGCAGGTAGTCGTTCTCGCCCGAGCGGTAGAGCCGGCGGCCCAGCTCCACGACGGCGAAGTCAACCGGCAGCAGGCCGTCGGCGTTGTCGAGCAGCAGGCTCACGTCGGCCATGCCCTGGGCGCCGCGTCGCTCTGAGCCGGCCCAGATCACGTCCTCCGCCTTGCGGGTCCGGAGCGAACGACCCTGCTCCCCCAGCGTCCAGCGCAGGGCGTCGGCCAGGTTGCTCTTGCCGGAGCCGTTGGGGCCGACGACCGCGCTGATGCCGGGGCCGAACTCCACCGTGGTCCGCTCGGCAAACGACTTGAAGCCGTGGAGGCGGAGCGCCAGCAGGCGAGCCGGCGCCGTCATCCGCCCGCCTCGATGGCATCGCCGTCATGGATGGCCCGGTCGGCGGCTGCGGTCTCGGCGGCCTGGCGCGAGGCGCCCTCGCCCTGGCCTCGAACCTGGCCGTCGACGCTGACGGTCACCACGAACTGGCGCCGATGGTCCGGACCGCTGGCCTCGACCACGTCGTAGACGGGACGGCCGCGGCCGGAGCGCTGCGTCAACTCCTGGAGGCGGCTCTTGGGGCTCTTCAGCGCACCCGGCGCCTGGTCCTCGGCGATCTCCGGGTTCGCCAGGCCGATGATCCAGTCGCGGGCGACATCCCAGCCAAGATCCAGGTAGACGGCGCCGGCGACGGCCTCGAAACCGCTGGCGAGGAGCAGGGGTCGCATGCGGCCGCCGCTGCGCTCTTCGCCCTGGCCGAGCCGCATGTGCGATCCCAGGTCGATCCTGGCGGCCAGCCGGGCCAACCCGGGCGCGCTCACGATTGCCGCGCGGCGCGCTGAGAGAATCCCCTCGTCATCGAGGGGGTGGCGGTCGTGGAGCGCGGTGGCAATCGCGAGGTTCACCACGGCGTCTCCGAGAAGCTCAAGCCGCTCGTTGTGCCCGGGCGAGCCGGCTGGGTGCTCGTGCACCCAGCTCGAATGCGTGAGCGCCTGCTCCAGGAGCCCAGAATCCCGGAGCGACAGCCCGAGCCGTGCGGCGAAGACCGCTGCCTCGCCCACGGCTTGCTGCGGCGAGAGTGAGCTAGGAGGAATGCTCCTCGATGTAGTCGGAGGCATCCTGAACGGTACGGATCTTCTCCGCGTCCTCGTCCGAGATCTCGGTCCCGAACTCCTCTTCGAGGCTCATGATCAGCTCGACGAGGTCGAGCGAGTCGGCGTTGAGGTCGTCGACGAACGACGCCTCCGGCCGGACCTCATCCTCTTCGACGCCGAGCTGCTCGCAGATGAGCTTCTTGAGGCGCTCGTAGGTCGTGGCCACTGGCTCCCTCCTCGGGGTTGCTGGACGGCGCGGGAGCGCCGGATGATGACTCTGCTGAGATTCGTCCGAGGACGCCGTTCATGAGGCGCCGCATCGGCTCTCCGCTGTAGACCCGTGCGAGCTCGACCCATTCGGCAATCGCCACCCGGGCCGGCGTCGGGGAGTGTAGCACCTCGCCAATCGCCGAACGGAGGAGCGCACGGTCCATGCGGGCCAGCTGGACGACGGGATACTGGGGCGCCGCGACGCCGATTCGCGCATCGATCGTGTCACGGTGGAGGACCACGGCCGCCACCAGGCTCCGGGCCAGTTGGGCGACCTGTGGATCCGTCTCCGTCTCGACCAGGTGCCGCTCGAGGATCGCCTCTGCGGTGCGCTGTCCGAACTCCGCCTCAAACACCGCCGCCAGCGCGTACCGGCGGCCCGTGCGCCTGGCGCGACTGGGCTCAGCCTCCGACGGCATCGACGACCACAGTGACGGAGCCCAACTCCAGGCCCAGCAGGCGCTCCATGGTGGCGGCAACCGCCCCCCTGACCCCCGAGGCGACCGCGATGAGCGACTGGGCGGGCCGTGCCACGACGTGGACACGGACCTGGACCCGGCCATCGCGGACCCTGACGCCCACCGCCGGGCCCGCCAGGAACGCGCGCCAGGCCGGGCCGCGCCGAGCCACCCGCACGACGCCGGGGACCTCGTAGGCGGCCATCCTGGTCATCTCGACGATCACGTCGCGCGAGACGGTGAGGTGCAGACCCGTCATGCCGGTCTCCCATCCTCGACGACGGGCAGGGCGCGCAGGGATTCGGCGATCAAGCCCGGCACGTCCGCGCGTGCCGTGCGCGCGGCCACGTCCAGGGCGTAGACGATCATCCGCCGGCGCGCACGGCCGTGGGTG
Organism: uncultured Chloroflexota bacterium; assembly: GCA_903822495.1. GTDB lineage: Bacteria > Chloroflexota > Limnocylindria > Limnocylindrales > CSP1-4 > CAIJPD01. The sequence continues at coordinate 122,102 of CAIJPD010000052.1, read as the reverse complement.
ATGATCACCGTCCGCTTGACCCCGAGGAGCGGCGAACCGCCGGCCGTCTCGTAGTCGAAGACCTTGCGGATCCGGTTCACGCCCGGCTTGAGCAGCAGGTAGGCCAGCTTGCCCCGGATCCCCCCTCGAAACTCGGCGCGGAGCAGGTCGAAGATGAAGCTGGACAGGCCCTCGAAGAACTTGATGACGATGTTCCCGGCCACGGCGTCCGTCACGACGACATCGGCGAGGTCGTTGGTCAGGTCCTTGCCCTCGACGTTGCCGACGAAGTTGAGGCCGGACTGGTCGAGCAGCTCGGTCGCTCGCTGGATCCGCTTGTCGCCCTTGCCCTTCTCCTCGCCGATGGACAGGAGCGCGACCCGCGGGTTGGTGATCCCGAGGACCCGCTCCGCGAAGATCGAGCCCATCCGGCCGTACGTGGCGAGGTGCTCGGGCGTGGAGTCCGGGTTGGCGCCGATGTCGATGAGCACGAACGGGCTGCCCTTGCGCACCATCTGCACGGCCAGGCCGGGACGGTCGACACCGGGCAGCAGCCCAAGGAAGAGGGTCCCGGCCGCCATGCCGGCGCCGGTGTGTCCGGCCGTCACCACGGCGTCGGCCTTGCCGTCGCGCACGAGGTGCGTCGCGACGACGATCGAACTATCCGGCTTGCGCACCAGGGTGCGTGCCGGATGCTCTTCCATCTCCACCACCTGCATCGCGGACACGACGCTGACGTTGGTCGGCAGGGTGGGTGCAACGGCGAGAATCGCGTCAGGACGGCCCACCAGGATGACCTGGTCGGCCGGATGCTGACGCGCGTAGTCCAGCGCGCCGGGGACGATCTCGCCCGGCCCGTGGTCGCCGCCCATCGCATCGACGGCAATCCGGATCCCTGCGGTACCCGTCGCGCTGTCGGCGAGGCGGTCGCTCATCGGCTTACGAGCCGGACTCGTCCTTGTTGCCCTTGACGTCGATCGCCGGGCGGCCGTTGTAGTAGCCGCAGTTCGGGCACGCGTGATGCGGCCGCTTGGGCTGGTGGCAGTGCGAACACGCCTCCAGATGCGGTGCGCTGATGGCCAGGTGGGCACGGCGCTCGCCCTGACGGGCATGCGACACGCGACGCTTGGGAACGCCCACGGTTGCTGTTGCTCCTTTCGCGGTCGGCGGCTCCGCGGAGCCGCCGGGCGGATGGTCCTGTGTATTCGGCGTCGGTCGCCGGACGAGCCGGGGCGCCGTGTCGCGTTATGGGGACGGGCGGGAGTCTACTCGGTCTGGGGCTCCACGTCGAACCGGAACGACTGGAGGGCCGCCAGGCGGGGATCGATGGACTCCTGGGGGTGGTCGTGTTGCCCCTCGTCCAGGCGCTCACCGCACGTCGGGCAGAGACCCAGGCAGTCCGCCCGGCAGACCGGGGCGATCGGCTCGGCGAGATCGATCGCGTCCCGGACCAGGGTCTCCAGCTCCAGCTCGTGGTGATCCGTCAGCCGAGCGCTGTCGGGGTCGGCGTCGGCATTGACGGGCTGACCGCTCTCCAGGTCGATGGAGGGCAGGACCTCTTCGTCGATGCGAAGAGCGAGCCGGACCTCGATCGGTCGAAGACAGCGGCTGCATTCGGCGCCAAGGGCGGTCGCGAGAACCGCACGGACGAAGATGCCGCGGCCGGTGCGCACGAAGCGAACTGTCCCCTCGATGGGGTCCGTCAGCCGCCGGTCATCCTCGAGGGGGATGGTCACCCCCGCGAGCGCGTAGTCGCGTGTCGAGCCGGGTGGCTCGCTCAGGAGGGCGGCGACGTTCCAGGTCAACGGCTGGACGGGCACGGGGCCGCTCACCAGCGAGCCGCGCCAGGCGCGTCCTGAGCCGCGTCCTCGTCGAGCAGGTCGTCGTCGCCGGGGCCGTCCGAGGAGCCCAGGGCCGACGCGGCCAGCCGCCGCTCGTCCAGCGTGGCGATGCCCTTCTTGATGCTCTGCAGGGTACGGATCATGTCGCCCTCCAGGCCGATCAGGACCGCGGCCGCGTACTCGTCTGCGCCGCGCCGGATCTCGGCGGCCTCGGCACGCGCGGCAGCGATGATCTCCTGGCTCTGTCGCTCGGCGGCCTGCGTGAGGCCGCGTTCCTCGATCAGGAAGGCGGCCTGCTCCTGGGCGCGACCAACGGTCCGATCCGCCTCCTCGCGCGCCTTCTCGACGATCCGCGCACCTTCGGCGCTGATGCGCTTGGCGGCACTGACCTCTTCGGGGATCGCCGCGCGCAGCTCGTCGATGAACCCGAGCGCAAGCTCGCGATCGATGATGACCATGTTCGTGGTGGGCAGCCGGCGACCGGTCCCGACGAGCTCCTCGAGCCGTCCCACGAGAAAGGTGATGTCGATGCGGAAGCCCTCCTGTGAACGCGGTCCTCCGCGCTCCCCGCGATTATCACACGCCCGGTGGCGCGCTAGCGACCGAGGGCGGCCCGGAGTGCATCCACGGCCGACGCCGGGATCATGGTGCTGACGTCGCCGCCGAAGCCGGCGATCTCGCGGACCATCGTCGAGGAGACGAACCCGTGCTCCACCCCGGTCATGAAGAAGACGGTATCGACATCGGGCGCCAGGCGGCGGTTGTTATGCGCCAGCTGCATCTCGGACTCGAAGTCGCTGATGGCCCGCAGGCCGCGGACGATGAAGTCCGCCCCGACGGCGTGGCAGAAGTCGACGGTGAGGCCTTCGAATGCCTGGACGTTCACCCGTTCGCGGTCGATGCCGGCGCTCGCAAGCGACGCGCGCAGGACGTCGAGCCGGACGTCGAGATCGAGGAGTGACGACTTCCTGGGGTTGCGCAGCACAGCGACGATCAGCTCGTCGAACGTCCCCGACGCGCGGCGGATCACGTCCAGGTGGCCGTTGGTCACCGGATCGAACGAGCCTGGATAGACCGCGACGCGCATCATCCCTCCCCGCCCGTGGGCTGCTGACGATAGAAGGTCAGGGCGGTCTCCCCGAACCGCCGCACCCGATCGGATGCTAGCAGTCCGCTCCGCTCCGGCGGCGGCGTGCGCCAGAAGTGCTTCGCGACTACGACGCCTCCCTCCCGGAGCAGCCCCGCCGCCGGGTCGCCGAGGCGTCGGAGCACCGCCTCGAGCAGCTCGGGCTGTGCGTATGGCGGATCGACCAGGACCACGTCGAAGGGCGCCGCATCCGGACCCACCCGCGACAGCCAGTCGGTCGCATCCGCGCGGACGACGTGCACCGACGCGCCACCGAGGCCCGTTCGCTCCAGGTTCTCGGCGATCACGCGGCAGGCGCCGGCATCCTTCTCCACGAACCAGGCGGCAGCGGCGCCGCGCGAGAGAGCCTCCACGCCGCCCGAACCGCTCCCTGCGAACAGGTCGGCCACGGTGGCGCCCCGGAGTGCGGGCTCCAGGATCGCGAAGAGCGTCTGCTTCACGCGGTCCCCCATCGGCCGGGTTCCTTCACCGGGAGCGCGCAGCCGCATCCCCTTGGCCCTGCCGGCGATCACGCGACCCGCGTCCGCCACCATCAGGCCGCACCCGTCGGTTCGCCGGAGGCCACCGCCGCCAGCCAGCCGTGGCGCAGCTCGTCGTCCAGTTCCCGGTGGCCCGGAGCCAGGTCGCCGGCCGAATCCAGGAGCGACTCGGCGTAGCGGCGCGCCGACGTGGCGAGGGCTCGATGCTCCTCGCGCTGGAGCGATGCCACCCGGAGGCGCGGCAGGCCGCTCTGGACCAGGCCCAGCACGTTCCCCTCGCGACGAAGCTCGAAGTCACGCTCGGCCAGGGCGAACCCGTCGTGGAGCTCTACCACCGCCTTCAGCCGGGCCTGGGCGACCTCGTCGTCCGAGTCCGAGACGAGCACGCAGTACGAGGCCGCGGTCCCCCGCCCCACGCGCCCACGCAGCTGGTGGAGCTGGGCGAGCCCGAACCGGTCCGCCCCCTCGATGATCATCATGGTTGCCTCGCGCACATCCACCCCGACCTCGACAACGGTAGTGCCCACCAGGACATCCAGCTCGCCGTCCCGGAACCGGCTCATCTCGGCGTCCCGGTCGGCGGCCTTGAGCCGTCCGTGGACCAGGCCCACGCGGAGCGGCGCGAGGAGCTCACGGAGCCGTGCGGCCTCGGTCTCGGCGGCGACGATCGGCTCGGCCAGGTCATCGGCTGCGTCCGCGCCCGGATCGTCCGATGGCGTGATCAGGGGAACCACCACGAAGGTCCGGTGTCCCTCCGCGGCCTCGTGGCGGACCCAGTCCCACGTGCTGGCCAGGTCACGCGAGGCCTTGATCCCCGTCTTGACCCTGATCCGCCCCGCGGGCGGCGTCTTGAGCGTGGAGACGTCCAGGTCCGCGTAGAGCACCTGGCCAAGGGTCCTCGGGATGGGCGTCGCCGTCATCAGCAGGATGTGGGGGGTCTGGCCGGCCGCCTTCGCCTCGAGCTGGCCACGCTGCTCCACACCGAAGCGGTGTTGCTCGTCGATCACGGCCAGCGCGAGGTTCGCGAACCGGACGCGATCCTGGATCAGCGCGTGGGTCCCGACGATCACCTGGGCCTGGCCGCCGGCGATGGCCTCCAGGGCATGCCTCGCGCCTGCCGCGGAGAGCGATCCGGTCAACAGCGTCACCGGCAGGCCGACCGGCTCCAGGAGGCGGGCCAGCGTGGCCGCATGCTGGCGCGCGAGGAGATCCGTCGGCGCCAGCAGCACTCCCTGGGCACCGGCGGCGGCGGCGATCCCCAGCGCGTAGGCGGCCACCGCGGTCTTGCCGGAACCCACGTCGCCCTGCAGGAGCCGCAGCATGGGGGCGCTCCCGGCGAGCTCCGCCCGGACCTGGGCCACCGCCTCCGCCTGGTCGGGCGTCAGGTCGACGGGTCGCCCAACGGACGCCGACAAGGAAGCCGCGAGGCCATCCCGCAGCGCGGTCGCCGCCGCGTCGTCGACCAGGAGCCGGCGGGCGGGATCCCGGGTCCGCTGGCGCCGCCGCGCCACCATGCCCAACTGGAGGGCGAGGAGCTCATCGAAGGCCAGCCGGCGCAACGCCGCGTCACGCCCCTCGAACGTGGACGGGTAGTGGGCATCCTCGAGTGCCGTCCCGATCGGTGGCAGGTCCTCGGCGGCACGCAGGGAGTCGGGCAGGTAGTCCGGGTAGCCGCGGCCCGCACGATCGAGCGCCTCGCGCATGGCGGAGCGGAGGCGCGCGGCGGTCAGCCCGGCCGTGAGCGGATAGACCGGCACGATCCGGCCCGCGTGGAGCAGGGCGGTCCCGTCGTCCAGCTGAAACTCGGGATTGTCGAAGGTGATCCGCCGCCCGAACCGGCGGAGCTTGCCGCTGACCACCACGGCATCGCCCGCATGCAGCCGGCGCTCGATGAAGCGGCGACCGAACCAGGTGGCCTCGGCGCTGCCCGTCTCGTCCTCCAGGGTGGCCAGCGTCCGCTGCACCCGCCGCCGGAAGGTGGGTTCCACGCGAAGGACGGAGACCCGCACTCTGGCGGAGACGACCGTGCCATCAGCTACCCAGCCAAGGTCACCCAGCCGGTACAGCTCGCGCAGGTCGTCGTAGCGCCTCGGCAGGTGAAAGAGGAGGTCGCGCATGGTGCGCAACCCCAGGCGCCGGCCGGCGCGCCGCAACACGGCCGCCGCCGCCAGCCCGGATGCGCCGAGCTCGGTCCGGAGCAGCTCTGCGGGGTCTGTCGGCGGCGGAGCCGTGGGGACCGTGGAAGGACGAGGGCGGGTGGCCCGCGGGGGGGTCGCGGGGCTCCGGGGGCGGCCGCCCGGTGGCATCACGCCTATTCGGCCGCGACCAGGTATCGGTAGTACGGCTGGCCGCCGTGGACGACCTGGACCTCCACGCGGCCATCGCCGCCGAGGGCGTGCGCGAGTTCCTCCGCATCCGCCAGGCCCGCACCGTCGCCGTAGTAGATGGTCAGGAGCTCGTAGCCGCGATTGAGGGTGGCAACGGCCGCCGTCACGCAGCGATGGGCATCGTTGTCGACGGCGACCAGTCCATCGTCCGGATCCAGGGCGATGACCTGGCCCTTCTTCACCCTCCGCCCGCCGATGCTGGAATCGCGGACCGCCTCGGTCACGACCAGCGTCTGGATGGCCCGCGCCTTGTCGGTCATCTGTGCGGCGTTGTCGGCGGCACCACGCGTGGGATCGAGCGCCAGCAGTGCGGCAAAGCCCTCTGCGGCGTTCCGGGTGGGGACGATCTCCACGGGGCGGTCGGCCATCGCGGCAACCTGGCGCGCCGCCAGGATCACGTTGGGGTTGTTGGGCAGGAGCAGGACCTCGCGGGCATTGGTGGCCTCGATCGCCTTGAGCAGCTCGCCGGTGCTGGGATTGGCAGTCTGGCCACCGCGCACGATCCGCGTGACGCCGAAGTCGCGGAAGATCGCCTCGAGGCCATCGCCCGCGACGACGGCAACCACGGCCAGGAGCAGGGGCGCCCCGCCGCTCCCCGTGTCGGCGGTGGTGGCCGTCGACGGGGCGCCAGGCGCGAGGCTCGTGATGGGCGTCGCGCCGCCGGGACCGTCCGTCACCGCCCCGGCGACGCGCACCGCCACGGGGGCCTCGTCGCCAGCTTCGGCTCGCGTGAACTCGCCGGCCCGCCGCTCACGAACGTCGTGCACCTGGCCGTCGAGGTTCTCGACGCTGATCCGGCTGAGGGCACCCAGCCCCAGGCCGTAGGCGATGACCTGATCGGGTCGCTCGTTGTGGACGTGGACCTTGATCGCCCGCGGATCACCGGCGACCAGGATCGACTCCCCGATCCCCTCAAGGTGCGTCCGGATCGCGTCGAGATCGAGGCTGGCTCCCGGACGGGCCTGGACCAGGAACATGGTCTCGTAGCCAAAGCCGTCGTCAGCGTGCGCGACCAGCGTCGACGCCTGGCGGGCCGGCTCGACCGGCGTCCCACTCCGTCCGGCCGCCGCCGGCTTCCTGGCCGCGCCGCTCCCCTCCGCCAGGAAGCGCTGGGCCCCCTGCAGGAGTCGGAAGAGCCCCTGGCCGCCCGAATCGACGACGCCGGCCTCACGCAGAATGGCGAGGAGCGTCGGCGTCTTGGCGACCGCCTTCTCTGCCGCGTCGACCGCTGCCGCCAGCACGGCCTCCAGGTCCCCATCACCATCCGCACACGCCACCGCTGCGGCGGAGGCCTCACGGATGACGGTCAGGATGGTGCCTTCCACCGGCCGGGCCACGGCCCGGTAGGCCGCCTCCGAGCCCTTCGCCAGCGCGTGCGCGAGATCCGGGCCCGTGAAGCGGGTCTTGGTGGCGAGCCCCTCCGCCATCCCGCGCAGGATCTGGCTGGTGATGACCCCCGAGTTGCCGCGGGCGCCCATCAGCGCCCCGAAGCTGATCGCCGACGCGACGCGCTCGGCCGGCGCAGACGACCCCGCCGCCTCCCCTTCCGCCAGGGCCGCTCGAACGGTCGCCGCCATGTTGGAGCCCGTGTCGCCGTCCGGGACCGGGTAGACATTCAGGGCATTGATCTCGTCGACGCTGGCCTCGAGGTTGGCCACCGCCGCGCGGAAGGCCGCGAGGAACCCGGCCCCGTCGCAGGCCTTGCGCGCCATCAGGCGACGTCCGTTCCGCTGCCGGCGAGGTCACCCGTGAGCGGCGTCCCGTCGGCCGTCCGGGCGGGTGCCGCGGGCACGCCGGCCGTCTCGAACCGGAGCCGGTTGACATGGACGGCAACCTGGCCCAGCTCGCGACCAAGGGCTCGGCGAACGGAATAGCGAACGGCGGAATCCACCTGGCGCGCCACCTCGGACACCGGCAGGCCGTGACCTACCTCCACGAAGAGGTCGACGTGGAGCAGGCCTGACCGGGTGGTGAGGCGCAGGCCGGGCGAGCCCAGCCCGATCCGGCCCAGGGCGCGCTCGGGAAGGCCGGCCGCGAAGCCCGCCACCCCGTACGATCCGAGGGTGGCGTTGCGGACGATGTCGGCGATGGCGCGGCGCGAGACGAGCAACCGTCCGGCTGGCTGTTCGGTGGGCACGCGGGCGGCGTCCTCAGGGCGTTCGGCTGGCGAAGTCCGGGTTGTGACCCGGGGTCGCGTGGTACTATACGCCCCCGCTCGGCCCCGGCATGGGTCCGTGCATTGTGTCTGCACCAAACCCGAGGACCCAATGGCCCGTTCCTGCGCGATCTGCGGCAAGGTGTCGATGGGCGGCTTCAACCCGCAGTCGTCGGGCATGAACCGCGTCAGAACCCATCGACGCTGCCAGCCCAACCTCCAGCCCGGCGTCATCGTCGAGAAGGGCGTCTCCGTCAAGGCGCTGATCTGCACGCGCTGCCAGCGCACGCGGAGCAAGTCCGCAAGGTAGTCCGGCCCGGGACATCCATCCCGGCCCAGATCCCAGAGGCGCCGCGTCTGCGGCGCCTTTTCGATTCACCGGACCTCGCTGTCGAGCCAGATGGTGAAGGGTCCGTCGTTGACCAGCTCCACCTCCATCTCCTGGCCGAACCGGCCGGTGGCCACCTTGATCCCCAACCCGCGGATCGACTCGACGAACCGGCCGTAGAGCCGCTCCGCGAGGTCCGGCGCCGCGGCACCGCCGAAGCCCGGCCGCCGTCCGCGCCGCGTGTCGGCGTACAGCGTGAACTGGCTGATGACGAGGACGCTCCCGCCGGTCTCGACGATCGACCGGTTCGTCTTCCCCTGCTCGTCCTCGAAGATCCGGAGATCGGCGACGCGCTGAGCCATGACGTCTGCCAGCGCCTCGTCATCGGACGGGCCGATACCCGCCAGGATGAGGAGACCGGGCCCCGACGCGCCCACCACCTCGCCCGCGATGCGTACCTCGGCCCGAGAGATGCGCTGGAGCAGGAGCCGCATCAGGCCGGGGCAATCGCCGGCGCGGCCGGGCGGGCCAGTGCCAACCGCGACACCAGCCACGCCGCCAGCGCCGCATAGGCCACCCCGCCGATGACGTCCACGACGTAGTGGTCAGCGAGATAGACGATGGACAGCCAGACCGCCAGCGCGTACGCCAGCACGAGCCAGGCCCGTCGCCCGAAGCTGCGCCGCAGGAGCAGAAACGCCAGCATCGGGTAGCCCGCGTGCAGGGATGGGAAGGCGCCGACCAGGTTCGGGTTGACGTCGTGGATCGCGAACCGGAAGGCACCCGAGCCGTCGAGCCCAACAAGCGAGGCGAGATCGCTGACGCCCTGGGCCTTCAGGTACTCCAACGCCGGGCCGGTGGCGGTCGGCGGCAGCGCGCCGACTTCTGCCGCATACCAGGGCGGGGCGACGGGCAGCACCAGGTAGGTCGCGAACCCCGCGATCGAGAGGATCGTGAGGGCCGCGATGAAGTCGTGGAAGGCCGTCCGCCGCCGCGCCCACAGGAGCCCGCCCACGGCGAACGGCAGGCCGAAGTGAAGGACATAGAAGACGGTGGCCGCCATGGCCAGCGGATCGCGGCCCGTGGACGCATGGAAGAGGCGCTGGAGTACCTGCGTCGGCAGGTTGCCGAAGAACAGGGCGCGCTCGGCAGCGATGACATCGGTGATGTGGACGTCGCCGACGCCCGCCGACGTGTAGCCGCGCATGAGCTCATAGGCCAGGAAGAGCACCGCCAGCGGCAGCAGCTCACGCACCAGCTCCGGGAGCCGGCCCGCCAGCGCAGGCACGAGGCGCACCGTGAGCACGAGGATGAGGCCCACGGCCACCGCCGCGACGTCTGCGGTGAGGGCGACCCCGTGGGACGCCATCAGCCCTGCCAGCAGGAGGGCGTAGGCGCCCACGGCGAGCACCAGGAGCCGGTCCACGGGCTGGAGGGATGCGCGGAGCCGCGAAGGAGCGATCACCTCGATCAGGTGGCGGCGCTGCGGCGTCGGACCGGCCGGGGACGCGGCCGCGGGGCAGGCGGTGGCGGACCCACCAGCGGGCGGCCGGCCGCCTTCCAGGCGTCACCCTCGGCCAGCAGCTCGGCTCGGCGCGCGGCATGGCGCTCCTCCGCGATGCGCTCGACCGTGGCGGGGATCAACAGCTCATCGTCCGGGGCGATGGACGGGTCTTCGGCCAGGCCGGCGCGGAAGCGGAGGACCGGGATTCCCCCGGCCCGGACCTCTCCCTCGAGGACCTGGGCGAGGTGGTGGGGCAGGTGCGCGAAGGCGACCATCTTGTCGCGCGGGATGGGCGGGACGCCGCCGTTGAGGGTGAACTGGTAGCCCTCGTCTGCGAGCGCACGGATCAGGCGGATCTCGCGGGCCATGTCGCGGCCCTTCAGCCACAGGGCCGAGCCCACTACCAGGATATCGGCGCCCAGACCACCGACGATCTCGGCCGTCTCCCGGTTGATGCCGCCGTCGACATGGACCTCGCCGCCATGCACCTTGTGGCGGAGGAGCTGGCGGGCGGCCAGCACCTTCATCTCGGCCGTCGACCGCTGGAACGACTGGCCGCCGAACCCGGGCTCCACCGTCATGACCAGCACGATGTCGAGCAACTCGCGGAACGGCTCGAGGACCGCGAGCGGCGTCCCCGGCCGGACCGCCAACCCGGCCGCTCGCCCCGCGGCCTTGATGGCCCGCAGGGTCGGCTCGATCGGCTCATCGATCTCGACGTGGAACGTGATGGAGTCACAGCCGGCGTCGATGAACTGGTCGACGTAGCGACCCGGCTCGCTGATCATCAGGTGGGCGTCGAAGGGGACTCGCGTCCGGCGCCGGAGCGCCTTGATGGTCTTGGCGCCGAACGTCAGGTTGGGGACGAAGTGGCCGTCCATGACGTCGAGGTGGATCCGGTCGACGCCTTCGCGTTCAGCACGGCCCACGGCATAGGCGAGATTGCCGAGATCGGCATCGAGGATTGACGCCGCGACCCGTGCCCGGGCCGTCTCGACGCCCATCAGCGTGCTCCTCGATCGGCCCCGGGCAACGCCGCCGTCGGAACCGCCAGGATCCCGTCGTCGGGCGCACGGTCGCCGCGCAGCGCGGCCACGCTCTGGCGGACCAGCAGCTCGCGCCGACGCGACACGGCTGCCGGCGATGGCGCCCCGGCGCGATCCGCGGCCAGCTGGCCGCAGGCCGCGCCGATCTCCTGGCCGCGGTTGCGCCGGACCGTCGTCTGGATTCCGGCGCCGCGAAGCTGCTCCGCGAAGCGCTCGATCACGGGCATGGGACTGGCGGTCCAGGGCGTATGCGCCACGGGGTTCATCGGGATCAGGTTGACATGGGCGAGGTCGCCGCGCAGCAGCCCGACGATGGCGTCGGCGTCGGCGTCGGTGTCGTTGATCCCCGCGATCAGGGTGACTTCGTAGCTGATCCGTCGGCGCGTCTTCGCCGCGTGCTCGCGCGCCGCCGCGATCACCTCGCGAACCGGCCAGCGCCGGTTGAGGGGCACCAGCACATCCCGGAGGGCGTCCCGGCCGGCGTGCAGGCTGATGGCCAGCGTGAACTGCGGGCCAAGCGCGGTCAGGCGACGGATTCCCGGCACCACACCCGACGTGGAGACGGTGATGTGGCGCGCCCCGAGGCCAAACCGGTCGGGGTCGTTCAGGGCGTCCACGGCCTCGAGCACCCGGTCCAGGTTGAGGAGCGGCTCGCCCATGCCCATGAACACGATGTTCGTGAGGCGCCGGCCGCGGGCCGCCAGCCGACCCGCGGCCTCCCGGACCTGATCGAGAATCTCCGCCGTGGAGAGGTCACGACCGAAGCCCAGCTCGCCCGTCGCGCAGAAGGGGCAGCCGACCGCGCACCCGGCCTGGCTCGAGATGCACACCGTGTTCCGCTCGCGCTGGCCGGCCCTTGCCGGGTAATGCATCAGGACCGACTCGATCACGGCGCCGTCCGACAGGCGATGGACGGCCTTCTCGGTGCGACTCCCGTCGCTCACCACCAGCTCGGTCGATGCGATGGTGTCGAACCGGAACGCCTCGTCGAGCGCACCACGGAGGCCTGCCGGGAGGACGTGAACGTCGGCGGCGGACCGCGCGCCGGCCCACAGACCCGTCATCACCTGACGTGCCCGGTAGGCCGGATCGCCGCGCGCGACCAGCCAGGCCTCCAGCGCCTCCTGGGTGAGCCCCGACAGGCCGGGGCGCAGGTCAAGATCAGTCATTGGCCCAGATTGTCGCATTCCGGTGCCCCATCACCTCGCGGGCGTGCCGACCAGCCGCGGTCGCCCCCGACGCAGGTCGGCTGCGGCCATGCGGCGGCCACCGGGGAGCTGCGCCTCGACGATGACCAGGCGGCCGTCGGCCGCGACGAGCGCCAGGCCGGGCCCATGCGCCACGAGGTGTCCGGGGATATCGCCGGGCTCGGTCGGCGCCAGCGTGACCGAATGGACGACGAGGCGCCCCTCGGCCGTGTCCAGGTACGTCCCGGGCCAGGGCTGCAGCGCGCGAACACGCCGCTCCAGCTGGGCCACCGTGCCTGCCGGATCCAGGCGGCCGTCCTCGCGGCGAAGCATGTGCGTGAGCGTGGCCCCCTGGTCCGGCTGCGGCGTGGCGGTCAGCTGCCCGTCCAGCCACGGGGCCAGCGTCCGCATGAGCAGGTCCGCAGCCTTGATGGCCAGGCGCGCTTCCAGCATCGGCGCCGTCTCCGTCCCGGTGAGCGCGAAGCGCTCCACCGCGACGATGGGCCCGGTGTCGATGCCATCATCCATCCGGATGATGGTCACCGCGGTCTCGGTGTCGCCGGCCAGGATCGTGGAGGGGATGGGCGTGGCCCCTCGGTGGCGCGGCAGCAACGAGGGGTGCAGGTTCAGGGCACCCATCGGGACCGCGAGGAGCGCGGGCGGGACGATCCGACCGTCGTCGGCGAGGACGATGAGGTCCGGTCGCAGGGCGAGCACCGCAGCCACCGATTCGGCTGGACGGAGCCGCGCCAGCGCGACGACTGGCGTGCTGGCCTGGGCGTGCGCCTCCGCCTCGATGGGCGACGGCAGGATCTCGCCGCGTCGGCCCGCCGGGCGACCTGGGGTGGTGACAACGCCGACCAGCTCGATGCGACCGGCCGGCGCCCGCGTCGCCAACGCGCGCAGCGCCTCAACGCCGAACGGCCCCGTGCCGATGAAGACCGTCCGTGCCCGCCGGTCAGGCGGCGCGGCCGTCACGGCCGGACGCGGCCCCGCCGCTCATTGGCCCGGGCATCGCCGGCCTCGTCGTCATCCTGGTCGTCCTCGTCGTCCGACAGTCCACCGGGCGGGATGAGGGCGTCCATCGACGGGAGCAGATCGATGTACAGCTTGCCATTGAGGTGATCCAGCTCGTGCTGGATGGCCCGGGCGAGCAGGCCCCGGCCCTCCAGGCGGATCTTCTTGCCAAAGCGGTTCTGGCCCTCCGCGATCACGTGGTCGCGCCGGGTGACCTGGGCGTAGTAGCCGGCCAGCGAGAGGCAGCCTTCGAGGTCCGTCTGGTCGCCCGAGGCCCGCAGGATGCGGGGGTTGATCAACTCGTGGAGCTGACCCTCCACCTCGATGACGCAGACCTGCAGGGTCTCGCCGATCTGCTGCGCCGCGAGCCCCACGCCGGGTGCCTTGCGCATCACCTCGGTCATCTCGTCGAGGAGCGCGTGGAGCGGCCTGCCGAAGCTGGTGATGGGCGTGCCTACGACGCGAAGCCGCGGGTCGCCGAGCTGGATGATGGGTCGGATGGGCATGCCGGGAGTATAGATTTGAGCCCGCACTCCCGTGGCCGGGCTGATCGACCCTCGGCGGGCCTACGCCTCCCGCAGGGTTCCGTCGGCAGCCGGGGTCGAATCCGCCTCCGGCGCAGGCGCGGGTTCGGTGGCGACCGGCCCACCGGCGGGGGCGCCCTGGCCTTCGAGGTCCTTGCGGAGCTCCGTCGCCAGGCTTCGCGAACGCTCGGCGAAGCGGCTGCCGGCATCGGCCGTCACCTCGGCGGCCCGAACCGCCAACGGCCCGGCCTTCTCTGCCGCGATGGCGGCCAGCTCGGCGGCCTTCGCGCTGATCTCGCGCGCCACGGGCGCGGCCTGGGTGGCGAGGTTCTCGATCATCGACTGGAGCTGGGCGAGCCACTCCCGGGCCGGCGCGCCGCGCTCGGCATCGGCTGGCTGAACGCCGGGGCCGGCGTTGGCATCGGTGGTGGGTCCGGACGTCGGCTCGGGCTGGGGCTGGTCGGTCATGGCGGAGAACCTCCAACGCGGGGCGGCAATGTGCCGTGGTGCAGTAGCGGCATCGTCCCACGATTCGCCGGTGATGGCGCGCGGCCCCGTCGGCGCCACTGGCGGTGGACGACTGGCCGATCCGCTAGAGGAGCGACTCCGGGTCCACGTCAACCGACCACGGCGCGTCGAGACCGCCGTCGAGGAGCGTCACCGGGTCCGGGCCCCGCAGGATGACGTGGAACCGCCAGCGCTCCGCCCGCCGGGCGATGTAGGCCGGGGCAGGGCCCAGCACGACGACGGCGCTCCCCCGCTCGGCCGCGCGCACCCGGAGCCGGGCCGCCATCGCCTCCCCTTCCCGCTCGGCCGCCTCGCGGTCCGGGAGCGCCACGGTCAGCTTGACGAGCCGGCCGTACGGCGGAGACCCGAACCGGCGCCGGAGATCGAGCTCGGTCGCGTAGAAGGATGCGGCATCGCCTCGGCGGACCGCGTCGATGACCGGGTGATCCGGCAGGTAGGTCTGGATCACGGCCATCCCCGGCCGGCCGCCGCGTCCGGATCGGCCGATCGACTGGGTCAGGAGTTGGAAGGTGCGCTCCGCGGCCCGCTCGTCCGGCAGGTTCAGGGCGATGTCGGCGGAGACGATGCCGACCAGGATCACGCCCGGGAGGTCGAGGCCCTTGGACACCAGGCTGGTCCCGACAAGGACATCCAGGCGTCCGTCGGCAAAGGCGTCGATCACCCGCTCGGCGGCGCCCTTCCGCTCAACGACGTCACGATCAAGCCGGCCGACGCGCAGGTCCGGGAACGATTCGCGGACCTCGCGCTCCAGCCGCTCCGTCCCGCCGCCGAGGTAGCGGATGCGGGCGGACTTGCAGGCGGGACACCGCGTGGCCAGGGGCGCCGCGCGGCCGCAGTGATGGCAGCGGAGGGTCATCCCGGCCTGGTGATAGACGAGTGGCCGCTCGCAGTCGGGGCAGGCCTGCACGTGGCCGCAATCGCGACAGAGCACCGCCGACGCCGTCCCGCGTCGGTTGATCATGAGGATGGCCTGGTCGCCCTGTTCTGGATCCAGCGACGTCAGGGCCGCGAACAGGCGCCCGGAGAGGAGGCCCCGGTTGCCGGTGTGCAGCTCCTCGCGCAGGTCGACCACCTCGACGTACGGCTCCGTCCCCGCCGGCCGGGATGGGAGGGTGACCCGTCGGTACGTCCCGGCGATGGCTCGGCCCATGCTCTCGACCGACGGGGTGGCCGAGCCAAGGACGACGGCGGCGCCGGCGAGGCGGCCCAGCTCCAGGGCGCCGTCACGGGCCTGCAGGCGTGGCGTTCGATCGCTCTTGTAGGCGGCGTCATGCTCCTCGTCCACCACGATCAGGCCGACGTCCGCGAGCGGCGAGCTGAGCGCCAGGCGCGTCCCCACCACCACGTCCACATCGCCCGCCCTGATCCGTCGCCACTCGTCGGTCCGCTCACCATCCGAGAGGCCCGAGTGGACGATCGCGACGGTCGCGTCCAGGTCGGCGCGGAGCCGGTCAACCAGGGGCAGGGCGAGGGTGATCTCTGGGACCAGCACGAGCGCCGGACGGCCCGCGGCGAGGCACTCGGCGATGGCCTCCGCGTAGACCGCCGTCTTGCCGCCACCGGTCACGCCATCGAGGAGGATCGGCGTGGCGTCGCGCCCCGTGATCGACGATGCGATCAGGGCCGTTGCGAATGCCTGGGGTTGGGTCAGGGCCGCCGCGGCGGGACGCGAACCACGCCGCCCGGCCGCGCGGTCGGCCAGTGGCCGGCGTGGGCGCTCCCGCAGCTCCACATCCACCAGCCCGCGGCGCATGAGTCCCGCCAGGGTCGCGTCGCCGTGGCGGCCCGCCAGGACAGGCGCGGCGATCCCGGCCGCCCCGGACGCCGCAAGGTCGGTCAGGGCCGCCTGCTGGCGCGGCCCCAGCGGACGCGGGCGGCGTCCCCCTTCCGTGCCACCGGCCGTCGCGTCGACCGTCCCGCGAAGGCTCACCCAGCGCTCGCGTCTCGGGCCGGGTCCGGCGGCATCCAGCGTCCAGTCGAGGTCCACGACGCCGGCGGCGGCGAGGGCTCGCAAGCGGCGGAGGAGCCCGGCACGGCCCTCCCCCGCCCCGAGGTCCCGGACTCTGCGCGGACCGGACGCGAGCGCGGCGAGCAGCTCGGCATCGGCACCGTCGGGGACGGCGTCACCGGCCGGTGGATCCGCGCGCGGACCTGGCGGGCCCTCGAGTCCAGCCTGCACGCCATCGAACGCGGTCTGCGCGCCCTCCGGCGGGGGACGCAGCTCCGCGACGAGCTCGAAGCGCTCCAGCATCCCGGGCGGCAGCATCGACCGGAGCGTCAGGGCCGGCGGCGCGAGGTAGGTGGCCGCGACCCAGGCTGCGAGGGAGAGTGTCAGCGCCGGGAGGAGGGGCCCGTCGGCACGGACCCGCTCGAGGATGGGCCGGGTCTCCACGGCCGGGGCCTCGTCCGTGTCGCCCAGGATGATCCCCAGGACCTGGCGGCGCCCGAAGCCGACGATGACCGCCTCGCCGTGCGCCAGGCCTTCGAGGCGCGCCGGGACGTGATATGTATACGCTCGAGCCCCACCCGCCCCCGCCGCATCGATCGCGACGCGGACCAGCCGGAACCCGGTGCCGGATCCGGTGGGTTGGGCGTCAAACATGCGCCCATTGTCGCGGATGACGCGCCGGCCGCCGCCGGCCGCCTGGCGCGGCCCGTTGCGGAGGAGGCTTGGATGGCTCGGGTCCTGATCACCGGCGCCGGCATGGTCGGCTGCCACACCGCCCGCGCCCTCGTGGACGCCGGCCATTCGCCGACCTTCTTCGATGCTGCGCCCCGCCGCGACTACATCCGGAGGATCACCGGCCAGGACATCGAGGTCCTCGGCGGCGACCTGCGCGACCTCACGACCATCGTGGACGCGGTGAACCGGACCAGGCCAGACGCCGTCGTCCACACCGCGGCCCTGATCGGCGAGGCCGCCCAGGTCAATCCCCATCGGGGATTCGAGGTCAATGTCGTCGGATCGATCAACGTCGCCGAGGCCGTTCGCCTGGCGGGAGTCCCACGGCTGGTCCACGCCAGCACGATCGGCACCAACGACCTGTCGCAGCCACAGCACGCCCCCCTGACCGAGGACTTCCCCATCGGGAGCGGCGGGCGGATCTACGGCGCCAGCAAGGTCGCCTGCGAGCAGCTGCTGTGGGCGTACTCGCGCGCCTACGGGTTCGAACTGGCGCTGCTCCGCTTCGCCGGCATCTATGGCCTGGGTCACTTCGCCGGCGGCAGCGGCATCGGCCCGGAGATCCTGGGCCTCGTCCGGGCGGCGCTGGACGGCGTCCCGGCCCGGCTGGGCAACGGGATGCCGGCCTCGTACGAGATCGTCCACGTCAAGGACGTCGCCCGCGGCGTCGCACAGGCGGCGACCGTGGACACGCTCCCCCACCACATCTACAACATCGGCCAGGGCGTGCTGGTCGAGCCGCCGGATGTCCTCGCGGCGGCCGCACGTGCCTTCCCGGGCTTCACGGGCGAGGCTGCCAAGCCGCGTCCCGATCCATTCCCGCGCCAGTACCCGCTGGACCTGGCGCGGTCCGGGGCCGAGCTGGGCTATGCGCCGTCCTTCACCCTGGAGGCCGGGCTCCTCGACCTCGCCGAGGACCTGCGAATCGGTCTCTAGCCGGTGCCACCGGCCGGTGCGCCCCGATCGCGGCGAACGAGGCGCTCCAGCATCCGCGGCGTCCGGCCGCGAGACCAGGGCCGGGAGGCTAGACCCGGACGCGCCGCCCCGGGTGGCGGCGCCGCTCCTCGTCGATGATCTGGTCGATGCGCGCGGCCACGGCCTCCACCTCGTCGGTCTCGTTGACCACGACGTAGTCGTAGTCGTCCTGGCGCGCCAGCTCGATCGCGGCGTTCTGCTGGCGGACGTCAAGCTCGTCGGCCGTCTCCGTCGCGCGACTGCGCAGGCGGACGAACAGGTCCTCCAGGGACGGCGGGACCAGGAAGATCAGGAGCGCGTCCTGGACCTCCTCCTTGACCACCTGGGCGCCCTGGACGTCGATCTTGAGGATCACGTCACGGCCGGCGGCGAGCGCATCGCGAACCTGCGCCCGGGGCGTGCCGTACCAGTTGGCGTGGACGAAGTTGGCTTCCAGGAACTCCCCGGCTTGATCAAGACGCTCGAACTCGGCTCGGTCCAGGAACTGGTAGTGGACGCCGTCGGCCTCGTAGGCGCGCGGCGGCCGGGTCGTGCAGGTCACGACGTAGTGGTACTCGGGACGGTGCTGGCGACTGCGAAGCGCATCGATGACCGTGTCCTTGCCCACCCCGGACGGCCCCGAGATGATCACCAGCATCGCGCCCGGGGCGCCGTCCCGGCGATCGGTCATGCGTGGCCCACCCGGGCCGTCGTGTCGCGGACGCGCAGGTCGGCCAGGACGGCCTCGAGCACGTCTGGCAGTGGCGCCTCGGCGCGGATCAGGTGCGCGTCGGTGGGGCTGGCCAGCTCGAGGCGCCAGGCGTGGAGAAAGAGGCGCTCCAGGCCGTCGGGACCGCGCCGCGATGTCCCCGTCCCGTACAGCGGATCACCCGCGACAGGGTGGCCGATGGCCTCGAGATGGACGCGGATCTGGTGGGTGCGGCCCGTGATCAGGTCGAGCTCCAGGAGCGTCCAGCCGGCGAATCGCTCGCGGATGCGGTAGCCCGTGACGGACGGGCGGCCCGTGGCAATGACCGCCATCCGAGTCCGGCGCGCCGGGTCACGGGCGATGGGCGCCTCGATTCGGCCATTCGCCGCCGTCACGCTGCCCTGCACCAGGGCGAGGTAGGTCTTCTTGACGCGGCGCGCCTTGAGCTGCGCCATCAGCGAGGCCTGTGCGGCATCGTGGCGAGCCACCATCAGCAGGCCGCTCGTGTCCCGGTCGAGTCGGTGGACGATCCCCGGCCGGCGTACCCCGGCGATCCCGCCGTACTCCTCAGCATCCGCACGCCCCAGCAACGCGTTCACGAGCGTGCCGTCCCAATGCCCGGCGGCGGGGTGGACGACCAGCCCGGATGGCTTGTTGACGATCAGCAGGTCATCGTCCTCGTAGATCACGTCGACCGGGATCTCCGGCTGCGGCTGCGGCTCGGCCGCGGCCGGCGGCGGGATCACCAGCCGGAGCACCGTCCCGGCCGTCACCGGCTCGTTGGCCCGCACCGCAGCGCCATCGACCGTGAGCAGGCCCTGGGTGATCAGCTTCTGGAGATAGCTCCGTGAGAGCCCCGTCAGGTCCGCGACCACGCGGTCGACGCGGGCCGTGATCGATCCGATGGGGACCGTCACCACCCGGATCTCGTCCTCGGTGGGCACCGCGGGGCTCACGCCTGACCCTCGGCCGCATCCCGGCCGGGTGCCTGCTCCCGACCCGCCGGCGACGAGCGCAGCGACAGGCCGAGCAGGAGGAGGACGCTGGCCGTGACCGCCATGTCGGCGACGTTGAAGGTGTAGAAGCGCCAGTCGCCCAGGCCGATGTCCACCCAGTCGATGACGTGACCCAGCTGGATCCGGTCCACGAAGTTCCCGATCGCGCCGCCCAGCAGCAGGCCCAGGGTCAGCGTCAGGTAGCGGCTCCGCCCGGATCGTCCGTGGACCACGACGATCAGTCCCATCACGCCGATCGAGAAGAGGGCGAAGACCGCCGACTGCTGCTGGAAGAGGCCGAAGAGGCCCCCGGTGTTGTAGGTGATGATCAGCCGGAGGTTCTCCCCGATCAGTCGCAGGGCTTCGCCCGGCGCCACGGCACCGACGACCCAGGCCTTGGTCGCCTGGTCGGCCAGCACGACCACGACGGCCAGGACGATGAACAGGAGCCAATGCGGCGACCGCCGGGCGGTCACGCGCGCTTCACCCGGAGGGCGATCTCGACGGCGCCACCGATCAGCTCGACCGAGCCCGCGGCGAAGCCGCCCTCGGCGGGGGTACCCTCGGATGGCGGGTCCGCCAGGACCTCCTCGGCCACGTCGACCAGGTGCGGGCGAACGGCCTCGGGCACGCCCGCCAGCCAGAGCTCGATCCGGTCATCCAGCGCCAGGCCGGCCTCGCGCCGCAGCTCCTGGATGGCGCGCTGCAGCTCGCGTGCGTCACCCTCCGCGCGAAGCGCGTCGGTCAGCTCGGTGTCGATGACCACCACGAGTCCATCGTCGTGAGCGACCTGGGTTCCGGCCCGCGGGCTCGCCTGGATCTCCACCTCGTCCGGTGCCAACGTGACGCCGCCCAGCGTGACCGAGCCATCCTCGTTGATGACCAGGTCCCCGGACCGGGCCGCCGCCATGACCGCAGGGATCGCGGCGCCCAGCCGCTTCCCGATCCGCGGCAGGAGCGGCTTGACCCGTCGTTCGACAAGGCCCGATTCGTCGCCGATCAGCTCGATGGCCTTGACGTTGACCTCGCCGCGGACCAGGGCCAGCAGGGCGTCGCGCTCGGCCAGCTCGGCACCGGGCAGCGCCAGCCACATCCGGGCCAGCGGCTGCCGGCCCTTGAGGCCACCGGCGGAGCGGAGCGTGCGCACCAGCTCCACGGAGCGACGGGCCGTGCCCATGGCGCCCTCGAGTCGCTCGTCGCGCAGGGAGCCCAGCTCGTCCGAGGGCCAGCGCGTCAGGTGGACGGAATCCACCGCATCGCCATCCGTGTCCGTCAGGTTCAGGTACATGGCATCCGAGAGGAAGGGCAGGATGGGGGCCATCACCCGGGCGACGCCCAGCAGCGCCGCGTGGAGCGTGGCGAACGCCGAGGCGCGGTCCACCGGGTCCTGGTTGCGCGAGAAGCGCTTGCGGGACAGGCGGAGGTACCAGGTGGAGAGATCGTCGATGTAGGCCTCGATGGCCTTGGTGGCCCCCAGGGCGTCGTAGTCCGAGAGACAGGCGCCGGCGGCCGACGCCAGCCCGGCGGTCCGCGAGAGGATCCAGCGATCCATCGCCGGGCGCTCCGCCGGGGGCGGGGCACCACCCGGGCTCCAGCCCGTCAGACCCGCGTACGTCACGAAGAACGAGTACACGTTCCAGAGGACCAGCAACTGCCGGCGCGCCTCGTCGGCCACGTGCCAGCCGAACAGGATGTTGTCATCCGGGCGTGCGCGCATGTACAGCCAGCGCATCACATCGACGCCCATCCGGTCCGCGGCCTCGTCGAACTCGATGGCGTTGCCAGAGCTCTTGTGCATCGGGCGGCCGTCCTCGGCAAACAGCGTCGCGTAGCCGAAGATCGTCTTGAACGGCTCCTCGCGGCGAAGCACCGTGGACATGGCCAGCATCGAGTAGAACCAGTTCCGGAACTGGCCCGGGAAGCTCTCAGTGACGAAGTCAACCGGGAACCAGCGCGCCCACTCGTCCGGGTCCTCCCGGAAATGGAGCGTGGAATAGGGCACGATCCCGGCGTCCAGCCAGACGTTGCCGACGTCCGGGATCCGTCGGACGGGCCCGCCGCAGCCGCTGCACCCGATGACGACCTCGTCGACCCACGGGCGGTGCGGCGTGTGGCCATCGAACCGGGCCCAGCCGTCGATCGCCCGCGCGTGCAG
Source organism: uncultured Chloroflexota bacterium (assembly GCA_903822495.1). Classification (GTDB taxonomy): domain Bacteria; phylum Chloroflexota; class Limnocylindria; order Limnocylindrales; family CSP1-4; genus CAIJPD01. The sequence goes on along the minus strand of CAIJPD010000052.1, from coordinate 100,484 downwards.
GTCGTCGCGCCCGGAGACCACCGTCACGGTCGCGCACGACGCGCACTCGTAGATCGGCAGCGCCAGGCCCCAATAGCGCTTCTTGCTGATCATCCAGTCGTGCATGTTGTGGAGCCAGTCCAGCTCCCGCTCGTAGCCAAAGTCCGGGATCCAGCGGATCCGGTCCACGACCTCCATGATCTGGTAGCGCAGGCTGCGATCGACCTGCTCCGTCGTCAGGGTCTCTCGGGGCTGGTCGTAGACCTCGCCCATGTTGATGAACCACTCGTCCACGACGCGGAACAGGAGCGGCGTGCCGCACCGCCAGCAGTGCGGGTAGCGGTGGGTGATGGTCTCGAGGCGGTAGAACCGCCCGGTGTCCCGGAGGTGGGCGATCACCTGGTCCGCGACCGCTGCCGCGGATTGCCCGGAGAGGGAGCCAAACCCGGCGAGGTACAGGCCCGACTCGTCGATGGGGCCGATGACCGGGAGACCCAGCTTCTTGCCGAGCTGGAAGTCCTCCGCACCGCAACCGGGCGCGATGTGGACGATTCCGGTCCCTTCCTCCTCGCCGACTTCCTCCCAGGCGATGACGACGTGCTCGTACGGGACGCCGGACGGCCCGCCGGCCGAGAACGCGGCCTGCACCGACGGGAGCGCGTCGTACGGGCCTTCGTACCGCCAGCCGACCAGCTCGGCGCCAGTCTTCTCCTCGAGGATCTCGAACGGGCCAACGAGCGCGGACTTCAGCGTGCCGCGGCCCAGCCACAGCATCTCGTTCCCCTGGCGGACCTTGACGTAGCGCAGGCGCGGCTCCACGGCTGCCGCGACGTTGGAGGTGAGCGTCCAGGGCGTGGTGGTCCAGACGAGGAGCGACTCGCCCGGCCGATCAACCAGTGGGAGGCGGATGGTCAGGCCCGGGTCCTCGCGGTCCCGGTAGCCCTCGGTCATCTCGTGCTGGCTCATGCCGGTGCCGCAGCGGGCGCACCACGGCATGGAATCGTGCCCCTTGTACAGCCAGCCACGGCGATGGCACTCGGCCAGGAAGCCCCAGATCAGGTCGTTGTTCTCGTTGCTGAAGGTGAAGTACGAGCCCCCGATATCGCCCATTCCGAGGCGGCCGATGAGCATCTCCACCGTGTCCGTGACGGGGCCGTCGACGCCCTGGATCGTGGTCACCTGGGTGGCGTCCTCGGCCAGCATGTCGCGCAGGCGACGCAGCTCATCCGGGTCGTTCCAGTCCATCCAGTAGCCCAGCCGGATCGACTGCTCCGTCTGGCGGGCGGCGTAGGTCAGGACACGCTGCTTGCACAGGTTCACGAAGGCCGCGATCCCGAACGCCTCGATGTCGCGCTTGTTCTGGAGGCCCAGGTCCTTCTCGACGTTGACCTCGACCCAGAGCCCCTGGCAGTCAAAGCCGTTCTGCCAGCGCTGGTGCTCGCCGAGCATCGCGTGGTAGCGACAGAAGAGGTCCTTGTACGTCCGGCCCCAGCCGTGGTGGACGCCCATCGGGTTGTTGGCCGTGATAGGGCCGTCCAGGAAGCTCCAGCGCGGACCCGAGGCGTTCTGGGCGCGGAGCCGGGCGAAGGTCCGCCGCTCGCGCCAGCGTTCCAGCAGCTCGTATTCCTGCGCGACGAAGTCCGGGTGCGGGCTGACGGAACGGAACATCTGGCCTCTCGGTGCGCCGGCGAGCCGGGTCCTGGAATCGTGGTGCGGCCGTCCGGGGCCGGGGCGCCGGCATGTCGGTCGGCGGGTTCCGAGTATCCTACCCGCGATGCCGTCCGTGCAGGAGACGCGTCCGCGGAGCCGTTCGTCGTTCGCCGCGGCCGTCCTTTCGCTCTTGTTCCCTGGCCTTGGGCACGCCTATGCGGGTGCCGGTGTGCGCGCGCTCGCCTTCGGCGCGGCTCCCCTCCTCCTGGTCGCCCTCACGGCCGGGATCGTGACCCGGGTGGACAGGCTGGCCCTCGCCGGCCTCGCCGTGCAGGCCTGGTTCCTGACCCTGGTCTTCGTCCTCAACCTCGTCGCGCTGGCCTATCGCGCGGCCGCGATCGTGGACTCCTGGCGAGTGGCGCAGTTCCTGAATGCCCACGACCGTGCTGCCACGGCCGCAACCCCGGCCGGTGGTCCGGCCCGGGTGTCGCTCCGGCCCTCGGCTCTCTCGGTCGCGGGCTTGCTGGCCGTGCTGGTGGTCATGAGCGGCGCCCATGTCGCGGTCGCGCGCTACGACATGCTGGCCTCGAGCCTCGTGAGCTGCGTGTTCAGCGCGGGCGGGACGGCGCTCTGCCCGGAGCCGACGCCGGCCCCCGTCACCGCCGCCAGCGTCGACCCGGCGGCGACCCGGCTGCCGGCGGAGGGCTCGGCGATCCCCAACGCCACCATCCCGCCGTGGAACGGCAAGGACCGGCTCAACATCCTGCTGATCGGGTCCGATGCGCGCCCCAACGAGGGCACCAACAACACGGACACGCTCATCGTCGCGTCGATCGATCCCACGTCCAGGCGGGTCGTCCTGTTCAGCCTCCCGCGGGACATGGTCGACGTCCCAGTCCCCGCCGGACCGGCCCGCAACGTGTTCGGGTCCCTCTACCGGGGCAAGATCAACAGCTTCTACGCGGCGGTCGCCGGGCGATCGGACCTCTTCCCGGGCACCGCCGCGACGCGCGGCTACAACGGCGTCAAGGCGATCCTGGGCGAGCTGTATGGCCTCACGATCCAGTACTTCGCCGAGGTGAACTTCGACGGCTTCGTCCACATCGTCGACGCGCTCGGCGGCGTGAACGTGAACGTCCAGGTCCCCGTCGTAGACGACAGCTACCCGACGGGCGGCGCAGACCTGATGCGGGTCTACATCCCTGCCGGCATGCGCCACATGACCGGCACGGAAGCCCTGGTCTACGCCCGTTCGCGCCATGGCTCCAGCGACTTCGATCGCGCCCAGCGCCAGCAGCGGATCCTGGTCTCCCTGCGCGACCAGGTGGACGTCGGATCACTCCTGCCCCGGATTGATGAGTTGGCCGTCGCCCTGGGCGGCGCCATCCGGACGGACATCCCGCGTGACCTCGTCCCGCAGCTGCTGGGTCTCGCCGACTCCATCGACACTCGCGCCATCCGGTCGTACGTCTTCGCCCCACCCCTCTACGGGACCGAGGTCGGCGACAGCCCGCGCGGCTACATCGTGGAGCCCAAGGTCGCGCAGATCCGGACGGCCGTGAAGAATGCCTTCACCGAGGATCCGGGGCAGCAGGCGGCCCGGGAGGGCCTCGCCGCGGAGGGTGCGCGAATCTGGGTGCTGCCCGGCGCATCGCGTGCGCCATCCGCCAGCAACATCGCCGACTACCTCCAGTACCTGGGGATGAACGCGTCCGCGCCCGGCCAGAAGGCGGCCACGACCAGCGCGACCAAGACGGTCGTCTCCGTCTACAACGGCGCCGAGGTTCGCTTGCCCCAGACCGTCCAGGCGCTGGAGGCCCTGTTCGGGGTTGTCTCCGTGACTGCCGCCGACTCGACCGGCCAGGTTGACATCGTGATCACGACCGGATCGGAAACCCCGGCCCTCACGCCGCCACCCGCCCCCTGATCACGGCTGGCGAACAGGCCAGGCCGCCGCGCATGGACCACCCGCGCACCGGCACCCCCCCCCGGCACCCGCGCTCCGGCTAGGCCTTGGGCGTGACCTTGTACTCCAGGTAGCGACCGGTCATCAGGCGCGTCTGCGCGTCGAGCGCGGGCAGGTTGGAGAAGATCAGCCCCACCACCGGGAGCAGGAGCCACTGGAGCCGCGAGACAACGTTCCGGGCAACCCCCCAGCTGGCCGGCCTCGGCGGCGCCAGCCGCTCCTCGACGTGCATCAGGATCGCCAGGCAGCAGAATGCCCCGGTCAGCAGCCACGACGCGTAGACGGGCAGGTTCTGGCCCAGCGTGGTCTCCGCGAAGGCCGGGTTGAGGAGCAGCGGCAGGTTCGACCCGAAGATGATCACGAACGGGGCGATGGCCCAGTTGATGTGATCCAGCCAGAGGTCCACCAGCCGGCGGATTCGCGTCAACCGCGGGATCTCGGAGTGCGCGAAGGCGTTGTGGATGTAGTACGGGATGTCCGTGACGCCCCACGCCCAGCGGCGGATCTGGAGGTACTGCTCCACCAGCGTCCGCGGATACGACCGGGCGCGCACCGCATCGCCGTAGATCGGGATGAACAACGGCATCGCCTGGAACTCGCCGCTGTACCGGAAGAACGCCTTCCAGTAGAACCGGCTGTCCTCCGGGATCGCGTCGGTCGCCCAGTAGTCCACCTCGTGGAGGGTCTGCAGGCTCACGGAGTACGACGAGAAGCTGATCAGCTTCTCCGGGGTCAGCGAGCGCCACATCTGGACGTGGGTCGCGCCGATCGCGACGAGGCGTACCGCCATCGGCGTGTCCCACAGGTTGTTGTGGAACATCGGGACCGGCTGGAAGAGCCGCCGGTAGCGATCAGGATCCGTGACAAACGTCCAGGTCAGGTAGCCGAAGTAGGACGGATGGACGCGGTAGTCCGAATCGAGATCGGTGACCACCACCTCGGCCGGATCGAAGCCCAGCTCGACGAGCCGGCGGTAGAGCCAGCGCCCGCCGTACGCCATGGCGCTGGACTTGCCGACGACGATCCCGGGGACCAGCGGATCGAGGATATGCAGGAAGTGCAGGAACTGGCCGCCGAACTGCCTCCGGAGACGGGCCACGTTCTCCCGCCCGGCCAGGTCCGTCTCGCGCGTGATGATGGCGACCATCTTCCGCTCCCGGGGCCAGTCCGCCTCGGCCAGGGCGCGGACCGTCGCCTCGAGCTTCTCGTACGGCTCCGTGTAGGTCGGGATGAGCGCCACGTGCCAGACGCGATCAGGATCCGGGATGGCGCCCGAGCGGCGTGCCTGCAGGCGCTCAACGGACGTGCGCTCCATCTGGAGGCGTGCCAGCTCGCGCCGGCCACCCGCGGCGGCGAGGCGATTGCCATCCGCCGCCAGTCGAGCCACCCGCTCCTCGACCAGGGGGATCCTCCTGGCCAGGTCGGCCCGCCGCGCCGGGAGGTCGGCGAGCGCCATGGTCCGGACGCGCCAGTCCACGGCGAGCGTCGCACGGACCTTCAGGGAGGCCACGAAGACGCTGCTGGTGAGCATCACGGCCTTGTACAGCCAGTAGACATCGAAGGTCAACACGGCCCACGCGACGACCTGCGGCCAGAGGATCGACAGGGCGATGGGCGACAGGATCAACCCGTAGGTGATGATCCCCGGGATGACCTCCAGCAACCGCTGGAGCAGGCGATGGCGGAGCTGCGCCTGGGCATCAGCGGCCGTGCTGGCCGGGAGAGCGGCCGAGGAGTCGGCCTCCGCCGCGCCGAGCGCCAGCGGACGAAGGTCAGGCACCCTCGGTGATGCGGGTGAGCCAGTGGGCGTACTGCGGCAGCCGGCCGCGGACGGCGTCGAAGTAGCGACCGCGGATCTGCCGGGTCAGCGGGCCGACGGCGCCGTCGCCGATCTGGCGGTGGTCCAGCTCGTAGACCGGCGAGATCTGCACCCCGGTGCCGCACAGGAAGACCTCGTCGGCGAGGTACAGCTCCGAGCGGTCGATGGACCGGATCTCGTGCGGGATGCCGAGGTCGCGGGCAAGCTCCAGCATGGCGCCGCGGGTGACGCCCTCGAGGATGTCGTCGGTCACGGGCGGCGTGATCAGGACGCCATCTCGGACCATGAAGAGGTTGGCGGCGGATGCCTCCGAGGCGTGGCCATCCGGGGTCAGGACGAGCGCCTCGTCGTAGCCGTTGAGCTCCGCCTCCGACTTCTGGAAGGCCATGTTCACGTAGCCGCCCACGATCTTGCCGCGAGCCGGGAGCGCCACGTCGGAGTTGCGCCGCCAGGATGATGTCATCAGGCGGCAGCCCTTGTCGGTGTCGACGTAGTTCCCGAACGGGATCGCCACGATGTACAGCTCGTGCTCGAGATGATGGAGCTTCACGCCGATGGCCCGGGTCGACTTGTAGAACGACGGACGGACGTAGGCGTCCTCGTGGAAGTCGTTCCGGCGGATGGTCTGGACGACCATCTCGACCAGCTCGTCCACCGACGGCAGATCGTCCATGAGCAGCATGGTCGCATTCTTCCGGATCCGGGCCATGTGCTCACGGATCTTCAGGCCGTAGAGCACGCCCTGCTCCACGTTCCAGTAGGCGCGGATGCCCTCGAAGACCGCGGTCCCGTACATGAAGGCGTGCGTCATGATGCTGACCTTGGCGTCACGCATCGGGACGTAGTGCCCCTCGAAGTAGCAGATCAGATCGTCGGCATCGCGCTTGGCGGGGGCCGTCGTGGTTGGCTTTTCAGTCAGCATCTGGGAGGGACTCCATGCGCGGGCGGCCGGGCCGCCCGGTCCTCGTGTGGGGGGCCGAGTATAGCAGCGGCACCGCGGCGTTCCGACTGTGGAGCGGGGTCACGCGGGCACCCCCAAGCGGCCCGGAAGGCCTAGCCGGCCAACGTGCTGATGGCGACCGCGAGGTAGGCCGCATAGAAGACGCCGCCCGCCAGGAGGGCCCGGCCACGCAGCGTGGCGGAGCGCATGAGCGGGATGAAGATCACGGCCGATGAGAGGAGCGCGACCGCCGCCGACAGGAACGCGGTCTGCGCCGACCCGGACGCGACCCACGTCGACGAGGCCAGCATCAGCGCGATCGCCGTGGGAATCGTGGCCTGGAAGACCAGCGCGCCCGTGATGTTCGCCATGGCCAGCGTGTGCTTGCCCTGGCGGACCCAGATGATGGCGTTGAGCGCCTCTGGCAGCTCCGTGGCGATGGGCGCGATCACGAGCGCCAGGATGACCTCGTTGATGCCCAGGCCGTCGCCGAGACGCTCCACCACCCCGACAAACGCCCAGGCGCCGACGACGATGAACGACAGGGCCGCGATGACCTGCAGATTGGCGACCCGAAGGCGCGGGATGGCCGGATCCGCTCGATGCGCCTGGCGGTCGAGGCGATGGAAGCGAAGCGGGGCGATGTCCTCAAGATCCGTGCTGGGGTCGGCCTCGAAGTGGCCCTTGACGTAGAGCGCGTAGATCACGAGCAGCACGATGCCCATCGCCTGTCGCGGCCAGACGAGGTCCGCGGGCAGGAACGCCATGCCGATGGCCAGCACATAGGCAACCGCGAACGTGCGCATGTCGTGCAGCAGCACCGGGACGTCGACCGTCATCTCATCGCTCGTTCGGCGGGCGCGAGCCGCAATGAGCACGACGACGCCGGTCACAAACATCGCGAGGGTGGAGAGCATGAGCGGGGCACCCAGCACCGCACCAACGCCGACTTCGTCCGCGTGCGCCCCCGACCCAAAGATGATCGCGATGACCGGGATCGTGGTCTCTGGCAGGGCCGTGCCCACCGCGGCCAGCACCGATCCGACCGCGCCTTCGGCCAACTCCAGCTTCCGCCCGAACCATTCGATACCGTTGGTGAACAGCTCCGCGCCCGCGAGGATCAGCACGAAGCTCAAGACGAGGATGACGGCGTCCATTGGGCTGGGCGACTCCGGAGGGGCCTACGCCTCGACGAGGCGGGCGAGGATGACGCTGAGCGTAATGACCACGAGGATCCCGACCGAGACGCTCGCCATCTCCCACTCGCGCATCCGGGCGAACCCGACCATGGCGGCAACGATCCGCGCGGTCGGGGTGGCGATGACGGCGAGGAGGCCCAACCAGAGGAATCCCGGCGCACGGCCCGCGAGGATGTCCGCCACGATGGCACCCGGGTCAAGGCCGGGCGCCGGCGCGTAGGGCGAGATGCCCCCGGCCAGCATCGCCAGGTAGCCGGCGACGAGGAGGGCGATGGAGACGTAGGTCCCGAACGTCAGCAGTCGCGCGATCATCACGTCCAGGTCGCGACCCGCGCCGCCGCCCGTGGGCACGCCGGTCACGAGGTCAGCCCGAGCGCGCGCAGGACCATCTGGAACGCGACGTAGACCTGCACCGCGACGAACAGGAATCGCAGGACGCGAACGTTGACGCGACCTGCGATCCGGGAGCCGACGGTGGCGCCCACGAAGACTCCGATCGCGGTGGGCCCCGCGACGTAGGCGTTGATGCCCCCGCGCAGCAGGTAGATCACGGCGCTGGCGGTGGCCGTCACGCCGATCATCAGGTTGCTGGTGGCCGTGGCGACGCGCAGCGGAACGCCCATCACAAGGTTCATCACGGGCACCTTCACGATGCCACCGCCGATCCCCAGCAGGGCCGAGACCACGCCGGCCAGGACGGAGCCCAAGATGCCGAACCGGATCCGTCCAACCCGGTAGCCGGGTCCCGAAAGGCGGCGGATCGCGGCCTCGCGACCGGTGGCCGTATCTGCCTCGGGCGCGGACTGCTGGCTCGCAACAGGGGTCGTGGCGGCAACCGTGGCCGGCTTCCGGGCCGCCTTGAGCATGGTGAACGCGACGTAGCCGAGGAGCAGGGCGAACAGGCCCGCCAGCACGCGATCCGGCAGCAGGAAGGCGACCAGCCCGCCGACGAGCGCCCCGGTGGCCGTGAAGAGCTCCAGCAGCATCCCGAGGCGGAGATTGGCGGTGTGGCGCTCCAGGTAGACGCCCGCGGCAGCGCCGCTGGTGACGATGACGCACACCAGCGATACGCCGACGGCCTCCCGGATGGGCAGGCCCGCGCCCAGCGTGAGCAGGGGGACGATGAGGATCCCGCCCCCCAGGCCGAGGAGCGACCCGAAGAGCCCGGCAGCGGCGCCACCCGCGAGGAGGAAGAGAACCTCCACCGCTAGGGCCGCCGCCGGGAGATGCGGGTCACCGGGCTATGGGCGCAGGTGCTGGGGGGCGTACGGCAGGAGCGCGACGATTCGGGCCCGCTTGAGCGCCACCGACAGCTCGCGCTGGTGGCCGGCGCACGTGCCGGTCTTGCGTCGCGGCTCGATCTTCGCCCGCTCCGACAGGTAGCGGCGGAGCCGGTTCACTTCCTTGTAGTCGATGTGGGTGGACTTGTCCGCGCAGAACGCGCACACCTTCCGGCGGCGGCGGTCGCGGTACATGTCATCACGCTTCTTGGGTCGAGCGACAGGCATCGGTCAGGTCTCCTGGTGCGCCGCCGGGCTGTCCCGGTCGGCGATGGCGGGCAAGCCCGCGGCAGATGGTCAGAAGGGAAGGTCGTCCAGCTCGTCGTCACCGCCGCCGCGGGGGCCGCCGAAGCCGCCACCGCCGCTACCGGCCGGTCGGGCACTGGGGGTGAAGCCCCCCTCGCCCTCGCCGTCGCGGGCACGCTTCTCGAGGCTCACCACGTTGTCGGCCGTGATCTCCAGCGAGGTCCGGGTCTTGCCGTCGCGGCCCTCGAACTCGCGGGTCTTGAAACGGCCGTCGACGAAGACACGGTGTCCCTTGCGGAGCGTCTCGGCGGCCCGCTCACCGCGGTCCCCCCAGATGCTGACGCGGAACCAGTCCGTGGCCTCGATCCACTCGTTGGTCTGCTGGTTCTTGGTGCTCTGGCTCACCGCGACGTTGAACTGCGTCACGGCCTTGCCGCTGGGTGTGTATCGCATCTCGGGATCCGCACCGAGGTTGCCGATGATCGACACCTTGCAGAACGACATGGGAGGGCCCCCTAGTCGGTCGCGGCCGGAGCCGCTTCGCTCTCGGACTCGTCGATGATCTCGCCGTCGGGCACGTCATCGTCATCGTCCGCGGGCGGCAGGTCCGTATCGTCGTCGGCGTCGGTCCGGGCCGTCTTGACCGGCCGCTCGACCTTGGTCACGAGGTGGCGAAGGACCTCTTCGGTGATCAGCAGTCCGCGCTCCAGCTCCGCGATGGCCGGGGCCGGGGCCTCGAACAGCACGATGTGGTACGAGCCCTCGCGGAAGCGGTCGATGGGATACGCGAGCCGACGGCGCCCCCAGGGGGCAACCTTCACGATCTGGCCGCCGTCGGCCACGATCTGGCGGGTGGTCCGATCGATCAGCGCCTGGCTGCGATCGTCCGGCACGTCCGGCCGGATAATGAGCATGAGTTCATAGCGGCGCATGGGCCGACAGACTCCTTCCTGTGGGGAACGCCCCGCTAGCCTCAGTGGCGCGGAGCCGAAAGGAAACAGGGCGCAGTTTAGCATGACCCGCCGGCTGCCCATGGAAGGCCGGCACCCACGAACCGTGGGCTGTTCACGACCATCGTACTGGACGGTCGACCCGGACCACCATGTATGCTCGTTGTATCCTCGCCCCGCCATCATCAGTCTCTTCGGCCGGCCGCCCAGGGAGGGTGCGCCCATCACGTCCGGCCCCGGCACCCGCCGGGCCACAGTTACGGGAGCGCCTGTGCCCGCCAGCATTCTCCTGATCTCGTCCGATCCGGCCCTCCATGCGGCCGTCAGCGAAGTCCTGCGCTCGCCGTCGTACACCGTGAGCATGGCGCTGACCCCCGACGAGTCACTCGCCCGCGCGGCCCAGAGCGACCTGCTGCTCCTGGACACGACCGGCAACGGAGCCACCACCCTCGATCTGTGCCGCCGCCTCCGCGGCGACCCGGCCATGACCTCGGTTCCGCTGCTCGTGGTCGCTCAGTCGGACGATGTCGAGGAGCGGATCAGGTTTCTCGAGGTCGGGTCGGATGACGTCATCGGCCGCCCGTTCGACGGGCGCGAGCTGGAGGCCCGGGTCGAGGCCCTGCTTGCCCGCTTCGGCCGAACCCAGTCGCTGGCGCCGGCCCCGTCGATCCTGCGGACGATGCCCAGGCAGGAGCGGCGGTCGATCGCGGTGTTCTCGCCCAAGGGTGGCGTGGGGACCACGACCATCGCCACCAACGTCGCGGTGGTGGCCGGCTCACGCCAGCCGCACGGCGTGGTGCTGATCGACCTCGACCTCCAGTTCGGCGGGATCGCCGTGCACCTGGACCTGGCGCCCCGCCAGACGATCGTGGATCTCGTCCACGATGAGCAGGGCCTGCTCGACCCGGAGCTCCTGCGCGGCTACACCGCCCGACACGACACCGGCCTGCACGTCCTTGCCGGCACGGCCCGCCCGGAGCAGACGGAGCTCCTCGGCGGCGACCAGCTGGAGCAGTTGCTCCAGACCGCCAGCCGCGCCTACGGCACCGTGATCGTGGACGCTGGCTCCAACCTCGACGAGCGCACGCTCCAGATCCTCGACTGGGCCGACACCATCATCCTGCCCTTTCACCCCGAGATCCCGGCGCTCAAGGCCGTTCACTCGCTCCTTGACTACCTCAACGCCACGGGTGACATCGTCGGGAAGTGCGTCTTCGTGCTCAACAACGCGTTCGCCCGCCAGGCGCTGCGCATGCGCGACATCGAGCAGGCGCTGGGGACACGGGTGGCCATCGAGCTCCCATACGATCCCCTTGCCTACCTCAACGCGGCCAACGAGGGCATCCCGGTCGTCATCGGGGCGCCACGATCCGGCGCGGCCATCCACCTGACCAAGCTGGCTGACACCGTGCTGGGAGACTGGGGCGCGGCGCCGGCATCGGTCGAACAGCAGCCCAAGACGCGCTTTGGCGGGCTCTTCGGCCGCGCCTAGACGCCGGGCTTGTCGCCCTGGCCGACGACGGTTCGCGGCCCGGGGCGCAGACCGGCATCCGCGGGCACCTCGAGATAGCCCGGACCCTGGCTACCCACGCACACAGGCAGGCTGATGCTCGCCGTGTCCGTGTGCACGATCAGCCGGTACCACCCCGGCGCCCAGGTGCTCCCCTCTCCAGCGGCCACAAGCGTCAGGCCCGGCAGGACGGTCAGCGCCGTTGCGGGTCTCGCCAGGGTCACGCTGCCGTCCAGATAGACCCGCTGGACCTCCACCGCACCCGGATGGATACCCGCCGGGTGTCCGACGCCCAGGATCGGCTGCGCGCTGTCGACGAGGTTCACCTCCAGGCAGCGGTGCGTGTAGTCCGCTCCGCCGCCCAGGATCGTCTCCGGGCCTGTTGCGGCGTACCGGATCGCGAGACGCCCAGGGGCATCCAGCGGCTCCAGCAGACCCGCGGCGAGCCCCCAGCGCCCCGCGAACCGTGCCCAGGCGCGTGTCGCGGCCAACGGCGCCGACGTGTGCCGCGCGGATCCGGGCAGGAGCGTGAGCATGTAGGCGACCCCGTCGTGGCCGGCGCCCACCGCGCCCTCGACCACGATCGCGTAGGTGCCCGGCTCCCAGGTCGCCCCGTCGGGCTCATCGAAGCGCACCGACTGGCGCAGCGGCTGTCGGTTGAGCGTGGTGACAACCGGGACGGCGCGGGCCGCACCGCCGTCCGAGGCGGTCGACAGGCCAGGCTGCAGACGGACCAGGCGGGCATCCTCGATCGACATGCCGTCCGGGCCCACGACGCCCAGCGAGACCGCGCCGGGGAGATAGGCCGTCACGCCATAGGCGGCAACGGTCGATCCCTGGCCCGCCACCGTGTCGAGCCACGCCGCGCCATAGCCCAGGCCGGCCGTCGAGCGTCCGCCCAGCGGGAGGACCGACGCCGAGCGGGTCGGCGGAGCCGAGGCTGCGCCCGACGATTCAACCTCAGTCGCGGCGACGACCCCGACCCACAGGCCGGCATGCGCGGCGCCCTCGCCCCGTGGGGCGCCCGCAGCCGTCGAGCCCGCCCAGACCCGCCCAGAACTCGGTGGCACGCTCAGCGTGCCACCTGGGCCGGTGAGCTGGACGCCGAGCAGCCCGATCCCGGCCGCCGTGAGAATCTCGAACCGGTAGGTGCCCCCAGGCCACGCCGCGGACCAGCCTGCGGCGACCCGCGGCGGCCAGAGAAGGATCTCCGAGCCCGGGTTGCCGCCGTCGACCGGCTCGACGTCCAGCCAGTGCTCGCGGCCATCGACGAGGGCGCGGACGCGAACATCCAGGATGAGCACGCCCGCCGGCGCGCTCACACCCAGCGCGCGGATCGCCGCCGAGCCAGTGGAGACGGCGACGTACTGGTCCAACCCGCCGCTCTGCCACCGCTCGACGAGCCGGGGGCTGCCGACGATCCCCTGGGATGCACCCTCCTCGACGATCGCCCTGATGCCCCAGTCATCCCGCGACCCGACCGCCGCCCGGACCGCAGTGGCCGCCACCACGGGCGTCGGCCCGACAACGTACGGCGTCGCGATCCACGGGGCTACGTCCCCCGATGGCGGAGCGATCTCCGCGGCGGGAGCTTCGGACGACGGGACGCTGGATGGCCGCTCGGAGAACCCGCTCGCGGAGGGCGCGGGGCCGGCCCACGGCTTGGCCAGCGCGAGTCCGATGAATCCCACGATCACGCACGCGACGACTGCCGCCCGGAGACCGGAACCACGCGCGCCGCCCACGCGTTCCAGGCGGAGCTCGGAGACCTCCGCCGGCCGGTCATCGGGGACGCGCTGCCCGGGCATGCGAGCGGAGTGTAGTCCCCCGTGCCTTCGGGCCGGCACGACGCCTCCCCGGCAGGGGCGGGACGACGACCGGACCGCCACAGCGCCTGCCCGGCAGGTGCCGGGCGACCACAGCACCGGCGTCCGGTGCCTGGTGCCAGAGGCGAGGTTCGAACTCGCACGCCCTCGCGGGCAGCGGAGTTTAAGTCCGCCGCGTCTGCCTGTTCCGCCACTCCGGCCCGGGGACAGGGTAGCCCACCGCCGGGCCATGGTGACGGATGCGGAACCCGGGCCGCAATTCCGGCTACCGGGTCGCCAGGCAGGGCACGAAGTAGCCCGTCACGTCGAAGATCAGCTCGGCGGTCTTGCCAGGGGCTGCGCCGAAGACGCCCGACAGGCTGCCGGTCCCGTTCAAGGCCGCAGTGACCCCGTTGGCGCGGTCATCGCCGAGCGGGAAGTCGATGGTGCCGCTGGTGGCTGACGCATTCGCGGCGAGGTACGCGGCACGCATTCGCGGCGAGGTACCGCTCCCGAGGGTCTCAGCCAGCTGCGTCATGCCGCGATCCGGGTGACCGCCGACCCGTTCTGGCATCGCCTGTCGGAGCCATTTCGGGCCCCAGTGGGCCAGATGGCGGAGGCGATCGGGTGATGGCCTCGCCCGCGTTCGAGCGTCTTGTGGTTGTCCTGGCGCCCAATCATGCCAGGCGGGGCCACTCGTTCAGGAAAGGTGGAGGCGACGAGCGGATTCGAACCGCTGAGTAGAGGTTTTGCAGACCTCCGTGTTGAACCACTTCACCACGTCGCCGAGAAGACCCGTTGGCCGCGAGACCGTTCCAGCATCACCCTGCGCGATGCGGTGATCAGGCGCCTGGTGGCTGCCCCTCGAGGATTCGAACCTCGCCCAACGGATCCAAAGTCCGCTGTCCTACCACTAGACCAAGGGGCAGCGGCGAGACCCCCGATCGGGTCCCGGTCTGGTCCGGGAGGAAATTGGAGCGGAAGACGGGACTCGAACCCGCGACCCTCACCTTGGCAAGGTGATGCTCTACCAACTGAGCCACTTCCGCTCGATCTACGACCCACCCGAATGGGTGGTGCCGAGAGCCAGATTCGAACTGGCGACACCGCGATTTTCAGTCGCGTGCTCTACCAACTGAGCTATCTCGGCCCGATGGCCTCTGGCCTCGGTTGCCCGTCGGCGTTCCGGAGGATAGCACGCGCCAGCGATCACCTCAAGGCGCCCCGGCATGGGAGCGCCGCGGGTGCGCCTGCGCATCACTGCAGGCCCGCCATGGCCTGGGCATCGTCGGCCGCCAGAGGCTGCTCGCCAGTCAGCTCCCGCAGCCGGTTGATCCGCTCCACGATGGGCGGATGGGTTGACATGAAGTCCTTGGAGCGCGATTCCCAGCGCTTCACCGGGTTGGTGAAGTAGAGGTGAGCCGTCGCCCGGTTGGCCACCTCCAGGACCTCGCGGTCCGCCGAGATCTTGGCCAGGGCACGTTCCAGGCCGTGGGGGTTCCGGGTCAGCTCGACGGAGGATGTGTCGGCGAGGTACTCCCGTTGGCGGCTGACCGCCAGCTGGATCAGGCGGGCAAGGATGGGCGCAATCACGGCGAGGACGATGGCCAGGAGCATGAACAGCGCCTGGAGCCCGCCACCGCCGTCGCGGTCGCGATCGCGTCCGCGGCCTCCGCCACCCCACCACAGCGAGCGCAGGAAGAAGTCGGCCAGGAGGGCGATCGACCCCACCATGACGCCGACGATCAGCGAGAACCGGATGTCGAGGTTGCGGACATGCGACAGCTCGTGCCCGATGACGCCCTGGAGCTCCTCGCGGTCCAGTTTCTCCAACAGGCCCGTGGTGATGGCGACGGACGCGTGTTGCGGGTCCCGGCCGGTCGCGAAGGCATTGGGCGCCGAGTCGTCGATGATGAAGACACGCGGCACGGGGATGCCCGCGGCCAGGCTCAGCTCCCGGACCACGTTGAGCAGCTGGGGTGCCGTCTTGTCATCGACCTGGCGGGCGCCGGAGACGCCGAGGACCAGCGAGTCGCCGGCAAAGTACGTGGCCAGCGACATCACCACGCCCAGGCCCACCGCGATCGCGGTGGCCGCGATCCCGCCCTCGGGATAGCCCGTCAGCGCGTAGCCGATCGAGAAGCCGAGGGCGGCGAGGACCACCGTGACGGCGGCCGCGAGCACCAGCGAGTTCCGCTGGTTGGCGGCCTTCTGCGCGTAGAACGAGGTCGCGGCCACGGCTCAGCCCCGACCTTGCGGCCGGGGGGCGATCACTTCAGCGAGAGATCGACCACCGGCACGTTGGCGGCCTCGGGCTCGGCCTCGAAGAAGTCGCGCTTGGTGAAGCCGAACATGCCCGCCACGAAGACGTTGGGGACCACCTGAAGGTTGTTGTTGTAGTCCAGGACCGTCGCGTTGTAGTGCTGCCGCGAGAACGAGAGCTGGTTCTCGGTCGTGGTCAGCTCCTCCTGCAGCGACAGGACGTTCTGGTTGGCCTTCAGGTCCGGGTAGTTCTCCACGACGGCGAACAACGAGCGAAGGGATGACGTGAGGGCGTTCTCGGCCTGGGCCTGGGATGCGACCCCCTGGGCGCCTGCCGCGACCGCGGCGGCGCGCGCCTGCGTCACGTCGGTCAGGACCTTCTGCTCGAACCCCATGTAGCCCTTGACGGCATTCACGAGGTTGGGGATGAGGTCGTGTCGGCGCTTGAGCTGGACCTCGATCTGCGCGAGGGCCTCGTCGACGCGATTGCGGCGGCCGACGAGGCCGTTGTAGACGCTCACGAGGAAGAGCACCACGACGACGACGAGCGCCAGGACGATGAACAGCGTCGGATCCATGTCCGTCACTCCAGGATGCAGGGAATGGACGTTGGCACCCTGATCTTAGCAGCCGGCCCACGGTCCGCCCCGCAGCGCCTCGACGGCGGCGGTGGCGCGACCACCCAGCGCGAGCCGCGATGGTGGGCGGTACTGGACTCGAACCAGTGACTTCCTCGGTGTAAACGAGGCGCTCTGACCGACTGAGCTAACCGCCCCGGAGGAGGCCGGCCGGCGCGGCGCGAGGCGCGCGCAAACAGGGAACTGGTGCGACTGGGTCAGGCGGCGACGGAGAGTGGTGCCCAGGCCGGGACTTGAACCCGGATGAGTTGCCTCATACGCCCCTCAAACGTACGCGTATACCAATTCCGCCACCTGGGCAGGTGTCTCGCCGGACCGAGGGTTACGAGGGAGCAGTGGTACCGAGGAAGGGATTTGAACCCATACGCCCTTGCGGACACTAGCTCCTGAAGCTAGCGCGTCTACCGATTCCGCCACCTCGGCGAAGACCCGTTTGGGCCGGTCGCTCTCACGTCCGGCCGACGGCGAGGCGCCATGTTAGCACATCCCAAAACCGGTCAGCCGGGTCCGCCACGGCTCGCACGACCGGCCCCGTGACCCGGTCGCTGACCACCACGACCACGTCGCGGAAGGCGAGCGGCAACAGGTACGAGCCCGTCGTGAGCTGTCGCTGGAGCGCGCTGTAGGCAGCCTTCCGGGCCTCGGTGCTTCCAGGGGCGCGAGCGGCCGAAAGCAGCTTGTCGAGCCCCGCGTCCTGGAACCCCGAGAAGTTCGAGCCCGTGGTGACCGTCTGGGTCGACGCGAGCAGCGGGTAGAGATCGGGATCCAGCCCGATGTTCACCGACAGCAGCGCCGCGCCAAAGTCCCCGACCTGCAGGCGCGTCGTGCTGAGCTCTGCGGGCGACAGGCCCGTGTGGGTGACGGCGAGGCCAAGTCGACGCCAGTCCGCCACGACGGCGTCGGCGACGGCAAACGACGTCGGGTTGGACGGTGCATCGGCGCTGAGGAGGTCGATGGCGAACGGATCCGCCACCCCGGGCACCTTCCAGCTCGTGTCGGTGCGAGCCCAGCCGGCCTTCTGCAGTGCCGCGGCGGCGCCCGTCGGATCCCCGGCGATCGGCTGATTGACCGTCGGGTCGAACGCCCATGACGACGGCGGGATCAGCCCGTCGGCGCGCAGCGCAAACCCCCACAACGCGGTATTGACGATCCCGTCCCGGTCGAGGGCGGCCAGGAGCGCCTTGCGAACCGCTGGATCACGGAACTCCGGGTGGGTCCGGCGGAGGTTCAGCACGATGGCGAGGAGCGTGGTGCCCGGGTAGCGGATGAGGCGCGTGCCCGGCACGTTCAGCAGCTCCGAATCCTGCACCGGGGTCAAGCCGGATGCCGCGTCGAGCTCGCCGTTGCGAAAGGCCTGCACCACGGCGGCCGCGTTGTCATACACCCGGAACTCAATCGCGGACAGCACCGAGGCCGGCCGTGGCGGCACCAGGGGTGGAGCGTCCGTCCGAAGCCCATCGATCGGGGGCGTGGGCGAGCCCCCCGCGCCCGGTCCGGCCGTGGAGGCCGACCGACTCCGTGTGACCGGAACCAGCCGGACCCGGCCCGGTACCAGGGTCGCGAGCCGGTACGGACCGGCGCCGGTAGGCTGACGGCCGAACGGCGAGGCGGCCGAGCTGAGCACCTGCACGGAGATCCCGTCGAGGATGTGGGCCGGGACCAGTGGCTGCGTGGCCGCCTGGAGGAAGCCGCCCAGCGGCGTCGCGAGATCGAACCGAACCGTGAGGCGGTCGACAACGGTGACCGACACCCCCTTCCAGGAGGCCGCGCCCGGACCACGATAGTCGGCGCTGCGGAGCGTCCTGACCGTGAACGCCACGTCGTCGGCCGTCACGGCGACACCGTCATGCCAGGTGGCATCCGCCCGGATATGGAATGTCCAGTGGGCGCCGCCGGAATCGACGTCCCAGGTGTCGGCCAGGTCCGGCACGATCGTCTGGTCCGGGCCCAGCCGGACGAGACCACTGAAGACGAGGGCGACGGCGTTCCGCTCGGCCTGGGTCCGGGCCGAGAGCGGACTGACCTGCTCCAGCGGTCCGACCACGCCTTCGACGTACGGTCGGAGCTGCCCGCTGGCCAGCGGCTGAACGGTGGGCTGCGTGGCCGGCGCGATGGCGCTGGGCAGACCGAGCGAAAGCGCCACCCCCACGAGGACGGCGCTCAGGCCGGCGAGGACTGCCTGATCACGACGGAGCATGAGACGCTCCGATCGGCGGCGCGCCGATGGCCCGGATCAGGCCGACGTGCTCGGCGCGAGGACGAAGGCGGCCAGCGCGAAGATCACGAAGAGCGTCAGGAGCGCGATGGTGAACTGCCAGAGCCGGCGCTCGACACCGCGTCGGCTGCGATAGACCGAGGAATCGCCGCCGAAGGTGCCGCCGAGGCCGGATCCCCGGGACTGGAGCAGCACCGACATGATCAGGGCGACCGAGACGATGAGCTGGCCGGCGGACAGGAACGGGTTCACGGAAGCGGATCCTCCTTGGAGTCAGGCGTCGGATCGTAGCACACGGGCCCGGGACCCCAGCCCGTCGCCGCACGCTGGGAGCGGGCCCGAGCCGGGTGGTCAGCCCAGGAGCGAGTGCCCGGTGATACCCGGCCAGCGCCGGAGGCCGGCGAGATCGAGGACCGTCGGCGCGACATCGGCGAGGACGCCGTCGTGCAGCGAGTGCCCCGCCATCGCCCGGCCGGCGATGAGGATCGGGACCGGGTTCAGCGAGTGGGCCGTCACGGGATTGCCCGCCGCATCGGTCATCTGGTCGGCGTTGCCATGGTCCGCCGTGATGAGCAGGAGGGCCCCGGGGCCGGCCGGATCGGCCGCTTCCACTCGGGCCACGGCGTCGGCGACCCGACCCAGGCAGGCGTCCACGATCTCGAGTGCTCGAACCGTCGCCGACCAGACCCCGGTATGGCCGACCATGTCGGGGTTCGCGTAGTTGGCGACGATCAGGTCGTACCGGCCGCCCTCGATGGCCTCCACCAGGGCGTCGGTGACCCCGGAGGCGCTCATCTCCGGTGCCAGGTCGTAGGTGGCGACCCTGGGGCTGGGCACCAGGAGGCGCTCCTCGCCCGGCCACGCCGCCTCGCGCCCGCCGTTGAAGAAGTAGGTGACGTGCGCGTACTTCTCGGTCTCGGCGACATGGAACTGGCCGAGGCCCGCCTCGGAGAAGGCGGCCGCGAGCGAATAGGCCTCTTCCGGCCCGAATGCGACGGCTGCGGGCAGACCCTCCTCGTACTCGGTCATCGTCACGACGTGGAGGTCGCGTGGTCGCCGCCGGCCATCGGGCGCCGCCCGGTCGAAGCCGTCGAAGGCGTCATCCGGATCGACCAGCGCGTGGGTCAGCTCACGGGCCCGATCCGCCCGAAAGTTCGCGTGGATCACCGGGTCGCCGTCCCGGATCCGGCCGTCGATGCCGTCGATGATGGTGGGCCGGACGAACTCGTCGTCCTCGCCCCGTTGGTGGGCGGCTTCGACGGCGGCCAGCGCCGATGGCGCGTGCTCCCCCACCCCGTGGACGATGGCGTCGTAGCCGATCTCGACACGATCCCAGCGATGGTCGCGGTCCATCGCAAAGTAGCGCCCGCCGATGGTGGCAATCCGGGCGTCGGGGTGCGCCGCGCGGAGCCGCGCCTCGAGGTCCGCGACGAACCCCGGGGCCGAGCGAGGGGGGGTGTCCCGGCCGTCGAGCAGCGCGTGGACCCGCACCGTCGGGACGGCGAGGTTGGCCGCCAGGCGGGCGAGGGCGACGAGATGTCGGTCGTTGGCGTGCACACCGCCCGGGCCCACCAGGCTGATCACGTGAAGGGCGCCACCCGGATGGCTCGCGCGGCGGCAGGCCTCAACGAGCGCCGGTCGGGCGTCGAACGAGCCGTCCGCGATCGCCGCGTCGATCCTCGGGAGGGCCTGCATGATGGGTCGGCCGGCCCCGATGTTCAGGTGGCCGACCTCGGAGTTCCCCATCTGCCCGGGGGGCAGGCCGACGTCCTCCGCGGAGGCGTCGAGGCGGGCGTGGGGCCAGTCCTCGACGAGCGCCCGCCAGCGGGGCATCTCGGCGGCTTGCAGCGCATCGGCGGCCGGGTTGTCGCCGATGCCGAAGCCGTCGACGACGACCATGACGATGGGCCGAGGGCGACTCACCGCGGGAGACGGGCGGCGATCACGTCGCGCTCGGGCCGTCCCGCGGGCCGGCGTCGCGGCGAGCCCGGGCGGTCAGGCCGGCGCGGCCGACGATAGCGGCCATCTCGTCCGGCTTGAGCGAAGCCCCGCCCACCAGCGCGCCATCGATGGTGGGCTCGGCCAGGAACTCCGCGATGGAGCCCGAGGTGACGCTCCCGCCGTACAGGACAGGCACGTCGGCGGCGATCCCGGCGTGACCCGCGGCATCGATCGTCGAGCGGATCCGCTCGGCCATGGCCGCGGCGTCGGCTCCCCGGGCCGTCCGTCCGGTCCCGATGGCCCACACGGGTTCGTAGGCGACGACGAGCCCGGAGCCGGCGAGGACGGCGGTGTCGATCCCGGCGAGCGCCCCTTCGACCTGGGCGGCGACGACATCCTCGGCCCGGCCGGCGTCACGATCGGCCAGCTGCTCGCCGACGCACAGGATCGGCCGGAGCCCGGACGCGATCGCCCGGCGGAGCTTCGCGCCGATCAGGGCGTCCGTCTCGCCGGCGTCCCGGCGGCGCTCGGAGTGCCCCAGGATCACCCAATCGGCGAGGCCCGCCAGCATCGCGGCGCTCACCTCGCCCGTGAATGCGCCTGCCAGCTCGTGGTGGACGTTCTGCGCCCCGATGCCGACGCCCTCACCTGCGAGCGCCGCCGCGACCGGGGCCAGGCACACGAATGGGGGGCAGATGACCCGGACGACTTCAGGTTCGCGGGTCCGTCGCGCGATCTCGAGGGCGAGCTCCGCCGCATCCGAGGGGCCGGTGTTCATCTTCCAGTTGGCGGCAATGATGATCGGTCGCATGCGGAGCATCATGCCAGACCGGCGGGGGGCCCGGCGCGGCCGGGACGCGCGAATGGCCCGCTAGCGCGAGGCCGGGAGGTCCGCCGAGAGCGGGTGCTGGCCCGTGCCGCCCACGGCACGTGGGCCGGGCGCCACGACGTCCAGCAGGGCCAGGCGCTCGAGACGGTCCAACGCCCGCTGCACCGTCGAGCGGTGGACCTCGAGCCGCTCTGCGAGCTCACCGAGCGTCGCCTCGGGCGTCTCGCACCGGGCCGCCGCCACCGACCGCACCTGGAACGACTGCTCGCCGAGGAGGCCGGACCCCTCCAGCACGCTGATCGCCGCGAGCTGCCGACCGGCGGCCTCGACGGACCGCTGCAGGTTCGCGGATTCCGCGTTGATCACGCGGTTGAGCTCGCCGCGCAGCGCACGGGAGACTTGCCGGGCCTCGATCTCCAGGAGGGACGCGCCGCCCCCGATCCGGCGCAGGAAGAGGCTCACCGTCTCGGCGCTCTTCCAGACCACGACCCCACGGCCGCGCCGGAGCCGCCAGCTTGCGGACAGGCCCATCTCCTCGAGGCGACTGGCGAGCACGGGGGCCTCGGCGGCGGGCACGACGAACTCGAGGTGCGTCCGGCTGGTCACGATGCTCAGCGAGCCGCGCGCGAGGAACCGGCCGCGGAGCCAGGCCAGGCGGCAGTGCAGCGCGGCCGTTGCCCAGTCGAACGGCGATGGCGGCAGTGCCCCATCCCCCGCCGCCTGCGCCCCGGCGCCCTCGTCCTGTGCGTGGAGATGCTTTGGGCGGCGCCGGCTCGCCAGCGCCGCCCCGGCGTTGGTCGCCCGCCCGAGGCGCACGGCCAGGCGTGCCACGGCCGCCTCGCGCATGACCAGGTCGCTGCCCAGCCCGGCGGACTCGGCCAGCCGATCGCACCGGCGCGCCGGGTCGATGGACGCGAGCTCCGCCCGGATGGCGGCCACGAGGTCACGGTCGGCCTGCGACATCAGGCGGACCGGGCGTCGCCCATCCGCCTGGCCGCGGCCGGGCTCCCCCGATCGATGACGCGCATCACGGCACCGGCGAGCCGGGCCGGGTCGTGATGGTGCGCATTCGCCCCGTCCACGACGTCGTCCAGGGCCAGCTGGAGGCCGCCCGCGATCCCCGGCGGCCAGCGCAGCTTGACGGGTTCCGCATGCCACGCCTCGGGCACGCGGCTCTCGAACTGGTTGTTGGCCAGGACGATGTCGAAGAGCCCGGGCAGCGTGTGCGCGGCGAGGGCCTCGACGTGATCCGCGAGGTCGTAGCCGGCCGTCTCCCCGGCCTGCGTCGCCACGTTGCAGACATAGATCCGGAGCGCCCGTGAGGCGGCGATCGCCTGCTGGATGCCGGGGACCAGGAGGCTGGGCAGGAGGCTGGTGTACAGGCTCCCCGGACCCACCACGATGACCTCCGCCTCCGCGATCGCGGCGAGGGCATCGCCCGACGGCGCGACCTCCGCTGGCGTGATCCAGACCTCCTCGATCAAACCGGTGTGGGCGATCCGTGATTGGCCGTCGACGAGGTCGCCGTTCCGGAGGCGGGCATGCAGGGTGATGGGCGTCGCCGAGACCGGCACCACCCGTCCGCGAACGGCGAGGACGCGGTTCATCTGGCGAACGCCCTCCTCGAAGTCGCCGCCCTCGAGGTCCGTCAACGCGGCGATCAGGAGATTGCCGATGGCGTGACCACCGAGCTCGCCCGGCGCGGCGTGCACGGGATCGCCCGGGGCCGGCTCCTCGGCCTCCCCGGGGAAGCGGTACTGGAGCAGCCCGGTCATCATCGGCTCCGCATCGGCCAGGGCGGCGACGCAGTTGCGGATATCGCCCACCGGCGGGATGCCAAGCTGCTCCCGGAGGGCGCCCGATGACCCGCCGTCATCGGCCACCGAGACCACCGCCGTCAGGTTGCCCGTATGCACCTTGAGGCCGCGGAGGAGCGTGGACATGCCGGTCCCGCCACCGATCGCGACGATGCGGGGGCCGCGAGCGCGCTGGCGGCTTTGGTAGATCAGCTCGATCAGCGGCTGACTGCCGTCCTTGCCTCGAAACGGCTCCGTGACCGCCCGGAGCACCCGGTAGGCCCCGAGGCCGACGAGCACAGACCCGGCCAGCCCGACGATCAGTCCACGCAGGGCGTAGGGCAGGGCCTGCAGGGTGATCAGGTTGATGACGCCCTCCGCCCAGCTGCCCGGCTCCGCGTCGCGACTCACCTGGCGGATCACGTGTGCCGTCCCAAGGGAGAGGAGGAGGAGCCCGCCGAAGATGACAAGCAGCCAGCGCTTGACCCCGATCCCCGGGAGCAGCCAGCGCCGGAGGTTCATCGGCGGTCCAGCTCGCGGTGGAAGACCGCCACCGGCCCGAATGCCCGCTCACGGACCCAGCCCGCGAGGCTGTCCACCATGACGATCGACCGGTGGTAGCCGCCGGTGCAGCCGATCGCGATGGTCAGCCGGCTCTTGCCCTCGGCGACGTAGGCCGGGATGGCGAAGTCCAGAAACTCCTTGAGATAGTCGAGGAACCGCCCGGCGACGGGTTGACCCAGCACGTACTCCCGGACGGAGTCCGTCAGGCCGGACAGCTGGCGGAGGCCCTCCACGTAGTACGGATTGCTGATGAAGCGGACGTCGAACACCAGGTCGGCGTCCAGCGGCACCCCGTATTTGAAGCCAAAGCTGATCAGCTGGATGGCCAGGCCATCGGCCGGTCCTTCCTCGCCGAGATAGGCGAAGAGCCGCTCCCGCAGCTGTCGCAGTGCGAGATCCGAGGTGTCCAGGATGACGTGCGCCTCCGACCGGATGGGCCCAAGGAGGCGCCGCTCCTCCGCAACGGAGCTGGCGATCCCGCGCTCGTCGTCCAGCGGGTGGCGATGGCGCGTCTCCGAGAACCGCCGGATCAAGACCTCGTCGCGCGCCTCGAGGAAGAAGAGCTGCGGCCGGATTCCGCGCCGCTCCAGGGCGCCACGGGTCGCCGCCAGGGCCTGGATGACATCGCCGGCTCGCACGTCGAGCACGATGGCGAGCCGGGCGAACCGGCGCGGCTCCGCGGCCACCATGGCCGCCAGCGCCGGCAGCAACTCGCCGGGCAAGTTGTCCACGACCGTGAACCCGACGTCCTCGCACAGCTTGGCGGCGGCCGTCTTGCCGCCCCCGGACAGGCCGCTGAGGATCACCACGTGCGGGCTGGGCTCTGCCTTGCCCTTCGACTTGTCGGCGGCCGGGCGGCTGCTCTTCATGGCCGCAGTCTAACGTGCGCCTCCGGGCGTGCGCCTCCGGGCGTGCGCCTCCGGGCGTGGCCTCCGGGCATGCGCCTCCGGCAAGCAGCCCGGCCGGGTCTTTCGTCAGCGGCCGCTGCGCCGGATCAGGACGATCGAGGCCTCGAAGAGGACGTACAGCGAGAGGCCGAGCACCGTGGGGCTGACCAGGTCGCCGCCGGGCGTCGCCGCCGTCGAGAAGATCGCAATGCCGAGGATCACCATGCGGCGGGCCGAACGCAGCCGGCCCGACGTCACGACCCCAACCCGGGACAGGCCCACCAGCACGATCGGGAACTCCATGAGCAGGCCAAACGCCAGGAACAGCGTGCTGACGAAGTCGAAGTACTCCCGCGCCGTCAGCAGCGGCTGGAGCTGGTCGCTGGAGAAGCTCAGCAGGAACTGGGCGGCGAAGGGGAGGACGACCCAGGCGATGGCCACACCGAACAGGAAGAAGAAGAGGGCCATCGGGATCCATGGGCGGGCGGCTCGGCGCTCGGCTGGAGTCAGGCCGGGCGACACGAACGCCCAACCCTGGTAGAGCAGGACGGGCATGGCGAGGACGATTCCGGTCACGATGGCGATGCGGAGCCGAATGGCAAACGGGTCGCCGATCGAGGTGAAGACCAGGGCGTTGGAGATGGGCAACGGAGAGCGCAGGATCTCCACGATACGGTCGCCCAGGAAGAAGCCGACCACCGCACCGATGACGACGGCGAGCACGGACCGCACCAGGCGCGTGCGCAGCTCGCCCAGGTGGTCGACGAGCGTCATGGGCTGATCCGGCACTGCGCCCGTGGGTGACGCGCCCGCAGGCGACGTGATCAACTCGCCGGAGATGGCCGCGCTGGATCCGGGCGCGGCAGCGCCCTCCCCTTCCGCCATGCCGGAGTCGGCGCCGGGGTCAGGAAACGCGGGAGTCGGTGGATCCCGACGGGGCAGACGCGCTGACCGGCGCGGCCTCCTGCGCCGGAGCGGCAGGTGCCGGAGCGGCAGGTGCCACGGGCGTGGGGGCGGCCTGCGCCGCCGGCTGCGCGGAGGCCGCGTCCTGGACGTCAGAGGCGGCCTTGCGGAACTCTCGCAGGCTCTTGCCGATGGCGGCGCCAACGTCCGGGAGCTTGCCCGGACCGACCACGATCAAGGCAATGATCAGGACGAGGATCAGCTCCCCGGGACCGATGTTGAACGGCATCTGTCGTGCGCCTCGCGGTGATGCGGCAGCGCCGGGTGGCCCTGCCGAGGAGAAGGTCTGGAGGCTAGCGTAGCACAGGCAAACGGGCCGCCCAGTCTCGGGCGGCGGACGCCAGTCGCTCGCCGGGGTCCCCGGAATGACCCAATGCGGCACCCGCGATGCCGCGCGAGACGTTGATCAGCAGGCCTGCGCCGGGCCGGCCAGCCGCGGGTTGGGCCGTCGCCGGCCCGGCCGCGAGCACGGGCTCCACCTCGCCCCCCTGGGCCCCGACACCCGGCACGAGGAAGCCGAGGCCGGGGGCGATCGCCCGAATCTCGCGCAGCTCGGCCGGTGCGGTTGCCCCGACGACGAGTCCGACGGTGCCTCCCGGACCCCACTCTTGCGCAAGACGCGCGACCCGCGCATAGAGCGGCTCCGCTGGCGCGAGCAGGGCGAAATCGGGCGCGACGATGAGGCCCTGCAGCTCGCTCGCCCCGGGGTTGGAGGTCCGACAGAGCAGGTACGCGTACCGATCCATCCGCTCCAGGAGCGGCATGACGGCCTCCGCGCCGAGATACGGATTCACGGTGACGGCGTCGGCCCCCAGGCGATGGAAGAGCGCCTCGGCCTGGCGAGCCGCCGTCGTTCCGATGTCACCCCGCTTGGCGTCCGCCACGACGGGTAGGTCGGCAGGCAGCAGGGCGCGGATCCGCTCCAGGGCGGCCATCCCCTCGGACCCGAAGGCTTCGAAGAACGCGAGGTTGGGCTTCACCGCGGCGGCATACGGGGCCGCTGCCTCGATGATGAGCCGGGCGAACCGCTCGATCCCGGCGAGCGTGGGTGGGAAGCCCGCCGGCAGCGCCTCGGGATCCGGGTCGAGCCCCAGGCAGAGGACGGTGCCGGTGGCGGCGCTGCGGGCGGCCAGCCGCTCGAGGTACGACGCGGTCATCGGGTTCCCTTCGGCGTGGCGGTGGGCTTGGTCGACGGTGTCGGCGCGGCAGGCGGGACCGTGGGTGCCGCCGTGGCCGGCGGCTTCGGGAGCTGGGCCGCCGGGATGAACCAGCTGGGCCGGGAACCGGCGTCCAGACCAGCGGCCTCCGTCAAGGCCAGCTGCTCGCCGGGTGCCCAGGTGGCCCCCACGCGCTGGACGGCCACCTCGACAAGATCGACAACACCGCCCTCGACGTGCAGGAAGACGATGGCGTTGCCGGCTGGCGACCAGGCCGGCGCGAATGATCGGCCGTCGCTGGTGACCCGCAGTAGCTCGGCGCCGTTGGCGGCGTCGAGGACCACGATGTCGGTGCCGAAACTGTCCGACCGCGTGGCCGCCACGAACAGTCCGTCGGGTGACCACGAGGGCTGCAGGTAGCCGGCTCCGGTCATGGCGCTGGCCTTCTTCGTCTTGACGTCGTAGCGCCAGATGGCCGAGGCCCCGCGGTTCCCATCGCGACCCGGCCGCACGTAGGCGAGCACGGCGCCATCCGGTCGCCAGGCCGGGTCCTGGTGACCCAGCGGCGACGTCTCGGGCAGATTGAGCGAGGTCAGCTTGCCGGTGGCGGTGGCGATGAGCTGGAGGACCACGTCCGACTTGGTGGGATCCGGCCCGTCGGACAGGACGGCAATCTGTGAGCCATCGGGCGACACGGCCGGCTGGCGCAGGTAGTAGCTCCAGGAGTAGCCGCCGCTGGTGTACAGCCCGGCGAGGACCGGCTCGGCCGCCGTAGAGCCATCCGCGCGGACGCGGACCAGGCTGGGCACCGTCAGTGCATAGCCGCGCGGGCTGCCCTGGTAGAGCATCCGCCCCTCCTTGGCCTGGCTGCTGACGTAGTAGATGAGCGAGCCGTCCGGCACCCAGGCAGGCATGGCATCCGCGCCGGTGTTGGTCAGCTGGCGCGCCGACGTCCCGCTCTGGGCCCAGATGTTGCCGGCCTTCACGTACACGATGGAGCCCGGCACCTGGCTGCGCGGATCGACGACGACGACATTGGACGGCGTGGGCGTCTTGGCCGGTCCGGCGCCACTGCCGCCCGTTCGCCGGATGAACGACAGGTCACCCGTCAGGAGTCCCAGCGTGACGACGGCGATCGCGACGGTCACCAGCAGCGCCGCCCCGGGCAACAGGAGCGCCCGCGCCCGCGCCGGATCGATGCCGACCAGGGGCGATCGACTCCCCTGCCCCCTGGGAGCCGGGCGGCGATCTGGCTGGGCCGGCCGATGATCTGTGGGCACGGGGCGGCGGGGCGACACCGGCGGCCGCCGGCCGCCGGTCACCGGGGACCCCCGGCCGCCGCTGCCGGTGCCGCGTCGGAGAGTTGCTGGCCCATGGCCGGCGCCGCATCTCTCACGTCCAACTGCAGGGATTCCATTCCCCCGAAGCGCCGTGACACCAGCCGGGCGACCACGTCGAGGCGATCCCCCGGGCGCGCCTGCGCCGCCAGCTCCGGCCAACCGAAGGCGATGGCGTCGAGGACGTCGCGCTCCCGACGAACGGTCAGCTGGGCGTGGCCCCCCGCCGCTTCCCGGACGCGGACCACCTCCATGTCGCGGATCACGACGAGCGGCTCGGGATGTCCGGGACCGCACGGTGCGAGGCTGGCCAACTCCCGGAGCAGGTCGTACGAGACCGCCCGGGCCGGCACGTCAAGGTCGATCGCCAGGACGGGCATCGCCTCCACCGGGCCAGCCGCCCCCGCGATGGTCAGGAACCGCTCGCGGAACAGCTCCCACCGATCTGCCGCGATCTCGAAGCCGGCGGCGCCGCGATGGCCGCCGTGGCGGACCAGGAGGTCCCCGCAGGCCTCCAGGGCGGCAGCGAGATCCATGCCGCCGTCGCTCCGGCACGACGCGCGCACGACGTCCCCCAGCTCGGCGCCGACGACCGCCGGCCGACCCCGCTCGTCGGCCAGCCTGGCGGCGACCAGGCCGACGATGCCCACCGACCAGGGGCCACGCACGACGGTCGCGGGCTGGTCCTCCAGCACGGCCGGAGCCGTGTGCGCCGCCGCGATTGCCGACTTGGTCAGCTCGCGCCGCAGCACGTTGGCCGCCTCCAGGCGCCCGGCCAGGTCCTCCGCCTGGGCCGGATCGTCGGTGAGGAGCAGGTGCGCGGCGTCCAGCGCCTCCCCCACCCGCCCGGCGGCGTTGAGGCGAGGCGCCAGCACGAACGACACGGTCTCGAGGTCCACGGCCCCGCGCTGGCCGCCGGCCTTGCCAAGGAGCGCGGCGATCGCCGGCCGGGCCGCGTCCCGGATCAGCGCCAGGCCCATGCGTGCGATCGCCCGGTTCTCGCCGAGGACGGGCGCGACGTCGGCCACGGTGCCGATGGTCGCGAGGTCCGCCAGCCCCAGGGCGAACGCCGGTCCGCCCTCCTGGTCCGCCAGCAGCAGCTGACCCAGCTTGAAGGCAACCCCGCTGCCGGCCAGGCGGCGATCGGGGTAGCGACTGTCGGCCCGGTGCGCGTTGACGATGGCCACGGCCGCCGGGAGGACGGCGGGCACGCGATGGTGGTCCGTGATGGCCACGTCGATGCCACGCGCCACGGCCGCGCCCACCTCGGCGACGCTGGAGCTCCCCGTGTCGACGGTGATGATCAGCCCACAGCCGGTGACGACGGCCCGTTCCACGGCCGCCAGCGACAGGCCATGGCCCTCGTCCTGGCGGCTGGGCACGTACGGCTCCACGGCAATGCCCAGGCGGCGAAGGACCCGCGTCATGATGGCGAGCCCCGTCAGGCCATCGGCATCGAAGTCCCCGAAGACCATGACCCGCTCGCCCGAGGCGCGGGCACGTCCGACCCGCTCCGCGAAGGCCTCGGCGTCCGGCAGGAGTGCCGGGTCGTGCAGCCCTGCTTCTGGCGGGCCGAAGAATCGGTCCAGGTCCGCCGGGGCGCCGACGCCGCGCCGGGCAAGCAAGG
Source organism: uncultured Chloroflexota bacterium (assembly GCA_903822495.1). GTDB lineage: Bacteria > Chloroflexota > Limnocylindria > Limnocylindrales > CSP1-4 > CAIJPD01. The sequence continues at coordinate 70,924 of CAIJPD010000052.1, read as the reverse complement.
CGGCGACGCGCTCCGAGATCCCGTGCCGGCCGGCGGCCTGGAGGAGCTCCGGGCCGAGGGTCAGGAGCGGCAGCAGGTCCCAGCGGTAGCGCGGTTGGAGGGCCACGGGCTCAGGATGCCACGGATGGCTTCACGCCAACCAAACCGAGGGGTCGCGATGCGCCGCCCTCGAGCATGGCGATGGCCGCCGGCACCTCGCGGGCCAGCAAACGGTCGCCGGTCAGGAGGCGGAGCGAGCGGCGACGCGGCCGGTCAGGCGGCCGCGCTTGCGGTCGTCGTACTCCTGCCAGACCACCAGCAGCGGGCTGGCATTGAAGATCGACGAGTAGGTGCCGGAGATGATGCCGATCAGCAGCGCGAGCACGAACTCGCTGGTGGCGGAGCCGCCGAACAGGTAGAGCGCGAGCAGGGTCAGCACGACCGTGAAGCTGGTGGTGATCGATCGGCCGAACGTCTGGAGCACCGAGTGGTTGACGATCTCCGCGAACGGCTCCGCGGAATGACGGGCGCGGTTCTCGCGGACGCGGTCGAACACGACGATGGTGTCGTGGACGCTGAAGCCGATGACGGTCAGCATCGCGGTGACGAAGAGGGCGTCGATCTCGACGCCGGCGACGGTGCCGAGGATGGCGAAGACGCCGACGACCACGATCACGTCGTGCAGGAGCGCCACGAGGGCGGTCACGCCGAACTTGACGTCCCGGAAGCGGAGGGTGATCCACCCCAGGATGCCGAGGGAGCCGACCAGGATCAGGATGACGGCCTGGCCGACCAGGTCGGCGCTGACGACGGCGCCGATCGAGGTCAGCGATGCCTGCGATTCGATGGGACCAAAGGCCGATTCGAGGCCGGCGACGATGGCACCGATGTCGCCGTCGCGCGGGATGTTCGTGTTGGCGCCGGGGACGGCCGTCGGCGCGGCGGACGTGGCCGGGCTGCCCGATGGCGCGGCGCTGGCCGAGGCGGCCGGGCTGCCGGAAGCCGATGCGCTGCCCGACGGGGCGGCGCTCGCTGCGCTGGACGGAGCGAGCGTGGCGATGGGCGTGGCCGACGCGGCGGCCGGGCGCAGGTCGAGCTTGGTCAGCTTGATCTCGAAGAAGCCCTTGCCCGTGACGACGACGCCTGCATCAGGCTGGCCGAGACCGCTGAGCGCGTCACGAACCCGCTCGGCGGTCACCGCCGGATCGGCGAACTTGATCGTCCACTTGGTCCCGCCGGTGTAGTCGATGGAGAACTTCAGGCCCGCCTTGCCGCCGGTGATGGGGGTCAGGAGGATGAAGATCAGGCCGGGGATGGTGATCAGGAGCGAGAAGGCGAAGAACCAGTTGCGCTTGCCGATGATGTCAAACACCGCGCGCCTCCCGGATCCCGGCCCGGCCGGCCGGTCGCACGACGAACTCGGCATCGGTGACGCCGAAGAGCGCCGCGCGCTGTGCCCACGAGCGCTGGACCACCCAGCGGAGGAGCGTCCGAGTCACCACGATCGCCGAGTACATCGAGGTGAGCACGCCGATGATCAGCACGAGCGCGAAGCCCTGGATCGTGCTCGAGCCGAAGAAGTACAGGATGAAGGCCGTGATCAGGCTGGACACGTTGGAGTCCAGGATCGAGTTCCACGCCCGCGAGAAGCCGGCCTCGATGGCCTGGGGCAGCGACTTGCCCAGGCGGAGCTCCTCCTTGGTCCGCTCGAAGATCAGGATGTTGGCGTCCACCGCCATGCCGACCGAGAGCACGAAGCCCGCGATGCCGGCGAGGGTCAGCGTCACCGGGATCAACCGGAAGATGGCCAGCACCGCCAGCGTGTAGTACACGAGCGCCATGCCGGCGACGAGACCCGGCAGCCGGTAGTGGATCAGCATGAAGATCAGGACCAGCAGCACGCCCAGGAAGCCTGCGAGCAGGCTGCGCGTCAGGAACTCCTGGCCCAGCGTCGGGCTGATGGTGTCGCTGGACAGCTCCTCCACCGGGAAGGGCAGCGAGCCGAACTTGAGCACGTTGGTGAGGTTGTCCGCCGCGGACTTGGAGAAGCCGCCGATCCCGCCGGCCGAGATCTCGACGCTGCCGCCGGGGATCGACTGGTTGATCCGGGGCGCGGAGATCACGACCCCGTCCAGGGTGATGGCGAAGAACTCGCCGACGTGGTTGGCCGTCCAGTCGGCGAACAGCTGCTTGCCGCCGTCCTTCAGCACGAAGTTGACGGTCCGGTTGCCGTTCTGGTCCGCTCCGACCGTGGCGCTGCTCAGCTGGTCGCCCGAGAAGAGCGGCTTGAGCGTGGCGAGGTCGATGGTCTGGCCCTCGGCAGGCGCCGTCTGGCCGCTGGGGATGGGCACGAAGTCGAGGCGGCCGGTGGTACCGACCAGCTTCCGGATGGTCGCGGTGTCCTGCTCACCCGGCAGCTCCACGATGATCCGGTCCGTGCCTTGCGTGATCACCAGGGGTTCGACCACGCCGGTCGAGTTCACGCGCCGCTCGATGATGCCGCGGACGACGGCGATGGCATCGGCGTCGGGCACCTTGACGACCTGCCCGGTCTGTGGGTCGACGATCGGGTTCACCCGGTACTCGACGGACAGCCCGCCCTGCAGGTCCAGGCCCAGCTTCGTCTCGACCAGGCGCGAGCCAGTGTCCGACGTGGCGTCGGGCAACTTCAGCTTGGGCCAGAAGTCCAGGAAGAGGGCCAGCAGGCCGAAGACGACGATCAGGATTGGGCCGGTTTTTCGCATCGAGGCGGGATGATACAGGTGATCGAACCCTCCCGTGCGCTAGCCGGCCCCTCGCCCCGGAACTCGGACGGAGGCGGGCGCGTGTCGCGCCGGATCAGGACTCCAGGGTCGCCTTGATCCGGGCGGCGAGGGCCGGGCCGATCCCCGGCACGGCGGCGACCTGTTCGATCGGCGCCTCACGGATCCGCTTGACCGAACCGAACACGCGCAGGAGGGCCTGGCGCCGGCGTGGCCCGATCCCGGGCATGTCGTCGAACGCCGACTTGACGGTCGCCTTGCGCCGCAGCTCGCGGTGGTAGGTGATCGCGAACCGGTGGGCCTCGTCGCGCAGGCGCTGGACCAGGTAGAGGGCGGCCGACGTGGCCGGGAGGACCACCGGCTCCGGGCGATCGGGGCGGAAGAGCTCCTCGCGCTCCTTGGCGAGCCCGGCCAGGGGGAGATCGCCCAGGCCCAGCTCGTCGAGCACCTCCTTGGCCGCACTCACCTGGCCCTTGCCGCCATCGACGATGACGAGGTCCGGCATCGACCAGCGGAGGGCCTCGGCGCTCCCCTCGTCCCCCGCCTTGGGCCGGCGGAAGCGGCGGCGGAGGACCTCCTGGTGGCTGGCGAAGTCGTTGGGCCCCTCGACCGACTTGATCCGGAACCGTCGGTATTCACCGGACCTGGGCCGGCCCTCCTCGAACACCACCATGCTCGCCACGGACTCGCGGCCCTGGAAGTTGCTGATGTCGTAGCACTCGATCCGCATGGGCGGGCCCGGCAGGCCCAACGCCTCGCCCAGCTCCTCGAGGGCGCCGAGGGTCTTGCCGTGGTCCGCCAGCCAGCGGGCCTGCTCCCGGGCCAGCGTCTCGGCCGCATTCCGGGCCGCCAGCACCATCAGCTCCCGCTTCTCCCCGCGCCGCGGGACCCGCAGGTGGACGGGGCCGCCCCGGCGCTCGGCCAGGAACGCCTCCAGGGCCTGGGCGTCGGGCATGACCGCGGGCACGAGGACCTCGCGCGGGACCGAGGTGGCCCGCGGGTAGTACTGCTCGAGGAAGCTGGTCACGACCTCGGGGTCGGTCGCGTCACGGGCGGCGTCGAGCAGGAAGACGTCCCGGCCCAGCAGCTTCCCGTTGCGGACGACGAAGAGCTGGATCGCGGCCTGGTTGTCCTGCCTGGCGAGGCCCACCAGATCCAGCTCGGTGCGGGCGAAGGCCGCCATCTTCTGGCTCTCCATCGTCCGTTCGATCGCGCGGATCTTGTCGCGCAGGCCGGCGGCGCGCTCGAACTCCAGGCGCTCCGACGCACCCTCCATGTCCGCGTGGAGCGCCGTGACGAGCGTCTCCTGGCGCCCCTCCAGGAAGAGCTCCACCTGGGTGATGTCGGCGCGGTAATCGGCCCGCGAGATGGCCTGGATGCACGGGGCCTGGCAGCGCTTGATGTGGTACAGGAGGCAGGGCCGCTGGAGCGCGCTCGCGCCGTCACGGATATCCAGCGTGCACGTGCGGAACGGGAAGAGGCGTCGGACGACGTTCATCGATTCGTCCACGCTGGACGCCGACGCGTACGGCCCGAAGTAGCGGCTGCCGTCGCTGACGAGCTTCCGCGTGCGCTCGATCCGCGGGAACGGCTCACCCAGCGTGATCCGGATGTACGGGTAGCTCTTGTCGTCCTTGAGCCGGACGTTGAAGCGCGGCCGGTAGCGCTTGATCAGGTTGGCCTCGAGCAGGAGCGCCTCGGAGACGGAGTCGGTCAGGGTGTACTCGACATCGACCACGCGGTCGATCACCTGGCGGATCCGGTGGATCTCCCCGCCCGGCGTCTCCTTCTGCCAGTAGCTGCGGACGCGGCCGCGCAGGCTCTGCGCCTTCCCGACGTACACGACGTCACCGCGGGCGTCGCGCATCAGGTAGACGCCGGGGCGGTCGGGGAGGTTGGCGAGCGTGGCCTCGAGGCCGGTGCTGATCACGCCGGGATCGTAGGCGAACCACGGGAAATGGCGTGCCACCGTGGCGGTGGCGAAGGGCGGTGGACAGCCGCGGCCGCGAGCGGTGGCGACGACTGCCGGAGCGGCCCGGCGCGCTACGCCCTCGCCGACCCCACAAACCGGGCCCGGCCTGCCCACAGCCCGGTGACCGCCTGGCCCACCGTCAGCAAGGCGAGGAGGCCGAGGGTCGCCGTCCAGCCGCCCGTGGCGTCATGGACCGCCCCGGCGAGGAGTGGACCCAGGGCGGCGATCGAGTAGCCCAGGGACTGGGCCATCGCCGAGAGCCGCTGCGTCTCCGCCGGCGTCCGGCTGCGCAGCACCACCAGGGTCAGCGCGAGCGGGAACCCGGCACCCTGGCTGATCCCGATGACCAGCACCCACAGGAGCGGTGCGGCGAGCGGAGCCAGGGCCAGGCCCGCGAGGCCCACCGCCGTCCCAACGGAGGCGAGGAAGGTTGCGGCACGCTGGTCGCGGGCGCGTGCCGCTCGCGCGGGCACCGTCAGCCCGCCGATCGCGGCGGCGAGCGGGACCACCGCGGCGAGCAAACCCGCGTCAGACGGCGCGATCCCCTGATCGCGATACACCGAGGGCAGCCAGGCGACGACCGCGTAGAAGCCCAGCGACTGGAGTCCCAGGAACACGGTGACCTGCCACGCGAGCGGGTCACGAAGCAGCTCCCCCACTCCGCCTGGCAGGCGGCCCAGGCCCTCGGATCGGTTCCGGAGCTGTGGGGCCCACGCGATGAGCGCCAGCACGACGGGCAGCGCCCAGAACCCCAGTCCCCCGCGCCAGCCAAGGCCCGTCAGGGTCCCGATGGGGATCGTCGCCGCGACCGCGACCGACGCCATCACCGCCATCGCCGCCGTGTACATGCCCGTGATCCGGCCGGCCCGATCCGGGAAGTCCCGCTTCACGATGACGGGGAGCAGGACGTTCATCGACGCGATGGCCCCGCCGACGAGGACCGTCCCCGCGAGGAGGCCGCCGAACCCGTCCACGACGCGGAGCGCGAGACCGGCCAGCAGGGCCAGCAGGGCTACGCCGATCGCCCGCTCCAGGCCCAGCCGGCGGCTCATGAGCGGCGCCAGCAACGAGAGCACGCCGAGGCTGATGACGGGGAGCCCGGTCAGGAGCGCGGCGGCGGATCCGGAGAGCCCGAAGTCGACTCGGATGTCGGCCAGCACCGGCCCCACGCTGGTGAACGCCGGGCGCATGTTCATGGCGACCAGCAGGACGCCGGCGAGGACGGCGGTCATCGAGACCGCGCGCGCGCCAGTCCCGTGGGGGTGGGCGGGCGAGGGTGTCGGCGGCATGCCCGAATGGTAGGCGGGGCGAAGGACGTGGGCCGACTCACGGCGACGCCTGGGGGCTCGGACCGGCCCGGCCCGGCCCTTGCCGACTCGGACCGGCCCGACGCCAGGTCGCAACGGCCCGACGCGAGGTCGCAACGGCCCGACGCCGGGGCGTCACGGACCGTCGCCGATAAGCCCGCGATGAGCGACCAGGCCGAGCATGGCGGCATGGATCTGCCGGGACCGGTCGCCGACCGCCTCGCACGCCTTGCCCCCGACCAGCGAGCCGCCGCGACGGCACCACCGGGGCCGGTCCTGTGCGTCGCGCCCGCCGGGAGCGGCAAGACCACGACGCTGGTGGCCCGCGTGGCGTGGCTGGTGGCCGGCGGGGTGCCGCCCGACCAGATCGCCGCCATCACCTTCAACCGCAAGGCGGCGCTGGAGCTGGCCGAGCGGATCGCGCCCGCCCTGGCCTGGATGCCGGAGGCCGCCGGAGATGCCCAATCGGGATCCACCCGCGGCGTGCGGGTCCGGACGTTTCATGCGCTGGGCCTCGAGATCCTGCGGGACGCCGGGGGGCACGGTCGCCTGATGGACCGGGCCGCGGTCATCCGTGGGTGCTGGCCGGGGACGGACCGGGCAACACTCGGCCGTCTCGACACCGCGTTCTCCCGCCTGAAGCTGGACCTCGACGTGGCTGCCCGGGACGTGGCGGCGGACCCGGAGGCCGGCCCGATCGCCCGAGCGTACGTCGCCTATGAGCAGGCGCTGGAGGCCGCCGGTGCGATCGACTTCGACGACCTCGTCCGCCTTGCCCTGCATGCACTCCGCGCCGACCCCCGCCTGCTGGCTCGCTGGCGGACGTCATGCAGCCACTTGCTGGTCGATGAGACGCAGGACGTGGACCGGAGCCAGCTGGAGCTCGCACTGCTCCTCGCGGCGCCTGCCAACCGGATCTTCCTCGTCGGCGACGATGACCAGTCGATCTACGGCTGGAGGCTCGCCGACGTTCGCCGGGTCCTGGGCCTCGCCGGCCGACTGCCCGGCCTGCGCCGCATCGACCTCGAGGTGAACTACCGGTGTCCCGCTCCGGTGCTGGAGCGGGCGGTTCGGCTCGTCGAGCGCAACGGCGAGCGGTTCGCCAAGGCCATCAGGGCAGGCCCGGCGGCCACGGGGCGGCTGGTGCTTGCCCCGGACCCATCCGACGACGCGGAGCGGGTGCGGCGAATCGTGGCCGGCTGGGCGGGCGCCGATGGGACCTGGGCCATCCTGGCGCGCACCAACCGCGAGCTCCTCCCGGGCGTGGCCGTGGCGCTGGAGCTGGGGCTCCCATTTCGGGCCCCGGCGATCCGGCTACTCATCGAGGCGGCCGGCCTTGACGCGGTCCTCGCGACCGTTGAGACAACGTCCCCCGGACGCCCCCTCCTGGCGCGGATCGAGGAGGCGCGGCGGCGACTCGCATCAGCGGGGACGGGCGGGGGGCCAGGCGTGGGGACCGGCGTGGGCGTCGGCGCGGGCCAGGGCGCCCCGGCTGCGGCGCCCGATGACGAGGACCTCACCGGATCAGGGAGCGCCGTCTCGGGCACCGCCGATCCCGATGACCCCGAGCCCTCCCCTGCGGCGCTCGCCAGTGCGTTGCTGACCTGGGCTCCGCAGTTCAGCGACCTGGCCGCCCTGCGCGCCGCGATCGAGTCGGCCCGGGAGCGGCTGGCCACACTCCGGACGGAAGACGCGCGGCTGACGCTGGCGACCGCGCATGCCACGAAGGGGCTGGAGTTCGACCACGTCGCGCTGATCGGCATGGATGAGGGCCGCTTCCCGAGCGCCCGGTCGATCGCCGACAGCGATGACCCGGCGCGCGCACTGGAAGAGGAGCGGCGGCTCGCCTACGTCGCGTGGACGCGGGCGAGGCGGTCACTGACCCTGGTCTACGACCCCGCCTCCCCCTCGTCGTTCCTGCTCGAGGCCTTCGACGCCGGCGAGCTCGGCGTGACGAAGGAGACGGCGTGAAGGCCGATGGGCCGCCGCCGCCGCGCGACCGGTCCCGGGCCGGCGACCCGCTACCATCCGGCCATGACACGAGTGCCGTCCCTGGGCCAACGCGGCGAAGGCTGGGTCGCCATCCAGTTCGTCCTGATCGGGCTGGCCGCGGTGGCCGGCGTGGCCGGCGCCGGTGCGTGGACCCGTGAGCTGCGATACGCGACCACCGTGGTCGGTGCGCTGCTGGGCGCCGCCGGCCTCATCCTCGCTGTCCGGGGGATCGTCGACCTGCGCACCGCGCTGACTCCGTTCCCCCGCCCGCTCGAGGGAGCGCCACTCGTGGAGCACGGCGCGTATGCGCTGGTGCGCCACCCCATCTACGCCGGGATCATCGTGGGGTCGCTCGGCTGGGGCCTGGTCCTGGCCTCGCCCCTCGCCCTGCTGGCATCCGTGGCACTCCTCGTCCTGTTCGACCTGAAGTCGCGACGTGAGGAGGCCTGGCTCCTGGAGTCCCAGCCCGGCTACGCCGCCTACTGCCGCCGCACCAGGAAGTTCATCCCCGGCCTGTACTGACCCCTGCGGCGCCCATGGTCCGACCGAGCCGATGGTCCGTTCGACCGACGGACTAGTCTTCCATCTCCGCGCGAGCCAGCGCCTTGAGCAGGCGGTCGATCGACCGCAGGAACGGCTCGGTGAGGTCCGGCGGGAGGGCATCCCGGATGGAATCCTTGGGGCCGTACGCTGCCCGCGCCCGGAGGCCAACGGATCGCAGCTCATGGACCTGGGCATCGCGCAGCCGATCCGGCATCGCCTCCAGGTACGTGGCCCAGCGGGTCCGACCGATCGCCCGGGCCTCGGCCAGCAGTCGGTCGGCGTGGCGCGCCGCAAGCAATGCCGCCTCGTCGATCACCGGCCGCTCGTGCCGAGCCGGCTGATCGGCTCCTGACAAGGACCTCGGGGGCATGGCCGCTACGCGTCGTAGCGTCGGTCGGGTAGCGCCCGCTCGAGCGGCGGACCCGCAGGGTCCGGCATGGCGAGCACCGCGAGGGCGAGACGCCGCTGCTCCGAGCCGTTGACCATCACCCGGAGCGAGTAGTCGCCGGGCGTCGGGAACGTGAGGTTCCACAGGTCGATGGAGAACGTCACGATCTCATCCCGCCCATCGGGGCGCGTGCCGGCCTTGAGCCCACCCGTCGCCTCGGCGACCTGCTGGCCCGTCGGGCCCAGCAACACGAAGCGCAGCTCGTGCTCGCGGCCACCCTCGACGGCACTCACCCGGAGACCCACCACCAGCGCCAGGTGTGGGTGGATCACGGGAAACACGCGGCCGTTGATCTGCGACACGCCCCCACCCAGGACGTGGAACTTCTGGCCGGGTGCCGTCTCGGCGGCGTCGGCCAGGAATGCGTACTCCACGTCGGGCAAGCGGGGCCTCCAGTCGACTCTTGGGCTCGCGGGGTCAGGGCCGGGCCGGGGCGGCCGTGGGCGCTGACCGCCCGGCCTCCTCGGCAAACGTCTGGTGCGTCAGGGGGACGAGCGGCTCTCCGCGAAGCACCCGGGCAAGGTACTCGCCGGTGGGCGTGCCTGCTCGGGCAATGTCCTCGGGCGTGCCCTGCGCAACGATCTGGCCGCCGCGATTGCCGCCCTCGGGCCCCAGGTCCACGACCCAGTCCGCGGTCTTGATGACGTCCAGGTTGTGCTCGATGACCACGACGGTGTTGCCGGTGTCGACGAGCCGGTGGAGCACCTGCAGCAGCTTCTCGACATCCGCGAAGTGGAGACCGGTGGTGGGCTCGTCCAGGACGTAGAACGTCCGACCCGTGGCCCGCTTGGACAGCTCCGTGGCCAGCTTCACGCGCTGGGCCTCGCCGCCGGACAGCGTGGTGGCCGGCTGGCCCAGGTGCACGTAGCCCAGGCCCACGTCGACCAGGGTCTGCAGCTTTGCCCGGACCGATGGGACGGCCGCGAAGAACGGGAGCGCCTCGTCGATGGTCATCTCCAGCACGTCCGCGATCGTCTTGCCCTTGTAGTGGATCTCCAGCGCCTCCCGGTTGTAGCGGCGGCCCTTGCACACCTCGCACGGGACGTACACGTCCGGGAGGAACTGCATCTCGATCTTGAGGATGCCGTCGCCCTTGCAGTTCTCGCAACGCCCGCCCTTGACGTTGAACGAGAAGCGGCCCGGGGTGTAGCCGCGCACCCGCGCCTCCGGCACGCCGGCGAACAGCTCGCGGATGGGCCCGAACAGGCCCGTGTAGGTGGCCGGATTGGACCGAGGGGTGCGCCCGATGGGGCTCTGGTCGATCTCGATGATCTTGTCGATGTGCTCGACGCCTTCCAGGCGCTCGTGGGCGCCGACCGGCTCTCGCGACCCGTTCAGGTCGCGGGCCAGGGCGGGATACAGGATCTCGGTCACCAGCGTGGACTTGCCGCTGCCCGACACGCCGGTGATCGCGACGAACGTCCCCAGCGGGACCACGAGGTCAACCCCGCGAAGGTTGTGCTCGCGGGCGCCGCGGACGGCGACGACCTTGCCGTTCCCCGTCCGCCGGCGCTCCGGGATGGGGACCCTCCGCTCGCCGCGAAGGAAGGCGCCGGTGATGGAGCGCGGCTCCGCGAGGACGGCCTCGAGCGGGCCGTTGGCGACGATCTCGCCGCCGTGCTCCCCCGCCCCGGGCCCGATATCCACGACCCAGTCCGCGGTCCGGATGGTCTCCTCGTCGTGCTCGACCACGAGGACGGTGTTGCCCAGGTCCCGGAGACGCGTCAGCGTGGCGATCAGCTTGGCGTTGTCGCGCTGGTGGAGGCCGATGGACGGCTCGTCGAGGATGTACAGGACGCCCATCAGCGTGGTGCCGATCTGCGTGGCCAGCCGGATTCGCTGCGCCTCGCCGCCCGACAGGGTCACGCTGGTCCGGTCCAGGGTCAGGTAGTCAAGGCCCACGTCCACGAGGAACCCGAGCCGCGCCACGATCTCCTTGAGCAACTGTTGGCCGATCGTCTTCTCGCGATCCGTGAGGCCCGCCCGGAGGCCGGTCACCCAGCTCAGCGCGTCGGTGATGGAGAGGGTGGAGATCTCCCAGATGCTCCGGCCGTCCACCGTGACGCCGAGGATCTCGGGACGGAGCCGCTTGCCGCCGCAGGTGGGGCAGGGCTTCTCGATCATGAACTTCTGGAGCTCGGTCTTGATGTACTCGGACTCCGTCTCCTTGAAGCGGCGCTCGAGGTTGGGCACCAGGCCCTCGAAGGTGGCGGTGTACGTGTTCTCGCCCCGCTCGTGGCGGTAGCGGACCACGACCTTCTCGTCCTTTGGGGCGTACAGGACGTAGTCCACCGCCTCCTTGGGGAGCGATGCCACCGGGACGTCCACCGACCAGCCGTGGGCGGAGAAGACGGCGTCGATGATCTTGCTGCGCCAGGATTCCTCCATGGGCAGGCGGGACCACGGGACCAGCGCGCCGTCCGCGATGCTCTTGGCGGCGTCCGGGATGAGGCGGTCCGGGTCGATCTCGAGGCGGACACCCAGTCCCGAGCAGGCCGGGCAGGCGCCGTGCGGGGAGTTGAACGAGAAGGAGCGGGGCTCCAGGTCCTCGATGGTGAAGCCGTCGTATGGGCAGCTGTACCGCTCCGAGTAGCGGCGCTCCTCGAATGGCGCGGGGTCGCCGTCGCGCTGGGCGGGGGCGATCACCACCACGCCGTCGCCGAGGCGGAGGGCGGTCTCGATGGAATCCGCGAGGCGTCCGGCGTCCGGGTCCGGGATCACGGCGCCGGTTTCCGGGTCCAGCGGTCGTCCGTCCGGGGCGCGCCCGGCGTCTTCGGGCGCCTCCGCGTGGCGGACGATGTAGCGGTCCACCACCACCTCGATGGAGTGCCGCTTGTACTTGTCCAGGTGGGGCTTCTCCGACAGGTCCACCAGCTGGCCATCGACGCGCGCCCGGACGAAGCCCTGGCGGCTGGCGGCCTCGAAGACCCGGTCACCCTCCGTCTTGCGGTCGTTCACGAGCGGGCCGAGGACCATCAGCCGGGTCCCCTCGGGCAGCGCCAGCACCTGGTCCACGATCTGCTGGATGGACTGCCGCTCGATCAGGTGGCCGTTGGGGCAGTGCGGCAGGCCGATGCGCGCGAACAGCAGGCGGAGGTGGTCGTAGATCTCCGTCACGGTGCCGACCGTGGAGCGCGGGTTGCGCGAGGCGCCCTTCTGGTCGATGGAGATGGCCGGCGAGAGGCCGTCGATCTGGTCGACGTCCGGCTTCTCCATCTGGCCCAGGAACTGCCTGGCATAGGCGCTCAGGCTCTCGACGTAGCGGCGCTGGCCCTCCGCGTAGATGGTGTCAAAGGCAAGGCTGGACTTGCCCGACCCCGACAGGCCCGTGACGACGACGAGCCGGTCGCGCGGGACCGCGACGGTGACGTTCTTGAGGTTGTGCTCGCGCGCGCCGCGAACGACGATCTGGTCCTGGGGCACGGCGCCATTCTACGGCACCGGTGCCGTATCGAACAGACGTTTGGTTCTGGCCGTGCGACGTCGTGGCCGGTGCGGATACGGGGGGTCACAGGAGCACCACCCCATGCGGAGGATGGCGCCCCGCCTGCAGGTCCCTCGTGACCGCCGACAGCCGCAGGCGAGGCAGATCGGCAAAGGCACCGGCATGCTCGGCAAGAACGCGCCGATTTGTGGCGGTCGCCGCGATGACCAGCAGGAACCGGTCCGGTGGGTCGTCCCGGCGCTTGAGGCCGAGCCGGCGTTCGACGGCCTGGATGTCCCGGAGGCGTGTCTCGACCTCGACGCAGGTTCGGAGGTCCCGGCCCAGGATCACGGCATCCCAGGCGCGCTGCTCAGGCGGGCCGTTCCGGGGCGGGAGCGGCGCCTCGCGGCGCGACGTGAGCGGCGGCCGGACGTGGGCCAGGAGGGCATCGAGTCGGCGCAGCTGTGCCACGTCCCGGATCGCCTGCCCACCCGGGTAGAGCCTGACGGAGAGATCCAGCCCCACGACGGCGCCAGCCAGCGCCGCCTCGCGAATCTGGAGTGTCGGGACCTGCCCGGCCTCCGCCTTCGTGTAGCGCGGCCTTGACAGGCCGATGGCACCGGCGACGTGGGCCTGGCTGAGCCCCGCGACCAGGCGTGCCTCCCGGAGCTCCTGGCCAACCGCCAGCAGCAGGCGCTGCGCTTGGCGATTGGCGCGGGGAAGGAGACGCTCCGTGCTCGACACCCCCGGATTGTCGCAACCGGCACGTACCTGCGGCTTACCTGGTCCTGGACTTCGCCGGCGGACCTAGTCGTGGCGTTCGGCATGGCAGTCGGCCGGCTCCGCAGACACACGGCTCCGGCGTCGTAGGGCTCCGGCGTCATTCGGCTACGCAAGAACTCGGCCGTGGGCTCGTGTCGGCTCCGGCGTCGGTCGGTTCCGGCGTCGTTCGGCCCGGCGCCGCGTGGCTCTGGCGTTAGACGGTTCCGGCGTCGGTCGGTTCCGGCGTCGCCTGGCTCTGGCGTTGGACGGCTCCGCCGTCACGCGGCCTCGCCGTTGTTCGGCTGCGCAGTTCCAATGTTCCGTACGAGAACAACCGGAACAGAATCGGAGCCGGAGGTGCGGCAGAAGCGGCCCTTGCGGGTCCCAACCAGCCCCCTCACCGCTTCTACGCCTCGAAACGGTTCCCAGGTGGAACCGGATGCGCTGGAAAGCGGGCTGGAGCCTCACGCCGAGCCGAAACGTGGCGCAGTTGTCCTCCAGGGGAACATCGGCACGTGGCAAGGTGGGCGCGGCGGGCGGCTTGGGGCACGGTGGGCGCGGCGGGGCGCGAACGGGCCCCTACCGCCCCTGCGGCCCCTGCAGGCCCCGGCGAATGGCGCGTCGGCCCCGTCAGGCCGATCGGCCGCCCTGGTCTAGCGTCGACGCCGGGAGGGCCGCGCGCCCGTGCGGTGGATCACGTTGGGCGTGATGGTGTGGTCCCAGGTCGGGCGGTCACCGGGGCGGCCGCGGCCGGCGGGGCCATCGTCGTCATGCTCGTCCCGGATGCCGGGCAGCCAGTCGGCGGCGGTCCCCTCCCCCGGCGACCCAGGGCCGCCCGCCGCACCCACCGCACCACCGACGTCGCCCACATCGCCATCGCCGTCCGGCTGCACGAGCGCGGTCCCGGGCTCCTCGTTGGCCGGCAGCACCTCGACCGAGATGACCTCGAGGAATGATCCGGGCCCGGCACCCCCGGCGCGACCGCCCCTCCCGCCCCGGCGCGATCCCTTGCCATCGGGGCCGGGACCGGAGGGACGCGCGGCCCTGGCCGCCCGCTCGGCCGCCAGGGCGACAACGAGTGACGCGTCCTCCTGGAGCACGCGCAGCCGGATCTGCTGGATCTCGTCGCGGAGTGCCGCGGCGCGCTCGAACTCCAGCTCCTTGGCCGCCGCGCGCATGGCCGTCTCCAGCCGGCCCACGAGGGCCTCCACCTGGGTCCGGTCCGCGTCCGAGAATGCCCGGTCGCGCGCCTCCGCATGGGGGTCCACCGACGCCGACCCGCCGAGGGCGCGCAGCCGGTCGTTGATGTCGTGGATCTCCTTGACGATCGTTCGCGGCTCGATCCCGTGCTGGGTGTTGTAGGCGACCTGGACCGCCCGCCGGCGGTCGGTCTCGTCGATCGCGGCGCGCATCGACTGCGTCACCACGTCGGCATACATGATCACGCTGCCGTCGATGTTCCTGGCCGCCCGGCCCGTCATCTGGATCAGCGCCCACGCGGACCGCAGGAAGCCCTCCTTGTCGGCGTCCAGGATCGCGACCAGCGTCACCTCGGGCAGGTCGATCCCCTCGCGCAGGAGGTTGATGCCCACCAGGCAGTCGAAGACCCCCAGCCGGAGATCGCGCAGGATGGCCACCCGCTCCAGCGTGTCCACCTCGCTGTGGATGTACTGGACCTTGACCCCGATCTCGCGCAGGTAGTCCGTCAGGTCTTCGGCCATCTTCTTGGTGAGCGTGGTGACCAGTGTCCGCTCGCCGCGCTCCGCGCGGGCCCGGATCTCCTCCAGCAGGTCGTCGATCTGGCCGGCGGTGGGCCGAATCGAGATGGTCGGATCGACCACGCCCGTGGGCCGGATCAGCTGCTCCACCACCCGCTGGCTCTTCTCCAGCTCGTACGGGCCCGGCGTTGCGCTCATGTAGATGGCCTGGTGGACGGTTGCCTGGAACTCCTCGAAGGTGAGTGGCCGGTTGTCCAGCGCCGACGGCAGCCGGAACCCGAAGTCCACCAGGACCTCCTTGCGGGTCCGGTCGTTCTTGTACATCCCCACGACCTGCGGGATGGTCATGTGCGATTCGTCCACGACCAGCAGCCAGTCCGGCGGGAAGTAGTCCAGCAGCGTCCATGGCCGCGATCCGGCGGCGCGCCGCGACAGGTGGCGCGAGTAGTTCTCCACGCCGGAGCAGTAGCCCAGCTCGCGGAGCATCTCCAGGTCGAAGATGGTCCGCTGGCGCAGGCGGGCCGCCTCGAGCGCGCGGCCCTCCGACTCCATCTCGGCGGTCCGCGCCTCCATCTCCGCCTCGATGTCGACGACGGCTTCCTTCAGCTTGTCGCCCGGCGTCACGTAGTGGGTGGCGGGATAGACCGTGATCTCCTTGCGCTCCGCCAGGAGCTCACCCGTCAACGGGTCCAGCTCCGTGATCCGCTCCACCTCGCCGCCGAAGAACTCGACGCGGACGAGCCGCTCCTCCGAGGCGGGCACGAACTCCAGCGTGTCGCCGCGCACGCGAAACCGGGCACGCGACAACGCAGCATCGTTGCGCTGGTACTGGAGGTCCACGAGCTGGCGGAGGACGCCGTCCCGCCGGTACTGTCCGCCCACCCGCAACCGCAGGACCGTTGCGCCGTAATCCACCGGCGCACCCATGCCGTAGATGCACGAGACGGACGCCACCACGATGACGTCGCGCCGCTCGAACAGGGCGTGGGTGGCCGCGTGGCGGAGCCGGTCGATCTCGTCGTTGCGGCTGGAGTCCTTCTCGATGTACGTGTCCGAGCGCGGGAGGTAGGCCTCCGGCTGGTAGTAGTCGAAGTACGAGACGAAGTACTCCACCGCGTTGTCCGGGAAGAACTCGCGGAACTCCGCATAGAGCTGGGCGGCCAGGGTCTTGTTGTGAGCCAGGACGAGGGTGGGTCGCTGGTGGCGCACGATGGCCTGGGCGATGGTGAACGTCTTGCCCGTCCCGGTGGCCCCCAGGAGTGTCTGGTGACGAAGGCCGCGGCCAAGGCCATCCACCAGTTGCTCGATGGCCCTGGGCTGGTCTCCCGTGGGTTCGAAGGGCGCGACGAGGCGGAAGTCGGGCATGTCCGGATGATACCAGCGGCGTTGTCAATACCGAACGCGCGTTCTGCCGCTCGGGACGGACCCGGCGCCGGTACCCGGGCAGTCCTGCCCTCGCCGTCTGCGGTCCCGCCCGGTGGTGGGACGTTTGGGCCATTTCTGTGGACCCTGCCGGAGCCGAGGATGACGCCATCACTGAACGAACCCAGACGTGCCCGCACACGGCGGTCCACCGCGTCGCCTTGGCCAGCAGGGAGAACAGCCCGTCATGGAGATGGAGTATCACGACACGTCGAGGCGAGGCAGGGTGCTCATCATCCTGGGCGTCATCCTCGCCGTGGCCGCCGGAGCCGGCGCGTTCTTCGTGCTGAACAACCAGCAGCAGTCAACCGCGCCCACCACGGTCCAGCGCAAGCCGGCCGTCGTCGCGACACGCGCGATCACGGCGCGCAAGGCGATCGAGGCCGGCGACGTGATCGTCAGCCAGGTTGCCGTCGATCCGACGAACGCCGCCGGCGTGATCGCTGACCTCACGAAGGTCATCGGGCGGATCCCGGCCGTCTCCATCCTCGCCGGGCAGCTGGTGACCGAGAACCTCTTCGCCTCGGCGAACGCGGGCGTGCCGTTCTCGATCCTGGGCCCCACGGAAACCGTCTCACCCAGCTCCGAACCGTGGCGCGCGGTCTCCATGACGGTCCCGGCCGACCGCGCCGTCGGCGGGTATCTGACCGTCGGGCAGACGGTCGACGTGTTCGTGACCACGGCCATCACGGTCCCGGCCGACCTCGCCGCCCTGGGCCGCTACTACTCGGACCAATCCACCAAGGTCATCTACCAGAACATGGTGATCCTGGCCCGCACCGGAGACCAGTATGTAGTCCGTGCGACGCTCGGCGTCGCGGAGGAGATCAACCACCTCCTCGCCAGCTCGGCGTCGCAGTTCAGCATGGTCCTCCGACCGGACATCGACGTTCGCCAAGTGGACGCGACCAACCTGGGCGAGACGACCACGAAGATCATCGCCAAGTACGGGCTGCCCATCCCCGAGGTCTACCCGCCGGGCGCCAAGGTGGGACCGACGTTGCCGCCGCGGGTCCCCTGACCTCGCTGACCACCCTCCGACCGATCGGGCACCTGGGCCCGCCGGGGCCGCGGACGCGGACCGGCGGGCCTCTTGCTGTGCGGCGTGGCGCGTGGCCCCCAACAGCCCGGCGGCGCTGCCCGGCCTTGGCACCCTCGGGCGGTGCGCCGCCGCCCCACCGACGAAGGTCATCCACGGACCGCACCTGACGCGCACAAACCTCCCGGGATCGGACAGGGACCAAACGCGGCCGTCCGGGCACCTAGTGGGGCTCTCGCGCGCCGGCCTTCGAACGGGGAACCTTGGGCCCGACCGCAGGAGTCCACCTGCGGACAGCGGCGAAGCGTGGGCTGGAATCGTGAAGCGTTCCACTGGCAAGGCTCAGGCATTCGGCCTCGTGGGTGTGCGAGTTGGTCGACGACGCGGCAGCGGTCTCGACGACCCGTGCCTGACCCATCCGGCGGCGATTCACGACCCTCGCGGCCAGGCGCTCGTCGAGTTCTCGATCGTGATCCCGTTGTTCCTCATGATGTTCCTGGCCGTCTTCGAATACGCCTTCCTGATGAACGGCCAGCTGACGATCAACTACGCCACCCGCGACGCGGCGCTCATCGCGGCCGAGGCGGGCAACGCGGGCGCCGACGGCAACGGTGACGACCTGGCGGACTGCGTCATCCTCCAGAAGATCGAGCAGGACGTCAGCGCGCCGGCGGCCGCCTCGAACATCTCGCAGGTCCAGATCTTCTGGACGAACGCCGACGGCCAGCCGCTGTCCGCAACCGGCAGCGTCACGACCTTTGGAAGCGCGAGCCAGGTCGCTGACATCTACACCAGGACCGGGTCGATCACGTGCACCTTCGCCGACGGCACCTCGATCGTCGTCCCGTACACCAAGACCAGGGGCACGTACCCGAGCGCCGATCGGTGCAATGCCATCCTCGGCCCGACCGAAGGCTGCGTGACCGGCCACCCCGGGATCGACACGATCGGTGTCCAGATCATCTACGGCGATAGCTGGAAGACGCCCCTCCACACCCTCATCGGGATGATGGGCAACGGCTGGACGCTGACCCAGTCGAACCAGATGCGGATGGAGCCCGTCCTGTGAGGCCCGCCCTCGTTCGAAGGGATGGACGCCGCGCCCGACGAGGTCAGGCGCTCGTGGAGTTCTCGCTCCTGGTGCCGGCGTTCCTGCTGGTCCTGGTGGGGATGATCGAGTTCGGGCTTGTGTTCACCCACGCGATGACCATCGAGTACGCGACCCGCGAGGGGGCGCGGGCTGCCGCCGCCATGGCCAATGGTGGCGGAACCCTGGGCTGCAGCGGGGGGCAGTCCCCCAACTGGTCGACGGTCGACCCGCTGGTGATCGCCGCCGTGGAGCGCGTCCTCGAATCGCCCGGCTCGCAGGTGGTCACCGCCAACGTCGGCTCGATCGTGATCTACAAGGCGGACCCGGCGTCGGGCAACGCCGGCAATCCGATCCCCAACACGTCGGACGGCTGGACCTACGCCCCGGGCAGCGGTCCCATCCCCCAGGGGACGACCGCCCACCTCAACTTCAACAACGCCTCGTACCCGAACAGCGATCCCTGGAAGGCCTGTGCCCGGGTCAACGGCGGCACGACGATCGACTACGTGGGCGTCAGCGTCACCTACACCTACCAGTTCCAGACACCCCTCGCCGGCGTCCTGCGACTCTTCGGCGGCGGCGCCGCCGCGACCGTGACCATCACCGATCGCACGGTCATGGCATTGAACCCGAGCGCGACGTGACCACGCGGCGAACCGGCGGCCAATCGGCGGCCCAGCGGCGCGACAGGTCGCGCGGCCAGGTCCTGGTGATCTTCGTGGGCTCCCTGGTGGTGATGCTCGGCTTCTGCGCCATCGTGCTCGACGTCTCGTGGTTCTGGGTCAACGTGCTCCGGCTCCAACGTGCGGCCGACGCCGCCGCGCTGGCCGGCGTTGTCAGCCTGCCGGGTGATGTCCCGGGAGCCCAGGCCGCGGCTGTCAGGGCCGCGGCCCAGGACGGCTATAGCCTGAGCAACAACTGCGGCGCCGACGGCATCACCCCGGCGGCCATCCCGGGGATCTGCGTCAACCAGGACCCGGCCAACATGCGCCAGCTGGATGTCACGGTCTCGGCACCCGTCTCGACGTTCTTCATGCGGGTCTTCGGCATGACCAATGTGACCGCCATCCGGAACGCCAAGGCCAAGTTCGAGCTACCGGTGCCAATGGGTAGCCCGCTGAACTACTACGGCGTGTACCAGCTCTGCTCGGTGGCGGGAACCTGCTCGGCACAGCCCGATGCGGTCTCGGGGACGTTGCCGTCGCAAGGGTTCTTCGGCGCGATCGAGGGTGAGGGGAGCAACCGCAGCACGGGCGACGCCTTTGCCCCGTACTACAACGGCAAGCCCACGACGAACGCGCAATACAACGCCACGGGCTACGACTACCAGCTGATCCTGCCGTCGTCCGGTGGCAAGGTGTGGATCTTCGATCCGACCTTCTGCGCCACGGCCACCAAGTCGTCGGGCAGCGGCCACGCCGGGGCGGGCGACCACTGGCTGGGCCCCAACAACCCGACCGGCGAGTCGACCTACTACCAGCTCTGGAACACCAACAACGCCCCGCTCAACTCCGGCCTCTGGACGAAGATCGCGGATTCCGGGTCGCTCTTCGAGAACGAGAACCAGATCGACCGGAGTGCGACCTACGGCAGCACGACGCTCACCAACTACGCCGACCAGGGCACCCCGTCGACGGCGAAGGACTGTCAGGCCGGGAGTGGCACGGACGCAACCAAGGGGGGCTACTGGCACAACAAGTGGTGGCCGCTCGCCAGTAACCTGGCGACCGGCGGCACCTACATCCTGCGGGTCATGACCACGAACCCCGACGGCGTGACCGGCAACCTCGGCCAGAGCTTCGAGAACATGTTCTCGTTCGAGGTGACCGGCGGAGGCGCCGGCAAGATCTACGGCAACGGCCGGATGGTGACGTATGCCAACGTGGACTCGGGCGCCCAGACGTTCTACCTCGCGCAGGTGGACCAGACCACGGGCGCCGGGAAGACCATGGAGATCGACCTCTTCGACCCCGGCGACGTCGGGCAGAGTGCGTGGCTGCAGATCCTGAGCCCTGACGGAAGCCTGGCCAACAAGTACGCCACCTTCTCCTGGAAAGCCGATGCGAATGCCGCGTCCGGGCACACCAGCAGCGGCGGGACCGTCAGCTGCCTGCAGACCTTCGGCGGGACCGGTGCCGCTCCTCCGTCGGGCTGCCCGAATCTCACCACTGGAGGCACCTTCTACCAGAACTCGTGGGTCACCATCCTGATCCCGCTCCCCAGCACGTACGGCACGACCGGCCTGACACCCCCAGGAGACCCGGCGCCCGGCTGGTGGAAGATCAAGTACACGGTCCAGAGCGCCAACGACACCACCACCTGGATGGTCGGCGTCCGAGGCAACCCCGTCCACCTGGTCGTGCCGTGAGCCCTGGTGAAACCCGGGGCCCCGCACGGCCCGGTTGGTCAGGATCGAACTGCGTCGCGAGGGATGCGGGCCCCCGGGAGATCCGAGGGCTTGTCCGCGACAACCGAATCCGCGAGATGCAGCCCGAGGATCTCGAACCCGGATCGACCGCCGCACGCGACCGCCAGGCCTCCGCGCTGCCGGACACTCGCGCCGCACTGCACGGGCACGAACGTCGGGCCCGTGCGACAGCAACCGGCGCCGGGCGGACCTCAGTCGGAGAGGCGGACCACGTAGTTGAGGAACGGGCTGTGCGCGGTGACGACGCCGCAGGTGCCGGCGGCCGCGAGTTGCGCCGTGCACTCACCGATCGACAGAGGCGAGCCAACGAAGTTCCCGGTGAAGTAGCCGTGAATGGCCTTGTGAGCGCCGCCGTCGGCCTCGATGACATGGAACATGACCCAGCCCTTGAAGCAGCCATTCAGGTACTGCTGGGTGGGCGCCGCGCAGTTCGGGCTGCCCGGGCCAACCACCGCGACGGGGACCTCGTGCCCGGACATCTCGGTGTTCACATCGCCGAACAGGGTGGTGTGGTATCCGTCGTTGTGTTGCCCGATGTATTGCTCGAAGAAGATGGTGGCGGTGACGACGTTCTCACCGGTGATGATCCGCCTCACCTCGCTGGAGTTCACGTTGTTCCAGCCCTGGAAGTCCGTCCAGGCGATATCCAGTCCGCTCGTGGGATAGTCGCCGTTGGTCTCGCCAAACCATTGCGGGTTGGCCGAGGTGTACTTGGGCGTCCCGTCGGCATTGAAGGCCTGGATGCTCATCGTCCAGGGGGCGGCCGTCTCGGCGGTGTCGGTCACCCCGGCCAGCGAGCCCGCCGAGACCGAGACGTTCCACGAGTCCATGCCGAAGACGCGTACGAAGTTGTTCGCGTGGGGCTTGGTGATGCCCACGCTGAGCCGGACGCCGGCCGACAGGAGCGCCGTGCTCACCGAGACGGTGGCGCCCCCCGACCCGTCGGTGTAGCCATTCCGTGTCGCCGCGGCACGCGCCGCGGCGATCGCCGTGGAGACTTTGGTGGCCACCGATGCCGTCGTGTTCAGGTAGGCGTTCGCGCCGGCCGTCGCCGCCAGGTCGGCCGCGTTCTGCTCGGCTCGCCGTTGGGCAAACGTGTCGCCGCCGTCCAGGACCAGGCCGGCCGTCCCGACCAGGGCCGTGAGACCCAGGATGAACAGGACGAGGATCTGCCCGCCCTGCCGCGAAGGCGCTCGGTGCTGCGCAGGCCGGAACATTGGCTGCCTCGCTTTCATGGGATCTGCATGCTGGCTGCGGACTTGAGCTGGATGGCGCCGCCCATGCCCAGCAGGACCGATGGCGTGTAGGTCGCCTCCGTGGTGACGCGCACGTAGTCGCCGGTCTTGCACGGCTGGTGGCCGTTGGCACTGCCGGTGACATCGACACAGGCGAATACCGGCGCCGTCATGCCGGGAATCATGTCGCGCTGCGTCGCCACCACGGCGACCGTCTGCGTGCTGGCTCCCAGGTCCGCGCCCGGATAGACGATGGTGCGCCGGGCGATCTCTCGGGCGGCCTCGGCGAGCCCGTTGTACACGTAGATGGCCCGCCCAACGTCGACGATCCCCACCACGAACACCAGGAAGACCATGACCGACAGGCTGAACTCGACGAGCGCCTGGCCCCTCGACCCTGCGTCCCCGCCTCCGCGTCGGGCGGCGTGGCGCGTCATGGCAGCGTGGTGACCGAGATCGTGCGGCTCGTCGTCGCGTAGGCGTTCGTCACCGACAGCGTGACCTGGAAGGTCTGGCCCCAGTGCTGGCTGCCCTGGCTGTAGTCGTGCGACGCCGTAGACAGGTTGCCGGCCGAGATGACCCCGTCGCCAAACTCCCAGCGCCAGTAGTTGATCTGGCAGGTCCCCGTGGTCGGCGTCGATGTGCTCGTGAAGTGCACCGGGTCCTGCTTGCGCGCCTGCGAGAACGTGAACCCGGCCTGCGGCCACCAGTTCCACCAGCAGCCCGGGGCCGCCGTCGCGGTGGGAGCCGGAGCCGGCGTGGGTGTGGGCGTGGGCGTGGGTGTAGGCGAGGCGCCGGGGACGGGTGTCGGCGTGGGCGTGGGCGTGGGCGTGGGCGCCGCCGTCGCACCGGGCGTCGGGATCTTGATGAAGTCCGCCCTGGCCGTCGAGGTGAAGGTGAGGTGCTGCCGGCCGATGATGGCGGCGATCACCGGCGTGATCGGGTCGAAGTGGCCGGTGACCGTGACGGCGACCTGGGTGCCGTAGGTGGCCGTGCAGGACGGGTTGCACGAGAGCACGACATCCGGCGGGTCGACACTCACGAACGAGGTCATCGGCTCCCGGACGGCCGCGCACATGACCTTGTTGGATGTGCTGCACGACGCCCCGGCCACGTACGAGGCCGGATCCTGCGACGCGGCCTGGGCTCCTTCGCGGGCGGCGTTGGTGATGGTGATGCTGGCGTAGAAGACCCGCCCCAGGTCGACCGCGCCCAGGAGCACGAGCATCAGGATCGGGGTGATGAGGGCCAGCTCGACCAGCGCCTGGCCGCGCGTCC
This sequence comes from uncultured Chloroflexota bacterium, assembly GCA_903822495.1. GTDB lineage: Bacteria > Chloroflexota > Limnocylindria > Limnocylindrales > CSP1-4 > CAIJPD01. The sequence goes on along the minus strand of CAIJPD010000052.1, from coordinate 47,525 downwards.
GGCCCCCGGACCAGCGGCTGACCCGGGCCTGGGCGGCGGCGGCCACGCGGGCCGCGGGATGGCTGTGGTTGGACGTCTTCATGCTGCCCAGAACGTACGCCCGGGCAGCCTAACTGCCGCCCTGTCGGAGGTCAGGGATGACCTCCGCCGTTGGTACCGCCCGCGTCGCGCGGAGGCACCACCCGGCCCGCGACGGGCGCCGGCCGGGCGTCGCCGCTGCGCGTCAGGCTCGGCCGGCGAGCGCCTCATCCAGCGCGGCATGCACGCGCGCCCGCGCTTCGGCCCGCGTCCCGGACGTGTCCAGCACGCGGGCGGCGGCCAGGCGCATCCCCGGCAGGGCCGCCTGCTGGGCGCCGATCCGGAGCTCCGCGTCATCGCTCGCCATGCCCCGGCCGACGAGCCGCTCCCGCTGCACGTCCGGCGCGCAGGTCACCAGCCAGACCTCGTCGCAGGCGGGGGCATAGCCGCCCTCGACCAGGCCGATGGCCTCGAGGACCACCACGCGCGCGCCGGCAGCACGGGCGGCGGCGATGCGCGCCTGGATCCGCGGCCGGACGGCGGGTCGGACGATCCCCTCCAGCCGCCGCCGTGCGTCGGCGTCGGCGAACACGATCCCGGCCAGGGCCGCGCGGTCCAGCGCGCCGTCGGCGCGGAGAACCCCCGCCCCGAACGCCTCCACAACGGCCGCGAGCGCCGGCTCGCCCGGCTCCACGACCTCTCGGGCCACGACGTCCGCATCGATGACGACGGCACCGCGCTCCGCCAGCCAGCCGGCGACGGTGGACTTCCCGCACCCGATGGGACCCGTCAGGCCGATCAGCATCGCGCGGCGCCGGCACCCCGAGCCGACGGGCTCACGGGGCCCGTTCCTCGATCTCCAGCCACGTCTCCTCCGCGGCGGCCAGCGCCGTCCCGACATCCGCGAGCTCGCTCGTGATCCGGCGGAGCTCGATGAAGTTGGCGCCGACGCTCGGGTCGCCCAGGGCCAGCTCGAGGTGCGTCTTGCGCAGGCCCAGTCGCGTCAGCTCGCCTTCGACGGCGGCCTTCTGGCGACGGTAGGCCTCCTTCGAGAGCTTGGGCGGCTTTGCCGGCTTCTTTGTCGGAGCGGGGCTGGGCGATCCCGCCGCGCCCGGTCCGGCCACACCGGTGGCCTTCAGACCCGCGCCTCGCCCGTGCCCGGCGACCGAGGACGCCGCCGGCCCGCCCGCGACCCCGTGGCCGCGCGATCCCGGGCCAGTGGCCCGCAGGCGGCGCGCCTCCTGCTCCGCGGCCGCCGCGACGGTCCAGCCGCCCGCCACCGCCTGTCGCCACGCGCGGTAGCCGCCGTCGAACGAGACAGCCTGCCCATCGCCCACCACCCAGAGCCGCTGGCAGACCGTCTCCAGCAGGCGCCGATCGTGGCTCACCACGATCAGGGTGGCCGGCGTGCTGACCATGAACGCCTCGATCGCCTCGCGGGCCGGGATGTCGAGGTGGTTGGTGGGCTCGTCGAGGAGGAGCAGGTTGCTGGGCATGATCCCCAGGATCGCCATCTCCAGGCGTGACCGCTCCCCGCCCGAGAGGAGGCGGACCTCCTTGAGGACGTCATCGCCGCGGAAGAGGAAGCGGGCCAGGTAGGCGCGCGCCTCACCCTGCGTGGTCGGATAGGCCGTCAGGAGCGCGTCCAGCACCGTCTCGCCGGGGATCCCGGCGTCGCGCAGCTGCGCGAGGTAGCCAATCTGGACACCGTGGCCCAGCTTGATGGCCCCATCCAGGGGCGGGAGGTCCCCCGCCAGCGTGCGAAGCAGCGTGGTCTTGCCGGCGCCGTTGGGCCCCACGATCCCGATCCGGTCCCCGCGCTGCGCGGCGAGAAACGGCGCCGTCGCCACGACCCTGGGAGCCGTCGCCGGCTCGCCGCTCGCGTCGACCGCGCCGCCACCCGCGGCCGTGCGGCCCGGCAGGTATCCGACGGCGAGGCCCTCGAGCCGGACGGCGATCTCGCCCGAGCGGACGGGGCCCGCGCCGGCGAGCGCGGCCGTTGGGATCCGGAGCTTCCTGGAGCCCTTGGGCGCCTCGACGCGCGCCTCCTCCAGCCGCTCGAGGCGGGCCTCGTGCTCGTGCATCTTGACGTGCTTGCGCTGGCTCCGGTAGCGCTGGACCAGCTCACGCTCGTGGGCGATCGCGTCGGCCTGGACCTCGGCGTCCTTCACCGCGCGGAGGTCGCGCTCCTCGCGCTGGCGGTGGTACGCGCTGTAGTCGCCCCGGAACACGGTCAGCTTCCGATCCCGGAGCTCCCAGATCCGGGTCACGGTGGCGTCCAGGAAGGCGCGATCGTGCGAGGCGACCAGGAGGGCCCCCGATCGACGACGGAGGTGCTCCTCGATCCACTCGAGGGCCTCCAGGTCAAGGTGGTTGGTCGGCTCGTCGAGCAGCAGCAGGTCCGGCTGCGCGATCACCAGGCGGGCCAGGGCGGCACGGGTCTGTTCGCCGCCGGAGAGCGCCGTGGGCGGCTTGGACCATTCCGCGCGGCTGAAGCCGAGGCCCGACAGGGCCTCGTCCACGCGCTGGTCCAGCGTGTACCCGCCCAGCAGCTCGTATTCGTGCTGCAGGTCGGCGTAGACGGGCTCCGTGACGCGCCCCGTGTGCTCCATCTCGGCCAGCGTCACCGCCATCCGCTCCAGGTGCGCGGCGCCGTGGCGAACCGCGGCGCGCAGGTCCGGCGAGGCCATGAACACGGCGTCGAAGTGGGATTCCTGGGAGAGGAGCCCGAGGCTGATGCCGCGCTTGCGCTGGACCTGGCCGGTGTCCGGGTCGTCGATGCCGGCGACGATGCGGAGCATGGTGGTCTTGCCCGCGCCGTTGGGCCCAACGAGGCCCACCCGGTCGCCCACCGCGATCGAGGCGCTGATCTCGTCGAGGATCTTGAACGTGCCGATCTCGCGGGTGACGTCGGCCAGGCGGAGGATGCTCACGGCGCCACGTCCAATCGTGTTGCGGCCTGCCCGGCGGCAGCCCGGGCGCGGGCGCGACGCGCCGCGGCGGCGGTCCGGGTCCGGGTGGCACGGGCGCGCAGGTCAGACAGGTGTGCCTCCTCGGGCGTGAGACCGATCGCGGCCGGGCCCGGCAGCTCGGTCCAGCGGCGGCCGCGACGGCCGATCCCGGTGGGGCCGGGCCCCGGGGTCATGCCCCGCAGGATGGTGGCCGCACCCTTGCGGTCCGCCGCGGAGAGGCGCTGGCACCAGGAGCAGAAGTGCGTGGCGCGGGTCCCCACCACGATGCGACGCAGCGCCCGGCCGCAGCGGAGACAGGGGTGGCCGGCCCGTTGATAGACCCGGAGCCGCTCCTGCATGGAGCCGTCGCCCTCCGGGGCCGTGTAGTCGTCCACGGAGGAGCCGCGGCGCGCCACCGCCTCGGCCAGGATCTCGCGGATCGCCAGGTAGAGCCGCCGCTCATCGGACGGGCGGAGCGACGACGCCGAGCGGAGCGGGTGCAGGCGGGCCGCCCAGAGCGCCTCGTCCGCGTAGATGTTGCCGATGCCCGCCACGAACGACTGGTCCAGCAGGAGCGACTTGAGCCGGCCGGATCGCCTCCGCAGCCGTTGCCGAAAGACCGCGAGCGTGAACTCGTCGCTGAGGGGCTCCGGCCCAAGGGCGGCGAAGACCGAGCTGGCCCCGGCCTCGATGACCGGCTCGCCGGTGCCCGGGTGGCGCGCGTAGAGCCCCACCTTCCCGAACTTGCGGATGTCGCGGAAGCGGAGCTCCCGCCCGCCGTCGAGCTCCAGGACCAGGCGGACGTACGGATCGGCCGGCGTCGCCGCGGGCACCACGAACAGCTGCCCCGTCATCTTCAGGTGGATGGTCAGCGCCAGTCCGCCCGAGAGATCGAGGACCAGCAGCTTGGCACGCCGGGAGATGGCCTCCACTCGGCGCCCGGCCACGCCGGCCGCAAAGGCGTCGGCCCCGTGGGTCCGAAGCGTGCCCGCCCACGCGCAACGGGCGCCCGTGATCGTCGCACCCACCAGCAGCGGGCGCAGGTCACGGACGACGGTCTCGACCTCGGGCAGCTCGGGCATCAGGCCTGGGCGACCACGGCGGCGTGGCCGCGCTGGACGGGCGTCATGGACTCCCAGTCGTCCCCCACCTTGACATCCACCAGGAGCGGGACATCCAGGGGCAACGCGCGCTCCATGGTCTCGCGGACCAGGGAGATCAACCGGTCCACCTCGGCGCGCGGGACCTCCAGGAGCAGCTCGTCGTGGACCTGGAGGAGGACGCGGGCGTGCAGCCCTTCTTCGCGCAGGCGTCGATCCACCTGGATCATCGCGATCTTCATGATGTCGGCCGCCGTTCCCTGGATGGGCATGTTGATGGCCATCCGCTCGCCGGCGGCACGCAGGGCGCCGTTGGACGCCTTCAGCTCGGGGATGTGACGCTTGCGGCCCAGCAACGTGGTGACGAAGCCCTGCTCGCGGGCCGTCTCCTTGATGTGGAGCATGTAGTAACTGATGCCCGAGTAGGTGGCGAAGTAGGTGTTGATGAACTCCTGCGCCTCGCGGCGCGGGATGTTGGCCCGCGTCGAGAGCCCGAAGTCGCTCATCCCGTAGGCGATGCCGAAATTGACCATCTTGGCCATCGACCGCTCGTCCGCGGTCACGTCGGCGGGCTCCTTGTGGAGGACCCGGGCGGCCGTCTCGCGGTGGATGTCGGCGCCGCGTGCGAACGCCTCGTGGAGCCCCTCGTCCGCCGAGACGTGGGCGAGGACCCGGAGCTCGATCTGCGAGTAGTCGGCGGCCACCAGGATCACGCCGTCCCCGCCCGCCACAAACGCGCGGCGGATTCGCCGGCCAAGATCCGACCGGATGGGGATGTTCTGGAGGTTGGGATCCGACGAGGAGAGGCGGCCCGTGGAGGCCACGGCCTGGTGGAAGGTCGTGTGCAGGCGGCCATCCGTGGCCAGCAGGGACGGGAGTGCCTCCACGTACGTGGAGCGCAGCTTGGTGTACGTGCGCCAGTCGAGGAGCTTGCCGACCATCGGGTGCGCTGCGCGCAGCTCCTCCAGCACGGATGCATCCGTCGAGTAGCCGGTCTTGGTCTTCTTGCCCTTGGGCAGGTTGAGCTCGAAGAAGAGGACCTGCTCGAGCTGCTTGGGGCTGCCCAGGTTGAACTGGTGGCCCACGTCGACGTAGATCTCCTGCTCCAGGCGCGTGATCTCGACCCCGAACTCCCGCTCCAGCTCCTTGAGCGCGGCGCGGTCCAGGGCGACGCCCACCGCCTCCATCCGCGCCAGCACCGGGATGAGGGGCAGCTCGATCTCGCGGTAGAGGCGGTCGAGGCCCTCCGCGTTGAGCTGCTCCTGGAGCGGCTCCCGGACGGCGAGCGCGGAGAGTGCCTCCAGGCCGGCCCGGGCCGCGGGGGTCAGCTCCGCGGGCGGCGGGAGCACCTGGTCCAGCTGCTCCGCCACGACGTCGGCGATCGCCTGGCTGCGCAGCGACGCGTTGAGCACGTAGGCCGCGATCTGGGTATCGAAGGCGATCCGCGTCGGGGGCGCGGCCGGGTCCTCCGCGAAGCGGGCCACCAGGATGGGCTTGGGCTCGTGCCCCACGAGGGGCACGTCCAGTTCCTCGACCAGGTGGCGCAGCTGGGCGGCGTCCTGCGGCCCTTCGGCGGCGACGACGCGGCCGTCCTCGCCGGCCACGGCGAACGCGCGGGCCACCCCCTTCATGGGCCGTGGGTCGTCCGCGACCAGGGCCACGCCGAGCGTGGGCTGGGCCGCCAGCCATGGGCGGAGCGCCTCGACGGCGTCACCGCTGACCAGCTCGATCCGCGTGATGTCGTCGAGGACCGCCGCCAGGGCCGAGGGCAGGTCGCCGAGGGCGGGCTCGGGCGCCGTGGAGGGGACGCGGCCCAGACGGCCGGCACCCATCCCCAGGCCCGCGCTCCCGCCGCCGATGGCGTCGAAATCCAGGGAGAGCTGCAGCTCACCGGGACCTCCGGCAGGGCGGGCGGGTCGCGGGGCGGGCCCGGGACCCACGCCGCCGGGACGCGGCTGGGCGCCCGGGACGCGGGCGGCGCCCACCGTCCCACCGGTCGCGACGCCGCGGAGCGTCTGGGCGGTCTCGGCGGCCGACTCCCCCGTCATCGGCGGGAGACGCTCGATCAGGCTCCGGAACTCATACTCGCGGAAGAGCCGGATCACCGTGTCGCGGTCGTAGTCGCGCAGGCTGGCGGCGTCCAGGTCCAGCGTGACGGGGACATCCCGGACGATGCGCGAGAGTGCCTGGCCCTGGTCGGCCCCGGCCTTGTGCTCGATCAGCCGCTCGCGAAGCTTGTCGGGCTTGACCTCGGCGATCCGCTCGTAGACCTGGTCGAGCGAGCCGTACTCCCGGATCAGCTTTGCGGCCGTCTTCTCCCCCACCCCCGGCACTCCCGGGATGTTGTCGGTCACGTCGCCCTTGAGGGCGCGGTAGTCCACCATCTGCGACGGCTTCAGCCCGTAGCGCTCGTCGATCCGGGCGGGGTCATAGACGATGGTGTTCTCGACGCCGGAGCGCGTCGTCATCAGCCGGGTGTGCTCGGTGACCAGCTGGAGCATGTCCAGGTCGCCGCTCACGATGATGGTCTCCAGCCCGGCGGCCTCCGCCTGGAGCGTCAGGCTGCCGATGACGTCGTCGGCCTCGAACCCGGCCAGCTCGTAGACCGGGATCCGGAGGGCCTTCACGACCTCTCGAACCTTGGGGAACTGGTCGCGCAGGTCATCCGGCATCCGCTGGCGTGTGGCCTTGTACTCCGCGTAGGCATCGTGCCGGAAGGTGGGGCCCGACAGGTCGAAGGCGACCGCCACGTAGTCCGGCTGGAGGTCCTGGATGCCGCGAAGCACGATGCTGCAGAAGCCGAAGACGGCATTCACCAGCTCGCCCTTCGACGTGGTCAACGGCGGGAGGGCGAAGAATCCGCGGTAGATGAGCCCGTTGCCGTCGAGCAGCATCAGGCGGGACATCGGCAGGCCTCGGGTGCGGTCCAGTGGGTTCGTTGGGGACGACGCCCAGAGTGTACCCGCGGCCCGCGGTGGGGACGCCCGGGCTCCGCCGATCGCCGAACCTAGGCCCGGCCGGCCCTTCGGCGCGCCACGAGCAGGGCCGCACCAAGGACCAGCGCCACGGCGGAGACCGCGGCGAGAATCGGGCCGCCGGATGCCGGCGACGTTGCGGGCCCGGAAGCCGTCGTCCTGCCCACGGCGGCATCACCGGCGGCGCCGGGAACCGACCCCTGGTCCGCGACCGGCCCGGCGGGGGTCGCCAAAGGGGGCGCGACCGGCCCGCGCTCGTTGCCACCGCTCGCGGCGGGCACGACCGGGGATGCCGCCAGGGCAGCCGGACCGGCCGCCGCGCCGGCAGAGGCACCGGGCGCGTTCTTCGCACCGGCGGCGGTGTCACTCGCGCTCGTCGAGGCCGCCTGCGGCGCGGCGCCCCCGGCCGCGAAGTTCGATTCGGGCGCCGCCAGCGAATCCGTGGTGGCGTCGCGCTGCGCGAGCGTGCCGAGGCTGGAGGGCAGGAACGGGACCGCCGACACCAGCAGCCCGGCCAGGCCCAGCGTCATCAGGGATGCGGAGAGCGGCCGGCCCAGGCCACCGGGCGCCACGAGCGAGCGGCGGAACCGCTCCCACGGCGAGGCGAGCCGCAGCCGCGCCGCCGTCTCCGGGGAGAGCCGGAAGTCCCGGGTGCGTACCGGAGCCGGCATGGCACGCGTGGCCAGCCGCAGCGCGAGGACGTCATCGGCCAGCTGACGACAGTGCGCACACGACGCCACCAGCTGGGCCGCCCGTGCCGCCCGGTCCGGGGCCGCGTCGCCCGTGGCGAAGGCGGCCACCAGCTCCAGGTCGTGCGTGCCGTGCGGGGACGTCCGGCCGTCAGCCACGGAACAGCTCCATCCGGTCCGCCAGCAGCGCCCGGAGGGCCAGCCGGCCGCGGTGGATCCGCGACTTGACCGTGCCCAGTGAGACGCCCGTCATCTCGGCGATCTCGGCATAGTCGTAGCCCTCGATGTCGAACAGGACGATCGATGCGCGTTGGTCGGGCGTGATGGTCGCGAGCGCCTCGCCCAGCGCGGCAGTCCGCTCCGCGGCGAGGGTGATGCCGACCGGATCGGCCTCCTCCCCGGCCGGGGGCTGCCAGGAGTCATCCTCCAGCTCGGGGTAGGGTTGGACGGGCCGGCGCTTGCGCAGGCGCTGCGTGTCCATCGCCGCGTTGACGGCCATGCGGCTCAGCCACGACCGGACGCTGCCGCCGCGGAAGCCGCCCAGCGCGCGGTACGCCGAGAAGAACGCCTCCTGGACGACGTCATAGGCCTGGTCGCGGTCGGGCACGATGCGGGCCACCAGCCCGAAGAGCTGGTCCTGGTAGCAGGCCACGATGTCGTTGAATGCGTCGAGATCGCCGGAGCGGGCGCGATCCACCAGGAGCAGATCACGGCGCTGGGCGGGGTCGAGGGCGAGCGACGCGCGAGGGTCCTCCACGGGCGAAGGGCTCCTCCAAGTGGCGGTCCTGAGGCGCGGCGAGTCTAGCATCGGTCCCGGCCCTGACGTGCCGACCCGGCCAGCGGTTCCCCGGGGCCATGGCATCCGTCCTCCCGGCCTCCGCGCGAGGGGCCCGGGCGCTACGATGACCCTGCTTCGCAGCCGGCCGGGGTGGCGGAACAGGCAGACGCGACGGTCTCAAACACCGTTTCTCGCAAGAGAGTAGGGGTTCGATCCCCCTCCCCGGTACCAGGATTCGTGCACGACTTGGCCCATTTGGTCACGTTCGGCCGGAGCACGAGAATCAGCCTGGCATCCAATCGGCATCTTGGCGGCACCGAACGCGCTGGTCCGCGTGGGCCTCGCAGTTTGCCCGCCTGACCGCCGACCAGCCGTTCTGCGCCGACCGCGTGCGAGGCTCGGCCGCCGAGCAGCGGGCTGCCGGCCGCTGCAACCGGCCGCCCGGGGGTGCCTTGGTCAGCCGACCCGCGGCCGACGCCTTGACCCACAGCGTGGGCACCGCCCCGTAGCCTGACCCTGGGCGACGGGTGGGCCATTCAGCCGTTGACACCCTCCACCAGCGGGAACACCGTCGATCGCGAGAGGGAGTGACCTATGGAGCACCGGCCGGAACCCGGGGAGTACGAGGTCATCTCGACCGAGTCGGAGGTGCGGCCCCGCGCTCGCTCGTCGACGTCGCGCTTTGTCGTTCTCATCGTGGCGCTGGCGGTGGTTGCCGCCGCAGTCATGACGGGCTGCAGCGGCGCAGCCCCGACGTCGTCACCAGCCCCGACTGCCACAGCGATGCCGTCTCCGTCGGACGACAGGTGCCAGTTCGCCCTGATGGCGCTCGGGACCTACACCAAGCGAATAGTGGAGGACTACGCAGCCCTTCGGGCGGCTGTCGTGGCATTTCCGTACGTACCTGGGTCCGTGACCAGCGTTGCCAATCGCATTTCCTCGACCCTCTTCGTCTATGCAGCCCTTCCCGAGTTGCTTGGCGACTGCACTGCGATGGTTCCACTTAGGGAGCAAGTGGCGCTCCTCACGCGCTCCCACCTTCCCGACGTGATCTACATTGGGCTCTTCCCCGACGACGACCAGCGCGACAGACAGCGCGAGCACGCCGTCAAGCTCCTCTCGGCCATGTCGGGGGTGCTGCTGCTCGCGAATGCCGCCAAGACCATGGCGGACAGCCTGGGGGTCGACATTGAGGTCGCGCAGGTGCCAGAGGGGGCAACGGCGCCTATCGGCTCGCTGACCCCATTCCCGACGCCGACACCGACACCGACCCCGACACCGACCCCGACGTCGACGTCGACCCCGACCCCGACACAGAGGCCGCTCCCTATCCCGATCCTGTCCATTCAGGCCTCCTTCTTCGGCCCTGGAGTCTCACTCTCGACGTTTGGCGTTACCGGCGCGAGCCCCTACGAGATCTACGGCTCGATGCAGGCAGAGGGGCCCTACAGCGATTGGCTTGGAGGAGCCGCGGGCGGTCAAACGTTTGTGCACTTCAACCACCACGGCGGCACCGTCTCCGTGGACTGGGGGTGCGCGATCGTGGTCGAAAGCGACCCGGCGGTCACGGTGACGTTCGACATCGTCTTGCCGAGCTGGACGGTCCCGACGTCGGCCGATGCTGGCACGATCCTGTGGTGGAATGGCTACTTGTCACACATCGCGACGCACGAGAAGGTGCACGTTGATATCAACCGAAACGCCGCGCAGCGCGCGAGCCAGGCAATGGCATCAAGCACGTGTGAGACGCTGCGGGGCAATCTCGATGCGGTTTGGGCGGACGCGCTGCGGCTGGATTGCGAGTTCGACATGAAGGAGTACGGCACCTCTACAGGTCTCTCTCTAGCCGCGTGTCTGGCCGGGTAGAACTGCCAGCCAGACCCTGCCCCCGCTCCGGTCCCGGCGCCGAGGCGGACTCCATCAAGGACCTCGGCCGCGGGCTGGGGCCTGACGAGTTAGAGCGGGTGCTGCGACACTACCCTCGGGACGTGGAGCCGGACCGGGGGCCATAGCCCGCCCATCCTCGTGGACGGAGCCGCGTCGTTGCCTAGCCCCTACCCTGCCGCCCGTCCTGGGGCTTCCTGGAAGCTCTGGGGGTCTCGGGCGGGCTGGTGTCGGGCAACCAAACTGGCATCATCACGTGCGAATAGGCCCGGCAAATAGAACAGGGTTCGCGCACGCAATAGAACGCTACGGAGCCATGGGAATGCCCCGGGGCGCACTCAACCACATTCGGCCGTAACGTCGTCGGGGTTCAAGTCCCCTTCCCGGTACCAGGATTCGTGCACGAGCACCCACCCCAGGCGTCCCCACCCGCCGTCAGCGTCGGAGGCGCGACCGCACCTCGCTCCGCGACGTCAACCGGGCGACGCCGACCGCGGCGAGCGGCTCCCACCAGTCTCCGACGCGCAGGTCGGAGACTGGACCCCGTGGATCAGCCGGCGTAGTGCTCGACCACGTCCTGGACCGTGAGCGGGTAGAGGGCGGCCTGGACTTCCTGGGGGAGGCTGTCGAACGCGTCGCGAAGCGAGGCCGGGGTCCGGTTGCTGGTGGCGAGGTCGGCCACGGTTGCGGTAGCCAGCCGGCGATAGCCGGGGATGCCGCGCAGCGTTCCGGCCGTGCTGCGGACGCGTGCCAGCGTCCCGGTCCGCTCGAGGATCGCGTCGATGCGGGCCCACGAATCGCCCGATGCAGGGACCCCCGCCGCCGCGTCCGGCGACTCGCCCGTGCCGGCGGAGCCGCTCGTCGCGGCGGTCCGCTGGGCAGCCGGCGCAGCGTCCGAGGGCGAGCCGTCGATTGGCTCCACCGACTTGACCCTGGCGGCTTCCGCGGCCGTCGCCGCCTTGCGCGCCTCGCGGCGGGTCCGGAGGTCCGTCATCAGCTCTTCGGCCTTGCCGGCGGTCTCGCTGTTCATGGCCGCGTCGACCATCGACCGAAGGTCGATCCCGGTCAGGCTGCGCACCACCTCGCTGCCCTGCGCCACCGTATTGGTTGCGGTCCGCACGATCTCCGAGGCTCCATCGGTGGACAGGATCGTCAGGCTGTCGATGGACGCGATCGGCTCGGCCGCCGCGCGCACGATCTCCGGCAGCTTCTCGAGGATGATCGAGACGATGGCGGCGTTGTTGAAGGCCTGGTAGGCCTGGGCGCGCAGCGCCAGGACCTCGGCCTCGGCCTCGCCGCGGGCAGCGATGGCATCGGCCGCGGCCATTCCTTCGATGCGCACCTTCTCGCCTTCGGCCTGGGCGGCAGCGATCTTGGCATCGCGGTCGCCATGGGCCCGGGCGACGATCGCGGCGGCATCGGCGGCGGCCACCTTGACGGTGGAGGCCAGGAGCTCCTTCTCACGGCGGAGGGCTTCCAGCTCCGCCAACTCGGTCTGCCGCCGGGTGACTTCGCGGGTGGCCTCGGCCTGGGCCAGGGGGCCGGCCTGGGCCGCCGTCGCCGATGCGGCGTCGGTCTGGGCCTTGGCGTCGGCGGCCTTCAGCTGCTGCTCGCGCTGGGCGGCGATGATCTCCATCTGCGCCTGGGCCGTGGCGACCTCGGCTTCCTTGCGGGCCACCTGGTAGTTCTTGACGCCCAGCTGGGCGATGTAGCTCTGCTGCCCGGGGAAGCCTTCGTCCGTGATGTCCTGGATGTTGAGGACGTCCAGCTCGATGCCAAGCGGCGTCAGCTCACGCCGGGCCTCCTCGGAGACCTGCTTGACCAGCTCGTCCCGGTTGGTGACCAGGTCGTTGATCGCCAGCTTGCCGACGATGCCGCGCATCGAGCCCACCAGGACGCTGGTCACGGTCTGGTCGATCGCATCCTCCTGGTCCAGGAACCGCTCGGCAGCCGCGCGGATCTGCTCCGGCTGACGGCCGATCTTGAAGACCGCGTTGGCGTTGACCTTGACCCGGATGCCCTGCGAGGTCACCCCGTCGTCCAGCTTGATCTGGCTCTGGTAGGTGCGCAGGCGCAGCCGGTAGGCCTTGTTGACGATGGGCAGGATGACGGCCCCGGCCCCCACGACGACCCGGATTCCGGCGTCGGAGTCCTTGTTGATCACGCCGGAGCCCTGGCGGACCTTGGAGCCGGATGCGCCGGCGATGATCAGGGCCTCGTTGGGACCGGCGATCTGATACCGCCGACTGATGTAGACCACCAGCAGCACGACCACGATCATCATGGCGGCCGCGGCAAAGACTCCGCCGTCGAGAAACGAGAACATCACGCCTCCTTGGGGCCCGCCAACCGCGGCCAGGCCTATGTGGTTGCCTTGTCGTGTTCCCCGAGGGGTGTCAGGAGAGCGCCGGGGCCGCCGACCACCAGCCGACCACCGATGGCCTGTTGGACGACCACGATCGCGCCGATCGGCAGGGCCGTGACGGCCGTGGCGGGGAAGCGCCGCGGCGCGCCCATGGCCACGATGCTCACCTCGCCGTTCCCGCCGGCGGTGATGGGCACCACCACCTCTCCGCTCGCCCCGACCAGGCTCTCGATGTGGAACTCACCCTGGGCCTCACTCCGCCGGAACAGGCGCCACGCCAGTCCGGTGCCGACCGCGCCGGCCACCCCGACGCCGATGCCGACGTAGGCCGCGTTGTTGCCAGGCAGCCCCAGGGAGAGCGAACCAAAGAGCCCGCCGGCGCCAAAGAGGGCCACGAAGGCCAGGACCATCGGCACGACCCCGATGTCGGCGAAGTCAACGTCGAGGCCCAGCCCGCCGGCCACGTCCAGCAGCTCGCCGAAGACGATCGACACCAGGAGCAGCCCGCCGCCAACCAGCAGGCAGGCGAGGAAGACCAGGTTGCCAACGTCCAGACTGATCACGATCGCTCCTCGGCGGAAAGGCAGCGGCGGCGGCTCTGCGACACCTGCGACGGCAATGGCCCGTGAGTGCGTGGCGTACGGGCGACGCGGACCCCCATCGTCGCCCGACCGTCAATACCCGTGGGACTTCGGGCCATTGTGCGCGCCGGAGGCGGCCCGGGTGCGGACTGATCGCCGGCCCGCGTGCCCGGCCGCCGGACGCCCCCCCTGGTCATCGCCCCGTCACGGGATACGGGTCGCCAGGCGGTACGTGGCGGTTCACCCATATGGCCACCCGGTGGTCACTCGACGGCTTCGTCCTGGGTTGGAGTCCACCGCCACGAGGCCAACCATCCCGGCGTGAGCATGGACCGGGATGGATTCCGTCACGGTGGACGCCTCCGGGGCGCCGAAGCCGCCCACCACTCCGCCCAAGGGCCGAGGGGCGGTCATCTGGGAGATTCGGACGTCCCGGGGACAGGCCACCATCACCCGGCGGGTCGCAGCGGGCTGGGCGTTCCCAGCCTCGGATGGCAGCGCCGTGCGGCGTGCGTGGCCACCCTTCCTGCCAGACCACCCCCAGGTGGCTGCGAGCTGGCCCCGAAGCCACGGCGCCGGGCTCCTGGCGGCCAGGATTCGCCCGCCCCGAGCGTGGCTCGGGATGAATCCGGGGCCCAGTGCGAGCCGCACAGCTTCGCCGTCACCTCGAGACTGGCCAGGAGCCCGGACACGGCGATTTGGCAGGAAGGAGCCCGCTCGCCACGGCGGAGCAGCCCGTGGTCCCGGGTCCTGCCAGGCGGAACCATGGCGCCACGATGACGACGCTGTCCGCCTGGTGTGGCCGCCACGACGTTCCCGGGCAACGCCCCGCCCGGGTCACCCCGACCGCGGCTCGGTCCTCATGACGCACCCGCGGGCACGATCCTGCGGATGCCCCGGGGGGCGATAGCGGGCCCCAGGATTCCTCCGGGACGGTTGCCGTCTCGGCGCCTCCGCCAGGACCTGCTGGTCGCCCCCCGGCCACCGTCGTCGGCGTGCCGTCGCGCACGAGCGGTCCCAGCCCCGGCACCCGCGGCGCGCCGCGGGATCTCGACCTGCGGCCGCGATCGGGGTCTCGTCGTACGATGCCCGAGAGCCTGGGAGCGTCCCGTGCTACCCTTGCCCCCTGGAGAACCCATGAGTGCTGCCAATCGCGTCCCGCCGCCCGTCTGTCCCGCCTGCGCGGACCCGGAACCCGCGTGGGAGATCGCCAGTCCGGTGATGGCCGAGGACCGCGTCCGCTTTGACGCCGCCGGGCTCACGGAGATGGGGCTGTTCGTGCCCGACTACGGTCTCGCGCCCCACGGGCGGCCGGTCGTGACGTGTGCCGCCTGCGGGACCGCAGCCGATCCGGCGGTTGGCGAGTCCGTGCTCAAGGCGGTGGTCGCGGCCAGTCGGCCCCACCGCACCCCGGGAGACGCGTAGCCCGGCCCGGGTTCAGCCCCCGGGTGATCACCACGGTGCGGAACCGGCGGAGCCCACCCCGGCAACCCGGGTGCCGGGCCTTCCCCCCGCCTGCTATTCACGCCGCAATCCGGGTGCTACGCTCCGCGCACGTCGAGCGGAAGAGCCCAGCTGACGGAGCTCGGGAGGAGGGCGTCGCCATGACATCCCGTCGATTGCCCGGGGCGCTGCTGCTCCTGATCCTGGCCGTGGGGCTGGTCGCGTGCGATCCCGGCGAGACCCCGTCACCTCGCCCCACGCTGCGGCCCGTCGCGACGCCCGCCGCGTCCGCGGTCACGGCAACGGCCAGGCCCGCATCGATCGCCCCGTCAGCACGGCCCAGCCTCGCGCCGACGGCGGCACCCGTGGTCACGCCCGCCCCCGCGGGGACGTCCTACGCCGTCGAGAAGGGTGACACGCTGGTCGCCATCGCGGCCAGGTTCAAGATCACGGTCGACGCACTCCGGGCCGCCAACCCGCAGGTCACGGACCCCACGAAGCTGCAGATCGGACAGGTCCTCACCATCCCGAGGCCCTGAGCCAGGGCTGAGGCCGGTGCCGCGCCGATCCAGGCCGTCGCGCCGATCCAGGCTGCCGCCATCGTGTCCTCAGGCCCCGACGACCCGGTTGCGGCCCTGTTCCCGCGCGCTCCTGATCGCCCCGGAGGCCCGCAGGAAGAGATCGTCCAGCCCGTCTCCGACGCCGGTCTCGGCATACCCGATCGAGACAGAGAGGTCGATGACCTGGCCACCCACGTGCACGATCGACATGCCCACCAACGCTCGGATCCGCTCCGCGAGTACGGCCACCCCGCGAGACTCCTCCGGCCAGCTAATGACGCAGAACGCCTCGCCGCCCCAGCGGGCAACCGCGTCGCCGGTCCGACACGAGCCGACGATGGTGCGCGCCGCGACCTTGACGGCCTCGTCGCCGGCCCCGTCGCCATAGGCCGTGATGACATCCTCGAACTGGTCGATCTCCACGATCAGGAGCGCCAGCGGCAGTCCGAGGCGATGCGCATCACGGACGCACCTGATGGCCGCCTGCTCGAATGAGCGCCGGTTCGGCAGCCCGGTGAGGGCGTCGGTCAGCGCCATCGCCTCGAGCTGCTCCATCGACTTCACGGCTTGGGCCACGCCCCCGATCGGGGAGGTATCGTCATCGAAGGTCTCGATCCCGCCGACGATCGCGCCGTTCTCGTCCCGGACGGGTGCCGTCCGCACGCGCACGGGGACCCGATAGCCATCCGAGTGCCGAAGCCAGAGGCGAGCGACACGCTCGACGCCGTCGTTCATCGTCGCCAGGAGTGGGCATCCGTCCAGGCATAGCTTGCGACCGGTCACGTCGACATGGACGAGGATGTTGTCCGCGCAGGAGCGCCCCTGGACTGCGTCGCCCCGGAAGCCCGTGATTCGCTCGGCGGCCTGGTTCCAGAACGTGATCAGCCGCTCGCGATCCACCAGGTAGACGCCGTCCGAGATCCCGTCGAGCGCGGTACTCGTCGTGGCATCGGGACGCAGGGGATCGATCATCGGCGGCGGCTCCTCAGTACGCCGCGGGCGGCTGGACCCCATGGCGGGGACCACCTGCGCTCCGCAGCGGCTCGACGGCATCGACACCCCTCCTGCACAAGACCGTCGAGGGGTAATCGGTTGGCCGAGGGCCAGACTTGAACCTCCTCCGAACCACCCGGCAGTGCCCCGGACCTCCCGGCCCGGGTCAGCGGCCTGCGGCCACCAGGAGCGACTCGATCTGGCGCACGTGCTCGGCGATGTGCCCCGTCACCGATCCGGCCACCAGCTCCGCGACCGTGGTCTCGCCCTTGGTCACGTGGCGGCCGCGGCGCGCCAGGTCGGCGACAGCGAGGGAGGCCAGCCGGGCCCGCAGGTTCCCGACGCCGGTCTCGATCAGGCCGTAGAGCTCCGCCAGCGGGAGGCGCCGGTTGCGGTCGATGCCGGCGAGACGGGCCGGGTTGGGTTGGCCGAACTCCGCGGGCTCCGGCCCGGCCAGGATCAGGTCGACGACGCCCAGCCAGCGGCCCAACAGCTCGGAGACGTGGGCGAGCACCTCCGGCGGGAACCAATAGGCCTCCGCGGTGGTGTCGAACCGCTCGCTGACGGGCCACGGAACCCCGGCCTCGACGCGCGGCCGCAGCTCCTGCAGGGCGGCCCAGTCGGCGTCCAGCTGGGCGATCAAGTCGGCGGTGGTCATGGCAGTCCCCTCCTCCTCGTGCTGGTCGCCGGGGCAGCCCCGGCAGGGTCGCGCCTCGGCGCCGGATCCCGGCAGGCTCGATGCGGGTCGCCCGCGGCTTCGCAGCGTCACGGACGCCGTCCTACGTGTGGTCGCTCATGCCCGGCCGGAGTCGGTCCTCGACCGCCAGGACGCCCACGGCCTCGCGGACCTGCGCCCGGGCGGCATCGACCTCCGCCTCGGTCAGGTCCTCGATCGGGTCCGCGCCGTCCACGGTCAGCCAGGTGGTCAGCCGCATCGGCGCGTACCGGTCCAGGCGGGCGAGCCGCCGCTGCCGGTGGTCGATCACCAACGAGACCATCGCAGGCGGGGCGAACGTGTCGATGGTGTGCTCGTCCTGGCCGCTCCAGAACGGGGCCTCGCGGCCGTGGCTGTGCCACCAGACGCGGAGTGCACCGGGGTCGAGGTCCTCGTCCAGCAGCAGGCCCATCAGGTCCGCCATGGCGCCCGGGTCGAGCTGGGTGGCGATGGCGTTGCCGAGCTGGGGGAGGAGATACACGCGCGTCAGGCGCAGGTCGTCCTGGCCGTCGGGCTCCAGGAGCCCCATCCCGCTCACCTCGGAATCGGTGACCTTGGCCCAGGCGATCAGCTGGCGCCAGACGGCGGGATCGATCACCAGGTGGGGCTGTTCGACCGGCTCGTCGAGCCGGTCATCGAGGGACCTCGTCATGCTCGGGCTGCTCCTGCGTGGTTGCGTGCGATGGAGGCGGGGCGGCCGGGCCCGGGGCGCGGCAGCGGCCAGGGATCAGTGGGCCACGACGCCGCCGTCCACGACGATCACCTGGCCGGTCACGAACGCGCTGTCGTCGGAGAGCAGGTAGACCGCAGTGCCCACCACGTCCTCCGGGTACTCGATCCGCTGGAGGGCCCGCTGGCTGCTGGCCTTCTCCCGGTTGCGGATGGTCTCGTCGTCGGGCTCCTCCTCGCTGAGGACGGCGCCCGGGGCGATGGTGTTGACGCGGATCCAGTCCGTCCCCAGCTCCTTGGCGAGGACCCGGCCCAGGCCGATGATCGCGGCCTTGCTGGCGACGTAGTGGGCGCGGGTGGCGACCGCCTTGAAGACGGTCCCGGACGACATGTTGATGATGCTGCCGCCCTTGCCGTCCTGCATGTGCGGGACCACCGCGCGGCAGACGGTCCAGACGGACTTGACGTTGGTCTCGAAGACCGCGTCCCATTCGGCCTCGGGGATCTCACTGAACTTCACGTGCGAGACGTGCAGCCGGACCAGCATCCCGGCGTTGTTGATGAGCCCGTCGATGCGACCCGTCTTCTCGGCGGCCAGCGCCGCCAGGTCCCGCATGGCCTGGAGGTCCCGGACGTCCGCCCGCCGGCCGATGACGTCGCCGCCGCCCGCCCGGAGGCGCGCCACCTCCAGCTCCAGGGCCTCGCCGTCGATGTCGCACACGACGACATGGGCGCCCTCGTCCACGAGCCGGCGCGCAAAGGCCTTCCCGATCCCGTGGGCGGCGCCGGTCACCACGATGGTCCGGCCCTCCAGCCGGCCGTGCCCGCCTGCGCTCATGCGCTTCTCCCGATGGCGTCCTGCAGGACCCTGGCGTGGGTGAGGGTGCGGCCCTCCGCGCGGCTCACCGGCGGACCAGCCGGTCGGCCAGCCAGTCGCCGATCGCCTCGTGGGCGAGCTCACGGTTGTCGTTCTGGCAGTGCGCGCTCCCGCCCTCCTCGGCCGAGAAGATGCGGAGCGTCTTGTCCACGGAGGCCGCCTCGTCGTGGAGGCGCCGTGCGTCGCCGGCCGGGATCTGCGTGTCGTTGGCGCCGTGCAGGATCAGGAATGGGCACGTGATCCGACCCGCGATCCCGCCCTCCAGGGTCTCAAGGTCCAGCTTTGCGGTCACCTCGTCCACCGTCGCGGAGCCCGTGACGTGGAGCGCGTGGTCAATCGACGTGGGCAGCGCGGAGCCCGGCCTCGACAGCTGGCGTCGCCAGGCCGCGCCGAAGTCCCAGATGGCACCCCAGACGACGGCGGCGGCCAGACGGTGGTCGAAGGCGGCGAAGCGGGCCGCCCGGTAGCCACCCAGGCTGAGACCGACCACGGCGATGCGATCCGGGTCGATGCGATCCGGCATGGCGCGCAGCGCATCCACGGCCGCCCCGCCGGGCACCTCGTAGTCATGGCGATCGGGCAGTCCCCGGAAGGCGACCGCCTCGCCGTTGCCCGGCCCGTCGCACAGCAGGGTGGCCATCCCGCGTGCGGCCAGCGCAAGGGCCAGGTTGATGCCCTGCTCCTTGGTGCTGTCCCAACCCGGGATGAAGACCACGCCCGGGACGACGCCACTGGCAGCGGGGCGAACCAGCCACGCCGGGAAGGACCCGTCCTGGTACGGGACCTCGCAGCGCTCGACCGGCGGGTCGGCCAGCGTCGCGTACTCGCCAAACAGCTCGACGGAACGGCGCGTCCCGTCGAGGCGGCGGGGGTCCGACGGGGCGAGGAACGCGACGGCCCACTGGGCGTACAGGGCGGCGCTCCGGAATGCCGTCGCCGCGGTCAGGCCGTGGCCGTCGGCCCGGTTCCGCTCCCCGCGCGCGGCGGCGGCCGCCCCCACCGCGTCCCAGGCCGCGTACCAGGCCTCCCCGTCGCCCGGGGCAGCGCCGGCCAGCCGCTCCACCGCTCGGAGCACCTCGCCCGGCGTGCCACCGCTGAAGATCCCGCGGAGGGCCGCCTGGGACCAGGCGTAGTCCCCCGGAAACAGCTCGTACATGGTGCCCACCTCGTTGCGCGACCGGGCCGCCGACCGCCGGGCCGATTATGCTCCGGAGCGCGTGCCGTCTGGCTGCTCCGAATGCCTGCCGGCCGCCCGAACCCTGGGGAGCACTGATGACCGCCGATGTCCGCCAGCTGCTGGTCGATTCATGCCGGATCCTGGCCCATGCCGGGCAGGAGCATTTCGCGTTCGGGCATGTCAGCGCCCGCGAGGCGCCGGGCGTGGACCGCTTCTGGTTCAAGGGCGGCGGCCTGGGGCTGGGCGAGATGACGGTCGACGACCTGGTCCTGATCGACTTCGACGGGAACAGGCTGGGCGGCACCGCCCCCATCCACAACGAGTACCCCATCCACGCCGAGATCTTCCGGGCGCGGCCCGAGGTCACCTGCGTGGTCCACACCCACCCGTTCTACTCGGCGGCGTTCGCGGGGTCGGACTGGGAGCTCAAGCAGGTCGGCCAGGACGCCGTCAACTTCTGGCGGGGCGTGGGTCGCTACGACACGTCCGTGCTGGTGACGGATGCCGAGAAGGGCCGGGCCCTGGCGGCCGCCCTGGGCGACCTCGACGTCGCCGTCCTGGCCAACCACGGGATCGCCGCGGCGGGGCGGACCGTGATCGACGCGACCTACTTCGCCATCGAGTTCGACCGTGCGGTCCAGATGCAGGCGCTCGCCCAGCAACTGGGCCCGCTCCGGATCACGCCCCAGGACGAGCTGGACCAGCTGATCCCGTACCTGAGCACCGCCGCGAAGACCCGCGCCCAGGGCGTCTGGGAGTGGCTCCTGCGGCAGACGGACAAGGCGGACGGCCGCGGCTGAGCCGACCGCCGGCGTCCCGCCCGCACGCAGGGCCCGCATGCCTGGACCGGTGACGCCCGAAGCACGCGACCTCGTGCAGGTCACGAGGGCGCTCAGCGCGCTGCGCCTCGGCGACCTGCGGCTGGCCGCCAGCGCGCGGCTGCCGTCCGGGCACGTGCTGACGACGCCCCGGGCGGGCGGCGCGACACCCGTCCCCGGCGAGCTGACCGAGGCGGACCTCGTGGAGGTTGACCCCGACGGCCGGGTGATCGGCGGGCGCTGGCCGGGACCGCTCACCATCGCCGCGGACCTGGAGCTCTACCGGCGCCGGCCCGGGATCGGCGCGGTCGTCCACGCGCAGCCCGTCACAGCACTCGCGTTCGCGGCGGCCGGCCGCACCATGGAGCCGCTCACCCACACCGAGTCCACGCTCCTCTACCCCGCCCTGCCGGTCCACGGGCGGGGCGAGGCCATCACGGACGCCACCGCGGCGTGCGCCTTCGCCGATGCCCTCGGAGATCGGCCGGTCGCGCTCCTGCCCGGCCAGGGATCGATCGCGGTGGGCGCCACGATCGCCGAGGCCGGCATGCTCAGCCACCAGGTGGAGCTGCTGGCCAGGGTCAACGAGGTGGCCGCCTTCCAGCCGCTTCCGGTCGGCGGCCGCCGCCGGACCGTCCCGGAGGCCGACAGCGCCCGGATCTCGGCCCAGAAGGCGCCGGCCGCCGACTTCCAGGACTTCTTCGACGCGGTCGCCGATGAGCGCACCTCCCGACCCGGCCCCGACACCGGGGACCCCACGGAGGCCGGCCTCCGACGCCGGATCGTGGCCGCCTGCGAGCTGCTCTACCACCACGGCCTGATCCAGTCGCTGGAGCACGTCAGCGTCCGCCTGCCCGATCGTTCCGGGTTCCTCATGACGCCGCGGCGCCACCTGGGTCGGCTGCGACCGGAGGAGATTGCGGTCGTGGGGATGGACGGGACCTGGCGCTCCGGGCCGCTCCCGCCCCCGCCGTTCCTCTGGCTCCACCGCGACATGCTGGCGGCCCGACCGGAGGTGCTGGCCATCGTGCACACCCACCAGCTGCTGGTCCGTGGCCTGGTCATGGCCGGCGCGGTGATCCAGCCCCTCTACCGGGGCGGCGCCCAGTGGGCCGCGACGCGGGCGGTCGTCCACGAGACCCCCGACCTGCTGTTCGATCCCGACCAGCGGGCGGCCGCGCTGGCGATCCTGGGCGACGCCCTGGTCATGCACGAGGCGTCACACGGCAGCGACTTCCTGTCGGACACCGTGGAGGCGGCCACCGTGGGCGCGCTCCAGCTGGAGCGCCAGGGACGCCTCTGGTCGCTGGCCACGCGCCTCGCCCCCGAAGGACGGGAGCCCCTCGTCCTGGGCGCCGACGTGCTCGACCGCCTGGCCGACGAGGAGCCCGACGACCTGGCCTGGTGGCGCTACTTCCGCTCGGAGCTGCCGGCCGACCCGGCCTCCGGCTGGCTCCCGGCCTCCGGCTAGCTCCCGCTGGGCAGGCCGGCCAGGTACGCCTCGGTCTCCGCCAGGCTCACCGTGTCGGCGTACTTCGCATCAAGGTCAAACAGGTTGCGCTCGAGGACCTCGATGGTACGGTCCACGACGCACTCGTTGACCATCATCACGCGGTAGTCGAGCGAGAAGCCGTCCACCACGGTGGCGCGCACGCAGCCGCTCATCGACGAGCCGGCCACGATCAGCGTGTCGACCCGGTGGCCGCGCAGGAAGACGTCCAGGTCCGACTGGAAGAAGGCGCTGGGGCGGCGCTTGCGCACGACATGCTCGCCCGGCAGCGGGGCCAGCTCCGGCACGATCTCCGCCCCGCGCGTCCCCTCCACCTGGGAGTGGCCCGTCCGGTGTGCCCAGCCCTTCCAGAGACCCACGTCGGCCAGGCTCGGGTCCACGAGTCCCTGGCTGAAGAAGACGGGGATGGCTGCCGCCCGCGCGGCATCCAGCAGTTGCCGGATGGCAGGCAGTCGGTCCACCGCCATCGGGGCGCAGGTCGCCGGGGACGCCGGGTCCACGAAGTCCCACTGCATGTCGATGATCAGCAGGGCTGGCCGGCTCCCGAACCCGACCCGCGAGCTGCCCCAGCCCTGCGCGGCGTAGACCGCCCGCGTGTGATCGTCGATCTGATCGGTCATGATCGCTCCAGCCTCCGTGACGCGGCGGGCGAGCCCGCCGACCTGAGCCGATGGTACAGTCCGGGCGCCCCGTGCCGCGCCCGCCCGTGCGCCATTCAGGAGTCCCCCGCCGTGACCGACCAGACCTTCGACGTTGTCATCGTCGGCGGCGGAATCGTGGGCCTGGCCACCGCGCTCCAGCTGCTCCGGCGGCGTCCGGCCATCCGGCTGGGACTCCTCGAGCGTGAGGCCCAGCTGGGCAGCCACCAGTCCACCCACAACAGCGGCGTGGTGCACGCGGGCCTCTACTACACCCCCGGCTCGCTCAAGGCGCGACTCTGCCGCGAGGGAAAGGCGGACCTGGAGCGGTTCTGCGAGGAGCACGACATCCCGCTCCAGCGGGTGGGCAAGCTGGTCGTCGCCACGGACCCCGAGGAGCTGCCGCGCCTGGCGGCCCTCAGGGAGCGGGCGACCGCCAACGGCGTCGACGGCCTCGAGGACGTGGGCCCCGAGCGTATCCGGGAGATCGAGCCGCACGCCGTGGGGATCGCGGGCCTGTACAGCCCCGGGACCGGGATCGTCGACTACGGCCGCGTCGTGGCCGCCTACGCGGCCGAGGTCACGGCTGCGGGCGGGACCATCCTCCTCTCGCATCGGGTGACAGCCCTGCGCACCGATGGGCAGGCGCAGGTCCTGGAGACGACCAGGGGGGCCGTCCGTGCGGCCAGCGTCATCACCTGCGCCGGGCTCTGGGCAGACCGGGTCGCGGCCATGACCGGCGGCGGCGGCAGCGAGCGGATCATCCCGTTCCGCGGCGACTTCTACACCTTCCGGGCGGAGGCCCGGGCGCTGGTCAACGGGCTCATCTACCCCGTCCCCGACCCGCGCTTCCCGTTCCTCGGCGTCCACCTGACCAAGCGGATCGACGGCGGGGTCCTGGCCGGCCCCAACGCGGTGCTGGCCTTCGCCCGGACCGGCTACCGCCGGACGGACATCAACCCGGCGGACCTGGCCAGCTACCTGGCGTTCCCCGGCTTCATCCGCCTCGCCCGCCGGTTCTGGCGAACCGGCCTGGCGGAGATGTGGCGCGACGTCAGCAAGGCCGCGTTCCTGGCCAGCTGCCAGCGCTACCTCCCCGCGCTGCAGGGCCGGCACCTGGTCTTTGGGCCCTCGGGCGTCCGGGCGCAGGCGCTCGATCCCGACGGAACCCTCGTGGACGACTTCCGGTTGGGCGGCGAGGGCGCCATCCTCCATGTTCGCAACGCCCCGTCGCCGGCCGCCACCGCCTCGCTGGCCATCGGGCGCGAGCTCGCGGAGACCGCGATCACCCGGTTTGGGCTGGGCTGACGACGGGCTGACGGCCGGGGGCTACCATTCGGGAAGCTCAGGACGAGGTACGCGCCACATGTTCCATCGCCTGCTCGGCTCCCGGCCCGGAGCCTCGCCGAACCAGCCCGGTGCGTCGACGCCCGGCACGCCCGATGCCACCACCTCGTCCGGAGCGACCGCCCTGGGCGAGACCACCGCGGTCCGGATGATCGTCGCCCGGCTGGATGCCCTGCCGCCCGAGCGCGCCCGGCACCTGGCCGGCTTTGCCTACGTCATGAGCCGGGCCGCCCAGGCCGACCTGCGGATCAGCGACGCGGAGAGGGCACGCATGGAGGCCGCCCTCCGGGAGCAGGGTGGCCTCGACGAGGCGCAGGCGGTCCTGGTGGCCGAGATGGCCATGCTGGAGTCCCGCCGCAACGGGCCCACGGCGGACTACCTGGTGACCCGCGAGTTCGCCGGCATCGCCACGCACGAGGAGAAGCTGGCCGTCCTGCGCTGCTGCTTCGCGGTCTCCGCCGCCGACGACTCCATCTCCGCGGAGGAGGCGCACGTGGCCAACGAGATCGCGCGGGAGCTGGACATCGCCCCCCACGACCTCAACCGCATCCGCGCGGAGTTCATCGGCCAGCTGTCCGCCATCCGCGCCCAGCGCCGGCTCCTGCAGGGCGACTGAGCCACCGCCCGTCGTGGCGCCGTGGCCGCTCTCAGGCCAGGCTGAGCTCCAGGAGATCGCCGCCCAGGCGCCGCCGGATCTCGGCGAGGAGCTCGGCGTCGTAGGCCACGGGACGGAGCGAGAGCGGCAACGACCCGGGCAGGTGCAGCAGCACGGGCGTCTCGCCCGGGCGCTCCGAGATGACCAGCTTGAAGGCCTTCATGGCCTCGACCATGTGGTCGCGTCCCGCGCTCCCAAAGCGAACGTTCAGCACCTGGCCGGCTGATGCGGCGAGGGGGACCGTCGGCGCGCCCCCCTCCACGGCCGCCCTGGCCGCCGCTTCCTGGGGCAGGGCCGGCTCGTCGTCACGGTCATCGGACGTGCTGGTGCCGGTCGCCGTCGCAACGGACGATGCCGCCCTGGGAGGTTCCGCGCCCTGAGCCGGGCGACCCGGCCCCACGGCCACCGCCGGACCGCCGGGACCGCCGTTCCCATTCCGATTGGCGGCAGCGCGGTACCCGCCGTTGCCGCTGCCGTTGCCATTGCCGTTGCCGCCGGGGCGTCGGCGGCCGCCACCGCGCTCCCCCGCCGCCACCAGCGCCCGGACGGCGTCGGGCCCCGCGACCAGCGCGTCGTCCAGGGGCATGACCCAATCCGCGAGCAGCGAGACCTCCTCGCCGCGGTGGTCGACGCGGCCGGCGACCAGGAGGATGGAACCGTCGACCCAGGTCGCCGCCGTCTGCTCGTGGAGCTTGGGGAAGACCACCACCTCGATGGCGCCCTGGAGGTCCTCGATCGTCACGATGGCCATGGTGGCCTTGGCCTTGGTCACCACCTGTCGGATGCCGGTCACGATTCCGCCCACCACCACCCGCCGCCCCTCGTTGGATTCGTCCTTGAGGTCCGGCGAGTACGTGTCCGCGTACTGGCCGATCCGGTCGGCCACCTCCCCCATCGGGTGCTCGGACAGGTAGAGCCCCAGCAGCTCCTTCTCCCAGCGGAGACGCTCCCGGACCGGGGTCTCGGGCGTCGCGGGCAGTGGCCGCTCCAGCGTGGCGGCGTCCGACCCGCCCATGTCGAAGAGCGAGGTCTGGCCCGAGATCCGGTCGTGCTGGACGGCCTGGCCGGTGGCGACCGCGTTGTCCAGCCCGGCGATGACCTGGGCCGGATGGCCGAGGGCGTTGAGGGCGCCCACCCGGGCCAGCGTCTCCAGCACCTTCCGGTTGGCCAGTCGCAGGTCTACCCGGCCGCAGAAGTCGGCGAGACTCCGGAACGGGCCGCCGGCGTCGCGCGCCGCGATGATCGATTCGATGGCGCCCTGGCCGACGTTCTTGACGGCCAGCAGGCCGAAGCGGATGGCGTCGCCCTCGACCGTGAACTCCAGCTGGCTGCTGTGGACGTCCGGCGGGCGGACGTCGATGCCCAGCCGCCGGCACTCGGCGACCGCGGAGGCCACCTTCTCCTCGTTGGCCCGGAAGGCCGTGAGGACGCTGGCCATGTACTCGACCGGGTAGTTCGCCTTGAGGTACGCGGTCTGGTACGCGATCAACCCGTAGCACGTGGCATGGGCCTTGTTGAAGCCGTACCGCTCGAACGGCCGGAAGGCCGCGAAGACCGCCTCGATCACCTGGGGCGACACGCCCCGCTCGGCGGCCTGGGTGACGAACTTCTCCTGCATGGAGTTCAGGACGGATGACTTCTTCTTGCGGATCGCGTAGCCCAGCGTGTCCGCCTCGGGCCCGGTGAACCCGCCGAGGGCCATGGCCGAGGACATGATGTCCTCCTGGTAGACGAAGACGCCATACGTCTTCTCCAGGTAGGGCTCCAGGAGCGGGTGCAGGTAGGTCACCGGCTCCAGCCCGTGCTTGCGCCGGATGTAGGTCGGGATGTTGTCCATGGGGCCCGGGCGGTAGAGGGCGACCATGGCGGCCAGGTCATAGACCGACGTCGGGCGCAGCTCGCGGATGTAGCGCCGCATCCCCGGGGACTCCAGCTGGAACACGCCGGTGGTCTCGCCCGAGGCCAGCAGCTGGAAGGTCCCGGGGTCGTCCAGCGGGATGTCGTCCAGGTCGATGGAGATGCCGCGCTCGGCCTTGACCAGGTCCACGGCCTGCCGGAGGATCGTGAGGTTCGAGAGGCCCAGGAAGTCGAACTTCAGGAGGCCCAGCGACTCGATGGCGTGCATCTCGTACTGGGTCATGAGGGCGTCCGAGTTGGTCGCCTTCTGGAGCGGCATCAGGTCCGTCAGCGGCTCCCGCGAGATGACGACGCCCGCCGCATGGGTGGAGGCGTTCCGGGCCACGCCCTCCAGCTGGCGGGCAAACTCGATGATCCGGCCCACGGCCGGGTCCGCGTCCACCAGCTCCTTGAGCGCCGGGGATTCCAGCGCCTCCTCGAGCTTGATCCCCAGCTGGTTGGGGACGGCCTTGGCGATCCGGTCCACGTCGCCGTACGAGTGGCCCAGGACGCGGCCCACGTCGCGGATGGCGGCCCGGGCCAGCATGGTGCCGAAGGTGATGATCTGGGCGACATGGTCCGAGCCGTACTTGCGGGTGACGTAGGCGATCACCTCGTCCCGGCGGCTGTCCTCGAAGTCCACGTCGATGTCCGGCATGGTCACGCGGTCAGGGTTGAGGAAGCGCTCGAACGGGAGCTGGTACTTGATGGGGTCGACCGGCGTGATGCCCAGGGTGTAGGTCACCACGGACCCCGGGGCGCTCCCCCGGCAGGTGGTCTGGATCCCCTGCTCGCGGGCGAAGCGGATGAAGTCCGCGACGATCAGGAAGTAGCCGGCGTAGCCCATGTTGATGATCACGCCCAGCTCGTAGTCCAGGCGGGCCTGGATCGCCGCGGTGACATCCCCGTAGCGCCGGGCCAGCCCGCGCTGGCACTCCTTGCGGAGCCAGCTCTCGACGGACTCCCCATCCGGGACCGGGAAGTGCGGGATGCGCAGCTGACCAAGCGGAAGCTTCAGGTCCACCATCTCGGCGATCCGGCGCGTGTTGAGGAGCGCCTCGCGCTGGTCCGGGAAGAGGCGCGACATCTCCTCCGCGGACTTGAGGTAGAACTCCGCGGATTCAAACTTCATCCGGTTGGGCGTGTCGATGTTGTTGCCGGTGCCCACGCAGAGCAGGACGTCGTGCGCCTCCGACTGGCTCTTGTGCACGTAGTGCAGGTCGTTGGTGACCACCAGCGGCAGGCCAACCTCCGGCGCCAGGCGGAGGAGCTGCTCGTTGAGGCGACGCTGCTCCGCCAGGCCATGGTCCTGGAGCTCCAGGAAGAAGCGGCCCTCGCCCAGGATGTCCCGGTAGCTCCCGGCGACGTTGCGGGCCAGCTCCCAGTCGTCCACCTCGAGGGCACGGGCGACCTCGCCGCCGAGGCAGGCCGACAGCCCGATGAGCCCCTGGCTGTACTTGGCGAGGTGCTCACGATCGATCCGCGGCTTGTAGTAGTAGCCGTCCACGTGCGCGTCCGTCACGAGCCGACACAGGTTCCGGTAGCCCACGTCGTCGCTGGCCAGGAGGATCAGGTGGAACGGCTGGGCATCCGCCTTGCCCTCGCGGTCCCCCATCGAGCGCCGCGCGACGTACGTCTCCACGCCGATGATCGGCTTGATGCCCTTGCTGGTGGCCGCCTGGTAGAAGGCGACGGCCCCGTACAGGGCGCCGTGGTCGGTCAGGGCGAGGGACTCGAAGCCCTGCTGCGCGGCGCTGTCCACCAGGTCCGTGATCCGGCCCAGCCCGTCGAGGAGGCTGTACTCCGAGTGCACGTGGAGGTGGCTGAAATCGCGCGGGCTGAGGGTGGTCACGGAAGGCCAATGGTAGCGGGGCGGGCCGAGATGCCGCGCCGCCCGCACCGCCGGCCCCGGCCCGGGCGGCCTTGTCATGGTCCCGACAGCGCCGTGGGTCGAGGTTCAACCGACACGCCGCGATGGCGACTCGATCACCCGCCGGACGCGCGATCTCACGGACCTGATCGAGTCCGATGCGGCCACCGGCGAGGTCAACGCCTGCCGCGCGTGGGCGGCGACGGCGCCGCCATCGGGCAAACCTCGGGCTGCCCGGCACTTGCCCGTTGGCGGTAGCATGGCCTTCAAGGCTCGTCTCTGACGGCCAACCGCGGGATCGCGATCCACGGGCAGCTCGCCCGAACTGGACGCGCTCGCGCACAGCAGGAGGGCACCATGCGCTCACGGTCGATCGCCCTGGTGGGGCTCGCCGTCGTCGCGATCATCGCGTCGGCGTGCTCCAGTGCAGCCACCCCGGTCCCCGGGCTCAAGATCGGTCTGGTCACCGACGTCGGCACGCTCAACGACAAGAACTTCAACCAGTACTCGTGGGAAGGCGCGCAGGCGGGCGCCACCGCCATCGGCGCGCAGGCGCCCCAGTCCGCGGTCAGCTCCGTCTCGGCGGACATCGCCAAGAACATCCAGTCCTTCGTGGACCAGAAGTACGACGTGATCGTCACGGTCGGCTTCGCCGCCGGATCGGACACCATCAAGGCCGCCAAGGCCAACAAGGGCATCAAGTTCATCGGCGTCGACCAGTCGCCATGCCTGGATGCCGCGGGCGTCGAGGATCCGACCTTCGGCTGCAAGGGTGACGCGGCCGCGCTGCTGCCGAACCTGGTGGGCATCCAGTGGAAGGAGCAGCAGCCCGGCTACCTCGCCGGCATCGTTGCGGCCTCCATCAGCAAGTCCGGCCACATCGCGGCCATCGGCGGCACGGCTGCCGTCCCCGCCGTCCCCAACTACATGCTCGGCTACGCCAACGGCGCCAAGTCGGTCAAGTCCACCATCAAGGTCGAGCTGCAGTACATCTCGGCTGCGCCTGACAAGGCCGCCTTCGCGGATCCCGCCGGCGGGACCGCGTTTGCCAAGCAGCTGCTGGCCAAGTTCACCGATGTGGACGTCCTCTTCCAGGTCGCCGGCCTGACCGGCAACGGCGTCCTGCAGGCTGCCTGCGACGCCAAGATCTACGGCATCGGCGTCGATGTCGACCAGTTCCTCTCGACGCCCGACACCGCCAAGTGCACCGTCGTCAGCGCCGAGAAGAAGCTCTCCAAGAACGTCTCCGACCAGATCCAGAAGGTCAAGGCCGGGACCTTCAAGGCAGGGACCGCCAAGCTCGACATCGGCAGCAACGACGTCGGCCTGTCGCCCTTCCACGATTCCGCCAGCCTGATCACGCCCGCCACGCAGAAGCTGATCGATGATGCCGTCGCGGCGATGAAGGCCGGGACGCTCAAGGCATGCGACGAGAATGCCTTCGGCGGCTGCAACATCCCCAAGTAGCCCCCGCCCTCTTCAGTCCCCACCAGGACGAGCGGGCCGCGCCTCCGGCGCCGGCCCGCTCGTTGTGTCCCCTCCCCCACAGGGCCACCGAACGTGACGTCCTCCCCCGGTCCCACCGTCACCGCACCCGCGCTGGAGATGCGCGGGATCACCAAGCGCTACCCGGGCGTCATCGCCAACGACCGGATCGACCTGACGGTCAGGCCCGGCGAGATCCACGCGCTGCTCGGCGAGAACGGGGCCGGGAAGTCCACCCTCATGAACATCCTGTACGGGCTCACCCGCCCGGACGAGGGCGAGATCCTGCTCGACGGCGAGCCCATCACCATCAAGGGCCCCAGCGACGCGATCGCCCGGGGCATCAGCATGGTCCACCAGCACTTCATGCTGGTCCCCGTCCTGAACGTCGCCGACAACATCCTCCTGGGCGCCGAGACGATGGCCAACCGCGTCTTCCTCGACCGGGACGAGGCTCGTCGCCGGATCCGCGAGCTGGGCCAGCGCTTCGGGTTCGAGATCGACCCGGACGAGACCGTCGGGCGGCTGTCCGTCGGCTGGCAGCAGCGCGTCGAGATCCTGAAGGCGCTCTACCGCGAGGCGCGGATCCTGGTCCTCGACGAGCCCACGGCCGTCCTGACGCCCCAGGAGACCAAGGAGATCTTCGCCGTCCTCCGCCGCCTCGCGGCCGAGGGGCACAGCATCATCTTCATCAGCCACAAGCTGTACGAAGTGCTCGAGATCGCGGATCGGATCACCGTCATCCGCCGGGGACGCGTAGTCGGCGAGCGGCTGCCGGCCGAGACCAACGAGGAGGACCTCGCGGAGCTGATGGTCGGCCGCGAGGTGCAACTGGTCGCCGATCGGGGCGAGAGCCACCCGGCCGGCGTGCTGCTGTCGGTGGAGTCACTGGATGTCGGTGACGACCGCGGGCGCGAAGTGGTCCACGGCATCAGCTTCGAGGTCCGGGCCGGCGAGATCTTCGGGATCGCCGGGGTGGCCGGCAACGGCCAGGACGAGCTGGTCGAGGCCATCACCGGGCTGCGCCGACCAGCGGCGGGCCGGATCCGGCTGGGCGCCGACGATGTGACCATGGCCGACCCGCGCCAGGCGCACGAGCACGGCATCTCGTTCGTGCCGGCCGACCGCCACCGGTTCGGCATGGTCACCTCCTTTGCGCTGGCCGACAACCTGGTCCTGACCGACTACTACGCGCCGCCCTACGCCCGTCGCGGCGTACGCGATGACGCGGCGATCGCCGCCCGGGCCGAGGAGGCCATCCGCGAGTTCGACATCCGGACCCCGTCGGCCACGGTCACCGCCGGGACGCTGTCCGGGGGCAACCAGCAGAAGATGGTGGTCGCCCGCGAGTTCGACCGCGACCTTCGCCTGCTGGTGCTGGACCAGCCGACGCGCGGCCTGGATGTCGGCAGCGTCGAGTTCATCCATCGCCAGACGGTCCGCAAACGGGATGCCGGGACCGCGGTCCTGCTGGTGTCGGCCGAGCTGGACGAGGTCCTGGAGCTCTCCGATCGGATCGGCGTGATGTACCGCGGGAGGATGGTGGCCATCCTGGATGGACCCACCGCCAGCCGCGAGCACGTCGGGCTGCTGATGGCGACCGGTGGCCAGGAGACGTCCCCTGGAGCACCCCAGGGCGCCGCGGTGCCCGGGTCCGCGCCCGGAGGTACGCGGGCGTGAGGATCGACCTGCGCGTCCCGTTGGCGCGAGCCCGTGGCCTCATCGCACTCCCTGCCGGGGCCATCCTCCTGGCCTTCATCGTCGGCGCCGTCGTCATGCTGGTGTCGAGCCCGCTGGTCACGGGCCACTTCGACCCGTCGCTGCCGCTGCGGACCTACGCGGCGATCGTCGAGGGCTCGCTGCTGTCGGTCAACGCGCTGGTCGACACCGTGGTGGCGGCCACCCCCCTGATCCTCGTCGGCCTGGCCGTGGGCCTGGGGTTCAAGGCGGGCCTGTTCAACATCGGCGGGCAGGGCCAGTTCCTGATGGGCGCGGTCGCCTCCGCGGCGGCCGGTGCCGCGCTCGCCCACGAGTCGCCGATCGTCGCGATCACGCTGTCGGTCGTCGCCGGCGTGGTGGCGGGCGCGGCCTACGGCTTCATCCCGGGGCTCCTGAAGGCCTACACCGGTGCCCACGAGGTGGTCACCACCATCATGCTCAACTACGTCGGCATCCAGGTCATCTCCTACCTGATCACCGGGCCGCTCCGGGCACAGGGCGCATCCTTCGCCCGCTCGCCGGATGTCCAGAACGCCGAGCTGCCGGCCTTCCTCAATGTCGGCACCGGGCACGAGGCCCACATCGGCATCCTGGTGATCCTCGTGGTGGTCCCGGCGATCTCCTGGCTCCTCTACCGGAGCACCACCGGCTTCGAGATCCGCACCGTGGGCGCCAACCCCGACGCCGCCCGATACGCCGGCATGCAACCCCGGCGCCTCGTGATCCTGTCCCTGACCGTCGGCGGGATGCTGGCGGGGCTCGCTGGCGCCATCGAGATCCTCGGGGTCTCGGGCTACATGCCCGCCGCCTATGCCACCAACGTGGGCTTCGATGCCATCACGGTCGCGCTCCTGGGTCGGGCCACGCCGGGCGGCATCTTCTTCTCCGGGCTCCTCCTGGGTGCCTTGCGCGCGGGTGCGCCGCTGATGCAGGTCAAGGCCGGCGTGCCGGTCCAGATGATCGACCTCCTGCAGGGGATCATCCTGTTCTTCCTGACCGCCGACGTGATCGTGCGCTACGTCTTCCGGGTCAAGGCCGCGCGCGCGAAGCTGGATGAGCTCCAGACCGTGACCCGCTCGTACGGCTCCGGCACGGGGAAGCCCTGATGTTGACCGGCCTGTTCGACATCCCGGTGCTGGGCCTGGTCCTGCAGCTCCTCGACTTCCTGCTCAACGTGGTCACCGTCAACGGACCCGTGATCCTGTCGCTCGCCACGCCGCTGGCGCTGGGCGCCATGTGCGGCGTCATCAGCGAGCGGTCCGGCGTGGTCAACATCGGGATCGAGGGGATGATGCTGGCCAGCGCCTTCTCGGCGTGGCTGGTCGCATCGGTGGCCGCCCAGGCGTTCCCGGCGGAACCCGGCTTCTTCTTCGGGGTCACGCCGGCGCTGCTCATCGGGCTGGCGGCCGCGCTGGCCACGGGCGTCGCCTTCTCCCTGGTGCACGCCTGGCTCTCGATCAGCATCCGGGCGGACCAGATCATCAGCGGGACGATCATCAACATCGTCGCGTTCGGGGTCACCGCGTACCTGGACCTGTTGCTCAGCCGCACGTCGCAGCCATCGGGCGGCAAGTTTCTGGCGTTCGCCCCGCCCCAGGCGCTGCTTGATCTGCCCGTCATCGGCTGGCTCTTCCGGATGGTCCTGGCCCAGGGGCCCATCACCATGGCAGCCATCGTGATCGCCGTTGTCTTCCAGGTGCTGCTCTTCCGTTCGCGCTGGGGTCTGCGCACGCGGGCCGTCGGCGAGCACCCCAAGGCGGCCGAGACCGTCGGGATCGACGTGATCCGGCTGCGCTACCAGAACGTGCTGGCGGGCGGTCTGCTGGCGGGCCTCGCCGGGGCATGGTTCACGATCGACTTCGGCACCACCTTCCAGACCGGCATGACGAACGGCCGCGGCTTCATCGCCCTCGCGGCGATGATCTTCGGGCGCTGGCACCCGATCGGGGCCTTTGGCGCCGCATTGCTGTTTGCGGCGTCGGGGGCCCTGGGCACGGCGATCCGGACCACGCCGCCGCCCGGCCAGCTGGGGGAGATCCTGACCAGCATCCCCGAGCAGGTCTTCTCCGCCCTGCCCTACCTGGTCACCATCGCCGTCCTGGCCGGCGTTGTCGGGCGCAGCGTCGCCCCGGCGGCCGACGGCCAGCCGTACGAGCGGGAGGCCACGCACTGAGCGACGAGGCGTCCAGTCAACCCACGCCCCAGCCCATCACGTGGCTGGAGGAGGACCCGGAGACCGCGGCCGCCCGGCTCCGCGAGGAGCGACGACGCGCCCGCGAGATCCTGGACCTGCAGGAGGGCCGCGCCACGGCCGTGCCGCTGCTGGACGAGGCGGGCGTCGAGCGAGTGCTACGGGGGGCGCGCCGGATCGCGGTCATCGGGGCGTCGGCCAGGCCGGGTCGCCCGTCGTGGGGCATCTTCCGCTACCTGCGCCGGACCGGGTTCGACGCCGTTCCCGTGAACCCCGACGAGACGGAGATCGATGGCGTCACCGCCTACCCCACGCTGGCCGAGGCGGTCGCGGCCACCGGCCCGTTCGAGATCGTGAACCTCTTCCGGCGCGCCTCGGCGTGTCCGACGCACGCGCACGAGGCCGTCGCGGCCGGTGCCGGCTGCCTCTGGATGCAGCAGGGCGTCGTCAGCTGGGAGGCGGCGCGGATCGCAGCCGCAGCCGGACTCGACGTGGTCATGGACCGCTGCATCATGGTTGACCACCACCGGCTGCGCGGCTGAGCCCGGTTCCCGGCGCGGCCGGCCCCTCCGCCAGCCCCGCCGCTGGCTACCCGGCAGGCCCTGCCCCATTGCCGCCGGGTGGCAGCAGCCCGCAGTCGGGTGTCGCACAGAGCTCAAGGCCCAGCTGGGCGAGTCCTTCGGCGAGCGGCGTGAACCCGAGCCACCCGTCGAAGCTCCGGCTGGTGACCCCCGCCGGGACGCCCCGCACCAGCACGGCCCCGCCGGAGTCCCCCACCGCCACCCGGATGCGGGCCGCGATCATGCAGGGGAAGTAGTCGCCGTCCTCGTCGTGGAGGTAGTCGCCCTTCTGGACCACCTCCCCAGTGCGGTACACGTCCCGGCCATTGATCTCGACCGGGTCGCCGACCGCGATGTCGACACAGGCGAGCGGGCTCGTGCCAGCCGGGATCACCCGGTATCCGGCGGAACCCAGGTCCACGGTGTTCAGGTGGCCCCACGGGATCCGGGCCGGGGCGACCACCAGGTAGTTCATGTCCGACGAGGCGCACTTGTGCCCCGGGTACGGGCACGACGGATCACGGGCGGCCGGGCCGAAGGCTCCCCGCACGGTGGCCCCGTCCGCGTCATACGCCACAGTGCCCTCGCTGGTGCAGTGACCGCTCGAGGTCAGCACGATGGTCTCCCCGTGGCGGGCGTAGAACCCGCCGGCACACGCGCCCCAGAGCTGCTGGCCGGCGAGCACCGGCGGGTCGTGGACCGGGGTACTGCGGCGGGGCTGGAGGATGACAACGGCGACCCCGAGCGTGGCGATCCCAAGCAGCAGGCCCACCAGGGCGTAGACGCGACGGCGGGTCGACCGAGCCGGGCCGGAACCGGGGACGTCGGCGGCGGAGGTCACGAGCGGCGCGCGGGGGGAATGGCCACCCACGTCCGGTCTCCCCTACTTCAGCGCGAACCCGGCCATCACCAGGACGAACCCGACCACGGCGATCAGCGCGCCGGCCTGCGCCTGGCGCCGCAGCATGGCCATGGCCACCGATGCGCCGGTGGTGCCCGTGTCACGGAGCCCGCCTCGCCACGCCTCATAGCGGGCGACGTTGGCATCCTGCTCACGGAGCGCCTGGTAGCGCAGCCACGGCCCTCGCGCCCGTCGGTAGCCGAGGGCAATGAGGACCACGCCGGCCCCCCATGCGATGAGATTGAGGAGCCCCACCGTCAGCCCTCCGTCGCCCCGCCGCTCGGCGCGCCGTCGAGTCGCTCGCGGATCGCGGCGCCGGCAGCCGCCGCGTTCGCCTGGCCCTTGGTGCTCTTCATGACCTGGCCCACGAGGAAGCCGATGGCCTGGGCCTTGCCGGCCCGATAGTCCGCGACCGCGGCCGGGTTGGCCGCGATGACGGCGTCCACGGCCGCGCCGATGGCACCGGCATCGGAGATCTGCCTGAAGCCCCGCGCGTCGATGATGGCGGCCGCAGAGGCGCCCCTCTCCGCGTGCTCGGCGAGGACCTGTCGTCCCTGCGCTCTCGTGACGGCCCCCTCGCCCACGGCCCGCACGATGGCGGCGAGTTGGGCCGGATCGACGGTGATCGTGGACCCCGCGGCCCCGGCATTGCGCAGGCCCAGGTAGTCCACGGTCACCCAGTTGGCCACCTGCTTGGCGTCCAGGGGACGCCCGGCGTCCAGGGGACGCCCGGCGTCCAGGGGACGCCCGGTGTCCAGAGACCGACCGGCGTCCATGGTCGCCTCGAAGAGCGCGGTCGCCCCGGCGTCCCCCGCGACCACGCCCGCGTCATACGCGGAGAGGCCCAGCTCCGCCTGGTAGCGCACGCGCCGCGCCGCCGGCAGCTCCGGCAGCCCGGCACGGATCTCGGCCAGCCAGGCCGGATCCACGCGGAGCGGCGGCAGGTCCGGCTCGGGGAAGTAGCGGTAGTCGTGCGAGTCCTCCTTGGACCGCATCACGTACGTCTCACCCCGGTCGTCGGACCAGCCCCGGGTGTCCTGGGTCAGCCGCTCCCCGGCGTCCAGGGCGGCTCCCTGGCGCACGATCTCGAACTCGATGGCCCGCTCCACCGAGCGGAACGAGTTCATGTTCTTGACCTCGACGCGCGTCCCGAACGGCAGCGTACCCACCGGCCGGAGCGAGACGTTGGCCTCCACCCGCATCTGGCCGCGCTCCATGTCCGCGTCGGACACGCCGATGGAGCGGAGCAGGAGCTGGAGCTCCTCGGCATACCGGCGGGCCTGCTCCGCGGACCGGACGTCAGGCTCCGTGACGATCTCCATCAGCGGGGCACCGGACCGGTTGAAGTCCACCAGGCTGACGCGGCCGCCATCGGCACCCTCGGCGTGAATCAGCTTGGCGGTGTCCTCCTCGAGGTGGGCGCGCCGGATCCCGATGGTCACGGGGCCGAGGGAGGTGTCGAAGGTGAGCCGGCCATGGGCGGCCAGGGGCAGATCGAACTGGCTGATCTGGTAGCCCTTGGGCAGGTCCGGGTAGAAGTAGTTCTTGCGATCCCAGCGGGTGACCGGCGGCGTGGTCCCCTCGATGGCGGCCCCGGCCCGGAGCACCAGCTCCACGGCCCGCCGGTTGATCGTTGGCAGGGCCCCCGGGAGCCCCAGGCAGACCGGGCAGCAGTGCGTGTTGGGCGCCGCGCCGTCGTAGGCCGTGGAGCAGCCGCAGAACATCTTGGACACGGTCCGGAGCTGGCAGTGGACTTCGATCCCGATGACGGGCTCGTAGCGCTCCAGGACGGTGGCGAGGCGGGACTGGGCCGTGGCTGACATCGGCGGCAGTGTGGCACAAACGGCAGGGGGCGGGCCACCCGGCCGCCAGCGGACCGGCCGGCGGACCAGCCGGACCGGGCCGCGCGTCCCGCGTCAGCCGGCGATCGCCTCCCGCACGGCGTCCGCCTGCGGCAGCCGACCGCCGGCGGCCCATGCCTCGTCCATGGCCGCGGCGCCCAGTGCTTCCCGGAGACGACCGACATAGCCGGCGAACTCCGGCTCCTCGTCGAAGGCCATCCGGGCATCCGCGGCCTCCCGGATGGCCGCGGCGGCCCCGAGGATCCGGGCGGCCGGCAACGCCCGGCCCCGGTCCGTCGCGATGAACGCGATGTTCTCGAGGATGTGCGCCACCGCGCCCCGGTGACCGAGATGGCTCCAGCGGCCGACGCATTCGCCGTACAGCTTGAGCGCCTCGTCCAGGCGGCCGCCCCGCCGGAGGGCGTGGGCCATGTCGCTGCGGCACGCCAGCACCATCCGCTCGTCGCCCAGCTCCATGAAGCGCTGGATCGCGATCTCGAAGGAGGCGACCGCCTCGTCCGTCCGCCCCAGCCGGCCCAGCATCCGACCCTGGGCCATGGAGACGGTCCCGACCGCGTGCGGGCTGTTCGACTTGCGCGCGCCCTCGACGCCCCGCTGGAGGAGTGCCGCGCCGGCCTCCAGGTCGAAGGCACTGAGGCTGGTGCCACCGAACCCCGCCGCGAGGGCGAGGATGGGCCAGTTGTGGGTGGTCTCCGCGAGGTCGGCCGCCCGCTCGAAGATGGGCCGGACGTCCACCCCGCCGGGCCCAGCCCGCCCCGAGAAGACCGTCCAGATCCCGAGCCCGCCCAACGCGTAGAGGAGGGCATCGGCGTCGCCGCTGGCCTCGCCCAGCTCGACCGCGTCGGAGGCCCACCCGAATGCGGCCGGCGCCCGGCCCGACGTCGCCCAGACCTGGGCCGCCGTGCCCAGGAGCGTCGCCGCGAGCGCCGCGTCCGCGCGATCCACCGACGGCTGACCCAGCGTCCAGGCCCGGGCGATCTCGATGGCGGTGATGATCCGGGCGTCGTTGTCCTGCGAGGCCACCCGCACGGCCCAGTACGGGAGCAGCGCCGCGGCCATCCGGACGGCCGCCCAGGGAGCGGCCTCCAGACCCCACTCGAGCGCGAGCCCCAGGTTCTCGACATCGGCGTCGAGGCGGTCGAGCCAGTCGACCATGGCCGAGCCCCGGAGGTGGGGCTCCGCCTGGATCGCCAGCGCGGCAAAGGCCCCGAAGTGCCGGTCGGCCA
Organism: uncultured Chloroflexota bacterium; assembly: GCA_903822495.1. GTDB lineage: Bacteria > Chloroflexota > Limnocylindria > Limnocylindrales > CSP1-4 > CAIJPD01. The sequence continues at coordinate 9,072 of CAIJPD010000052.1, read as the reverse complement.
GCCGGCCCACCTCGTCGGCGGCGATCAGCTTCTCGCGGGCGTACTGGCGGATGGTCTCCAGCATCCGGTAGCGCGTGACCGGGCCGCGATCGACGATGACCAGCGAGCGGTCCACCAGGCGGGTCAGGCCGTCGATGAGGTCCACGGCGTCCAGCGGCACGGTCCCGTCCCCGACGACCTGGGCGGCCGCCTCGGCGGTCCAGCTGCCCACGAAGATCGAGAGCCGGCGCAGGAGGCGACGGTCGTCCTCGGTCAGCAGATCCCAGCTCCAGTCGATGAGCGCGTGGAGCGTCTGCTGCCGTGGCACGGCCGTACGCCGGCCGCCGGCCAGGAGCCGGAACCGGTCGCCGAGGCGGCGGGCGATCTCGTCGGGCGACATCACCGAGACGCGGGCTGCCGCGAGCTCGATCGCCAGCGGGATGCCGTCCAGTCGCCGGCAGATCTCCGAGACCGCGGCAACGTTCCCTGCGCCAAGCGTGAAGCCGGGATCCACCGCGCTGGCACGCTCGCAGAACAGGCGGACCGCCTCCGTGGCGGCAGCCGCTGCCAGGTCTGCCGCATCACCGACGTCGCCGGGGGCCGCCACTCCGCGTGCGGCGGGGCACGAGAGCGACTGGAGCTGCACGATCGCCTCCCCGGGCACGGCCAGCGCCTCCCGGCTGGTGGTGAGAATCCGCAGCCGGGGCGCCGCCGCCAGCAGGCGCTCGGCCACCCCGGCCACGCCGTCCACCAGGTGCTCGGCGTTGTCCATGAGGAGCAGCAGCTCCTTGTCGGCGAGGAACGCCTCGACGGTCGCGATGGCGGGCTGACCCGGCAGCTCTGGCGAGCCAAGGGCCCGCGCCACCTCGGAGGCCACCTGCGCCGGATCGCCGAGCGGGGCGAGCTCGGCCAGCCAGGTCCCGTCCTCGAACCGGTCGGCCAGCCGTCCGGCCGCCTCCAGCATGAGCCGGGTCTTGCCGGTCCCGCCGGTCCCGATGAGCGTCACCAACCGGTGTCGACCCACCAGGCCTTCGACCTCCGCCAGCTCGCGCTCGCGGCCCACGAAGGAGGTCAGCTGGACGGGGAGGTTGGAGCGCCGCGTGCTCAGGGAGCGGAGCGCGGGGAAGTCGCGCCCGAGGTCCGGCACCGTCAGCTGGAAGACCTGCTCCGGGCGGTCCAGGTCGCGCAGGCGGTGCGAGCCGCGATCCAGCAGTTCCGCGCCGGGTGGGAGCGAATCCGCCACCAGCGCGGCCGCCAGCGCCGAGACCAGCACCTGCCCGCCGTGCCCGATCGCCAGGATCCGGGCGGTGCGGTTGAGGGCCGGCCCAAAGTAGTCGCCGTCACGACTTTCGGCCAGGCCCGCGTGGAGCGCCATCCGCACCCGGAGCGGTCCTGTCTGGCCCCAGGCGGTGTCGCGCAGGGCGCGCTGGGCGGCGATCGCGGCCTGGACACCGGAGGCCGGCACGGCGAAGACCGCCATCAGGCCGTCGCCCGTGGTCTTGACCACCGTCCCGCCGGCCCCCTCGACGGCGCCCCGGAGCAGGTGATCGTGGGTCGCAAGGGCGGCGCCCATCGCCGCCGCGTGCTCCTCCCAGAGCCGGGTGCTGCCCTCGATATCGGTCAGCAGGAAGGTCGAGAGGGCGGCGTGGGAGGCGGCGTCTCCTGGCGTGGCGCCTGCACGTGTGGCGCTCCCCGGTCGGGCCGTCGGGACGAACGGCTCGCTCATGGCCGCCGGCCTAGGGTTGCCCGGTGCGGCAGCGCTCGACGAAGCGGGCCATCCGGTCCAGCGCCTCCTCGAGCCGCTCGTAGCTGGTCGCGTAGCAGCAGCGTACGTGGCCCTCACCCGACGGCCCGAAGGCATCGCCCGGGACCACGGCCACGTGCTCCTCCTCCAGGAGCCGCCGCGCGAACTCGTTGGAATCAAGGCCGGTGGAGGTGACCCGCGGGAACGCGTAGAAGGCGCCCAGCGGCTCGAACGTCTCCAGGCCCATCGCGTTGAGCCGGTCCACGACCAGGCGGCGCCGGCGGTCGTACTCCGTGCGCATCGCCTCGACGTCCGCATCGCATTCGAGGATGGCGGCGAGGGCGGCGTCCTGGGTCATGGTGGCCGCCGACATGATCGCGTACTGGTGGACCTTGAGAATCCCGCCGAGCACGTGCGCGGGGGCCGCCAGCCAGCCGATCCGCCAGCCGGTCATGGCGTACGCCTTGGAGAAGCCGCCCATCAGGATGGTCCGCTCCCGCATGCCGGGCAGGGACGAGAAGACCCGGTGGCGGTAGCTGCCGTAGCCCAGGCGGTCGTAGATCTCGTCGCTGTAGACGAGCAGATCGTGCTGCTCGATGATCCGCGCCAGCTCGTCCTGCACGGCGTCGGGCAGCACGGCGCCCGTGGGGTTGCAGGGGTAGCCCAGGAAGATGGCCTTGGTCTTCGGCGTGATCGCGGCCTCCACGGCCGCCGGGTCCAGGGCGAAGTCGTCCTCGAACCGCGTGGCCACGTGCACGGGCACGCCGCCCGCAAACGTGATCGCGGGCACGTACGCGACATACGACGGCTCGTGCAGGATGACCTCGTCGCCGGGGTCGCAGGTGGCCCGCAGCGCGACATCCACCGCCTCCGACGCGCCGATCGTGATCAGCAGCTCGGTCTCCGCGTCGTACATCACCCCGTACCGGCGCTGGAGGAGCTCGGCCAGGGCCCGCCGCAGCTCGATGGTCCCGTAGTTGCTGGAGTAGTGGGTCCGCCCCTCGCGCAGGCTCTCGACGCCGGCCTCGATGATGCGCCGGGGGGTGTCGAAATCCGGCTCCCCCACCCCAAGGCTGATCACGTCGGTCATGGTCGCGGCGATGTCGAAGAAGCGGCGGATCCCGGACGGCGGCACCGCGTTGACCCGTGCCGCCAGCACGCGCTCGGCGAGCGCAGGCTTGCCGAGTGGCGGGCGGCTGGCGGGTTCGGGGCTGCTCGTCACGGTCGCGTCGTCTCCTTGCTGTGGGTGGCTAGCCGGCGAGTCCGGCGCCCGGGGCGGCCGCGCGCTGCCGAGGGGTTGGGGTGGCGGGATCGGCGGCGAGGGCGAGGGCCGACGGCTCCTGCGCGCGCCATGGCGCATCGGCGGTGATCGCCTCGTAGCCGCAGGCGAGCTCGAACAGCCCGGTCTCGGCCCACGGCGCGCCGATCAGCTGGAGGCCCACGGGCAGTCCCTCGGACAGGCCGCACGGGATGCTCATGCCGGGCAGGCCGGCCATGTTGACGGGCAGGGTGCAGGCGTCGGACAGGTACATGGCCACCGGGTCCGCCATCTTGGCGCCGAAGCGGAAGGCCACGCCCGACGTGGTGGGCGCCACGAGGGCGTCGAAGCCCTGGGCCCAGAGGGCGTCGAAGTCAGCCTTGATCAGGGTCCGGACCTTCTGCGCCTTCAGGTAGAACGCGTCGTAGTAGCCGGCCGAGAGCGCGTACGTGCCCAGCATGATCCGGCGCTTCACCTCGGGGCCAAATCCCTGGCCGCGCGTGGCGAGGTAGTTGGCCAGCACGTCGCCGTCGCCCAGCCGGGGGCCGAAGCGCACGCCGTCGTAGCGGGCCAGGTTGGCCGAGGCCTCCGCGGGCGCGACGATGTAGTAGGTGGCGAGGCCGTATTCGGTGTGCGGGAGGCTGACCTCCTCCACGATGGCGCCCGCGTCCTCCAGCGCCCGGACCGCCTCGCGGACACGGGCCTCCACGCCGGGCTCCATCCCGTCCACGAAGTACTCCCTGGGGAGGCCCAGGCGGCGGCCCTTGAGGGAAGCGGCGGCCTCGGCGGGCCCGGGAAGACTCAGCCAGCGGTCCGGCACGGGGATGGGCGCCGAGGTGGAATCGCGCTCGTCGCGGCCGGCGACGGCGTGGAGCAGCGCCGCGGCGTCGCGGGTGTCTCTGGCGAAGGGCCCCACCTGGTCCAGGCTGCTGGCGAAGGCGATGATCCCGTAGCGGCTCACGCGGCCGTAGGTGGGCTTGAGCCCCACGATCCCGCACAGCGCCGCCGGCTGGCGGATGGAGCCACCGGTGTCCGTGCCGATGGAGATGGGGGCGTGGTAGGCGGCGACGCTGGCCGCGCTCCCGCCCGAGCTGCCCCCCGGGACGCGGTCCAGGGCCCACGGGTTGGCGGTAGGGCCGTAGGCGGAGTGCTCTGTGGAGGAGCCCATCGCGAACTCGTCCATGTTGGTCTTGCCGAGGATCACGGCGCCGGCGTCCTTCAGGCGCTCCGTGATGTGCGCGTCGTAGGGGGCGCGGTAGCCCTCCAGGATCCTGCTGCCGGCCGTTGCCTGGCCACCCCGGACGGAGACCAGGTCCTTGAGGGCGATGGGGACGCCGGCGAGGGGGTGGAGGCGGGCCAGCGCGGCCGGGCCTTCGGCGCGGGCGGCAGCGATCCGGGCGTCGGCGGCGTCCGCCTGCTCCAGGGCGCCCTGGCGGTCGATGACCAGCCAGGCGTTGAGCGCGTGGTTCTCGCGCTCCGCGCCATCCAGGTGGGCGGCGGCCAGGTCGCGCGACGAGGCATGCCCGGCGCGGAGAAGCGCGGCCTGGTGCAGGGCCGTGAGGCGGGTGGCGTCCGTCATCTGGCCGCTCACTCCCCGCCCAGGACCGGCGGGACCACGATGAAGCCGCCCTCGTGCGCAGGGGCGTTGAGGAGCACGGCCTCCACCGGCAGCGACGGAATCACGACGTCGTCGCGCAGGATGCTCTCCAGCTCGATCGTCTGGGCCGTCGGCGGGATGTGCTCGGTGTCCAGGCGGGCCAGGATCGCGTACTGGTCCAGGATGTGGTTGAGCTGCCCCTCCAGCCGGTCCAGCTCGGCCGCGGTCAGGCCCAGCCGCGCGAGGTGCGCGACGTGTTCGACGTCGGATCGGGAGAGGATCGCCATGGCCCGGATGATAGCCGACGGTGCGGGGGCGGCTTCGACGCGCTGCGGCGGCTCCCAGCGGAGGGCCGGCTCGCCTGCTCCCCTCGGTACTCCGGTACGTCCACCCCTTGAGCACAATCGCACTCGGGATGCCAGTACGTTCACCCCATGCGCATGACGGGAGATGACGCGCCCGGGCCACGCTCAGGTGGTGCCGGCCAACCATGGCGGCCGCTGTACTGCTCACTCCGTGGACGTACTGCAGATTCGGGCGGGCCGGGGCTCTCTGGCGATCGGGCCGGGGCTCGATGGGGATCGGGCCGGCCCTCAGCCAGGCACCCAGGGCCTGGCCCACGGGTCGATGGCGTCGAGGCCGTTGAGCCCCAGCACCTGCGACATCTCGCCGATGTGGTAGGCCTCGTGCGTGAACATCCGGTTGAGCACGGAGGCCCGCGTGTGCACCTGGACCAGGTCCCCTTCGCGCCGCTCCGCGGACACATCCAGCGAGTCGAGCGTCCAGCGCGCCAGGCAGCCCTCGACGACGGCCCAGGTGGCTTCGAGCGCGTCCGCCAGCTCCTCCGCCGACCGCGGATGGTCGGGCGCGTCCTCCCAGCCCAGGCCCGAGAGCGGCTCCAGGAATGGCGTCCCCCCCGCGCCCGGCTCATCGAACACGCCGCACAGCCAGTAGACCCGCGTGCCGGCGATGTGCGCCGCCAGCGCCCAGACGGGATCGTGCGCTGGCCCTGCGCGCAGCGCGAGCTGTGCCGGCGTCATGCCGCGCACCTTGTCCACCAGGCGCTGTTGATGCTGCGCCCAGTCGGGGTAGACACGGGCGGCGGGGGTGTTGATCGGTTCGGTCATCCAGGCAGTATCGACGAGGCGCCAGGTCGTGGCCCGGGCATCGCTCCGAGGCGCGCGCCCGGCCGTGCAAACCGAGCCGCCCGGACGTGCCCCGGATCCGCTTCCGCGCCTACATGGTCAGCAGGCTGCCAAACCCGTGGATGGGTGTGTTGACCCCGCACATCCGGAGCGAATTCCACCACGTCGCCTGGCTGCTGCTGGTCACCGGCACGCCCAGGTCCTCCTCGAGCGCGTCGATGACCTCGAACGTCCGCAGGCCACCGCACGAGATGAACAGCGATTCGGCGTCGGGCGCCTGCGCGAAGACCCGCTTGCCCAGGTCATACGCCACCTCGGGCGGCTGGTTGCCGATCTCGACGTTGGGCACCAGCCCCAGCCCGACCACGGCCCGGACGTCAAACCCATGGGCCTCCAGGAACGACTTGAGCATCTCGTTGAGGTCGTCCGTGTAGGCGGTCCCGACCGCGATCTTGTGGCCTCCGAACTGCTTGAGTGCCGTGACCGAGGAGGTGGCCATGGTGGTCGCCTGGATCCCCGTCAACTGCTGGATCCGGTCGATGACCTCCAGGTCGTAGCCGAAGCCCCGGATGAAGATGCCCGGCGTGCCGCACTGCGCGATCACGTTGACCTTGGCCGAGGCGACCTCGCGCGAGGCGCGATCCACCTCCCCCATCATCCGCTCCAGGTTGTCCGGTGTGACCCGCTCGATGTAGTAGCGGGAGCAGACCGTGATGACCCCATCGGGCGAGGCCTTCGCCCATTCGTTCTCCGCGGTCGTTGCCGCGGACGGGGCCAGTCGGCCGATTCGAGCGCGCCATCCGTACATCGGATCCCCCTGTTGGCGATGTCCTGCCTGGTCCTGGTCTGGCCTAGTGGTATCGCTGCTCCGGCGCCATGTCATCGACGGAGGTGTCCCGGAGCGCGCGGCCCATCCGTCCGATCGGGTCGGCCAGCGGGGCGATCGTGGCGCGGGCCGCATCCACCGCCGGCTGCAGGAAGCGGCGAGCCGCGTCCACCTCGCGGTAGAGGGCGTATTCGTCGAGCCCGGTGACGCGACCCCCGGTCACCACCTCGGCGCCATTGACGAAGACTCGGTCCACCGAGCCGCCGTTCTCCGTGAACACCAGCTGGACGAACGGGTCGTTGTAGGCCGCCCAGGCGACCGAATCGCGACTCAGGAGCACCAGGTCGGCCCGCTTGCCGGCCTCCAGCGACCCCACCTCGTCATCGAGGTTGGCGGCCCGGGCCGCATCGATCGTGGCCATCCGGAAGACCTCGCGCGCGCTGGGCCAGTCCTCCGGGTCCACCTGGTTGGAGGTGTGGAGCAGGCCGGCCAGGCGGAGGGCCTCGAACATGTTCAGGTTGTCGGACGAGCACGGCCCGTCCGTGGCGACCGCGACGTTCACGCCGCGCCGGCGCATCTCCCGCACCCGCGCCACGCCGGAGCCCAGCTTCAGGTTGCTCGCCGGGTTGTGGACGATGGACGTGCCGGTCCGGGCCAGCGCGTCGAGCTCGCCGTCGGTCAGCCACACACCGTGGGCCATCGAGACGTCGGGGCCCAGCACGCCCAGGCGGTCGAGCCGGCCCACCAGCGTCTCGCCGAAGACCTCCCGGCTGCGCAGCGCGTGCGACTTGGCCTCCCCGACGTGGAGATGGATCCCTGCCCCGGTCCGGTCGGCCAGCTCGCGCGAGCCGCGGAGCAACGCATCCGAGCAGCGGTGCGCCGCCGACGGGCCGATCAGGCAGGTGGTCAGCGGATGGCTCCGGTGGTAGGTCTCGATGAACGCCGCGGCCCCCTCCAGGCCCTGGGCCGTCTCGCGACGAGTCACGTCGTCCGCCGCCGCCTTCGCCGCGGCGAGCGCCTGGGGATCGAGCGGCAGCGTGTCCTCCCACGACATGTCCATCAGCACCGTGGCCACCGCGTGGCGGACGCCCACGCGGCGCATGGCGCGGATCTCCGCCTCGATCCCGGCGCCCGGCAGCTCGGGATTGCCGAAGAAGTGATCGAGCGCCGTGGTGGTCCCGGTGCGCGCCATCTCGACGGCGGCGAGGGATGTGCTCAGCTCCAGCAGGCCGGCGTCCAGGGCCCGCGTCGGGGCGCGCATCGCCACGAGCCAGAGGTCGAGCGGCATCCGCTCGTAGCTCCCCTTGAAGAGGGTGGCGTAGGTGTGGGTGTGGGCGTTCACCAGGCCCGGGATGACGATCGACCGCCGCCCGTCGATACGCCGCGCGAACTCGCCCTGGCGGTGCGGGGCGTCGGGACCTCCGGCAGGGCCCACGTACGTGATTCGAGCGCCATCGATGACCAGGTCGCCGGGGGCCATGACCCTGTCCTCGGGATCGACCGTGATGATGGTGGCATCGTGGATCAGGATCCGCCCGGCGCCGTCCTCGGGCAGCTGGTCGGCGGTCAGGGCCATGGGCGGCACTCCTTCACATGGGGCGTGAGCTGTCCGGTGCCGGCCGCTCAGACCTGCATCGGGCCCTCGCGGCGCTGGGGCTGCCAGCGCAGGAGCCGCTGCTCCACCGCTCCGATGACCAGCGACAGCACCCAGGTCGTGGCCACCAGGAAGACCAGCCCCGCCCACAGGCTGCTGGCGTCGAGGACCGCACCGGAGTACAGGATCAGCCAGCCGATCCCCATGTTTGACGCGATGAACTCGCCCAGGACGGCGCCCGTCATCGCGAACGGGACGCCCAGGCGGAGGCCCAGCAGGATGTCCGGCACCGCCGCCGGGAGGACCACGCGCCGCCAGGTCTGCAGGCGCGAGGCGCCCATGATCCGGGCGATGTTCACGTACTCCTCGTCCACGGCGTAGACGCCCTGGATCGTGTTGAAGAAGACGATGAAGAAGACCTCGATGAAGACGATCGAGATCCGCGAGACCTCGCCGATCCCCAGCACGATCACGATCAGCGGGGCGATGGCGATCTTGGGGACCGAGGCGACTGCCAGGATGAGTGGCTCGAAGACCCGCCGCAGCGGCCGTGATCGTCCGAAGACGAAGCCAAGGAGGATGGCGCTGACCGCCCCCACGGCGTAGCCGATGAAGATGACCCGCAGCGTGGCGGCCAGGTGGTCGTACAGGGTCCGGCTGTAGATGCGCTCGCCACCAAGCATGTCGACCATCTTCTTGATGATCCCGGCCGGGTCACCCAGCAGCACCCGGCTGACCAGGTTGGTGTTGGCCGCCAGCTGCCAGGCCCCCAGGATGGCCACGCCGGTCAGGACCTGGAGCAGGATGGTGGCGGTCCGGCCGGCCCAGAAGCCGGGCTTGACGGTCACGGCGGCGGCCTGGGCGGGAGCCGAGGCGGGCAGCGCGGCGTTGGCGGGAGGCTTGCCGGTTGCGCTCATGGGGCCACCTCG
>CAIJPD010000051.1 GCA_903822495.1 uncultured Chloroflexota bacterium | reverse complement strand
GACTGCTCACGTTCCAGTAGCCATCCACGGCGTTGACGATCGCCGTGACACTGGTGCCGGCGGTCAGGCCGGTGGGCGTCCCGGTCTTGCCGGTGGCCGTGCCGGGGGCGGCCGTCTCGCCGGGCAGCAGGACCTGGAGCTGAGTGGCCGCCCCGGCGTTGACCGTGACCGTGGGGCTGCTGGCCAGACCGGTCAGCGTGCCGGCTGATCCATTCCTCGACTGTGCCGAGAAGGTGGACGTGCCGGCGAGCGGCGGTGCGGTGACCCGGGTCGTGCCGTCGGCCCCATAGGTCAGGGTGAAGAACGCACCGTGGACACAGGCCTGCGACACCGTGAGCGTCCATGGTCCCGTGCCGGTGACGGCCAGACTCCCCGGCGTGCACGTCCCGGCGGCCGTCGTGACGTACCCGGCGGTGGCCGCGCTGGACGTCTGGGGCGCCGTCCAGCCTGCCGGGATCACCACCGTCGCGCCCGAGCCGGCCGCAAAGTCGGCGGATGCCGGCGCCGTGAACGTGAAGGTGAGGACGTTGCCGGCGCTGCCGACGAGCGTGGATGTCGGGGTCACGGCCAGCGTTCCCTGGCCATCGGCGGCGGCGGTCACCCGCGTGCCGACCGCGAAGCTCCCCAGGGCCGTAAGCGCGGTCGCCGTGGTCGTGCAGGTGGACGGGCAGGTCGTGCTGCTGGTTGGTGTCGTCCAGCCGGCGTTGTAGCGCTGGGCGACGAAGGACGCCGGCGTGCCGCCCGTGACGTCCGCGGGGTTGGCGAAGGTGAATGCGGCGCTCGCGGTCGTGAAGACCATCGTGGCGGTGCTGACGGTCCAGTAGCGCCCGACGTCCTGCGTGGGCACGATCGAGCTCGTGGAGATGTTGGGATGCTGGCCCGCGGTGGCGCTCACCGTGATGTTGCCCGCCGTCGTCACCGACGCGAAGGTGACGGTCACGGGCGAATAGGTGGTCCCGGTGCCCACCTCGAATGTTCGCGCCACGTTCGTGCCCGTGGCCACCTGCTTCTGCAGGTTGCCCTCCACGAATCCGCTGGTCCGGGCGACGCTGCTGCCGGTCGCGATGATCAGGGTGTTGGCCCCGGTCACGATCGCGCCCTGGGTCAGCGTCAGCGTGGCCGTCCTGGACGAGGTCCCGACGGTCGTATTCCGGGCGATGACGAGCGAGCCGGACGCCTTGTTCACCACGACGTTGCGGAACGTGGTGGATGCCGACCCGCCGATGGTCTGGATCCCCGCACCATTGAACGTGACCGTGTTGGTGTTCGAGGCGCCGCCGGTCAGCGACACGGTGCCGTTGCTGGTCCAGTCGCCCCGGACCGAGAGCTGCGGCACGGCGCTCCCCCGGATGCTGAAGGTCACCCCCGAATCCACGAGCACGTTGAAGAACTGGTTGGTCCCGGGCGAGTTGAAGCCGTACGGGCTCGTCGTGCTGTTCGACGCCGCCTGCTCATAGGTCCCGCCCGTGGCATTGAACGTGCCCGAGTTGGAGAAGTCCCGGTAGTTCCGCAGGGTCCCGCCCGACTGGTTGTAGTTCGCGCCGACCGCAGCCGTGTACGTATACAGGTCGATCAGGCCGGTGCCGGACTGGTTGACCACACCGGTCGCGCTCGCGTTGACGGTGCCCGCGGTTACCGGGTTGGTGGCCAGCACGGCGTTCATGTGGATGGTGCCGGCCGACTGCGTCAGCGTGCCGGCCACCGTGAGGGCGGCGGCGGCGAGGATGGTGCCGCCGGTCTGCGTCAGGGTGCCGCCGCTTGCGATGCTCCACGCCGGGCTGATGCTGATGGTGCCGGACGAGAGTCCGAGGGAGCCGCCGACGACGAACGACCCGCCGGTGACGGCCAGCGCGCCTCCCGCGACCGTCAGCAAGCCGCCGGCGTTGATCGTCAGGCCGGCGACGGTCGTGGCGCCCGTTGACAGGCTCGGGTAGAAGGCGCGACCCGTCGGAATGACGATGGTGTCGGAGGTGGACGGCGGTCCGGCGTTGCCGGTCCCGCTGCAGCCGGACCAGTTTCCGTTGGTCGCCCAGGTGGCGCTCAGTGCGCCGGTCCAGGTGCATGTCGCGGCGATCAGATAGGGCCCGACGAACGGCCCGCCGCCGGGGGATCCAACCGGATCGACGCCCACGCTCGAGGTATCGCCGACGGCGCGCCCCAGGTTCAACCGGCCGTTGCCAGTCTGTGCGGCCGAGCCGGCGGGATCGGCGGTCCGCGAGAGCCGGCCGGCAATCACGGCATTCGAAGCGCCGGCGTCGGCCGCGCGAAGCAGCGCGGCCGCTCCCGCGACCTCGGCGGCGGCGGCCGAGGTTCCCGTCACCACACGCGTCCCGCCGCCGACCGCGAGGGCGGGGATGTCGATGCCGGGCGCGGCGAGGAAGGTGTCCGTGCCGTAGTTGCTCGTGCCGGCCAGGCCGTCCCGGGCGTCGGTGCCGGACACGCCGATGACGTGGCCGGACCCGGCCGGGTAGGTGGGTGCGGAGGCGCCATCGTTGCCGGTCGCGGCCACCAGGACCACGTCCCGACTCCAGGCCAGGTCGATCGCCGCCTGCAGGGCCGTCGAGGCTCCCGGCGCCGAGAAGGCCATGAGGATGACGCTGGCACCATGTTCGATCGCCCAGAGCAGCCCGGCGATGATCTCGCTGTCGATCCCGGTCCCATCGGCGTGCAGGACCTGGACGGACAGGACGTTCACGCCCGCATAGGCGATGCCGGCGATGCCGATGCCGTTGCCGGTGGTCGCCGCCGCGATCCCGGCCACGGCGGTCCCGTGACCGTTGGGGTCGGTCATCGGGTCGGTCCCGAAGGCCGACCAGCCGCCCACGACGCGCCCGGCGAGGTCCGGGTGGCTGGCATCGATGCCCGTGTCGAGGATGGCGATGGTCGCCTGCGCGGCCGGCGTCACGCTGGAGCGGGCGGTGTCCCAGCCAATCTGCGCGAGGTTCCACTGGCCGGCGAGGCCGGGGTCTGGCGCGAGCAGGGCGGCAGCCCTCACGTGGTCCTGCTCGACCGATGCGACCCTGGGATCGGACTCGAAGCCCTTGAGCGCCACATCCGTGAGACCACCCGGGACCGTGACCACGCGAATCCCCATGGGAGCCAGTGACCCCGTCGCGGCTCCGCCATGGCTGGCGACCGAGGCGTCCTGGGCCTCGGCGGATTCGCCGCTGCGGAAGCGGACGATCAGGCGCGCCGTCCCGGACGATGCCGGGCCGGCCGAGGGAGCCGCGCCGAACGCGACCACCGGGCCGGGGCTGGCCGTCGGGGCGCCGGGGGTCGGGCTGGGGCCGGGGGCCGGGCTGGCTGTCGGCCCGGTGACCGGGGACGGCATGGGCGGCGGCGCCCCGGTCGCCGCCGGGGTGACCGGGGTGACCGGGGTGACCGGGACATCCGACGGCGAGACGGTCGTGGCATCCGGCGGTGCCGCATCCACGGCGGCCTGGGCCGGCGCCGCACCGATGGCGAGCAGCATCGGCACCACGAGCCCGAGCACCAGGAGCCGGCGCAGGTTCAGGGCGCGGCGATGCCCCGTCCCGAACGGCGCCTGCTGCCCGGCGGTCGATCCCACGGCGTCAGTCCCTGGGCCCGGGGCCGGCTGATCCGGATTCGGCCGCCGGGCGGTCAGGGGATGGTCGACGCGCGCGCAGGCGCCGGATCCGCCAGACGATGAGCAGGATCAGGGCGAGGGCAACCGGCAGCCCGGCGTAGAGCACCAGCTTCTGCAGGTTGATGATGAAGAAGTGGCCCGTGGCGAGCACCGGTCCGCGGCTGTCGGCGTCGCTGCCGGGCAGCGCGTAGGTGTAGTCGTACGAGCCCAGCAGCGGCACGTCGCGCAGGACCAGGCCCTGGGAGAGCGAAGCACCCGGCAGCACCGTGACGGGCCGCAGGGAGACCGTGCCCTGGCCATCGACGCTGCCGTCGTAGAGCAGCTGGTCCCCGGCCAACGGGAGCGTGCTGATCAGGTCGAGCGTGGGAACCACGGCCCGGAGCGATGACACCTTGCCGGACGCGGGGACCCAGACCGCCGCGACATTGCCGCCGTTCACGATGCGGGGCTGCAGGGTGTAGTCGCCGGTCCACGTGGTGACGAGCGCCGGGATCGGGAAGTCCACCGACAGGCCGTTGACGACCGTGCCCGGAACCCGGACCAGCACCGTCAATGGGAAGGCGATCCTGGATCGCAGGTTGATGCCACCACCCAGCTGCGGCTGCAGCTTGGCCCATGCCGCATCGCTGATGGTCCCCGCGACGTCGATGCCGGCGTAGTGGTCCCCGGGCGACGCGTCCTTGGGGACGTTGACGGTCACCGTGATCTGCTGCGGGGTCTCCGGGGCCAGGGTGAACGTGCTGGGCGTGACGCTGATCCAGGCTGACGCCCCGAGCGGGCCGGGCGCGGCGGTCGGGGTCTTGACGCCGTTCGCGTCGATGACGAAGTCGTAGATGGAGAGGGCGACCGACGCCTCGATCTCGCCGCCGTTGCCGACCACGAACGAGCCCGTCGTCTTGCCCGGGCCCAGGATCAGCTGGCTCTGGCCCACGCCCAGCCCCAGCTTGGGGACGATCGTGCCGCTGGTCGGGCCGGCGGAGCCGCCGGGCGTCGGGTCGGCGGCCAGCGCGGGCCCGGCGACCGTTGCGAGCAGGACAGCGCCCGCGGCCGCGACGAGCGCGAGTCTGCGGATGAGCATGATGAATCCCCCGTGGTTGTCGCGGATCCGGCGGCGTCGCGAAGGCAGGTGGCGATCGCAGCCTGGTTCGTCGGGTCACCCGGTTGCTGGCGGCGGTCCTGCCGGCCATGGCAAGGGTGGGCCGCCGGTGGGGCGACCGTGATCTCAAGGATACGGCCCCCCGGCGCGCTGCCGAGGGGCCGACCGGTCACGCTGCTCCCCGGAGGTCAGACCCCCGGGGAGCGGGTGCTGTTGACTACTGGACGGTCCACGTCATCGTGGCGGTGTAGGTGTCGGCCGCTGCCGACGGGATGAAGACCTTGAGCGAGAACGCCTGGAGGGTGGCGCTCTCATCCGTCGCGCCGACGCGGTCCGGGATGTCCGACACGACGACCGGCGAGGAACCCATGGGCTCCCACGTGGCAGCTGCGTCGTTCGAGAGCGAGACGTCGCCGGCGGCGATGACGTTCGCGCTGTTGGTGCCGACCAGGTTGGTCAGGGTGGCCTTGACGTTCTTGTTCGACTCGTTGGAGTAGTAGTACATGTTCTGGTCGAGCGACTTCACCGTCTGGCCCGGGAAGAACCCAACGGTGTTGGCGACACCGACGCTGGCGATCGTGCCGCCGCCGACGAGCGGAGAGGCGATCGGGTCGTACGACGTGCCGCCGTTGATGGAGATGCTGGCCGGCACGAAGAGCGTGGAGCCCAGGTCAACCTTGATCGTGATGGTCGTCCCGCACGAGGGAGTCGCCGCGACACCATTCTGCGTGGTGTAGACGTCGGCTCCGCCGGTGTAGCAGTCGAACCCGGGGGCCGTGGCGAACGTCGCCGGGGCCACGGTCAGGACGAGGGTCGCGGCGGCGCCGACGGCCAGGAAGCGCGACTTCAGGGTGCTGACGCGCGACGCCGAGAGGGTCGTGCCGACGTTCGAGAACTTGGACATGCTGGATCCTTTCAAGTGGGCGTAGGTGCATCGCCCTGTGATGCCGACGTGTCATGACCTGGAGGAGGCCCGCAGCTGACGTCGCTTGCGGCCTTGGCAATACCTTCGTTCCGGGGCATTTCGCCGGGATATCGGAGGGGCGCCGCCGTATTACGGGGGCATGACAGAAGGCCACGGGCGACGGTCCCCCGCTCGACGCCTGCCGATCGCGCGGCGGAGCGCCAAGGCGCATCATTCGCGCTGATGCTGCCGCGCACGGTGGCCGCACCCGGCGCTTCGGGTCCCCTCGCCTCGATGCCGGGGCATGACTGGCGAGAGTTGACCCATGGCGATCACCGGCAGACCCTTCGAGCCCCTGGCGTGACGACACGGACCGCCGCCGACAATCGCGCCGCGGCGGACAACACCCCCGCCACGGCCGGTCAGGCCCTGCGCAGCGGCCTCCCTGGCGTGCTGGGAGAGGCCCTCGACGCCGGCGGGCCGGGCCGCGTCCTGGAGTTCATCGACCTCTTCCTCGAATCGAGTGGGGCCCTCGTCGAGGCGGCCACCGGTGCGCTTCGGCGCGGCGACCTGTCGGCGGCGGCAGAGCGATCCCACACCCTGCGCGGCAATGCTTCGGCGTTCGATGAAGAGGCCGTCGTGACGGCTGCCGCAGAGATCGAGCGCGCGGCGGGCAGCGGCGCCAGCTCCGAGCGTGCGGCACAGATGGGTGCCGGACTCGAGACGACATTCGCGGCGGCCCGCGCCCGGCTGCTCGAGGTCCGTCGGCACGTCGCCGCGGCCACGGCCCGGCCATGACCAGGATCCTCGTCGTCGAAGACGACGCCTTCGGCCGGCGCTACCTCGAGTCCATCCTGCGCGACGCCGGCTGGACGGTGGTCGTGACCCCCGACGGCACGGCGGCGTGGGCGGCGTTCGAGCATGCCGATGTGCCCTTCGACGTCGTCGTCACCGATATCCGGATGCCCGGGCTCTCCGGGATCGATCTCATCACGCGGATCCGCGCGCTGGACCCGGTCGTCGGCGTGATCGCCGTGTCAGCCATGGGCGACGACGAGCAGGTGGTGGCCGGCCTGGAGGCCGGCGCCGACGACTACCTCACCAAGCCGTTCAGCGAACGCGTGCTCGTCGCGAAGGTGCGCGCGGCGCTGCGTCGGGCGGCCGATGGCGATGATCGGGCCGGGCGCGAGAAGCTGGAGGTCGGCCCGCTCCAGTTGGAGTCGCGGATCGGCGTGGCGACCAAGCTCGGCCGGGCCCTCGCCTTGACCCGGACCGAGTTCGCGCTCCTCGAGTACCTGATGCGGAACCAGGGCCGCATCGTCTCACCGGCCCAGATCCTGGGCGCGGTCTGGGGCGAGGCCTACGAGGAGGACACGGAGATCCTGCGGGTCGCGGTCCTGCGCCTGCGCCGCAAGGTCGAGGACGACCCGGCCAACCCGGCCCTGCTTCGAACGCACGTGGGCTTTGGCTACAGCCTGGGGCTGCCCGCCTGACCGATCGAATCGGGGTGACCCGGTGGCCACGGAGACGACCGCCGGGCTGATCCCCGATCTGGAGCACGAGCATCGGCGTGGGTCGCGCGCCAGACCCACGCCGATGCGATCGGGGCGAGGAGCGTCGCCCCGCCATCGTTCAGGCGATCGGGAGCGTGGCCTCGGCGCCCGACAGGCCAGGCAACTCCGACGACACCCTCGCGGGCGCGCCGCCGTCGCCGGTCTCGACAGCCTCGCTCGGGATCCTCACGTTGCGGACCACGATGCCACCGGCCAGCGTGATGATGGCCAGCACGACGTAGAGGAGGCGGTACCCGCCCAGGGAGAAGACGGCGCTCAGGGCGATGATCCCCGACACCACGAGCGGGCCGACCGCCCGGGGCAGGTCCCCGGCGATGGCGATGATCGACATATACCGGCCGGTCTCCGCCCGGGTGCCGGGCAGCACCGCCATGACCAGCGCGCCGTCGATCGGGAGGAACGATCCGGTGGCGAAGGCGATGGCGCCCAGGGCGATCATGAACGTCGGGATGGAGGACGAGGACGCGGCGAACAGACCGCCGGCGGCGAAGATCAGGCTGACGAAGATCACCAGCTTCGGGAGGCGGCTGAGCCGGTCGGAGAGGAACCCGCCAAACAGCGTGCCGGCGACGGTCCCCAGGAGGTTGACGAGGACGGAGAGGGAGATCAGCGCGGGCAGCTCCGCTTCGGTCACGCCGAGCTCATCGGTCATGAAGTAGATCGAGAAGCCGCCGAAGGTGTAGCCGAGCGTCATCACGAAACG
This sequence comes from uncultured Chloroflexota bacterium, assembly GCA_903822495.1. Lineage (GTDB taxonomy): Bacteria > Chloroflexota > Limnocylindria > Limnocylindrales > CSP1-4 > CAIJPD01. The sequence goes on along the minus strand of CAIJPD010000051.1, from coordinate 21,601 downwards.
GCTCAACCAGACCCACGAGAAGTTCGGCGCCGACTTCGGGTTGTAGCGGAACCCATCCAGGAGCGAGCCGAGCGCAAGGCGATCGTGTTCCGCGCCCTGCTCCATGACGTGGTCCCTCAGCAGCACGGCGGCGACGGCGGTTGTCACCAGCATGATCAGGCCGCCCACGGCGAAGAGGGCGAGCTGGTGGTCGAGGAGTCGCGCGCCGGCAAAGGCGGCGCTGACGCCCGCGAGCACGTACGTCAGGCTCTGGAGCCCAAGCACGCGACCGCGCCAGGTCGGCGTGACCTGGTCCGGGACCAAGGCGGCGTAGGAGCCCACGAAGGTCGCCTGGCCGATGGACATGATGACGACGCCGAAGAGGAGAAGCCCCGTGCTGGGCGCGAGCCCTTGCACCAGGAGCCCGGCACACACGACCAGCGTCCCGCCGATCAATCCGGGCCGGCGCATGCCGAGAGGACCGGACGTGTGGTCGCTGAGCGCGCCGAAGATGGGCGTGAAGATCAGCAAGGCAATCGCCGCCAGGCCGAACGCCAGTCCCAGCGATCCAGCCTTGCCCGTCGGGTCCAACCGCTCGATGAAGACCGGCAGCCCCACCAGGGGCGGCATGAGCGTCGCGAATCCAAAGCCGATGGTCGCAACGAGGATCGCCGCAACTCCCCGGCGGCTGGTGACCGGCGCCGGCTCCCGGGATTCCGGATCCGAGGGCTCGGCCTCGCGTCCGGCTGCCTCGGCGGCTGCCTCGAGGGGAGCTTCATCTCGAGGCGAGATCCCGTCGCCGGACTCGAGGCTGTTCATCACGCTACCTCACCTGGCGCGGACGTCCGCGCATCTGTCGAGCTCGACTCGGAACGTATCGGCGATCCGGGGGCGTGGTCGACCGTCCTGCTGGTCAGGGGCGCGCCTCAGGTACGTGCCCGAGGTATCGGCTCCCCGGCGGTCCTTCTGTACCGCGCCACCAACGGTCTCCCAGTTGACGGTCGGACGGGTCGACGAGGGAATCGAGCCCGAGGGGCTGGCCTTGGATGGCGAGTGCAGCGCGGCGGGCTTCGCGGAGGCAAGGCGGTACCCCTTCCCCAAGCGGGCGAGCAGGAGGGACAGCGATGGCGGTGCGGGTCGACCTCAACATCTCCCTGGACGGCTTCGCGACGATGACCGACCAGACCCCCGAGCACCCGTTTGGGCTGGACTGGGGGCGCCTGACGGCGGCTTGCGTGGCGACCCGCACGTTCCGGGCCCGCGTGCTGCACGACACGTCCGGCGAGGGGATGACGGGCGTCGATGACGAGTACGCCCAGGCCTGCTTCGCGGAGGTCGGCGCGGAGATCATGGGCGCCGGCATGTTCGGGCTCCACCACGCCAGGAACGATCCGGACTGGTGGGGCTGGTGGGGCGAGGAGCCGCCGTTCCGCTGCCCGGTGTTCGTGCTGACCCACAGCCCGCGCCCAAGGCTGGAGATGGCGGGCGGCACGGCGTTCCACTTCCTCTCCGCGACGCCCCGCCAGGCACTGGACCTGGCGCTGGAGGCCGCGGACGGGAGCGACGTGCGGATCGGCGGCGGCCCCACCGTGGTCCGCGACTTCCTCAAGGCCGGGCTGGTGGACCGGCTCCACGTCGCCATCCTCCCCATCCTGCTGGGCCGAGGCATCCGACTCTGGGACGACCTGCGCGGTCTGGAGGCCGGCTACGCGGTGACCTCAGGGGTGGCCCCCAGCGGGATCACGCACCTGACGTTCTCGCGCTGACCCGGGAGGGCAGGTCCGCCCGGCCGACCGCCCGCTCGCAACCACCCGATCGCCAAGTCGCGGCGCCCAATCCGTGGCCCGTACACTGCGCTCGCACCAATTCCCTGGACAGCTTCGCGACGACGACTGGAGCGCGGCAGGTGACCATCTCGTTCGACCTTGGACACAGTGGGTCCAGCCCATCGCCCTTCGATGCCCTCGACGGTCACGCGCTGGCGGGACCCGAGGGGAGCCACCCGCTCCACGACGTCGACGTCGCCATGCTCCTCCGGCCGCAGCGCGGCCCGGTCCAGGGCAGCATCGAGCTGGCCTCCCCGTCGGTCCGCGTGGGCGAGGCGATCGAGGGCCGGATCCGATTGAGCTCGGCCGAGGGCCTGGACGGCCGCGCTGCCAACGTCCGCCTGGTGGGCCTGCGCCTCGTGGAGGAGCGCAAGAGCGTCACCCACCGCGATGCCCAGGGGAACACTCGGACCGAGAGCTGGGTGGAGGCCAACGGCACGCTCTTCGAGGTCGAGCCGTTCGTGGAGCTGGTGGTGCCGGCGCAGCTGACCCCCGGCCAGTCGTGGGAGAGCCCGTTCCGGGTCCCGGCGCCACCCTTGGGCCCGCCCTCCGCCCATCTGGGCGAGGCGATCGTGGCCTGGGCGCTCGAGGTCCGCTGGGACAAGGCCTGGCGGGAGGACCCGGTCATCGCCACGCTCCTCCGGGTGGACCAGCACCCCGACCTGTTGCGGGCCGGCGTCGGCCAGCAGGGCGGCACGAGCCTGCTGGATCAGGTTGCGGTGGACGGCGCGACCATCACGGTGGCGTCCGGGCTGCCGGCACGGATCGGCCAGCCCTTCGATGTCCAGGTCGAGTGGGCCAAGGCCCCCGATGGGCGTGGGGCCCGGGTGGAGCTCCACCGGCGAACCAACTGCCCGAACGGCGTGGAGGGCATCGTGGCCGCCGCCCCGGTCTCCATCCAGGACCTCCGCGCGGGCAGCGCCAAGGTGAGCCTGGCGGTGCCGGCGGGCGTCGCTCCCTCGTTCGACGGCGCCGGGCTGGCGATCACGTACGTGGTCCGCGTCCTCGTGGACCGCCAATTCCGCGCTGACGCGGCGATCGAGCGACCGATCGGCATCGCCTGACGGCGCGGTGAGCGCCAGCTGGAGGACACGCCATGGCGGATAGCACCGGGGTCGAAGCATTCATCGACGGGTACCGGCGGACGTTCGAGACGTTCGACGTCGCGGCGATCGCGGCCTGCTTCACGTTCCCGCTCGGCGTCACGAGTGACGCCGAGACGGTCTCACCGGCGGTCGTTCCGGACGAAGCCCGCTGGACGCCGGTGATCGCGCGGATCGTCGGGGCGTACCGGCTCCTCGGCGTGGCCCGCGCAACGGTGCGCTCGCTCACGGTCGCCGAGGTCACAGCCCGCATCGCCCAGGCGAACGCCCACTGGGAGCTCCAACGCGCCGACGGAACGACCGTCTACGACTTCCACAGCTCCTACACGGTGGCCGCGACGCCCGACGGCCTGCGAATCACCGCGATTGCCCACGACGAGGGGCCCCGCCTGGCCGCGGCCGTGGCGACGCTCCGAGGAGCCGCGGCCGGCTGATCCCGGGCCCTCGGGCCATCGGCGACGAGACCCGGCCGATGGCCGGGGTCCGACCGCGCATGTGTCACCGAGGTCTCGACGCATGGGTCGCCGATGTCGCCACGCAAGACAATGTTCGGCCGCGTACCTGGACCGCCCAGACGAGCACTGGCGCCGGGCTGAAGGACGCCAGGTCGCCCGCGTAGGTCGTCGCCAGGCGCACGTCCCGGGCGATGGTGTCGCGGACCCACGCCTCGGCGACAACATCGGCGGCGTCCGCCTCGGCCTCGGTCTCCCTGAGGCTGGTCGAGAGGGCATGGCCCTGCCGGACGAGGCGATGGCCGCCGCGATGATCGGCGACCTCGGCTCGCGCGCGCCTCGCGGGACGGCCTGACGGCCTGACGGCCTGACGGCCTGGAGACACTGACGGTGGCACCACCCACCTCGCGCAGACGTCGTCGCGCTGAACCCCAACCGAGGCAGGGCGCCGGGCTGTCCGGGCCGGTGGGCTCCGTCAGTTGGCTGGCGACGGGTCCGGAATGGCCACCTCGGCGCCGTCCTTCAGGAGGCTGGTTGCCCAGAGCTCCACGGCGACCGTTCCGGCGTTCTCGGCCTTGTGGTGCTCGTCCGGGTTCTCCAGGACCGAGTCGCCAGTTGCAAGCGTGATCGTCTGGCCAGCCGGATACGACTCCTGCGCCCCGTTGGCCCGCTGGACGTTCACGGTGCCCGTGAGGACGGTATAGGTCAGGGTGCCGGCGGCGATGCGCGCAATCTGCCAGCCCGGGTGGTAGTGCGGTGCCAGCTTTGAGCCGGCCGGAATGATGTAGTGCCAGAGGGCCAGGCGCTCACCGGGGGCGTTGCCCGGGAGCGAGCTGCCCAGGCTCTCGCGGATGATGCCCGTGGGGCCAGCGGAGGGTGCGGGCGTGGCGGCGGCTCCGCCGCAGGCGGCAACGGCGATCGACAGTGCGGCGGCGGCGGCGAGGCGAGCGAGGGAGAGACGGGGCATTCGGGTGACCTTGTGATGCGATGCTGGGCCGATCGAATGTAGCAGCCGCTCGACGGGAGAACACCGCGATGGGGCGCGAACCCTGGGCAGACCCGGGCGACCGGCTGCCGCCCAGGCCCGCGGAGCAGGGAGCCCAGCCCCGGCTCCGGGGCGCACGCGCCTCGCGGACACCCTGCGGCGGCGGTTCCATTGCCGTCACGAACGGCGTACCCTACCGGTGTCAAGGAGCCTGCACAGTCGGGGCTCCCATCGCCGATCCGGGACGCGTCCCCCCTGCGGTCACCTCAAACTCGTGCAGCACGAGGGAGTTGACACGGCCAGCCACGCGGAATCTGGTCCTGCGGCCTCGCCGAATGATCGGTCGCTCGGCGTGGGTCGGGCGCGTGCCGGTCTCGCCCGCGTCCGAGCGCTGTTCCTGGTGTTCGTGAACCCGGGGGCGGCGCTCAGCGGCGCGCTCGCCGAGGTCTCGCCGCGGTTCGCGCTCGGTGTATCGGGCGCGGCGTTCGGGCTCCTCTTCCTCCAGACCGGCCTCGACCTCCTTCGCGCCGGTGGGCCGACGCTGCCGCTGCTCGCGCTGCGCGGTCCCCTCGGCGTCGTCGGGCTGACCCTGATCGGCATCCTGTACGGGACGGTGGGGATCTGGCTGCTGGGGGTCATGGCCTTCGTCGCCACCCGTCCGTTTGGAGCGACCCTGGCGCTCGGGCCGACGGTCCGGGCCATGGCGCTCGGCTACAGCCCGGCGCTCTTCTATGTCCTCCTCGGCCTGGCCGCCAACCTGCTCCTGGGATGGAACACCGCCGTGGCCTTCGGGGTCACGGGCCTGCTGTGGGCCCTGGGGCCGATGATCGGCACCCTGCGCGGCATGCTCGCCGGACGCACCGCGATTGCCGTGGTCATGGCCACGTTGCTCGGCGGCCTGATGCTCTTCGGCTGGGCGTTCCTGGGGACATGACGCCGATGACCACCCCGCCCCCCGCCCCCGTTCCCGCCCGAATGCTGTCCGCGCGCGTCTGGGCCGCCCCGGCTGCCGCCTTCGCCGCCTTCGGCGGCCTGGTCGGATGGCGCGTCGTCCACAACGCGATCGGCGGCGGCGTCGGCGCGATCTTCGGCGCCCTCTTCGCATTTCTGGCGGTCCAGCTCCTGGTCATGATCCTGCGCCTGGTCAATCCGAGGATGGATCGCGACGGCATCAGCAAGGCCGCGGCGACCGGGCTGCTCATGCTCCTGCCGTTTGCGGCCCTCGCGCTGGTGGCCGAGCTGCTCCTCGGCTGGAACGCCTCGCAGGCCTTCGCCTCGGCGGCCCTGGTGACCGCCTGCGGAGCCGTGGGGGCCGAGGTTGGCCGGCGTGGCGGCGGCGGTCTGCGCAGCGTTCTGGTGCCGGCGGTCATCGCCTTCCTGCTGTCGACGGCGTGGGTCCTGCTGAGCATCCTGGCCGGAAGGATCTGGTCATGAGGCGGCAATGGCTGCGGCTGTTGATCCCCTTGATGGCCCTGATGCTGGCCGCCTCGGCCGGGGCCAGGCCGGTCGCCGCTGCCGACGGGCCCTATCCGCCGGTGCCCTCGGATGCCGAGCTCAAGGCGATGGTGGATGCGGCCGTCGCCGCCCAGTGCACATTCGTCAACGATGCCGTCCACGAGGTGTGCACCGAGGTCAACATCACCAAGATGCACCTCGAGACCTCCTCGGGTGATTCGGCGCGCATGAACCGGATCGTCGTCGACTTCAAGAAGGTCACCGGACCCTATTCCGACGGGGCCTCCACAACCCTCTATGTCCTGATGTGGGCCGGCATCGGTGAGGCGCCGCCTCCATACAAGTTCGGCACGGAAACCAGCGGCAAGACGCGGCAGGCCGCCTTGGACGCGTTCAAGGCGCGCATGTCCCAATGGCTGCCGGACTGGGACCTCCGCCCGGTGGCGGGGCACGGCGAGACCCCGGCCCCCGAACTACCCCTCTGCAACGCCACGATCAGCCTGCCCCGAGGCCTCAAGGCCGGCGACACGCTCGCCCCCGATGCGACCGTGACCAGCGTGGACGGCGCACCGGTCAAGGGCTCGATCTCGATGGTCTGGACCATCAACGGTGCGGTCGCCAACTCGGTCACCTGGAACGGCCAGCCGGCCCGGATCATCCTGCAGCTCAGCTGCCAGGGTCACGCGCAGGAGTTCACGGCGACCTACAACGGAACCCTGACCCAGGTCCCGGGCCCGCTCCCTGGCCAATCGTCCGCCCCGGGACCCTCGGGTGCACCCGAGCCGGAGGAGTCTGGAGTCACCCCCGGCCTCGGCGGCATTGGCGACGTGCCCGGGCCCGTCGACCCGCTGCAGGGCCTGCTCGGGATGCTCGCGCCGGGCCTCCTCGGGATCCTCGGTGGCCTGTTGCTCGGCGGTGGCGGTGGCGCCGCGGTCGCACCCGGTGCTCCGACGACGCCGGGCGAGCCGGCTCCAACGGGCAAAGAAGTCGGTAGCGGCGAAGGACCCAAGCAGGGCGGACCGGGCGGCGGGCCGGGTGGCGGGCCGGCTCCGGGTGGCGAGCCGGCTCCGGGTGGCGGCGGACCGGGTGGCGAGCCGGCTCCGGGCGGCGCCGGACCGGGTGGCGGGCCGGCCGGCACGCAGGGACCACCACCTGCCGGCACCTCGCCAGGCGGGGGTGGCATCACGACCCAGGGGGCGATCGACACGCTCACCCTTGCCATGAATCAAGCTGTCGATACGAAGAACACGGCGATGGCGGATGCGGTCAACAACGCCCAGTCCGACCTCCTCGACGCGAGTGGGAACGTCATTCCCGAGAAGTACGCAGCCGCGATCAAGGCCATCCGCGAGGCCTCTGGAACGGATCCCAAACAGGTCGGCGCCATCGATTTCTCGGATCCCAACAGCGACACGGACGCAGCCCTCAAGGCTGCACGCGACTCCTGGCTGGGCAAGAAGGTAGCGGCTGGCGCTGGGTCGGTCGTCTCCTTCGCCGCCTCGGCCGTCAAGGGCGGTGAGCAGATCGCGGACGCGATCTGGAACTGGAAGTACTTCCTCAAGGGCGCCGAGGTGGCCACGCGAGACGTGGCGCCCGCGGAGTCGCAGGCCATGGACTCGGCACTGGCAGACGGGCGGTACCTCGACGCGCTCGGCGCGGCGGCCATGAAGTACGGGAAGGGCTACCTGGCGGCAAATGACGCGGTGAACAAGGTCGGGACGACGATCGCAAAGGACATGGTTGTCGGCATGCTGCCGGTCGACGAGGTGAAGACATTCCTGGACCCGAACGCGAGCTGGGCGGACAAGTTCACGGCCTACCAGATCGCGCAGGCGAAGGTGGGTCTCCTGCTCCTCCCCGTCGTGGGCGAGGTGCGCGGCGCCGGCGCCGCCGTTGACGCCGCACGGGCCGCCGAGGCCGCAAGCACGGCGGCCAAGGCCGCTCGAGCCACGGAGTCCGCGGCGGCTGTCGCCGATGTCGTGACTGCCGAGCGCATGGGCGCGGCCGTGAAGGCCGGACGGGAGATCGACCGAGTCGCCGCCACGGTTCTCGGCGATGGCGCGGCCCCGGCCAATCTCCGCCAGGGCGCCCAGATTGTCAGGAGCAGCCCCGAGCTGCAGACGGCGATCGCCAACGCGATTCGCGAGAACGCCGGCTCGGACGCCATCCGCATGGCGCGCCAGACCGGGAACCTGGCCGACAACGCGAACAACCTGGCCATCGCTGGAAAGATGGACCTGCAGAACCAGGCGATGAACAATGCCGCGCGGGAGATTGCCAGGCTGGAGGCCGAGATCTGCCAGAGCAAGGGCCTGCCGGTGCCACGTCGGGTGCAGACGTTCGATGTGACCGAGGGTAACCGTGGGTACGTCTCTGGTGCCAACTTCAACGCCGACCTCGACCGGACGTTTGTCACCCAGCACGTCAGCTCCCAGAAGGCCAACGAGATCCTCGCCGCCGAGTGCGGGAAGCTCGGTGGTCCCGGGCAACCCGGCTTCACCCAGACCGATCTGGGGGTGCACGCCTACGTGGCAAAGCCAGGCACGCTCGTGGACGCGGCGGGCGACGCGGCACTCAACGATCCGTTCGTCCGGAACAACCTGGGGGGCATCAAGAGCACGTCGGGCTTCGTGCCGACCTACACCGCGAAGAATGGGGCCGTCACGGTCGGCACGCCCGTCAACGGAGCGCTTGGCTCCGAGGCGCTCCCGTTGCCGCAACGTTTCGGCCCGCCGCTGAAGCTCGTCGGGGAGGGCTCGACCGTCTCGGCCGCGGATGCAGCGGCCTCGGTCGCGACCCAGATCGGCAAGCTGGACGCGGCCGTCGCCGCCAAGGACGTCAACCTGTGCGCCAAGGTGGCCGCCCGGGCGATCAAGGCCGGGGATCTCCTTGCCAGTCCGGAATCCGCGGCCGCGCGGGACGCGATCATGCGGGCTGCAGGGGCCAAGGATCCCATCGAGGCCATGCAGATCCTGCGCAATGCCGGCATCGACCCATTCTCCGACCTGCGGACCATGGTCAAGCCATGAGCACCCCCACGCGAGAGGCCAACAGATGAGCGACATGGCGTCGGCCGTCGAGGCGCGCGAGATCACCCTCTCCAGGCCAGCGCTCAAGACGCTCGGCGAGGTGCCGGGCCTGGGCTACGGCGCGCTCTCACTCCTGGCCCGGATCGCCCCACCCGACGCGCCCTCGGACCGGGCCGCGCTCCTCGACGGGCTCGCCTCCCTCCAGGGACCCTGGGCCTCCCTGGTGCCCGCCCTCCTCGACCCGCACCGCACCGTCACGCTGCTCTTTGGTGACGGCGCCACGTCGCTCATGGGCCGGTACCTGTGGGCGGATGCCGACGGGCGCGGTCCGGGCTTCCGGGCCGACGTGGACCCGGACGCGATGCACTTCTCCGGGCCGCTCTCGGTCGACGAGGTGTGGCTGAGCTGCCTTGACGTGACGAGGGCCGGCGGCATGGCCGAGGCCGAGCCGCTCCAGATGACCTTTGATCTCGAACAGTTCTGGGCGACGGTCACGTTGCTCGACGCCTACCGGATGGCGCTGCTCCGGCGCCGCCTGTCGCGCCAGGGCGGCGATCCCGCCGGCGTATCGTCCGCCGGGCTGGCCGAGGCCTGGAAGGCGGGGCTGACCTCAATCGATCCGGGCTGGTCGGTGTCCCTCTTCGCGATGCTGCGGCCGGACCTCGTGCCCGAAGGGTTCGAATCCCGGGTCTCGGCCGTCATCGGCCGGATGGATGGGTCAGGCATCCTGACCGTGCTTCCGGGAGACCCAGGCGATCCGCTTGGGGATGTCTACATCTTCCGTGAGGGTCTTGACCGCCTGTGCCAGGCCACGATCCAGGGTGCCATGCAGATCGGCCTGTCGGTGGAGCGGCTCGCGGCGCCCCGCGACGTCGAGCTGACGTCATTTGGCGGCTGGCGGACGCCGGGTGGCTTCTGGCTGGCCGACCTGAGCCTGGTCCCGATACGCGGCACGGGGACGGTCACGGTGACCCTGCTGGGAAGGTCTCCCCTAGCTGCGTTGATCGAGGGCGCGGTCGGTGGCCACGCGGGCGTCGGTGCGGATGGTGACCCCGAGGCCACCCCGGCGCCGGCCGCTCCGGACGGGCCGTACACGCTCGACGCGCTGATCGACGCGCTGCGGGCGCTGCCGGCCACCGGCGCCTGACCTCGCGCCCACGCGCGGCATCGGGGGCGGAGACCACGGCGCAGGTCCTGTGGATCCCGGCGCCGCGGCTGAGCGAGCCAGGGAACGGCCCGCACGGGCGAACTGCGCTGCTGCGATGGCGCGGTCGCGGCGGTCGCCGAGCCCTGCCCGTGGCCCCGCCAACCCCGGGCGAAAAGGGCCTTGGCCGCGATCGGTGGCCGGAGTATCGTTCGCCTCACACGCAGCTCGCCGGCGTCCGCGCGATGCGATCTCGAGGTCATCTCCCTCGCCGCCGGGCAGCGCGGCGCAGGACCCCTCCGGAGGACAGGCATGGAGCGGCCGCCGCAAGGCCAACCTGCTGGTACCGGGCAGCCCCGGCATCATGGCTCCGTGGCGGAGCGGCGGGCGGCAGCTCCGCGATGAACAGGCCGTACCTGGGGTTCGCGCCCGTCGTCGTGCTGGTCGCCCTGATCGCGGCGCTGGGGGTCTCGATCGATTCCTCCGCGTTCGAGGATCCAGACTGGCTGATCTGGGTCTCCGATGCCCTGTTCGTGATCGCGATCGGCTTGACCGTAGCCGTGGCCTTCGTCGGACTGCGAACCTTCGCCGCGACCGGGCAGGTCCAGGTCCTCCTCCTGGGCTGCGGGACGCTCATCTTCGGGGACGCGGTGGTCGCCGCCGCAATCGTGAAGGATCTCCCGGGCGGCGCGAACCTGAACCTCACGATCTACGACACCGGCGCCCTGATGGCGGCGATCGTCTTTCTCGCCGCGGCGATGGCCCTCCTGGCGGGCCGGTCAGCGACGGTCGTTCGGGCCGGGAGACGGGCATGGGTCGCGATCGTCTGTGCGGTGCCAATGACCATGACCGTGCTGTTGACGGCGACTGCCCTTGTTGGCGCCACCCCGCCATTCTCCATTCCCGCGACCGGCCCGACACCGTTGGGGCAGGGCGTTCTCGCGGCGGCGGACGCGCTATTCGCCTTCGCCGCTCTTACCTTCGTCGGAACCTCCTTCCGAACCCGCGATTCGTTCCTGCGCTGGTACGGGCTGGCCCTGGCGCTGACCTGCGTGAGCCTGACCGCCTTCTTCGTCCAGAGCTCGGTCGGCAGTCCGGTCGGATGGGCGGGCAGGATCGCGCAGTATCTCGGCGCGGCCTATCTCCTGGTTGCCCTGTTCGCGGCCAGGACAACGGCGCGCGAGAGGAAGGCGTCACTGGGCAGCGTTCTGGCCTTCTCCCTCGGCCCTGCGGCGGGGCGAGCCCTGACGGCCGGGGAGGCGTCGGCCAGCGCGGCCGGCCGGATGGGCGGCGACCTGCAGCACATCTATCTCGAGCAGTCGGCGGACGCCTTCTACGTGAAGGACGCCCAGGGCCGCTACCTGCTTTTCAACGGCGAGGCCGCCAGGACCACCGGTAAGCGACCGGACGAGGTCATCGGCAAGGACGATACCTTCCTCTTCCCTGCCGCGGAAGCCGCGACGGTCATGGCCGGTGATCGGGCGGTCATGGAAGGCCGGCGCGTGGTCACCTACGAGGAGGTCCTCCAGACGGTCAACGGGACGGCGACCTATCTCTCAACCAAGGGCCCGCTGTTCGACGACGATGGGAAGGTCGTCGGACTGTTCGGCTTTGCCCGCGACGTCACCGAGCACAAGCGCGCGGAGGCGGCGCTGCACGAGAGTGAGGAGCGGTACCGCGCGCTCTTCGACTCGGCGTCCGACCCGGTCTTCGTGGTCGACATGGCGACGACCAGGATCCTTGATGCCAACAGCGCGGCATCAAGCGTCTACGGCTTCGACCACGCCGAGCTGCTGACCTTGCATGCCACGGACGTGTCGGCAGAGCCCGACGAGACGTCCAGGAGCGCCCACGACGCCCAGGATGCCCCGGACCAGATCCTGACGATCCCCGTGCGCATGCACCGCAGGAAGGACGGGACGGTCTTTCCCGTCGAGATCAGAGCCCGCAACATCCCGTGGCATGGTGAGCGGGCCCTCCGCGTCGCCTGCCGCGACATCACCGAACGGCGGACGGCAGACGAGGCGCTCCGCGAGAGTGAAGAGCGGTATCGCCGTCTTGCCCAGAACGCGCCGGACCTCATCTACCGCTACGAGCTAGCCCCGAGGCGCGGCTTCAGCTATGTCAGTCCGGCGGCCACGGCCATGACCGGGTTCACGCCTGAAGACCACTACGCGGATCCTGACCTCGGGTTCAAGCTGGTGCATCCGGATGACCGTCATCTGCTCGATGGAGCCGCCCGCGGCGAGACGACGCCGGGTCAGGCGGTCACCCTGCGCTGGCTGCGCAAGGACGGCGCGACCATCTGGACCGAACAGCGCAACGTGCCCATCCTCGATGCGGCCGGGAACCTGGTGGCAATCGAAGGCATCGCTCGCGACATCACCGAGCGCGTGTCGGCTGCGGAAGCGCTCAGCCTCAGCCGGGAACAGCTCAAGCTGCTCCGCGATTCCAGCGCAGACTCCGTCTACGCCTTCGACCTTGACGGCCGCTTCACCAGCGCCAACCGGCAGTTCTGCCTGGCGCTGGGATTGAGCGAGGAGCAGGTCGTCGGCCGGACACCCCCCGAGGTTGGCCTCCCCGAGGATGGCTTCCGGGAGCTTGCCGCAGTCCACGTCGAGGCCATCGCGTCGGACCGCTCCGTCGTTCGCGAGGTGTCGATGCCGATGCCGGATGGGCAAGTCCGTTTCGCCGAGATCACCTTGAACCCGGTCCACGACCGCGTCGGCCGGGTCATCGGGATCGCCGAGACCTCCCGTGACATCACCGCTCGCAAGGTGGCCGAGGAGACCCTGCGTCAGACGCAGAAGGTGCTGCTGCGGTCGCAGCACGTGGCACGACTCGGGAGCTGGGTGTTCGACCCCGTCTCGCTCCACATCGAGTGGTCGGACGAGATGTATGCCATGTACGGCATCGATCGCGCCACCCGGCCGATCACCATCGACGACAGCGCCGAACTCATCCACCCCGATGACCGTGGACGCTACGACGACCTCGTGCACCTCGCGTTGTCTGCAGATCGCCCCTTCCAGGTTGACCTTCGGGGAGTGCGACTCGACGGGACGATCTTCCACCAGACGACGTGGGGCGAAGTGGAGGTCGGTGAGGATGGAGCCCGCACGCTCGTCGGAACGACGCAGGACATCACGGACCGCAAGCGGGCAGAAGCGGAGAAGGCCAGCCTGCAAGCCCAGCTCGAGCAGGCCCAGAAGATGGAGTCGGTCGGTCGCCTCGCCGGCGGCGTGGCCCACGACTTCAACAACATGCTCGGCGTGATCCTCGGCAACACGGAGCTGGCCCTCGAGGCGCTCGAGCCTTCGCATCCCGTACGCGCCGACCTCCTCGAGGTCCAGGACGCCGCCCGGCGCTCCGCCGACCTCACCCGCCAGCTGCTCGCCTTCGCCCGGCGCCAGACCGTCACGCCCAAGGTGCTCGACCTCAACGAGACCGTCCACGGGATGCTGGAGATACTGCGGCGCCTCGTCCTCGCCGGGGTCGAGCTCTCCTGGAGGCCGGGCGCCGACGCGTGGCCCGTCCTCGTGGACCCGTCCCAGCTCGACCAGGTCCTGACCAATCTCGTGGTGAACGCGGGCGACGCGATCGGCGCCGTCGGCAGAATCACGATCGAGACCGGGAACGCCACCCTCGACGCAGACGACTGCGCCGCCCGGCCGGGCGCCGTGCCCGGCGAGTACGTCGTCCTCTCCGTGACTGACAACGGCCGCGGCATGGACGCCGAGACGATGAGCCACCTCTTCGAGCCGTTCTTCACGACGAAGGAGGTCGGCAAGGGGACGGGCCTCGGCCTCGCCACGGTGTACGGCATCGTCAAGCAGAACGAGGGCTTCACCGACGCCGAGAGCGAGCTGGGGACCGGGACCACGTTCCGGGTCTACCTGCCGCGCCACAGGAGCCGGACGACCGCGCCGGAAGCGCCGCCGCAGGGCGCGGCGGCGGGAGGCGGCGAGACGGTCCTGGTCGTCGAGGACGAGCCCGCAATCCTGCGCCTGGGCACCGCGATGCTCGAACGGCTGGGCTACGACGTGATCTCCGCTGCGACGCCCAGTGAGGCGATCCGCCTGGCGCGCGAGCACGCCGGAGAGATCCACCTGTTGATCACCGATGTCGTCATGCCCGAGACGAACGGCCGGGACCTCGCCCGCAGCCTGCTGTCCCTCCACCCGCGCCTGAGACGGCTGTTCATGTCGGGCTACACCGCCGACGTGATCGCCGACCACGGGGTCCTGGACAAAGGCGTCCACTTCCTCCTGAAGCCGTTCTCCGCGCGGGACCTGGCTGCCAAGGTCCGCGAGGCGCTCGACCAGGCCCCGGTGTCGGCGAACGAGTCGGCGGGCTGACCGGCTGGCGGGCGCGCATCGCGCGCCGCTTCGCCCCCGACGTCCTCCAGACGGCCAGGGTCCAGCGCTAGGTGCCCGACGAGCTGCTCCGGGCGCTCGTCGACGCCGAAATCAGTGGGCGGGATGCTGCCCGTGAACCGCTCCGCCGGCGAGTGGCCATGCTCCCCGTGGCCACGTCGCTCGACGAGTTCAAGGTGGCCGAGAGCCCGATCCCGGCCGCCACCTTCGCCCGCCTCGGGTCCCTGGAGTGGATCCGGGCGCGCGAGAACCTCGTCCCGGTGCGACCATCCCGGACCAGCAGGAGCCAGTGCCTGATCGGTCTGGGCGAGACGGCCACCAGCGCCGCGCTGCGCGTCCGCGACGTCGCCGCCGCGCTCGTCGAGGCGCTCTATCGCGGCCTGGCCGACAACAGCGGCGGGCGGTTCATCGGGGGCCTGCTACGGGCGGACCTGGCGATCATCGACGAGCGCGGCTTCGCCCCGCCCGACGCCACGGGCTCCCAGCTCCTGTTCCGGTTCGTCGCCGCTGCCGACGAAGGTCGCTCGCTCGGCATCGCCAGCCACTGGCCCTTCGAGGACTGGGGGGCTTCTGGCCGGAGCATTCGACCGCCGTGGCACTCCTCGACCGGCTCCTCCACCGCAGCATCACCGTCATGCCGTCGGGTGAGTCCTTCGGGACGCGTGGAGCGCGGATGAGGGGAGGTGGGCCCGCTCCAAAGCCTTGATCGAGGCGTCAGGAGTGGGGACTTCTCATGGCCAAGACCGGGGCCTTCGAGATGGCCGTTGACATTCACGCCATGCGATGCTGCGGAATGTGCGGGGCCGCCTGGTCAATGAGGTAGGTTTGGTCGGGGCGAGAGGAGTAGCGCGGACACCTTACGGGTGAGAGTCCGGATCGTGGCCAGCCGTACTTGCATACTCGTTCGTCGGCCGGCGTGATGATCGCGCGACTCGTGAGGACTCGTCGCCGCGGCTCCTCGGGGCGCTACCATCCCGCGTATGACTCTACCCGACGACGATCTCCAGTTCTTCCGCGAGGTCGTCGGGCCGGCGTTCCCCCTCGACCCGGCGGCCGAGCGGCTTCCCCGTGCGGAGCCCGTCGATCCCGCACTCCTGCGCCACCCGGTCGAGCGAAGGCTCGGCACCCCGGGCGATGAGATCCTCACGGCGATCGGGGGCGGGTTCCGATTGCTCGTTGCCGTTCGGGGGCGCTTGGCCGAGGCCAAGTTGGAGCCATACCTCGTTACGTTGGTCCGCGACGGAGCCATCGACGAGTACGGGCTGGTGGACGACGACGACCGCCCGGACGCGTGGGTCAGACGGGAGGGTCGGACGTGGCTGATTGAGGTCAAGACTGCGAAGCCGCGGCTTGCCTCGCGGCCCAGGCGTGCGATCAATGTCGAGACGCAGAAGACCCGCCGGGGCAGCGAAGCAGGGTCGCGGTACTACCGATACGACCAGTTCGAGATACTCGCCGCGTGCCTGTACCAAGTGACTGGGGAATGGTCGTACTTGTTCGCGCGGATGCGGGACCTCGCGCCGCATCCGTCGTTCCCGGACCGGCTGTACACGATGCAGCGAATTCCGATCCCCCTTGCGCCGGATGGGATTTGGAGAGAACATTTGTTCGAGGTGCTTGATTGATCGACGATCGAACCGGGTTGGCACTCCCCCCAACGGGGCTACTGGCGGGCGTATCGCCTGTCTACGAGTCGCGCCGGGGGGCTGCGTACGCCGGCGATGCGCTGGACTTGCTCCGGGCCACGCCCGATGCCAGTGTCAACCTTGTCGTGACGTCTCCGCCATACGCCCTCGAATTCAAGAAGGAATATGGCAACGAGTCCCAGGCAACATATGTTGCCTGGTTCTTGGAGTTCGCCCGGGAGGTCCAGCGCGTACTGACTGAGGATGGGTCCTTTGTCATCAATATCGGTGGGGCCTGGACAAAGGGCCTTCCCGTGCGGAGCCTCTACCATTTCCGGCTGCTGATTGCGCTGGTTGACGAGCTTCGGTTCCACCTGGCGCAGGAGTTCTACTGGTACAACCCCGCGAAGATGCCGACCCCGGCGGAGTGGGTAAACGTGCGGCGAATCAGGGTCAAGGACAGCGTGGAGCCGTGCTGGTGGCTGTCGAAGTCGCCGTGGCCCGAGGCGTCGAATAGGCGCGTTCTCGTCGAATACTCGGACGACATGAGGCGGCTGATAGAACGAGGCTTCACGGCCAAGCGTCGGCCATCTGGGCACATGGCGAAGGCGAGTTGGGGTCGCGATCAGGGCGGGGCGATCCCGGGAAACGTCTTGACCTTTGGCAACAATGACTCAAACGGGCGCTACCTCCGTGCGGTGGCCGCACGTGGGCTGAAACTGCACCCAGCAAGGTTCCCGGTGGACCTGCCCGAGTTCTTCATCCGGTTCCTGACCGAACCGGGGGATGTGGTCCTGGACATCTTCGGAGGGTCCATGACGACGGGGTGGGCGGCCGAGCGACTGAATCGATCGTGGCTCGGCTTCGACCGAGAGCGCGAGTATGTTGAGGCTAGCCGGTTGCGCTTCTTGGACGATGGAGGCCGCTTGCTCTCCGATGCCGAGCTTGGCGTGTATGCAGACGGAGTGCGGCAGCTGTCGCTGGCCGAGGCACTGGTGATCGCCTCCTAGCCTTTGGCACGCATAAGCCAGAGCGAAGCCGACCAACCCGCCGGTCAAGGGCCGCCGAAGGCGGGCGGCCATCGGCCGCGAACCCTTGACGGGCGGCCGGACGAGCCAGGATTAGAAGCGGGGCGGCCCCTGGGCCGCCCCATAACCAGCCCGCTCTCGTTGCCGCGTCCGAGCTGAACGGAGCCGCGCGGCTTCCCGGCGGTGCGCGTCGCAGTAGTCCCGGTTGCCGTGAGCGCCGATGGGCAGCACGGTCACGCAATCGGGCCATGTGCAGCGACGCTGGGGAGCCTCGGCCACAAGGCGGGTCCAGACAGTCCACAGTGCTCGCCCGAAGGTGCCCAGGTGTTCACCGGACGGGAATGGCCACGCGTCGACCTGTTGCAGACGGAGCGTCAGCAGGGCTTCCGGCTGGCTCATCTCGGCTGGACTCGCGGTTCGGGTGGCGCGAAGGATGGTCACCCAGGTGCGAAGCTCGCTCGCGGCCTGTCGCCAAGCGCCGACGGTTTCGGTCGGGACGATGTTGTCCTCGATGTACGGCTGGAGGCTGGTAGCGAACCGGCCCAAGCTCTCGGGCGGGAGCAGCGCCGCGGTCGTTCCCGCCTCCTCGGCTCGCCTTATGAGGACCCGGAGGTAACGGGCCGCCAAGCCGAGATACCGGCCGGTCCCCGGTGCGGGGATCACGCGCACGTGGGCATCGCCCTTCTTGGCGTGCTTGGTGAGGAGGCGCTCGCGTTTCCCGATCGCGTGCAAGATGAGCTGCTCTTGCTCGTCGAATGCAATGCCAAGCCGTTCGCGCTCATGCTCCGGGACGACCGGCACGCCGGTCTGGCTCAACAATTCGAGCAGTCGCTGGGAGAGCAGAGGGTCCGTCTCGGCGATGGCGGCGATGAGGTGGGCCATCGGCGCGACGCGGCCAGCGATCGGGGTCTGGCCGCCCGTTGCCAACCAGGAGCGGAGGCGTCCAAGGTCCTGCATGTGTTTGCGGAACTGCTCGCCCATCGCCCAGATGAAGAGGGCTCGGTCGGGGATGGCGAGCGGGCGAACGGGGCCGAGGGGACCATATCGGGACGCTGCTGCTGCGATGGCCGCATCGGGCGCATCGGCCAGCGCGGCGATTCGGCGATAGAGGGCTCCTTCCCCCGCGGCAGGCACGAGCCGGGCCGGCAGGTTGCGGGCAACGAGCCGGCCGTCGTCGCCCAGGTCATAACCGAGGGCGAGGCGCTGGAGGCCGCGAAGGTCCTGCATGGGCGAATTCTGACGTTCGCCGATTCGTTCGTCGATTCGGCGTATCGCGGACGGGGGCTCCTGTGGTCCAGTCTCGGAGATGGACGACACTGCCGATCCGCGCACCGCGAGCCAGGGCACGAACCCTGCGACTCGACGTGGGAACCGGCCGGCCGCCGAGTCCGGGCGCCCCCGCGCCAGCGCGGCGACCGGGCCGGCGGGCGGCGGCTCCCCAGCTGAGGACACGGGCGCGACTCCACCCCCGGTGGGTAACACGGGGGTGGAAATGACAGGGGTGGGTCTCGGCTGGCTCCAGGGGACGGTCAAGCGGGTCGAACCGGCGGAGGTCGTCGCCCTCCTAGGGGCCGCGCTGGGATCGGAGCCCGAAGCCAGAGCCGGTGGGACGCGCTGGTACGCGGAGTCGGTGACGCTCGGGCTCCACGCCATGGCAGCCTGGGCGCCACGCAGCCGGCCGGAATTGGGCGAGACGTACTTCGAGGTCCGTCAGACTGCGCTCGACGAGCTCGGGGGCGTGAGGGCGCTCCAGCTGGCGGCACTTCTGCAGCGACTCGGCGCGCAGTTCAGCCGGGCGGATGGCTACTACGACGATCGCGCCCGCCATGCCGAACCGGAAACGGTCGCCGAGGCGTTCCGGCGGGGCGACACCCTCACCCACCTACGGCGGATGCGGACGATTCGCGAGGACGTGGTGAGCGGCCAAGGGGCCGGGGTCGTCCAGGACGGTGCGACGACGTATCTCGGCTCGCCAAAGTCCGGGGCGATGGTGCGCGTCTACGACAAGGCGGCCGAGTCGGGTCGGCCCGGTGCGGGCGTGCGCTGGGAGCTCCAGGTCCGGGGGGACCAGGCGAAGCGGTTCGTGACTGGGGCGATAGGTGCCGGCGACGAGCTGGGCCGGTACGTCCTCGGCTGCATCTGCGGGCTGATCGACTTCCGCGATCGGTCCGGGCAGGAGCGGGCCGATCGGGCGCCGCGGCTCGATTGGTGGGCGGCGATCGTGGCCGATGCCCAGCGTGTCAGGCTCAACGGGCCGGCCCGGGTGGACTCCCTGGAGAAGCGGGCGGCGTGGTTGCGTAACCAGGTCGGGCCGACGCTGGCGCTCCTCTGGCACGCGTACGGGGGGCACTGGCTCAATTCGGTGCTCCAGGACGGCGAGGCGCGGCTGACGGAGGCCGACCTGCGGCTCCTCGCGGCACGGGGCCGGACGGTGGCGCCGTGAACCGGACGCTGGTCCGTGTCGGCGTCGTCCGGTCCGCTGGGCTGGACCTTCCCGCCGGCGTCGGCGACACTGCCGCCATGGACCCGCTCGTCGTCGCGCTCGCCCAGCTGGTGCGGGATCGCTGGGCGCGCGAGCAGACGGACCGCGCGGCAGCCCGCGAGCGGCTCCAGGTCACACGGAGGGCGGATCGATGAAGCGGCTTCCCCTGACGGTCGACGAGCTGCGCGGCCTCCGCGCCGCCCGCTGGGTCCGCGAGAGCACGCCCGGCCAGTTCGACCGCTACGGGCCGGAGGCGCAGACCGAGCTCCAGGACCGCGCGATCGCCCGCCTCGGGCTCGTCGATACCGGGCTGATCTGGCGGGCCGCCCACTCCGGGCGCACCGTGTACCGCTCGTCCGAGATGGTCGCGATGATGGCGGCCGCCGACCGGGGCGCATTCGATGTGCTCCTGGTCGGCTACGTCTCGCGCTGGCAGCGCAACCTCCACCGGACCCTGGAGCTCCTGGAGGACAAGCTGCACCCGGTCGGCGTGCCGGTCTACTTCGCCGACGAGGAGATTCTGAGCTCTGCCGATCGGGACTGGGACCAGCTGGTCGGCGAGGCCCAGGACGCGGAGCGGTCCAGCCGCCGGCTGTCGCGCCGGATCAAGGAGGGCTACGCGAGCAAGCTCACCAAGGAGCGTGACCCGGGCGGCCATCCGCCGTTCGGCTTCCGACGAAATGCGGCGAAGCTCCTGGAGGCCGATCCGGCCACGGCCGCGGTTGCGGTCCGGATCTACGAGCTCTCGGCCGCCGGGCTGTCCGATGCGGCGGTCGCCGAGCACACCGGCGTCGGGCTGTTCACCGTCCGAGGAGTGCTCACCTCCCCGCTCTACGCGGGCCGGCTCCGCGATGGGAGCCAGGCGCATTGGGCGCCGCTGGTCCCGGTGGCTGTCTGGGACCAGGTCCGCACGATCCGGGCTCACCGGGCCACGAACACCGGGCGCAAGGCGGACCCGCGGCGACCCTATGCCCTCGACATGCTCCACTGCGCGAGCTGTGGCAAGCGGCTGACCGGGGACACCGGCTACTACCGGCACCGGGAGCCCTGTACGGCGTTCGTGGAGGCCCGCCCGGCCGAGCCGCGGACTCGGGGCCGCTGGAACGGCCACGCCTACCGCAAGGAGCTCTACGAGGAGATTGTCGAGGGGCTGCTCGCCGAGATCGCGGTCGGCGCCGGCACGTTGACCCGGGTGGTTGGCGTGCTCGACGGATCGAACCCTGCACCGGACCGGCGCGAGCTGGACCGGATCGAACGAGAGCGGACCCGGGCAACGACCAGGTACCTGCGGGACCGGGACATCGCTCGCTTGGACGGGACGATGCGGGAGCTCGACCGAGCCGCCGAGACGGCGCGCACCCCGAGGGCCGCCGATGTGGTGCCGGCTGACGTGGCGGTCCGCTACCTGCGCGAGCTGCCGGAGACCTGGCGGGCCGCGGATGGTGGGGCCGGGCAGCAGCTGCTCGCGAGCGCGCTGTTCAGCCGGATTGAGATCCTGGGGCTCCAGGAGGCGACCGTCCATCTGACGGAGCACGCGGTCCGGCATGGCATTGCCGCGGCGCTACCGGAGGAGGTCGGAATATCCGTAAGTGGTCGGGGCGAGAGGATTTGAACCTCCGACCTCATCGTCCCGAACGATGCGCGCTGCCAAGCTGCGCCACGCCCCGACCGAGGTGCCCGTTGCAGGGCCCGCGAATGATAGCACCGGAGGGGATGGTCCCGGCCGGGGCTGAGACGCTGGGCGAGGGTGACCGCCTCCGGCCTTCCGTCCGCGACCGACGACAGGTTCCGCTGGCGCGACATCACCGGATTCCCAACGGGATGTCATTCGCCGATGGCGCGCCCAATCGGAGGGCGGCGGGGCTCCGCCCGGGACCGCGGCAGGCTCGATTTCGGGCGAGATGATCACCGAATGCCCGGGGACTGGGAATCCGGTGGTTCCCAGGTCGATCTGGAGGCGGCCGCACGCCACCAGTCTCGCCCAACGCCATCCCCATGGGAATCTGGGGGGAGTGATGCCATGCGTGGGCGGGCGGGGCAGGCCGGTGGCCGAAGCCGGGTTCGACGCCGCGGGTCCCCGCCGGGCCGCCGCGGAGCCAACGTTCCGCGCCGGGCCG